>JBCCOW010000048.1:0-32284 GCA_039025195.1 Planctomycetota bacterium
CGAACTTGGCGGCGGCGGTGGCGGTTGCGGTGCCGTGCTGGCCGGCGCCGGTCTCGGCGATGATGCGGGTCTTGCCCATGCGGAGGGCGAGGAGGCACTGGCCGATGGCGTTGTTGATTTTGTGGGCGCCGGTGTGGGCGAGGTCTTCTCTTTTGAGCCAGATTTGGCAACCGCCGCTTTTCTCGGTGAGTCGTGGGGCGAACTGGAGGGGGGTGGCGCGGCCGATGTAGTCGCGGTTGAGGGTGGCCATCTGGTCGGCGAAGGCGGGGTCGGCCTTGGCTTTGGTGTATTCGTCGGCGAGCTCGGCGATGGCGTGGTGGAGGGTTTCGGGGATGTAGGTGCCGCCGAAGGGTCCGAAGTAGCCGCGGGCGTCGGGGACGGTGTGGGCGGGGGGGAGTTGAGTGGATGGGGTGGTAGGGGTTGCGGTCATAGGGGCATGATATGGGGGTTGTTTAGCGGTTGGCGGTTGTGTGTGCGATAGCAGTGAGTAAGACCGGGACGCTTCGCGTCTGCCGCTACACGGTGGTGAGGGGGTGGTGATATGGTTGGGGGATGCTGTCGATCCCGCGGGATGAGTTGCCGTTGTTGCTGGTGATGGGGGGGTTGATCTTCCTATCGCTGGTCGTGGCGCCGATCGTGTTCTTTTACTTCCTGTTTCGGTCGGAGCGGCGGCAGCAGGAGGAGGTGGCGGAGGGGTTGTTTCGCCGGGTCGAGGGGGGTGTGAAAGAGGGGGTGGCGTTGGTGCGGGTGGAGGCGGATCGGGCGCCAGGGGTGCCGGGGGAGGGTTTGGCGTGGTTTGAGCAGGCGGGGGCGTCGTTGAGTGAAGCGGGGTTGGGGGTGTTGGGGGATGCGGTGGTGCGGGTGCCGGTGCGTGGGGGTGAGACACGGGAGGTTGCCTATCGGCGGGCGTGGGTGGCGGCGGACGGGTTGTCGGTGGCGGTGTTGGAGTGGCTGATGCCGGCGGTGATGCCGGTGGGGGTGGAGTTGAAGGGGCCCGAGCCGGTGACGCGGACGGTGAGTGTGTGGAGTCAGACGGAGGCGGGGGAGGTGTGGGTGACGCGGGATGCGGTGACAGTGCGGACGACGTCGCCCGATGACGTACGGGTGTGGGTGGTGGGGTTAGGGTTTCCGGCGTCGCAGTACGCGGCTTCGCACGCAGCGTTCCTGAAAGAGAACGGCGTGGAAGGGTTGAAACCCTTGGATACGTTCGAGGCTTATGCGGCTTTGGTTGAGGTGGAGCGTGGCTTGGTGCGGCGGCACCGGGAGTCGTTCGGGTATCTGGATCGGCGTGAGCTGGCGACGATCCAAGGGGTTCCGGAGGGTGATGTCGAGCCGCGGTTGGTGGCGGCGGTGGATCGGATCAAGCGGCAGCAGGGGTTGCCGATGGGAGTGCGGGGGTGACGTGGGTGGCAGCGCGGACCGGGACGCTTCGCGTCAACCGCTAAACGGTGGGGAGGATGGCGTCAATCGTCGGCGTTACGGATGGAGGCGGCGATGAATTGGCCGAGATTTCGGCGGAGCTCGCCGGAGTTGGCGCGGTAGAGGTCGTCGCGGATGCGGCTGAAGGTGTCGGCGGCGTCGTCGAACTGGCGTTGGTTGAACTGGGCTTGGCCGACGTTGTAGGCGGCGGTGACGGACTGGACGAGGTCGGCCATGGCGGTGTAGTAGCGGGTGACGTCGGCGGGGTCGTCGAGGGTGCCGTCGTTGACAGCCATGGCGGCGCGGTAGGCCTCGTAGGCGAAGTAGATCGTCTCGGGGTTGGTGCGGCTCTCGGCGAAGAACCGGCGGGCACGCAGGAGGTTAGTGCTGTAGGCGGTGGGGTCGGGGGTGCGGGCCTCGGGGTCTTGTTCGATGAGCTGTTTGATCTGGTCGTCGGTGAGCGGTTGGAAGCCGGTCTGCGTGGGGTCTTGGTCGTCTTCGCCGAAGGCGGTGAGGAGGACGACGAAGACGACGGCCATGAGCCCGAGGTAGATGCCGATGCCGAGCCAGAGTTTTTTGCGTTTGGGTTTGGGGGCCTGGACGATGGTCGGGCCAGCCTCGGCAGCGGCGGTGTCGGCGGCGTTGGGGTCTGCGGTGGGGGGGAGGACGGTGATCTGGAGGATCGGGTTGCCGGCGATAGATAGAGTGTCAGAGCCCCCGGGGGCGGAGAGGGGGCGGGGTTTGTTCTTGACGGTCTTGCGGTTGAGTTGGGTACCGTTGGTGGAGGCGTTGTGGAGTGACCAGCAGCCGGTGGTGGGGTCGCAGACGAGTTGGCCGTGTTGCCGGGAGACGATGGGGTCGTCGAGGACGAGGGCGTTGCCGGGGACGCGGCCGAAGGTGATGGGGGAGGCGTCGAACTGGAGGATCTGGTTGGCGTTGGGGCCGACGAGGACCTGGATGCGGAGGGGCGGAGTGGGTTTTGGGGGTGGGGCGTCGTCGGGCATGTGGGGAGTTTATGGTGGGAGAGGAGCGGGACGCTTCGCGTCTCCCGCTACACGGGGAAGCAGTGTGTATTAGAAGAGGCCGCCGCTTTGGATGAACCCCATGACGAGGGGGGCGAAGATGGCGATGACGACGGCGATAAGGATCAGCATCGACGGGATGAGGATACGGAGGCTGGCGGAGGCGGAGAGTTTCTCGGCGTGGACGGAGCGGTGCATGCGGAGCATGTCGGCCTGGAGCTTCAGGATTTTGGAGAGGGGGGTGCCGAGCTTGTCGGCCTGGTTGAGTGCGCCGACGACGGAGCGGAGGGTTTCGAGGGGGATACGACGGGCGAGGTTGTCGAGGGCCTGAGCGCGAGTGGAGCCGAACTCGATCTCGGCGAGGGCGAGTTGGAGTTCTTGGTTGAGCTGGTCGTCGGGGTCGTCGCGGATGAGGGTTTCGACGGCTTCGGTGAAGGACGAGCCGGCGGCCATGACGAGGGCGACGAGGTCGAGGGTGTAGGGGAGCTGTTTGGCGATGGCGGCGACGCGTTTGTTGGCGGTGGATTTGAGGACGATGAGCGGGACGTAGAAGCCGAGGACAGCGAAGACGGCGAGGCTGAGGTGGAGGATGCCGCCGACGAGGAGTTCGGCGAGGAGTGAGCCGGCGACGGCGGTGATGGCGGCGGTGATGAGGCAGATGGCGAGGTATTGGTTGACGGTGTAGGCGGCGGGGTTGCCGGAGGCGTCGAGGTCTTGGCGGATGCGTTTGCGGAGGGTGGGGATGTTGATACGGCCGGCGAAGCCCGCGGCGACGTTGAGAGGCGGGGCGAAGAGGGGGTTCTCGAAGAGGGTGTCGGTGTCGGTGCCGAGGGCGCGGGCGACACGGCGGTGGGCGGGGGGCTCGGCGGGGACGGGGTGGCGGAACACGGCGTAGACCGTGAGGAAGACGGCGGCGAAGACGGCGAGGCTGGCGATGAGGGGGATGAGGAGCATGGGGTGTGCGCTGGGGTTTGGGCTATTGGGTTCTATTGCAAACAGCCGGGAGGCGGCCGCGACCAACGGTCGCGGCTTTATAGCGAGATGACTAAATATCGATCTTCATGATCTTCTTGATCCAGGCGTGGCCGAGGGCGATGAGGCCGAGGACGATGAGCAGGATGATGCGGCCGGTGGGGTCGGTGAAGAGGAGGCCGACCTGTTCGGGGATCATCAGGTAGAGGATGCCGAGGAGGACGATGGGCATGACGGCCATCATGTTGGCCTGGGTTCGGCCCTGGGAGGTGATGGCGTCGAGCTTGCCTTCGAGGCGTTGGATCTCGCGGACGGACTCGGCGATGCGGTCCATGGATTCGCCGGAGTCGCCGCCGCGGAGGCGGTGCATCTCGATGGCGGTGAAGGTGAGGCGGTAGAGGGGTGAGCCGATGCGGTTGGCGGCGTTGCGCATGGCCTGGTTAAGGTCGAGGCCCATGGAGTATTCGCGGAGGAGTTGGCCGAACTCTTGTTTGATGGGGCCGGTGTGGTTATCGACGACGAGCTGCATGGACTGGGTGAGGTTGAGGCCGGCCCGGACGCCTGAGGCGAGGGTGGTGAGGCCGTCGACGAGCTGGCGGTTGAGTTTCTCGCGGCGTTTGTAGGCGAGGTGTTTGAACAGGAGGTTGGGGAGGAAGAAGGCGGCGGCGGCGAGCACAAGGGCGATGATGAGCTGGCCGGAGAGGAAGTAGGCGGCGATGAAGGTGAGGGCGATGGTGCTGAGGTTGAGGATGAAGACGAGGCGGGGTTCGATGTCGAAGAGGAGCTGGCGACGGAGGACGTTGTCGTAGAGGTCTTCCTGTCGGGCGTGCCAAGCGAGTGCGGGGCGGTAGCCGAAGTAGATGCCGAGGAAGGCGGCGGCGAAGGTGAGCAGCGAGATGGCGACGAGGTAGGGGGTGTGGTCCATGTCGGCGTCGGGTGATAGGTGGTTGGCGACGCGCCTGCGATGCGTCGCATCGCGGCTGTGAGGTTGAGTGGCTTTAGAGGAAGACGTTCACGTCAAAGCAGTTGCGGTGGAGGAGTTCGTCGGTGAAGGACGGGAGGTAGCCGGAGTGTCGGAGGGCGGGTTGTTCGGGATTGCGGAGGGTGAAGATGTCTTCGAGGCGGATCTCGTTGGTGTCGGGGTCGATGGCGGTGATCTCGGAGATGTGGGTCACGCGGCGTCGGCCGTTGGGGAGCCGGGTGACCTGGACGATGAGGTCGACGGCGGTGACGATCTGTTCGCGGATGGCGCGCATGGGCATGTCGACGGCCATGAGGACGAGGGCTTCGAGGCGTTTGACAGCGTCGGCGGGGACGTTGGCGTGGAGGGTAGAGAGGGAGCCGTCGTGCCCGGTGTTCATGGCCTGGAGCATGTCCATGGCTTCGGGGCCACGGACCTCGCCGATGATGATGCGGTCGGGGCGCATGCGGAGGGCGTTCTTGACCAGGTCGCGGATGGTGTAGGCGCCGCGGCCCTCGACGTTGGCGGGTCGGCCTTCGAGGCGGACGACGTGGGGCTGCGGGAGCTGGAGCTCGGCGGACTCCTCGATGGTGATGATGCGTTCGGTGGGGCGGGCGTAGGCGGAGAGGACGTTGAGGAGGGTGGTCTTGCCGGAGCCGGTGCCGCCGGAGATGACGATGTTCTTTCGGCCGGTGATGCAGCCTTGGAGGAAGGCGGCGGCGGGTTCGGAGATCGACAGGCGGTCGATCAGGTCGTCCATGGTGAAGGGGACCCAGCCGAACTTGCGGATGGTCATGCAGGGGCCGACCAGGGAGAGGGGGTTGATGACGACGTTGACGCGGGAGCCATCGGGCAGTCGGGCGTCGACAAGGGGGGTGGAGGTATCGACACGCCGGCCAACGGGGGTGAGGATGCGTTCGATGATGGCGAGCAGGACTTCTTCGGAGAAGAAGGTGCGGGAGGCGGGCTGGATGACGCCTTGTTTTTCGATGTAGATGTGGTCCTTGCCGACGACCATGATCTCGGAGACGGAGGGCATCTCGAGGAGGTCCTGAAGGGGGCCGAGCCCGAAGAGGATGTCTTGGATGTCCTTGGCGAGGGTGCGGGCGGCGAGATAGCGGCGGACCTCGTTGGTGAGGTGTGGGAGTTCTTGTTCAAAGAGGTCGGGGAAGGCCTCGTCGGCGGCGTCGAGGTCTTCGGTGACGGAGGTCGGGTCGAAGAGCAGCGGCATCTGGTCAACAAGCGTGGCGACGAACCGGTCGATGGCCTGGTCGAGGTGGGGGTCGATGATGGGCAGGTCGTCGGCTTTGTAGTCGGTCTGAACCTTGCCCTCGCACTGGCGGACGACCTCGGCGGCGACGAGGCGTTCGAGCTGGGTTTTGGAGATGTGTAGCGCGAGTTCGGGCGTGAGCGAGGCGGCGTGCTTCTGGACGACTTGTTGGAGCTGGAGGCGGACCTGTTCAATGAAACGCTGGTCGGCCTTGTTGATGGAGCCGGTGACGCGGAGGTTGAGGCGTTCGAGGATGTCGGTGTGGATGGCCTGCTCGAGGTCCATCACAGCCTGACGGAGTCGGGCTTCGTCTTCGGGGAGCTTGGGGCCCTGGCGGTCGCGCCCGACGGGTGCGAGGGTGTAGGGGCCGATCTGGATTTCATCGCCGAAGTCGATCTTGGCGGGGGCGCCGGGGAGGACTTCGCGGTTGGCGACGCGGGTGCCGGCCCGGGAGAGGGCTTCGACGTAGAGCTGGTTGCCGCGGCGGAAGAGGCGGGCGTGCTGCTTGGCGATGAAGACGGACTTGAGGGGGATGGTGTTGGTGGGATCGCGCCCGATGGTGATGGCTTCGCCGTTGACCTCGAGGGTCTGGCGTTGGTTGGTGGTTTGGTCGGTGAGCCAGAGTTCCATGGTGGGGCGGGGCGCGGTTAGTGGGGCGGCCGGGCGAGCGTAGCTCGCCGGCTATGGGGTCAACGGGGCGTGGGCGGGTGGGGTTAGGGGACGGAGAGGAGGCGGCCGACGACTTGTTTGAGGGCGGGGTTGATGCCGTCGCCCTCGATCTTGGGGGTGGCGGGGTCGCCGGCGGGGCGGACGTGGACGATGAAGTTGCCCTCGATCTGTGACTCGATGTTGGACATATCGGTGGCCTGCTTGGGGTCGAGCTCGATGTCGATCTTCGAGTAGTTGGTGGGCAGGCGGTCGTCGGCGTCGAGGTCTTGAACGCGTTGTCGGCCGACGGCGATGACGCGGACGTTCTCCATGACCGGGAAGATGCCGGGGCGTCGGGAGAAGCGGGCTTCGATGTCGATGTGGGCACCGGGGACGAGGGAGGCGGGGATGGAGCGGGCGTTGACGGGGAGGGCGACGAGGCGTTTGCCGGGGGTGACGTTGACGCGGGGGGTGAGGGAGCCGCGGCCGGTGAAGTGGTCGTCGCGGAGCGGGTCGTTGCGGTTGGCGTCGCGAAGGAAGGGACGGTTGAGGTATTCGTCGATGCCGGCGGAGTCGTCGGTCTTGACGATGAAGCCGGTGTCTTGGAGGGGTTCGAGCAGGGCGAGGGGGAAGCGGAGCTCGCGGACGTCGTCGGCGTCGAGGCGGTCGCCAGCCTCTTTGGGGGCTTCGAGGGTGTAGGCGGTAAAGGTCTCTTCAGAGGCATCTTGTTTCGCGGCGGCGACGTAGACGTTGACGAGGATGACGGCGAGGAGGGCGAGGCCGGCGGCGACGAGGATGAGCTTGCCGGAGCCGGAAGTGGGGCCCGGGCTTACGGGTGGTGGTTGGCGGGCGGGTTCGAGGGGAGTGGTAGAGGTCTGGGTCATGGCGTGACGATCGGGTCGCGGGTGGCTGAGTCGGGAGGGGAGGGGTCAGCGTGGGGGGCTGGCCGGCGACGCTTGATCATAAATCAGGCGGAGGCTCGCGTTGGGGGGATCGGCCGGGAGGAAGCGGATGTAGAACCGGCCGGCTTGATTGACGCGCTCCCGCAGGAACAGGGTGGGGCCGGGGAGGTTGGGGGTGTCTTGGGAGGCGGGCAGTTGGAGGCCACGGGTCGTGAGGCCGAGGGCGGCGAGTTGTCGCGTGTAGTGGTCGAGGGCGGCCGAGGCGTCGTCGGCAGGGATCAGCCAGGTTGAGGTGTGAAAGCTGGTGCCCTGGCGTTGAACGATGACGCGATCGGGGTTGGTTGCGGTGGGGAAAGGGATGAGGCCGAGCGGTTCGCGGTCGGTCCGCTGCAGGGTGGCGTCACCGAGCGCGGGCGGCAGGCCGGCCGGGCTAATCGGGTTTGACTGTAGAGCATCACTACCGGCTGACCGGGGTGATAACGGAGATGCGGGTTGGGTTTCTGGTGTGTACCAGTCGCTCGGGACGGCGGTGAGGGCGAAGACAAGGGAGCCGAGGAGGGCGAGCAGGAGCACCGCCGCGAGGACAGCCTGCGGTTTGGTGATGGCGAAGGCGTCTTCGGCGTTGGGGTTCGGTGTCGCGTCGGGGGGCATGCTCAAGATGGGCCCGGTTAGTTGCTGTTTTCGGCGGGTGGGGCGGGGACGGAGCCGCCGAGGGCTTCGATGAGCTGGCGGACTTCGGGGGTGGGGAGCTGGTCCCAGGCCACGAGGTAGGCAGCGAGGGCGTCCTGGGTCCGGCCCTGGGCCTGCGCGCGTCGGCCCTCGGCGAACCAGTTGCCGTACTCGGCCTCGGTGTTGATGCGGTCCATACGGGCGAGGAGCGCGGGGTCGATCGCGTCGCCGAGGACGCTGCGGGCCTCGCGGACCCGGGCCTTGGCGTCGCCGAACTGGTTGGCGGACAGGGCGGAGCGGGCCTGGCTGAGGAGGTTCTCGAACTCGATGCGGGCTTCGAGGTCGGCGATCTGTTGCGGGAGTTCGCGGTTGCTGGGGTCGCCCACGGCGGCGGTGCGGAAGCGTTCGAGGGCGGCGGCGAATTCGCCGCGTGCGAGGGCGTCGTTACCCTGCTTGATGGTGCGTTGGTTCTCGGCGGCGGCGATCTGGGCTTCGGCGTCGCCGGCTTCTCGGTACTTGGCAATGGCGGCGTTGAAGTCGCCGGCTCCGACCAGCTGGTCACCCTCGGCGAGCAGGGCGATCCGCTTGGCCTGGCTGTCGAGACGATCGAGCGCGGCCTGGGCGGCGGCGTTGGTCTTGGCGGTGAGGGACTGGTTGAAGGCCTCGCGGGCTTCGGGGATCTGGCCAGCCTCGACAGCGGCACGCCCGATGGCGAGGAACTTCAGGGACTCGAGGTCGGCGATTCGTGCATCGATGGATTCGTCGTCGGTGAGTTGCTTGGCTTCGTTCCAGGCGCGGACGGCGTCGTCGTAGGCGGCACGGGTATCGGCCCGGCGGGCGGCCTCGTCTTTGCGCTGCGCGGTAGTCGTGACACGGGAGACCGTGCGGGCCTGTTCGTACTCGGCGAGCTTGGCACGTTCGGCGGAGACATCGCGTCGGCCGGCGTTGGCGATCTGCGTGGTGAGGTACCGGATGGCGTTGTCGGGGTTCTGGCCGCCACGGAATCGGCGGGCGGCTTCTTCGAGGACTGATGCGGTGGTGCGCTGATCTTTAATGGACTGGATGCGGGCTTCACGCTCGTCGAGCAGCGCGATGAGCGCCACGGACTCGGCGTCTTCGAGGGTATTGCGGGCGTCGCGGAGCGTGCCGATCTGGGTGAGGGCGGCTTCGAGATCGTCGGTCTCGATGGCCTGGTCGATCTCGACCAGCAGGGCAGCGGTCGCGGCGCGGGGTGTGTTCAGGGTGCGGAGCTCACGGGCGGAAGCGGCGAAGAAGTCGTTCTGCTCGGCGGCGGGGCCGGTGGCGTCACCAAGGTCGCGGATCTGGTTCTGGAGGGGCTCGATCTCGGGGGCGAGTTCGAGGTATTGGCCGTTGTCGTAGAGGACCCAGGCGTCGGCGAGGGCCTGGCCGGCCTCGGCACGGGCGAGGAACCGGGGTTGGCTGGTGAACTGCTCGGTGAGGGCGGCGAACTGCTGGGCGGCGTCGGGGTAATCGCGGGCCTGGAGGGCAGTGAACGCGGTGGCGAGCTGGGTCTCGGCGTCGGCGCGTTGGGCTTCGCGTTGTTGTTCGGATCGCTGCTGGGTGATGACGACGAAGCCGACGGCGGCGAGGGCCCAGACGCCGAGGGTGACGGCGAGGATGAGGGGGAGCTTGCTACGCTTGGGTAGTGCAGCGGTGTCAGGGGCGGCGGTGGTGGTGGTTGCCAGGGGTGCACCGTTGGCGGCGGCGACGGCGGCTTCGGCGGGGGTAGGCCGCGGGGTGGGGGCGCTCGAGTCGATGACGCCGGAGGGGTTGGCGGCGGCGGTTTCTGGCTGGGCCTGGGGGGAGAGCTGGCGGCGGATGGCTTCGAGGAGCTCGGTGGCGGAGGCGACGCGTTTGGCGGGCTCCTTCTCCATGAGGCGTTCGACGAGCTGGGCGAGCGGCTCGGGGACATCCGGGTTGATCTTGGTCAGGGGCTGAGCGCGGGCACGGGGGTTGGTGTGCCACTTCATCCAACGCATGGCGGCGTTGTGCTGATCGCGGGTGATGGAGCGGAAGGCGTCGTCGAAGGCGGCGCGGCCCGCGAGGAGTTCGTAGGCGACGATGCCGAGCGAGTAGAGGTCGGAGCGGGGCTCGCCGGGCTCGCCGCGGAGGAGCTCGGGGGCGAGGTAGCGGACGGAGCCGAGGTTCATGGACTGCTGCTCGGCGATGGCGGCGGCGAGGCCGAAGTCGGTGATCTTGAGGCCGCCCTGGTTGGGGATGAGGATGTTGGCGGGCTTGAGGTCGCGGTGGAGGAGCTGTTGGGAGTGGATGGCGTGGAGGGCTTTGGCGGTGGCGGCGATGATGCCCAGGGCCCGGCGGGGGTCGACGGGTGCGGGGTTGGCCTGGAGGAGGGTTTCGAGCGATTGGCCGTCGACGTACTCGGAGATGAGCATGAGGCCGCGGGGGTCGTCGACGACGTCGATGAGCTGGACGAGGAGATCGGGGTCGGCGGCGGCGGCTTTGCGTTGTGCGTCGGCTTCGCGCATGACCGCGGCGCGGGCGGCCTCGGGGTCGGCGGCGTCGGGCATGAGGACCTGCTTGACCGCGACGTGGCGGTTGAGCAGGGGGTCGTGGGCGCGGTAGACCTGGGAGAAGCCGCCGGAGCCGATACGGCCCTCGATGACAAAGGCGTCGATGCGGTCGCCTTGCTGGAGTGAAATCGTTCGGCCGGCTGGATTGTTGGGTGAGGCGTCGATGGCGGGTGTCCAGGGGCTGGTGGTGGCGAGTTGGGGCGAGTGAAGGGGAACGCGCGAAGCGGCGGTGGATTGCGTCGGGCTAGATTTTACATCGGTTTACGTCGGGGACGAGGGGGAGGTTTATGTGACTGACCGGCGACGCGTGGCGTCTCAGCTATGACGCTATATCAGGGCCCGAAGGCGGCCCAGGGGGACTGCCAGCCGAGGAGGAACTCGGCACCGGCGAGGGTGGCTCCGGCGGCGATGGCGACGGCGAAAGGGACGGTGGGGTAACGGTCGGACTGGACGTCGCGTTTGCCGAACTGGCCGGTGAGGAGGCGGAGGAGAGTCTGCTTGAGCAGGCCGTGCCGGATGATGAGGATCAGCGCGAAGATAGCAGCGAAGAGCAGGGCGTAGACGGAGGTGGCCAGGACGAGGGGCCAAGACGCGGAGAGGGCGGCGAGGGCGACCATGAGCTTGAGGTCGCCGCCGCCGAGGGCACCCATGAGGACGATGACGGTGTAGGGGATAGCAGCAGCGAGCAGGGCGATGCCGCAGTCGGCGAGTCGCTCGGTGGAGCCGGTTGTGATCGCAACGACAGACCAGAACACCATGCCGAGGAGGATGGCGGGGTAGGTCAGGCGGTTAAAGACCTTGCCGGTGCGGACATCGGTCCAAGCCGCGGTGTAAGCGACGGCAAGCATGAGGCAGTAAGCGGTGAGGTTGACCCAGAACACGGGCGCGATGGGGCGGGGTAGGGTGGGGGGCTTGGTGACGGGCCTAGGCGCCGGACTCGGCGTCGCCCTTGACTTCTTCCCACTTCTCGTTGACCCACTCGGTGATGTCGCTGCGGAAGAACAGGAGCACGGCCAGGAGGGGCAGCACGATCGCGGCGATGATGAGGAGCTTCTCGAGGCCCTCGGCCCCCCGTTCGTCGCGGTGGAGCCGGGCGAGGGTCGACTTGAGTTGGCGGAGTGATTTCATGGTGGTCCCGGTGGTTGGGGGTGGATTGGGTTCAGGGGATGGGCAGAGCGTTGAGTTCGGTGATCATGCGGTAGTGGCCGTGGAGGGTTTCGAGGCCGAGCCGGATGATGAAGTAGCCAGGTAGGGCGATGACGGCGAGCAGGAGGGTGAACTCCAGACCGGTGCTGCCGGCCCGGTTGCGGTGGAGCCGGCGGAGTCTGACGGCGAGCCGTCGGAGGGTGCGTGACCGGGATTGGGTTGGCTTCCGCATGACGTAAGTTTAAGGAATATCGGGCATTCAGGCGAGCGAAAACAGGTCGGCGGTGAGGTCGGTGGGCTCCTGGCCGTGGTGCCGAAGGACCTCGCCGAGGGCAGAACGCTCGCCGGTGGGGGCCAATTGCATGGCGTTGGGGTTGTCGGCGGTGGGTGCGGACTGGAGTCGGAAGATGTCACGGGTGCGGTAGTAGCCGTCGTCGCCGAGCGGGTCGACCTCGGAGACCTGGGTGACCATGCGTCGGCCGGTGGTCTGTCGGGAGAGGTGGACCACAACGTTCATGGCGGAGGCGACCTGGGAGCGGAGCGCGGCGAGCGGCAATTCGACCTCGGACATGAGGGCCATGGTCTCGAGGCGGTTGAGGGCATCGACGGTGTTGTTGGCGTGGAGGGTGGTCATGGAGCCGCCGTGGCCGGAGGTCATGGCCTGGATCATGTCGAGGGCTTCGCCGCCGCGGACCTCGCCGATGATGATGCGGTCGGGGCGGAGGCGGAGTGACGAGCGGAACAGGTCACGGATCACGACAGCCCCGCGCCCGAAGCGGTCGGGGGCTTTGGCTTCAAGGGAGATGACGTGGTCCTGTTGGAGCTGGAGTTCGGCGGAGTCTTCGATGACGACGATGCGTTGGCCTTGGGGGATGAAGGCGGAGAGGCAGTTGAGCAGTGACGTTTTGCCGGAGGAGGTGCCGCCGGCGACCATGAGGTTCTGCTCGGCGCGGACGGCGAGCTGAAGGTATTCCTTGGCGGCAGGCGTGAGCGTGCCGAGCTGGATAAGCCAGTCGATGTCGAGCATCTGGCGGGAGAACTTGCGGATGGTGGTGGCCATGCCGTAGCGGGCGCAGGGTTCTTTGGCGACGTGCACGCGGGAGCCGTCGGGGAGCCGGGCGTCGACGAGGTGGTCGTCGTCGGACAGCGACTTGCCGGTGAACTGGAGGATGTTGTTGACCGCGGCTTCGTAGGCTTCCTTGTCGGGGAAGCGGGCGGCGACTTTGCTGAGCTGGCCGTCCTTCTCGATGAAGATGTCGTCGAACGCGTTGATCATCACTTCGGCCACCTGCGGGTCTTGCAGGTATTGACGGACGGGGGCGAGGTAGTGATCGACGGTGGTCTGGAAGACGGCGGTCGCGGGGCGCGGGGTCGGGCCCGCGGTGGCATCGGCTGCGGGATTGGGGGAAGTCGGCGCGGTCGTCTCCATGTCGGCATTGTAAACTGCGGCTGGGGAAACCATGAGCAGGCGATCAAAACGGCGGCAGGCGCGCGATGCGTGGGAGTACAGCGGCCCACGGCGTCGATCGTTCGAGCCCTGGCAGGTGGTGCTGGTCGCGGGGCTGCCGCTGGTGGTGTTGATCTGGATGTACATCTACGCACAGACGCCCGGTGCGGGGCTTTGGGTGGAGCGGTTGCTGGGGCGAGAAGGCGCAGCGGTGCCTGAAAAAGCGCTTGATGCGGAAGCGGTGGCGGCGGCGGAGCGTGCGCGAGCTTACGTGCGTCGTTACGTGGCGATCGAGACCGACACGCGCGACCAGCGTGTGGGGGCGACGGGCGACATGGTCCGGCTGGAGGTGCGCGTGCGTCTGAGGAACGGCGGGACACAGACGGTGTCGGAGATCCGGGCGCGGGTGATGGTGCGGCTGGTTCCGTCGATGGCCGAGCCGATGGTGGAGATCAGGAACCCGTTGCTGGCGGGCGTGTCGCTGAAGCCGGGCGATCTGCGTGAGTTCACCGTGGTGTTTGACGGGCTGAAAGCCGAGCCCGGGGATGACGCCAGGATCCGTGTCGAGCTGATCGAGCCGGAGCTGGAGCCGGAGGCGCAGTAGCTGAGATCAACCGGCGGCGGCGAGGGGCGAGGCGGCGTCGAACTGGACGGCGGCGTGCTGGATTTCGCCGTGAGCGAGGCAGCGGACGACGGTGCCCTCACGGGCCGAGCGTATGAGCCGGGCGGGGTGGTCGGGGGTGGGCCCGATGCCGATGCGGACGCGGGTGCCCTGTGCGAGGAAGAGGGGCCGGGGCAGGCGGAGCAGGGCCCCACCGTCGGAGATGTCGACCGTGTGGCCGATCATGGCACTCGTCTGATTTGAGAGGCGGTCGAGCGGCCGAACGCTGGCGGGTAGTGCGGCCTCGATTCGGCTGTGGCGCCGGCGGTCGGCGATAAGCGTGCGGTGCTCGGGCAGGCGGTCTTGGGTGACGGTCATCGTGGGCGGCCTTGAGGGGCGATGCTGGAGCTATCGGCCGTTTGACCCGTTTTTCTGCAGCGTCGTGGTGAGCTGAACGGGCTTTGCCAGAACAGTGCGCTGGGTTGAACGCCTTGGAGAGATCGCGGCTCCTACGATGAGCAATGGTCGTTAATGGGCAGGCTTTCATCCGGCGGGTGACGCCGCACCTCGAACAGGGCGATGTGGAAGGGCTGGCCGCGACCGTTCGGGAGAACTGGCAGCTCATCGACCTGTGCCGGCTGATCGGTGACCCGACGATGGCCGTCCGGCGTACAGCCCTGCTGACGCTGGGCTTGGTGGGGGACGAGTCGGTGGTCGGGCCGGTCGGTCGGGCGTTGCATGATGAAGAAGAACTGGTGGTGGAGGACGCGGAGCGGGCGCTGTGGTCGGTGTGGTTCCGGTTGGGGTCAGACGCCGCGGCACCGCCGTTCCGGGCTGGGGTGCAGATGCTGTCGGACAGCGATTGGGACGGCGCGGTGGAGATGCTCAGCCGGGCCATCGAGGCGGACGAAGGGTTTGCAGAGGCATGGAACCAGCGGGCGATCGCGCACTACGGGGCGGACCGGTATGCGGAGTCGCTGAGCGATTGCGAGGAGGCGGTGAAGCGGATGCCGTCGCACTTCGGGGCGCTCTGCGGGATGGGGCACAACCACATCGGGCTGGGTCAATACGCGCAGGCGGCAGACGCGTACGAGCGGGCCCTGTCGGTGCACCCGCGGATGCCGACGATCCGGGACGCGTTGGATCGGTTGCGGGGTGGGCCGGCGAACGGCAATGGCCATTGAAAAAGCCCCAGGGTGTCTGGGGCTTGGGGGTCACGCGAACGTCCTTGTCCTCGTGTGAGGGTAGGGTTTGGTGCGTCAGGCGGCTTCGGACTGAGCAGACTGGGCGGCGGGAGCGGGGCGACGCTTGCGGCCCACGGTGCGCTGGTCGGGGGTCATGCGACGGTTGGGCGACTCGTTCATCACCTCAACCACCTCGGCTGGGTCGTTCGCCCAGAGATCGGCACCGATCTCTTCAGCCAAGCCCTCGGCCCGGTTGAACACGCCGCCGCCGACGACGACCTGCAGGTTGGGGCAGGCGTTGATCGACTGGAGGTGATCGATGAGCAGGCGGGTCTGCGGAACGGTCGCGGCGACAGCCCCGAAGATGACCAGCTTGTCGGCTTTGAGCTCGCCGAGTTGGTTCACGATCTCGTCGTTGGCGATGCCGCCGCCGGGGAAGAAGCAGCGGTAGCCGTCGGCTTCGAGGAAGTCGGTGGTCATCTGGGCCGCGATCTCTTCGGACTGTTCTTCGCCGGAGACGACGAGCACGGTGATGCCGCGGGGGTCTTTGCGTTCGAGACGGAGCTGCATCTGGTCCACGATCTGGCGGAGCAGCCGGGTGGCATACTGATAGGCCAGGGGCGTGACCTGGTCTTCGCGGTGCAGGCCCTGGATGTGCTGGAGGGTGGTCCAGACGAGATTAGAGAGGATCTCGGGGGCGTCGAGGCCCTGGTCGAGGGTGTGGTCGATCACCGCGTGGGCGGTGGCACGGTCCCCGCTGGTCAGAGCGGTGAAGAAGCGTTCGTGCAGTGCGTTGCGTCGGCTAGCCATCGGGTCAACATCTTTCCTGAAACGTTGGGCGGGGCGGTTGCGTCCCTGTCATTACGGGGTGGCTCGGCGGGTCCTTGCCGAGTTTCACGACAAGGATGTCATCGGCACTCTGAACGACGTTTCAGGAGGTCTCGAGCGTGAGCTTGGATACGAGTCCGGATAATGAATCGGCGGGGCATCCGTACGAGCCGGCCCATTGGTGGGCGGTGGTTTATGAGACCGCAGGCCTTCGCTACACTGGTCCATAGCGGTTATCGATTTCTCAAGGGAAAGGCAGGAAAGTCATGACGGGGAACGGTTTGAGTCGGTCTGGTGTCGGGTTGGCCCGCGGGGTAGTGGGGCGGTTGGCCCGGTGTGCGGTGGTGTTGACACTTGGCGTGGCGCTGGTTGGCTGCGAATCGATGCCGCGGATCCCGATCCCCACGCTGGTTGATCTCAGCGAACGCGAGGTGGTGGAGATCGCCAACCAGCAGGCCCCGCAGATGACCCAGCAGTTCGGCGGGGAGGTGCCGTCACAGCTGGTCCGGGCCTACGTCGATGCCCGCGGCCGAGAGCTCGCCGCAGTC
Organism: Planctomycetota bacterium; assembly: GCA_039025195.1. Classification (GTDB taxonomy): domain Bacteria; phylum Planctomycetota; class Phycisphaerae; order Phycisphaerales; family Phycisphaeraceae; genus JBCCOW01. Next base: position 16,170 of record JBCCOW010000048.1, read on the forward strand.
AGCCGACGGCCTAACCTGCCCTGGAGCTTCAAGGTGCTGAACAACAACGCGGTCAACGCGTTTGCGATGCCCGGTGGTCACGTGTTCATCACCCGGGGCTTGCTGGTTCAGCTCAAGAACGAAGCCGAGCTGATGGGCGTGCTTGGGCACGAGATCGGCCATGTCACCCTGAACCATGGCGAGTCCCGGATGGAGAAGGCGGCGACCATGGAGCTGGGGGTAAAGGTCCTCACTCAGATGATCAACAAAGAAACAGATGACGAACTGGTCAGGCAGCTCGGTCAGTATGGCGCACAGATCGCGTCAACCATGGTGCAGCTCCAGCACAGCCGGCAAGACGAGACCGACGCCGACGCCAAGGGTATGGACCTGCCCGCCAAGCTGGGGTACAGCCCCGCGGGGATCATGGGCGTGCTGGAAGTGTTGTCGCGGATCAGCGGCGGCAGTAAGTCCGACCTGTTCAAGTCACACCCGAATCCCGAGCGCCGCATCGCTGACGTGAAAAAAACACTCGACGAGAAATACCCCAACTGGCAGGCAGCGACCGGCCCGTATCACCGGTTCGAGCCCAATCGATACCAGCAGAACATCCTGAAGCAGCTGGTGTCTCTGCCGCCCGCCCCGGATGTGGCGTTGGTGATCCCGGAAGGGGCGATCTGCACGCTGGTGCCCGTGGCCGGCCGAAAGGCTGCGTGTGACTGCAGCCACTGACGACGGAACCGGATCGACAACCGAGGGGGCAACACGGGATAGGGAAAGCGGGGGCGGACCGGCCTGGGACGAACGTGCGCTCGGCGGGAATCCGCACGAACGGGCGGACAAGGCCCGGCGTGTGCGGGACATGTTCACCGCCATCGCCGGGAAGTACGACCTCAACAACCGGGTCCACTCGTTCGGCCAAGACCAGCGCTGGCGTAAGGCGACCGTGAAGGCGGCCGACCCGAAGCCCGGTGATCGCGTGGTCGATGTGGCCTGCGGGACCGGCGACCTGACGGTGGCGTTTGCCGATGCGCTGACGCGGGCCGGCTCACCAACGGCAGAACCAGTCTTAGGCATCGACTACACGCTGGCCATGCTGCCCATCGCGGTCACGAAAACCGCCCGGCGGTTCGCCGCTCATCCGGCTGCCGTGTACCTCCAGGCCGACGCAATGCGGCTGCCGCTGCCCGACGCGTCCGCCGATGTGGTGTCGATCGCGTTCGGCATCCGCAACGTCGCGGATCCCGATCTCGCGTTGGCGGAGTTTGCCCGCGTGCTCCGGCCAGGCGGTCGGCTGGTCGTGCTCGAGTTCAGTCAGCCGAAGAACGCGCTGATCCGCTTCTTTGACGGCGTGTATCGGCGGGGCGTCATGCCCTGGACCGCGACGCTACTGGCGGGCGATCGCTCCGGGGCCTATCGCTACCTGCCACGCAGCGTCTCCACCTTCCAGACCGCGGACCAGCTCACCGCCAGCCTGCAACGGGCCGGGTTTGTCGAGCCCACCCAGAAACCGCTGACCTTCGGCGTCGCCACCCTGCACCGGGCGGTCCGGCCCTGAGCCGATGCACCGCGTGAGGTGTCGAGCAGGGCGGTTTAGAGCAGATATCCAAAGCGTGTATCGGCAGACGCGAAGCGTCCCGCTCCGAAACCGCGGGCACCTTCGGTGCACCCGCTACACACGCACGACATACGCGCTAGCTACCGCGCTTGTGCCACTGCTGCTCGGAGATCACGTGCCCGATACACACCGCGGTCTCGGCGTCACCCGGTGCGTCGAGCATCGCAATATGAAACTCACAGTTGAGGATAAGCCGCTGGCGGAGGCGGACAATCGCGGCGTGCTGCTCGCCGGTCTGCGGGGCGGCGCACCGCAAATTGCAGAACTGCCAGCGGTGGACGTGTTCACAGGAAGCAGGCTGGATGTATTGCGGGAGGCTGCCCTGGAGTTCGCCGGCGTGCTCGGCGTGTTTGCCACACCGGCAACGCGTCGCGCCGACGACCTCAAACGGCAGGTCAGAGAAGTGCTCGGTGTGGAACTCGCAGCGGATGTGCAGGCCGCTCGCGCATCGGCCGTCGGCGATCAACACCTCACGCAGTGGGATGGGGTCGTGCCCCTGAATCACGAGGTAGTCGTCGTCCTGCGTGTTAGGCTCGGCGGTGGGCTCTCCGAGCGAGGAGACCATGATCTCGTAGCCCAGCCCGGTGGACGCACACGACAGGGCCTGGATGCAGAAGCACAGGTCGGTCTGCCGGTCGAGCACCCGCCACGCCCCGGTGCCTTGGGTGAGCAGCAGGTCGCCGTCTTCGCGGTGGGGCAGGACATGGACGGAAACGCAGCCGGGGTGGTCCGGGTCGGGGTTGGCCGAGAGGACCGACGCGAGCGGTTGGCCGTCGGCATTAGTCAGCCAAGTGCCTTGGTCGGGGAGGTACGTCACGGTTGAATGCTCTAAGTAAAAGACAGTTCGGGTTGAAGTTCGGGCCGGCGGGCTCATGCGAGCTCAACGCTTACTCCCCGGAAGATAATGTTAATGAGACCGTGTTGCAACTAATGCCTTGCCCGTACTTCGCGGACCGGCTGGATGAGCGTTGCCCTTGAGCGAGACCTGAAAAACCAGCACTCCAGACCGCCTGCGCGAGCCGCTTGGCTTTGATATGATGCACGGCTCCTCGGGGCGTAGCGCAGCTTGGTAGCGCGCCATACTGGGGGTGTGGAGGTCGCTGGTTCAAATCCAGTCGCCCCGATTCTTCGCAGAATCAAGCCCTTCGACGGGTACGTCGGAGGGTTTTTTATTAACGGAGATGGGGATTACACCGTCGAGCGAGAAGTTCAAACGCTGTGGTCGTTTCCTCGTCACACTCGGCCAGTTAAACCTCTACGGCGGGTGTAGCCCAGTGGATTTGACCAAGCCGCCGGGCTGCAGCTTGTCGTGAAGGCGTTTTCATGGCGAGGCCGAGACCGCCTTCGTTCCGGCTGCGTATGAGACGGTCTAGCCGGACTTCTCGACCAGCAGGATGTGGTCGCAGGCGAGCACGACTTCGTCCCGTTGATTCAGGACTTCGAGGCGTTCGGTCACGCGGCCGTATTGCGGGCGCTTGGGGTCGGGCTCGGCCGCAGCGATCGTGACACGGGTGCGGATGGTGTCGCCGATGTGGACAGGCTTGGGGAAGCGCAGGCGCTCGTAGCCGTAGGTGAAGGCGAGCGGGTTGATCTGCGTGGCGGTGAGCCCGACACCGATGGCGAAGGTCATGGTGCCGTGTGCGATGCGTTGCCCGAACGGTTGTGTCTTGCACCACTCGGCATCGAGGTGGTGCGGGAAGAAGTCGCCGGAGTGCCCCGCGTGGACGACGAAGTCGGTCTCGGTGATAGTTCGGCCGAAGGTGGTCCACGACGCGTCGAGTTGGTAGTCCTCGAAAGGCTTGGGTTGATTCACGACGAGAGCTCCTGGGGCAGGGCGGTATCGGCTGCGGGCGACCACCCCAGGGCGTCGGAGATCGCTTGGGCGGCCGTCCCGACCTCCGCCAGAACCTGGGACGGATCGATCGGCGGCTCGTGCAGCACAAGCATCGGGACGGTCAGAGCCGCCACAGCACGGCCCGTGTAGTCGAAGACCGCGGCGCTGAGGTCGGTGACACCCCGTGAGACAAGCGACGCCCGCCGGACGACGCCGGCCTTGCAGAGTCGGCTTCGCTCGGCATCAGGGATGCAGGGGTCGTCCTGCATGGCCAGCAGCAGCCGCCCCGACGTCGTCGCGGCCGGGTCGTGCAGCGACCCCGAACGGACCGTGAGGCACAGCGGGCTGGACCCAGCGACCTCGGCCACCACAACCAGGTCCGGCGGGTGCAGCTGCGCGAGGTGGCAGGACTGGCCGACCCGCTCCGCAAGCCCGGTCATCACGGGCATCGCGGCGGTGATCAGGCCTTTGGTCGGTGCGTGACGGTGGGCCAGTGCGAGCAGGCGGGCGGTGAGGTGGTACGCGTCGTCCTGTCCGCGTCGGAGGTAGCCACGCTCCTGCAGCCGGACCACCATCCGGAAGATCTCGGTAGGCGTGCGCCCGAGCGCGTCCGCCAGCCGTTTCAGGCTCAGCCCGCTCGGTTCTTCGGCGAGCCTCTCCAGGATGTCCAAGCCCCGGTCAAGCGCGGGGGCTTTGTAGCGGGGTGTAGCGGCGGCATCGCTCTTGAGAGAGGGGTCACGCCGCGGCTTGTCGTCGCTGCTGCCTGACGACTTGCGTGATCGAAGAGATCGGCCGGCTAGCGTGCGTGAGCGGGTCCGTGTGGGCATGCCTGAAGGGTAATCCGGAATACGTAAATATTCCACTGGTAAAAATACATGTAAAGTATAAAATCCTGAGCCGCACACGCATCGCCCCCGTCAGAACCGCCATGACCAAGACCCTCACCGTTGCCGTCCGCAAGTTCGAGCCGTTCGAGCGTTCGCTCCGTGAGCAGTTGGAGGACTTCATTACGGTGGAAGGGCTCGATCTGGATGTCCGGCTGGAGCCGATGGAACTCAATGACCTGGAGCACGCCTACTTTGGCGCCAGCGGCGAGCCGGGTGGCTTGGTAGACGGGCATTTCGATGTGGCGATGGTGGTGACGGACTGGCTCGCGCAGTGCGGCCGGGACGGGCTGCTGACCGACCTTCGGCCGTTGCAGAAAGCACTGCCCATCGCGGATTATCCGGCGGGCTGGTCGCCTTCGCTGACCCGAGCACAAGAACTGGGCGACGAGCTCTACGGCGTGCCCTACCACGATGGCCCGGAGTGCCTGATCTATCGGAAGGACCTGTTCGAGCAGGCGGGGCTTGCTCTGCCGGAGACATGGCAGGCGTTTCACGAGGCGGCCGGCGTGCTGACCGATCCGGCAGCGGATCGCCACGGCACGGTGCTGGCCGCGTTTGCCGACGGGCACAACACGTTCTACGACTTCTGCCTGTATGTCTGGTCACGGGGCGGAGAGATTGTGGATGAACAGGGCCGGCCCACGCTGGACCATGTGGCGGCTCGCAAGGCGTTGGCGTATTACCGCGAGCTGGTGCGTGATGCGGGGGCCTGCCGGCCGGGTGCGCGGGAGATCGACTCGGTCAAGGCGGGCGAGCTGTTTATGGCGGGGAAGGTGGCGATGATGGCCAACTGGTTTGGGTTCGCTGCGGCGTGCGAGACGGTGGAGGGGTCGGCGGTGAAGGGCAAGGTGGCGTTAGCGCCGCTGCCGAGCGGGGGCGGGGCGGGGGCGCCGGCGGGGGTGTCGCTGAACGTGTACTGGATGCTGAGTATCCCGGCCGGGGCGCGTGAGCCGGAGTTGGCTTGGCGGTTTATCCGGCATTGTGCGTCGGCGGAGATGGACAAGCGGCTGACGCTGAACGGTGCGGTCGGCTGCCGGGTCAGCACCTGGCAGGACCCGCAGGTCAACGCGGAGATCCCGTTCTTCGCGGAGCTGCCGAGATTGCACGAGCACGCCCGGACGATGCCGTTGGAGACAAGGCTGCCGCGTTACGCACGGGTGATTGAGGAGGCGGTGCTCCGCGCGGCCGACACGGAAGACGCGATCGACGCGGTAGTGGCCGATGCCCAGCGGGCGGCGGACGAACTGTGGAGCGAGGCGTGAGCGTGCTGAGCCCTCCACTGAATCAGAGTGCGCAGTTACCCGAGCGGGTGCGCCCGATCGTGAGCATCGGTGCGGGTGGCATCGTGAAGGACGCCCACTTACCGGCTTACCGCAAGGCGGGGTTCCCGGTCGCGTCGATCTTCGATCTGGACAGCGGCAAGGCCTCGGCCCTGGCGGCCGAGTACAGCATCCCGCGGGTGTGCTCGTCGCTCGAGGAATCGATCGCCACGGCCCCAGACGACGCGGTCTTCGATCTGGCTATCCCGCCGAGACGGTCCAAAGAAACCCTGGCCCGGCTGCCCGAAGGCTCGGCGGTGCTGATCCAGAAGCCGATGGGCGAAGACCTGGCAGAGGCAACGGCTATCCGTGAGCTCTGCGTCCAACGCCGACTGCTCGCGTCGGTGAACTTTCAGCTGCGTTACGCGCCGTACATCCTGGCGGCACGCGACCTGATCGCACGCGGGCTCATCGGCGAGCTGCACGATCTGGAAGTCCGCGTCACCGTGTACATGCCCTGGCACCTCTGGACGTTCCTTGAGGGCATCCCGCGGGTCGAGATCGTCCATCACAGCATCCACTACATCGACCTGCTCCGCAGCTTCCTGGGCGACCCGCAGCGCGTCTACGCCCGAACCCTCAAGCACCCCTGGTTCACCAAGCTTGCCTCGACGCGATCCAACATCATCCTCGACTACGGCGAGCGCTGCCGGGCCAACATCACGACTAACCACGGCCACGCGTACAGCCCCGACCATCAAGAGAGCTACGTCAAGTGGGAAGGCACCGAGGGCGCGATCAAGGCTCGGCTCGGGCTGCTCATGAACTACCCCGAGGGCGTGCCGGACCGGCTTGAGTATTGCCGTGTGGAGGACGGCAGCGATACAGCGGAGTGGCAGAGTGTGGACCTTGAGGGCAGCTGGTTCCCCGATGCGTTTGTCGGGCCCATGTCTGACCTGATGCGGTTTGCGAACGGGGAGACGGGCGAGCTACCGACGCAGGTGGACGACGCGCTCAAGACGATGGCGGTGGTCGAGGCGGCTTACGAATCGAGCGAGACCGGCGGCGTGAAGCCGCCTTATGAGGATCAGTCATGAGTGCGAAGAGCGACAAACGCGTGCTGCGGGGGATGACCTGGGACCACCCACGCGGGTACGACCCGATGGTGGCGGCGTCGGAGCGTTACACCGCTGAACACCCCGACGTCGAGCTGGTCTGGGAGAAGCGGTCGCTGTCCGAGTTTGAAGAGCGGTCGGTCGAAGAGCTGGCCGAGACGTTCGACCTGATGGTGATCGATCACCCGCATATCGGGGACGTGGCGGTGTCGAACTGCCTTGCGCCGTTTACAGAAGATGCTCGGTTAGCGGCGATCGAGGCGGGTTCGGTGGGCCGATCCTACGAGAGCTACTTGTATGACGGACAGCAGTGGGCGCTGCCGATCGACGCCGCATCGCAGGTCTCGGCCTGGCGGGACGGGTTTCTGGAAGCCGCCCCGGCGTCGTGGCAGGAGTGCGTGGACATCGCAGGCAAGGCCCGGGTTGTTTGGCCATTGCACCCGGTCCACGCGCTCATGAGCTTCTACACGCTCAGTGCGAGCCTTGGCCATCCGTGCGGCGGTGATGACGGGGTATTCGCTGATGAATCGGTGGCTGTGGGCGTGTTTGAAGAGCTGGCAAAGCTCGTTGAACGTGTGCCGTCGGCCTGTTTCGGGATGGACCCGATTGACGTGCTTGGGCTGATCGGGAAGGGCGAGGCGGATCTGGTCCCGCACACCTACGGCTATATCTCGTACTCCCGCGCGGGGTTCCTGGCGCACCGCGTGCGGTTCGGCGATATCCCGGTGTTGGGCGATGCCGGGCCCGTGGGTTCGGCGTTGGGCGGGACGGGGATCGCGGTCTCGGCCAGGTCGTCGGAGGTGGCCACGGCACAGGACTTTGCCTTGTGCGTCGCAGGAGCGGCGTGGCAGAAGGGCGTGTTCTTCGAGGCGGGCGGGCAGCCGGGGCATGCCGAAGCGTGGGAGGACGACGCGACCAATGCGGCGACGCTCGACTTCTTCCGGGGCACGCGTGCCACGCTGGAGCACGCATATTTGCGTCCGCGTTACCCGGGTTACATCGCGTTCCAGCGGGCGTCGGGCGAACACATCAACGCAGCCTTGAAGGGCGAGCAGACGTACGAGCAGGCGGTGCGGGCCATGAACACGGACTACGCGAGACTGACTGAAGGAGTGATCTGATGAAGCCGCTTGACGGGCTGTTGGTGCTGGATTTTTCGGTGTTTCTGGCGGGGCCGGTCTGTGCGCTGCGGCTCGCAGACCTCGGTGCCCGCGTGATTAAGGTCGAACGCCCCGACGGCGGTGACCTCTGTCGGAGCCTCTATATCTCCGAGCAGGATGTGGACGGCGACTCGACGCTGTTCCATTCGATCAACCGCAACAAGGAGAGCTTTGCAGCGAACCTGAAGGACGCGGATGACGCCGCGGCGGTGCGGGAGCTGATCAAGAAGGCAGATGTGCTGATCACGAACTTCCGGCCCGGCGTGATGGACCGGATTGGCTTCGGCTACGACGCGGTCAAGGAGCTGAACCCGCGGCTGGTGTACGGGTCGATCAGCGGCTACGGCGATGAGGGCCCCTGGGTCCGCAAGCCCGGACAGGACCTGCTGGCTCAGGCGTTGTCGGGGGTGATGTGGCTGACCGGTGACGGGCTGGAGGACGAGGACGCTGATCCTGCGCCCGTGCCGATGGGTTTGGCGGTCGCAGACCTGTTCGCGGGGCACTTCATGGTGCAGGGGTTGTTGTCGCTGCTGGTCCGGCGGGGCGTGACGGGAGAAGGGGGGCTGGTCGAAGTATCGCTGCTGGAGGCGATGCTCGATTTCCAGTTCGAGGTATTGACAACGCACCTGAACGACGGCGGCCGGCTGCCGAAGCGCTCGGCAGTAGGCAACGGGCACGCGTACCTCTCGGCCCCCTATGGGGTGTACCGGACGACAGACGGCTGGCTAGCGGTGGCGATCTGCCCGTTGGCGAAGCTGGGTGAAGTCATCGGGTTGCCGGCACTGAATGACTACGACGCGTCACAAGCGTTCCAGCAGCGGGACGTGATCAAGACGCTGCTGGCCGACCACCTGCGTACGCAGACTACGCAGCACTGGTTAGATGTGCTGGAGCCGGCTGACCTGTGGTGTGCCCCGATCCTGGACTGGCCCGCGCTCATGGAGCAGGAGGCCTACAAGGTTTTGGATTGGCAGCACGAGATCGAACGCCCCGATGGCCGATCGTTGACGGCTTGCCGCTGCCCACTGCGGGTGGACGGGTCGGTGCTCAAGTCGCCGAAGCCGGCGCCCGTGATTGGTGCGCAGACGCAGGCGATCAAGGAGGAGTTGGGGCTTTGCTGAACCGCGGTTGAGCTTGGCTTGATGCTTCAGGTTTGCCGGGTCGCACGGAAGCGGCCGGGGCTGATGCCGATGGTCCGGGTGAACTGGCGGGTGAAGTAGTGGACGTCGTGGTAGCCGAGCTTGCGGGCGATGGATTTGATGGGTTCGTCGGTCTCGCCGAGCATCTGGCGGGCAGTGGTGACGCGGTGCTGGATGCGGAAGGCGTGGAGGCTGAGACCGGTGGCTTGGAGGAATTTTCGGCGGAGGGTGGTGGTGGACATGCCCAGGCTCTCGGCGAGGATGTCGTAGTCGGGGTCGCGTTGCCAGTCCTGGACCGTGGCGAGCACGGCGTCCATCCAACCCGTCGAGACGTGTGCAGCGGTCTGTGCGAGCTCGGCCAGTTCGATCAGTAACCGTTCGAGCTCGTTGACCGCACGCAGATGGTCGAAACGGGAGTAGGACGCCACGTGTTCGAGCAGTCGATCAAGGCGCGATGCGAGGCCTTTGAGGCGGTCGGGGTCATGGACGGCGATCGGGGTCTTGGCGAGCAGCCCGCGGGCCTCCCACACGGGGACGGGCCCGCCCTCGAAGGCGATGTATCGGTGGTTCCAAGGCTGGCCGGCGGGGTGCTCATGGAACCGGATGTGCGGCCCTGGGTAAGCGGGCCAGGCCCAGCCGCCGTCGAGCCGGTAGTGGTCGTGGCCGTAGGACAGCTCGATCGCGCCGGCGGTCATGAGCTGCAGCGTGTGATAGTCGAAGTGCTTATCGACGCTGGCTATACAGCGGGGGTTATGGCTGCCGTGGAGGAAACTCAGGCCGCGCGAAGAGATGGTCATATCGTGCAAAGGGGTGAGAGAAAAGTCCAATGACAGGCCGTGTGCAGCAAGGCATACTCCTGCACCTAACCGAAAGGAATGAGCTTATGACTTCAGTATCGGCACCTACAGCTTCTCCCGTCAATGCCCTGCGGCTGACGGAATCGGAGGTCAGATTTTACCAAGATGAAGGGTATCTCTACCTGGGCGGCTTGGTCAAGGCGGAGGCGGTGGAAGCCGTCCGGCAGGAAGTGCTGGGTGTGATCGAGGGCCACTTCGGCATCACCGAAGACGACCTCCGGCACGCGACCTCGGCGTCGGACAAGCTCCGGCAATCGAACCAATACCTCAAGGGGTCGCTGCTCGAAGAGCTGATCAGCGGCGAGCCGATCAAGACGGTGGCGTCACAAATCATCGGCGGCCCGGCCCACGTCTACCTGCCGTTCACCGCGGTGAAAGCAGGCGGCGGAGGGGGCATGTTCCACTTCCATCAAGACAACAACTACACCAATCACGAGCCGGCGTTGGGCTCGATCAACATCTGGGTGGCCTTGGTGGATATGTCGCCGGACAACGGTTGCCTGCAGGTCGTACCACGCTCCCACAAGGATGGGCAGCTCGCCTCACACAACAGCGACGACGGCGACGGCCACCAGCAGCTCGAGGTCGATCCGCTGACCTGCCTGCCGGTGCGGATGCGGGCGGGGGACGCAGTCGCGTTCACCCGGTGGACCGTGCACGGCTCCGGTCCGAACACCACCGACCAGGCCCGCGTTGCTTACGCGCTGCAGTTCCACCGCGACGATGTGAGCTGGATCGACAAGGAGACTAACGAGAAGAAGCTGCTTCTCGACTCTCCGCGTTTTGCGATCGGCCCGGTAGACCGGATCGAACGCCGGGATTGAGACGCGTTTTGATTGCAAACGGGTCGTTAGTTTCAGGGATCAGTTCGTCCCGAGCGTGTCGAAGACACTGCTGCCGCGGGTTCGGGTCAGGCCTTCGGGGATGAAGACGATACCGATCGTTTGTTCTTCGTCGATCTCATCGAACGACGCGGTGACCTGGAAGCGGTAGCGGGAGAAGCGGCGTTCGAGGGCGAGCTCGATGGTGCGGGACTCGTTCTCCGCGAGGTCGAGGGTCTGGCTGACCCCGGCGCGGTACTTGCTGGTGAGCTTGTAGCTGAGGCCGTAGGAGAGGAGCTGTGAGTCGAGCGGGTCGATCTCGCCGTAGTTCAGGAACAGCGTGAGCCGGGGGGAGCGTTCGAGCTCGGCCGAGACACGCCACTGGACGATGTCGTCGGACTCGAACGAGTGGGTGAGGTCGCCGGCGACGCCGAGCGTGTCGGAGACCATCCAGAGCAGCTGGGAGTAGAAGTGGTCGCCGCCGACGGTCAGCTCGGGGCGGTAGTCGAAGTAGCGGGGCAGGACGACGCTGTCGACCGCGTTGCTGTTGTCGGTGCGGAACACCGCATCGGTCTGCAGCCTGACCCAGTCGACGGTGCGGTTCCGCCCCAGCCCACCACGCTTGGTCTGCAGCGTGTTGGTGAGCCCGACCCGGAAGATGCCGCCCTCGGCGAGGTCTTCGATATCGGCGTCGAACGTGGGCAGTGCCACGGAATTCAGGGTGGTGTCGCCAAAGGCCACGGTGGCCTGCGGGGTGATGAGGTGGCGGAGCCCGTCGAGGTCGAGCAGCGAGCTGCCGACGTTGCGGTAGGTGCGGTGCAGCTCGGTGCCGACGCGGAGCCCGGCCTGGCCGTAGAGGCGGTATTCGTCGTTGTTGCCGCCGTTGAATTCGGAGAAGTCGTCGTCGTAGCCGGTGGCGCGTCCGACGGCGAAGGCGGTGACGTCCATCGGCCCGATGCGGACGGGTGCGGAGAACTCCTGCCGGGTGTCGATGCGGGTGCGGTAGTCGGTCGGGAAGCCGGGGAAGCGGTCGCGGAACGGGGTGTTGGCATTGATGCCGAACAGGGCCTGGGCTTGGGCATCGGTGAAGCCGCGGTCGGCGGGGGTGTCGTCGCCGAAGTCGGCGCGGACGCGGGAGATGCTGTAGTCGGCGAAGTAGGTCACGCGGTCGTCGAGCAACGACCGGCCGGTCACGAGGTAGTTCAGCTCGGGGAGTCGATCGACGGTGTAGCCCGGCGAGGTTAGGGGGGCGAGCTGCGGCAGGAAGTCATCGCTGTTGCCGCCGGCGTAGGCGGTAAAGGCCCAGTCGTCTTCCTGCTTGCGGAGGTTGATGGAGGTCTCGAATGGCCTGCCGGAGTAGGCCAGCGATTCGTAGAACTCTTCGAGGAAGGTTTCATCGGAGACGTAGGCACCTTCGATAGACAGGTCGAAACCACCGGGCAGGCGTTGGCGGTGCTGCAGCCGGAAGAACCCGCGGGGGTCGCCGTCCTGGTCGATCTCGGGCCGGCCACCGATCTCGTCGTCGCCGTTGTCCTGCGGGAGCAGGTAGCCGAGCGCGTTGCCGCGGTATTCGGGTCGGTTGTAGCGCAGGTCCAAACCGAGCCCGAGCCCGTGGTCGCCGCGGTAGTCGATCAGACTGTCGAGCCGAACGCCTTCGGGGGCGGTCTGGCCGAACAACGCGAACGCGTCCCACCGGCTCTCGACCTGGATGCCGCTGTTCGATTGGCTCTCCACCTCCAGCCGACGCAGCGGCAGGTCACGCCCCTCGCCCGCCAGCACAGGCAGGTAGAAGAACGGCACGCCCTGGCCCTGCAGCGTCACGCCTTCGGCAGAGAACCCAACCCCTTTGGCACCGTCCAGCAGCTGTTTGCTGGAGGCGGTGAACCGGCTGGCCCCGATTGCGAGGTGGGGCTCGGCGAACTCCGACGTGGTGAGCAGTGCGCGTTCCCCCTCGAAGCGGTCCGTCGCGGTCTGCCGGAGCACCTCGGCCCGGGCGTACAGCGGGACGCCCTTCTCGGTATCCCAGGTGTAGAGCACCGCGTCGAGTAGGATCGCGCGGTTGTTCTTGAGGTCGTAAAACACCCGCGGGCTGCGGACGGTGTAGTCGCCGCTGCTGATTACCGCGTTGTCTTCGAGGTAGATGCCCGTGATCTGTTCCGAGCCGACCTGCTGAGGTGACAGCGGCTGGGAACCGTCCTCCCGGTCGAAGTACACCACCATCCGCTGGGCTTTGAGGGTGACGGTTCGCCCGTCTTCAAAGTCCTGATACGCCAGCCTGGCGGGCCCGAGCAGGATCAACGCGTCTTCCGGCCGGCCTTCAGCCCCGTCCGACGCGAAGCGGAACGCAAACCCCGCGGTGTCGTAGTAGACCGTTCCACGGGTGGGCAGGATCGATTCGGGGACCGTCTCGCCATCGACCTGACGCCGACCTGTATCACGCGCTACCCCATCGGCCCGCCGCCGAGTCGGGTCCAACTCGGGCAGCAGCGGATCGCTCTGGCGATCGGCGGCGACTTCAGACCGTCTGGCCGAACGCCGTGCCAGCACCTGGGGTTCGAGCAGCGCCGCTTGGGGCACGCTGAGCGTCGGCTGATTGAGCGCCTGGAAGTACCGGTCGATCCGGGCCCGCGCCGCATCCACAAACGCGTCAGGCGGCGCCGCGTCGATCGGCTGGAACAAGTCCGTTTTCAGCTGCACACTACCCCGCGTGCTCAGCGTGACGAGCAGCCGCTCCGCCTCCGCGACCGCGCCGCCCCGTGAGGTCGCCTGGTCCACCACCATCGCCAGGTGCTTGATGTCTCTGATCTCGGGGTCCTGCCGGTCGATCCGGATCAGTGCCGACTTGCCCTCGATGGTGTAGTGACCGATCCGGAGCCGAACGTCGTCGTTGAGGCGGACGAACCGCACGCCGTCCTCTTCCCAGCTGACCGCACGTGCCCCCGCCAGCACCGCGTCGTCTTCGAGGATGGGCCCTGCGAATGGCGACTCCGGCGTTGGGGCTGCGGCCGGGGTGTCTTCTTGGGCGTGCTGATGCAGCGTCACCACCGCGGCAAGCAGTGCCGCCATCAAGGCAACATGCAGGCGTGCCCGCCAATCCGTGCGTCGATCTCGTCCCTGAACAACCTGATGCACCCCCGGACTATACCGGCTGACCGAGATGCCCGGCGGCTTGGGAAGCCTGACCGCTCACCACAGCAGGGTCACCGCTCATCGCGTGTGGCGGTGGCCTCGGCCGGGACCAGCCTGTATCCCGGGATGGCTTGCGTTTCTCGGTGCCCCGGATGGTGCAGATCGAGGAACACCAGCTGCTCACCGCCCGTGTCGGGGTCGAACAGCCGAAACCCGTCCAGGGGCGTGCCGTCTTTTGCTAGAAACGTGCCCGCTCGCCGAAACACGACCTGTTCGCCCGCCGCGTTGCGCAGACGGTTGAGGTAAGTCTGTAGGCCGGCAATACCATCGGCCCGCACCGGGTTTTCAAAGCTACCCAAGACCAACGCCATCTCCCGCTCGGCCTTGCGATCCACTTCGGTTTCACCCATCGAAATACCGCTTGACGCCAGTATCAGGTCCGGCGCCGCCAGCTCCGGCTCACCTGCATCCGCCCCCGGCCCGCCGCTGCGTGGCGGCCCGCCAATCGACGGTGGCCCGAAACCCTTGTCCTCCCGGCGTGTCTCTTGGCACCCGATCAGGCATGTCACCAGCCCCAACACCAGCAAGGCCGCCAGCGTGAACGAGACCCGCGGCGAGAACGGCGTCGTCCCAGATGGAGTGCGGATGGTCATGTGAATGCTCGTTAGGGCGAGGCCTTGAAGGGTAGGGGTGCGGGTGGGCTCGGCTGGGGCTACCAACCGACCAACAATAATACCGCTGGATGGCGTTGCGGCCGGATGCAATATCGAATCGTGCCTATGTGAGCGACCATAGTCGTGGCCATGTCCGGCGTACTCAAAGAACCCGACATACGCCGCCGCCCCAATACCCCAGCCTTGGCAGCACCGCCCCCCAGCAGCGACTCCACCGCGATCCGCCCGCAATACACCCAAAGGGCTAACCCTTCACCCATCGCCTCGACCACGTCCCGTCCGCCGCGCCTCGGACCATCAACCACCTGTGATCCCGACCCCCTCCGGGTACACTCAACGCATGAACACCTCCTACAAGATCGGGCTCGTTGTGGCGGTCATCCTGCTCACGCTGGTCATCGGTTACCAGATCACCCGACCCGGCGGCGACGCCCCGGCCGAGACTGCAGGCGCCAACCCGGCCGACCAGGCACTGGCCCAGCCCGATACCGCGGCTGCGTCGAACACGCCAGGCCCCACCAGCCCCGCCGTCGATCCCCACTCCGCCGACGCGCTGCCGCCGCCACCCACCCAAACCCCATCACGCACCACGCTCGCTGACCGACCCCTCATCGGCCCCGCCGACTTCCTCAGCCAGCGTGTCGCCCCCAACCCGGTACCACAGGGCGATACCACGGAAACCCCAGCCACCCCCGAAACCCACACCCCCACCACTCCCCCAACGACCACACCAACACCGCCGACCACCGCAACCCTCACTCCCGCAAGTTCTCCAGCGACACCCACCACGCGAACCGTCAACCCCACACCCGCAACTCCCACCTCTCCTACCCCCTCCATCACACTCGGCGGTCGCACCACTCAAACCACCACCCCGTCGGCCACACCCCCCGCCAACGCGCCCACCGCCCGCACCTACACCGTTCAGCCCCGCGACAACTTCTGGGTCATCGCCGAACGCCTCTACGACGATCCAAAGTATTGGTCCGTCATCGCCCGGGCCAACCCCACCATCGACCCCACCAAGATCAAGCCCGGCGACGAGCTCCGCCTCCCCACCCGTCAGCAAATCGCTGCGTTCGACGCCAGTGCCGAGCCCCCGCCCGTGCCCACCGCACCCACCGGCGGCCGGACCTACACCGTCCGTCCTGGCGACAGCCTCACCGCCATCAGCCAACGCGTCTACGGCTCCGCCCGCTACTTCCGACGCATCCACGCCGCCAACCGGCAGCTCATCGGCGACAGCCCCGACAACATCCGCGAGGGTATGGTGCTCCAGCTCCCGATCATCGATACCTCCGGCTCCTGACCGTTCGCCGCTTAACGCGCCGAACACCCCTTGGCAAGCCCCATGATGAACGGTTGAAAACTTCTCTTGCGGATTCATTGGACCGCAACGGACCGCCCGATAGACTTAAGGCAGACAAGGCTTCGCTCGCCTTCGCGGGGCAGGATCACGGGCCAAATGCTCCTGAACCTGTCGAATCCCAAGGGAGCCGAGTTGGGCACGACGGCCAAGCCTCCCCCGAGTGGAAGGCCCGGTTGACCCGGCGACGCACCCACCTTGAATTGGGGTTCGGGACATCGCCCGCCCTACCCGTGAACGTGAGCTTCGAAGGCGACCCAACCCCTGGGTCGCCTTC
>JBCCOW010000049.1:0-31906 GCA_039025195.1 Planctomycetota bacterium
CATGATCGTCCTTCTTCGTCGGCACTACAACATACAACTTTATTGATAAGGCAATTAGTAAAAATTGAAAAACTCAATTAACTTTGTTAATTCAGTAGACTTGTTGGTCAAAGATGAAGCGTGGTTTTTGTCCATGTCAATATTTTAGATTTCATGCCCAAAAATTGAAAATGAAGAGGATAAGCATAGATGGGCACAATGGGGGGGGGTGAGGGGGGCGGCGGAGACGTACGAGCTGGTGTATCTCGGCGTGGCCAAGCGGTTCCGGGGCCGGGGCTTGGCGGGTCGGCTACTGCGTCACGGCATGGCCCGGGTGCACGCCCGTGGCGGCAAGCGTCTGCTGCTCGCGGTCGACGACCGCAACGAGCCGGCGGTGAGCCTGTACCGCTCGCTGGGGTTCCGGGCCACAGCCCGCAAGCTCGCCATGATCCGCAGCACGTCAAACCGATAAGTCGGCTCAATGTCGAACGCGTTGAGCAAGCGCGCATCGTGAGCATTCACCCTCGCATCCTTGACATTCCCCACACTGATCTTCGTTCCCTCACGACTTGCTCACGCCTTATCCACGAACCATGCGGGTGTGAGGGCTGTGCGGGGGCGGTGGAGAAAAAACGTTCAAGTTCGTAACGGGTTGTGTTGGCACACGATGAGCGTTTTGTGAAGGGCTGATGCAGGGTTTATTGGGTTGCCGGTCTCATCGGCCGGGTTTAAGGTGGGTCGCCTGCGGCGAAGGACTCGCCGGCGTCTCCCCGCTGCTCCGAGCGGTGCGAAAAACCCCTGTTTTCCAGGGTTTTCTGCAGCGTGTGTGTGCAGGACAGCAGGACCCAGCAGACGAACAGGAAGGACCCACAACGCGTTCCCGGCCGATGGTGATTGGTCGGGCTTGTTCCGCTCTCATCGCCGACACCGACCGCCCGTCAGGGAGTTCGCCACCGGTCGTCGTGTCTGGCCAATTCGGAAATGAGGTTGTCCTTGACCGCCATTCAAACCCAACGCGCGATCGGTGCGCGCCTCGCCCGCCGACTCGAAACCGACCTGGGGCCCCGCAAGTTCCAGATGTGGTTCGCGTCCACCGCGCGGTTCGACTACCTCGCCGACGATCAGCGGATCCGCGTGGCCGTGCCCACGACCTATCACGCCGACCGCATGGAGCGTCAGTACCGCGGAGCGATCGAGTCGGCCGTGAACGCGGAGTGTGACGCCGGCGTGCCTGTCGACATCGTGGTGGACGAGGCCCTGTTTGACGGTGCACGGCCCAACTCAACCCCTCCCGCGGACGAGCCTGCCACCGCCACGCCTCATCACACCCCAGCATCCCCTCACTCCACCACGCCTCCCGCACACCCCAACCCTCAACCGGCCATCAACCCCACCGCTCGCCCCAAGCGGACCGCCCTGACCGGGCTTGATGCCGGCTACCCCCTGGCCAACGCCCAGCTCCGCCACCGTCTCGAACAGTTCATCGTCGGCCCCTCCAACCAGCTCGCCTACGCCGCCGCCTGCCGCCTTGCCGAGGCTCAGGACACGCCCCAGCCCGACACGCCCGCCGTGCCCGACCCCCTCCTGTCCGGCACCCAGCTGCTGTTCCTCCCCGGCGGCTGCGGCACCGGCAAGACCCACCTCGTCCAGGGCCTCTGCCGACGCCTCCTCGAAAACCACCCCCGCGCCCGGCTGGTCTACACCACCGGCGAGCAGTTCACCAACAGCTTCATCCACGCGATCCAGACCAACACGCTCCCCGCGTTCCGCCGACGCATCCGCAACCTCGACCTCCTCGCGGTCGACGACGTCCACTTCCTCGCCGCCAAGGAAAAGACCCAGCAGGAGTTCCTGCACTGCTTCAACGAGATCGAGCTCAGCGGCGCCCGCGTCGTGCTCGCCTCCGACTGCCACCCAAGGCTGATCCACAGCTTCTCCGAGCCGCTCATCAACCGCTGCCTCCGCGGCATGGTCGTGCAGGTCGAGCAGCCCGACGCGGAGACCCGGCGGTCGCTGATGCGGGCCCTGGCGATGCGGATGGGCATGGTGCTCCAGCCCGCCGCGCTGGAGCTGCTCGTGCAGCGCTGCGATGGCTCGGTCCGTGAGATGGAGGGCCAGCTCACCAAACTGTACGCGCTGGCATCCATCAGCGGCTCACGCGGCGGCTCCGCCCGCGGCGTCGGCAACGTCCTGTCCGAACCCATCGGGCACGCCCTGGTCGACCGCCTGCTCCGCGGCGTCCCCGGACGCAGCCTGACCCCCGCCCGACCCGTCCGCTTCGCCGATGTTGTCGACGTCGTCTGCAGCCGGTTCGGCCTCGAAAAAGACCACCTGCTCGGGCGCAGCCGGCACGCCCACATTGTCACCGCCCGGTCGCTGGTCGCCTACCTGCTGCACCGCCTGGCCCCGATGTCGTACCCCGAGATCGCCCGGGCGATGGGCAAGAAGAACCATTCGGGCGTCCTCGCCGCCGCCCGCCGGATCGAAGAACGCCGGCTCCGCCGGGAAGACGTCCGCGTGCCGACCTGCCCCGACCCGGTCCCGCTGGAAAGCCTGATCCGCGAACTGACCGACGCGGTCCGCGATCGGCTCTGACACACTGGCATTCCGCAACAGGCGTTCGGTAAGCTGGCCTCTGTGCCCGAGCCGCATCCCACACACCCGATCGACCTCACGCCACACGACCCGGTGACCCGTCGGCGTTTCTTGGCGATCTCCCTCGCAGGCACCGCCTGCGGCCTCGCGCCCGTCACCCCTGCTTTCGCCCAACCCACCCCTTCACCACCCGCCACCCAGCCTTCCAGCCAGCCCGCCACCGCGCCGGCATCACAACCCGCTGCTCAGCCGCCCCGCGTCCCCACCGTCTACACCGCGTTCCTCCACGGCAACCAGCCCAACGTCTGGCCCCTCGGCATCCAGCGCGTCCGCGTCGCCTACCCCAGCACGCTCTGGCCCGGCCAAGACGCAGACCGCAGCCGACCCCCACGCCAACAGGTCGTCGACCGCATAGCCCACGCACGCCCCGCCCACCGGCCGCTGATCCTCAACATCGAACACTGGCCCACCCGCACCAAAAACCAGGCCCGCTATACCGTCGAACGCTTCCGGCAAACGATCCAGAGCTTCCGCCAAGCCAACCCCGACCTCCGCATCGGGGTCTACTCCATCGTGCCCCACCGCGCGTACTGGCCCTATCAGCGACATCCCAAACACATCGAACGCATCCGCCTGGCGGAACGCAACGGCTGGCTCGCCCCGCTCGCGGACCTGCTCGACTTCGTCTGCCCCTCGCTCTATGCCTTCTACAACAAGCCCGACCGCTGGGAGGTCTACGCCCGGGGCATGCTCGACGCCGCCCACGCCTACGGCAAGCCCGTCTACCCGTTCCTCTGGCACGAGTTCCACAACGGGGGCAACCCGCAGCAACGCACCGAACGCCTGCCGCTGCCGTTCTGGGAACGCTGCCTCAACCTCGTCGCTGACCACGCCCAGGGCATGATCCTCTGGGGCGGGTTCCGCCAGCAATGGGACCCCAACGCGGATTGGTGGTTCGCGGTCGAGCAGATGCTCGCCGAGCGGCTTATGGCACGGCGGCGGGCAGGCCGGGCTGAGCCGGCTGCGCCGTGAGGTCTGGCAGCGCGACCTGCCGGTCGGCCGTCACCCATCGGCCGCGTGTCACCAGGAAGGCCATGCACTCGATCATCAACAGGCTGCCGAACAGCCGCGATGAGCCCAACAGCGTGCCCTGCTTGAAGCTCAGCATGAAATCGAACAGCAGCAGCGCGGCCCAGCCCACCACCGTGCACCGCAGCACCGGCGACGGCCCACACACCCGCAGCAGGTGCCGGACGTTGTACACCGCCCGCCACAACACGATCAGCAGCAGCGTGAACCCCACCAGCCCCAGCTCACCCAGGACCTCCACCGCCACCACGTGCGTGTACACCCCGCCCAACACCTCGGGCGACCGTGCCGCCGCCGACCCGATCCCCAGCAGCCACGCCACCGGCCCCGCCTCCGCCCAATACGCCAGCAGCTGACCCACAAACCCCAGCCGGGTCCCCGAATACGTCTCGATCCCGCCCGCGAGGTCCCAACGCCCGCCCCGGGCGTACTGCCCCAGCACGAACACCATCAGCCCCAGCACGAACACACTCCCCAGCGTCGCCAGCATCTTCTTGCCCATGCCCGCCTGCCCGTGCGCCAGCGGGTACGCCACCAACGACACCACCAGCGCCGCCGCCAGCTGACCCCGCGAACCCGTCCGGATGATGGCCACCAGGCAGATCGCAAACAGCACGAACCGCCCGATCGTCCACACCACCCCCAGCCCCCGCAGCGGGACCACCAGCGTCAGGATCGCCGCATAACCCGCCACCGTCGCCACCACCAGCGGGTTGCTCCGCACCGACCCCTCCTGCCCGAAGCCCGTGACCTGGCCCACCAGCACCACCTGCCGCATAAACACCTGCGTCGACTGCATCAGCACGATCGACGCCACCACGGAAAACAGCAGCACCGACTTGATCGCCACCCACGCGTCGTCCATCGACCGGACCAGAAGCGGCACCGACACGATAATCAACAAAAAGAGCCGCATATCCCGCAGAAAAAAGCTCTTGGTCATCTCCGGCTGGATCGACCACGCCATCGACAGGATGCTCAGCAGCACCAGGCCCACCGTCGCCGCCAGCATCGGCCCGGTCTTGATCGTCAGCTCGCCCTTGGCCTTCTGATACCCCAGCAGCAACAGCACAATCCCCGCCATCATCAGGTTGACGAACGACCGGTTCGCCACGAAGAACGCGAAGTGCGCCTGCAACGCCTGCTCGAACACAAACAGGCCATACAACGGCCCAATAAACCACGCCGGCGACCGCAGGCTCAACGCCAGCATCACCACAAACACCAGCAGTAGTCCGGCAACCCAAATCAACTCGGCACCTCAGAGACTTCAACACCCCACCCACCGCCCTAAACCGCAGCCGCTTCCCGGGCAGCGTACCACGCCCAGAGCTTCTCCAGCCCCTCACAGACCGGCGTCTGCGGGTCGTACCCCAGCAGCCGGCGGGCCTTATCAATATTCGCAAACGTGATCGCAGGTTCGGACGGCGGCGCCTCGGGCGTCTCCAACACCGCCTTCTTCCCCACCAGTTCCTCAATGATCGTCACAAAATCGGCCATCAAGACCGGCTCGCCCCGCCCCAGGTTCACCACCTCGTAGCCCAACGGCTTGTCCATCGCCAAGACCACCCCCGACACGATGTCCTCGACATACGTCCAGTCCCGCTTCATCTGCCCCGCATTGAACAGCGTGATCGTCTGCCCCTTCGCGATCCGGTCCGTGATCATGAACGGCATCATGTCCGGCCGAGCCCTCGGCCCGTACACGCTGAAGAACCGCACCGCGGTGAAGTTCATCCCGTGCAGGTTGTGATACGTGTAGCCCAGCAGTTCACCCGCCTTCTTCGACGCGGGGTACGCCGAAAGAGGCGCATTCGCCGGGTCGTCCTCGGTGAATGGCAGCCGATCGGTGTGCCCGTACGCGGACGAGGTCGAGGCGAACACAAAGTTCGGGGCCGCCACCGGGTCGCCCGCGTCGTCGCCGAGGGTTTTCGCGGCTTCGAGCAACGCGACCGTGCCATTGATATTGACGTCGGTGTAGAGCGGGGTCCGCCCGATGGAGTATCGGACGTTGGCCATCGCCGCGAGGTGGGCCACCGCCTGGGGCCGGTGCTCCCGGAACACCGCGAGCATCTTCTCGCTGTCGCGGATATCCGCCTCGACCAGCGTGAAGCCCTCGTGCTCGAGGGCCGCCGCGACGTTGGCCCGCTTCTGGCTCACGTCGTAGTAGTCGTTGAAGTTATCGACCCCAACCACCCGCTCGCCCCGTGCCAGCTGCACGTCCGCCAGGGTCGAGCCGACCAGACCCGCCACGCCAGTGATGAGGTAAGGAGCATCCGCCATACCTCAATGCTATCGACCGGTCACGGCAACGGCATCACCGTGGCTGGTCTACTTCGCCGGGTTTGTGTACCGGTCGTCGGTGCGGAGGGCTTCGCGGTAGCGGCCATGCACACCCGAAGTCGATTGGCGGACCGAACCGACAACCGCAAGCACCTCGGGGCAGCCGTCGTATTCAGACTCCAGGGCGTCGAGCGCGGCGGCGGTCTCGCCGACGCCGCCCTCCTCCATGTAGCGGTACAGCCGGCGGTAGGCGTCCTTGAGCTTTTCACCGGTGCCGGGGGGCAGTTCGCGGCGCCGGACGCCGATCGTGTTGACGCCGCGGACCTTGGCGGGGTTGCCCTCGACCATCATGTACGGCGGCACATCGTGGACCACACGGGTCATCCCGGCAACGAACGCGGCGCTGCCGATGGTCACGAAGTGGTGCACCGCCGACGCCCCGCCGATCGCGGCACCGTCTTCGATCAAGACATGCCCCGCGAGCTGGACCGCGTTGGTGATCACCACGTGGTCCTTGATGATGCAGTCGTGGGCGATGTGTGCGTAGGCCATGATCAGGTTGTGCGACCCGATGACGGTCTGGCCCTGGTCGTTGGCGGTGCCCTTGTGGATCGTGACGTTCTCGCGGATCTCGTTGTGGTCGCCGACGATCGTCCGCGAGTCTTCGCCCTCGTACTTCAGGTCCTGCGGGTCCGCCCCGATGCAGGTGAACGGCCAGACCACGTTGCCCTGCCCGATCACTGTGTTCCCCGTCACCGACACATGCGACCGCAGCTCCGTCCCCGCCTCGATCCGTACCCCGCCGTCGATCGTGCAATACGGCCCCACGTACACCCCCGACGCCAGCTCGGCCTGGGGGTGGACAATCGCGGTGGGGTGAACTGTTGGCATAGCCTGATTGATAGATCGAATGATTGAGCAGGATTGATTCGGTTGATTTTACAAATCAGGGAATCAAGCCATCACTCAATCACCATTCCATTCATTCCTGGTCGTCATCGACCATCATGAACCGGACCTCGGCCTCCGCGGCCAGCTCCTCACCCACATACGCCCGGCAGCGCATCTGCGCGATCCGCCGACGCACCTTCACCGCCTCCGCTTCCATAAACAGCTGATCCCCCGGCACCACCGGCCGACGCAGCTTCACCCGGTCCAGCGACAACAGCACAGGTAGCTTGCCGACCTGATCCAGGCTCTGCCCGATGAGTAACCCCGAGAGCTGGGCCATCGCCTCGACGATCAGCACGCCGGGCATGATCGGGGTCTGCGGGTAATGGCCCTGGAAAAACGGCTCGTTGATCGAGACGTTCTTCACACCCAAGGCTCGGCGATCGGCATCGATCTCCAGCACACGGTCGACCAGCAGCATCGGGTACCGGTGCGGCATCATCCGGAAGATGCGGCGGATGTCGAGCTTCACTTCCGAGGTGGACAGGGCCTTGAACCGGTTGGCGCGGTGCTGACGGATCAGCTCACGGACCAGCCGGTGGTTCATGGGGTGGCCCGACTTGTAGGCGACGATGCGGCCGGCGATCGGGGCGCCAAGGAGGTAGAGGTCGCCGATGAGGTCGAGCATCTTGTGGCGGACCGGTTCGTTGTCGAAGCGGTAGGTGTTGGAGCCGAGCGGCTTGCCGTCGGTCCCGATGACCAGCGCGGTGTCGACCGTGAGGTGCGGGAACAGCCCGGCTTCCTGCGCCGCCTCCGCCTCGTGCTGCAGCGAGAAGGTGCGTGAGCCCGCGAGCTCGTCGCCGTAGCTATTACGGGTCATGTCGAAGGTGTGGATCTGCCGGCCGATCGGCCCGTCGCCGTAGTCCAGCTCGTAGAGCAGCTGGGCGTCGTCGGCGTCGCTCGGCGTCGCGGCGACCAGCGCGTCCTCGTGGCGGATCATTACCGGCTCGGTGACGCGGAGGCGTTGACGCGCCGCAGAGCCCGCGGCGATACCCGCCTCACCGAGCGCATCGAAGAAGGGTTTTGCTGAGCCGTCCACGCCCGGCACTTCCGGCGCATCGATCTCGACGATGAGGTTATCGATCCGGTGCGCCGCCACCGCGGAGAGCAGGTGCTCGACCGTATCGACGCCGGCCTCGCCGAGCTTCAGCGCGGTACGCCGGGGGCGCTTGACCACGTGGTGCACCAGCGCGGGGATCGGGTCGGCGTCGGGCAGGTCGGTGCGTTTGAAGACGATGCCGTGGTTGTCGGGCGCGGGCAGGAAGCGGAGCGTCGCGTCGACGCCGTTGAACAGCCCTTTACCCGAGACGGTCGCCTCATCGGCAAGGGTGTGCTGGACCTCTTCGGTGGGCGGGTCGGCGGGCCTGAGGGTGGGCGAAGAGGCGGCGGTCATGGGCTGGCCTCCGCGGGCTTCGCTGCCTCTTGCATCAACGGCCGGGCGGCCTTGAGCAGGTCGGGGAGCTTGCGGATCGCGGCGAGCTCTTTGAACTTGGCCTTGGCGGGACAGGCGGGGGAGCCGACCCAGGTCTCCCCGTCGGGCACTTCGTGGATCAGCTGAGCACCGCCGGCGAGCTGGACACGTGAGCCGATCTTGACATGGTCGGCGATGTCACACGCGCCACCGATCATGGTGGCATCGCCGATGGTGCATGACCCACCGACGGCGGTGCACGCCGCGATGACCACGTGGTTGCCGAGGACGCAGTTGTGCCCGATCTGGATCAGGTTGTCGAGCTTGCAGCCGTGGCCGAGGACGGTGGCGTCGAATTTGGCGCGGTCGATGGTGGTGTTCGCGCCGATCTCGCAGTCGTTGCCGAGCGTGACGGTGCCGATCTGCGGGACCTTGACAAACCGGAATTGGCCGGCGTCGTCCTGCCCCGGCCGGTACCCAAAGCCGTCGGCCCCGATGACCACACCGGGGTGCAGTGTGCAGTTATTGCCCAGCGTGCAGCGGTCGCGGACCACGGCATTGGCCCAGAGCGTGCAGTGGTCGCCGAGTTGGGCGTGGTCGTAAACAGTGGCGTGGGCGTGGAGCGTGCAGCCCTTGCCGAGCACGGCGTGCGGCCCGACCACGCAGTAGGGCCCGAGCGCACAGCCTTCACCAAGCGTCGCGGTGGGGTCAACGATCGCCGTCGGGTGGATGCCCGGCTCCAGCACGGGCGGCGGCGGAGCGTAGAGCTCCAAGACCGACGCCATCGCCAGGTCGGCCGACGGCACCGTGATCACTGCCTGCCGGCGTTCGGGGTGAGACACCGCCTCAATGCCTTCGCTAACGAGCACCGCCCCGGCGGCGCAAGACTCCCAGGCCGGCATCAGCTTCACATCCCCAAGGAACGTGAGCTGATCGGGCTGGGCCCGGTCGAGGTCGGCGAGGCCGTTGAGGGTCAGGTCATCGGGGCCGGTGAGTTGGCCGTCGACGTGCTGTGCGATCTGGGCGGTGGTGTAGGTCGGCAAGGGCGAGACAGGCGGGGCGGGCGGAGCAGGCGGGACTTGGTCGGTGCGGATCAACCGCCTGCCGATCGGCCCGGGAACGGGCCGTGCTTACTGGGCGTTGAAGTCGTTGTTCATCTGCAGGATGATCTGCTGGGTCAGGTCGACCGCCCCGTCGTGCCAAAGCACCTTGCGGTTCTGGAAGACCTGGGCCAGGTCCTTCGGGGCCAACTTTTCCAAGTCCGGCTCGGGCGACTTGTACATCAGCACCGCGTAGCCGTTCTGTGCCGCGATCCGCCCCGCCGACTGGATCACGTCTTGATAGACCTTGGCGAAGTGCAGCGAGGTGTCGCGGGTCAGCCGGGCCTGCTCGAACTTGAGCAAGGCTTCGAGCTGGATCGTCTTGAGCACGATGTTGTTCTCAATCTCACGGGCCTGATCCGTCCCCGGGGCCGCCACCTTCAGCCGGGCCTGCAGCTGCTCGATCTCGGCCTCCCGCTGCTGCTTGTCCGCCTGGATCCGGGCCTGCCGCTTGTTCAGCTCCGCCTGGAACAAGTCCTGCACCGCGAGCTTCCGGATCACCGACTCGACATCCGCCACCGCGACCGTGTTCTGCCCCGCCTGAGCGTCCAGCCGCTGGCCGGTCACCAGCACCAACGCCAACGCCAAAGCGGCACACAGCCCCACCGTCACCTGCAGCGGCGACCCCGGCACGCGACGGCGGACAGAAACGGGCGTCGCGGGGGCATCGGCTTGAGTCGAGACATCATTCACAGCAAGGCTCCTGGTTCGGGGCAGCGGTCGTTTCAAGAAAGATCGGCCCAGCCGGGCCAGTCGGTCTAACAAAGTAACAGACCACCCCCCCAACGGGGTAATCCAACCGCCACGAAAGCCGATTGCCCGACGACTGTCCCCCCCACCACCGCGGCTCAGCCCGGCTCCGCCGCGATCTCGTCGGCGTACCGCTCCCGGAACGCCTCCAACGACTCCACCCCCTCCGGCAGCTCGGCCTCCTCCACCAGCAGGATCGGGATGCCGTCCCGCACCGGGTACCTCAACCCCGCTCCCGCGGGCCGCTCCGCGATGAGTAACTCGCCCTCCTGCCGCAGGGGGCTGCGGGTCAGCGGACACACCAGGATGCGGAGCAGTTCGGGGTCGATCGCGGGCTGGGCCATACATGACAGGATACGGCAGATCGCCGAGCCACCACGGTGCACGACTGGCGAGCCGGGCCGTGTCGGGCCGGTCCGCCATCAGCCCAACGCCTCCATCAGCCGCTGCCCCACCTCCGCCGGCACCCGGCACTGGCCCAGCTCCACCGACTTCCGCGTCCCGTGGTAATCGCTCCCGCCCGTGGGCAGCAGGTTGAACCGCTCCGCCAACGCCTCGAACCGCCGCGTGTCCTCCGGCCGATGGTCGCTGTGACGGGTCTCGATCCCCCGCAGACCCTGGTCCACCAACAAGCTCACCGCATGCTCGAGCTCATCTTCGGACAGCCGGAGCTGGACCGGATGGGCCAAAACCGCCAGGCCCCCCGCCGCGTTGATCGCCCCGATCGCGTCGGCCGACGAGAGCTGATCCTTCCGGGCGTACGCCGGGGCCCCGACGCCGATGTACCGCCGGAACGCCTCGTGCACCGACCGGACATACCCCTTGTCCACCAGCACCTGCGCGATGTGCGGCCGACCCACAACCTGACCGCCGCTGCCACTCCCACCGCCCCCACCGCCCTCACCCCCCGCCGCCGCGATCACCTCGTCGTAGCTCACATCCACGCCTAACCCCGCGAGCTTCTCCAAAATCATCGGGTTCCGCTCGTGCCGACTCTCCCGCAGGCGGTCACGGATCGCCCCGATCCCCGCGTCCGCCGGATCGATCCCGTAGCCCAACAGGTGCAGCGTGCCCCGACGCATCGCCCCGCCCTCGCCATCTGACCCGCCCTCAGCCGAGCCCGCCAGCGCCGGGTCCACCACCGGGTCCACCGACAGCTCGATCCCCGGGATAAAACCCACCCGCAGCCGTTTCGCCGCCGCCCCGCAGGCCAGCAGCCCGTCCTGCGTGTCGTGATCGGTCAGCGCAAACGCGGTCAGCCCCGCGTCCTTCACCAGCCGGGGCAACGCTTCGGGCGGGTCCGTCCCGTCCGAGGCGGTCGAATGCATGTGCAGGTCACAGAACGACATGGCCGGGATCGTAGGACATCCGCACCTCCTGAATATCAGGCGATCGGGGGATAGACATTGAATGAGAACGGGTTATCATCTGGCACTTACTGCGTGGACCCCACGCCCGTCCCCCCCGTCACCAGCCCCCACGCATTGCGGTGGGCCATCGACCATCCACGGTCCGGCGTGTCTGAGCATCCGTCATGACATTCCCCATCCATGACGCACCACGCTGCCGAGGCTTCACACTGATCGAACTGTTGGTGGTCGTCTCGGTCATCGCCCTGCTCGTGGGGATCTTGCTTCCCGTCTTGGGCAGCGCTCGAGAGGCGGGCCGGACGTCGGTCTGTCTCAGCAACAACCGACAGATGGCGATCGCCACCACAAACTACGCCTTCGATCACAGCTCGTCCCTTGGCTCCGTCCTCCCCACAGTGGGCTTCAGCCACGGCGGTAATAGTGGCGTGCTGGAGGTCGAACAGGGGGCTTGGTTCTTCTTGCTGGAGTCGTACAGCTCTGACAAGCTGCTCTACCGCTGCCCCTCCGACGACAGTCCCCACTGGGAAGTCCCGGACAGCAACGCCCGCCTGCGACGCGTGAGCTACGCCACCAACTATCTACTCAGCGGGCTGAGCTCCGACCCAGCCGCCACCAACTACCTGGACGACATACTCCGTCCAAGCAGGACCGCTTACATCGGCGAGCTCACCGATACCAGTAATACAGGTTTCGCCACAGCGGACCACTTTCATCCCGAGACTTACTACAGCAACCCCGTTGACGACACGGTAATTTCAGACCAACTCCAGTTGGACCGTCATCTCAACCGGGTAGCGAACTACGCGTTCCTCGACGGCCATGCCGAGACAGCAGAACGCAAAGACGTATTCGAGGTTGACCCATCGAGTACCCTCTTTGTCCGCGTTTGGGTCAACAACGCCTTCTGGCCCAACGTCGCCAAATAGCCCGTTTTTCCTTTCGGCACGCCGCCGTTCGGCGTGCCGCTTTAACCCTTCCTGTGAGAAAGCACCTCTTATGAATAAATCGAATGCACTTACCTGCCTCAAACGGCTCCTGCCCGTCGTAGCCGTCGCTGGCTTCTCGACCGCCCCAGCCTTCGCCGATGGCGATGACGACGGAGACGGCTTGCCCCACATCGCCATCGCTCAAGAGGGCGCCGGCACCCCCTCTGACCCCTTCGAATTTGAGCTCGAGTTCGCAGTCGATGCCGGCCTCGACGAGAGCACCACCCCGCCGACTCTCACCGTGGTGACCCCCGACTTCGAGCCCGGCGGATACACCAGTCGGCCCCTCGCGCCAGGCAACATCCCCAACGCCGACCTTGGCTTCGTCTCCGAGATCGAAGGCGTGGGCGAGAACGTTGTCATCGCGGCCGACATCGTCGTCCAACTCATCGAGAAAGACGCCAACTTCGCCGTCTTCCAATCTAGCGAGATTTTTGTCAACCCCCTCGACACCCTGTCGCTCGGAAACCAGTTCGACGAACACCCCACCTGGGTGCTCGCCAACGCCGAGGGTGACTTCACCTCCGCGACCGCGCTCTTCGAGGTCTTCGACGTCACCGACGGTGGTATTGGCAGCGGAGCAGAGTCACTCGGCCAATTCCGCATCAACCTAGTCGTCCCCGAGCCCACTTCGCTCGTGCTCTTCGGCCTCGCCGCCCCGGCCCTGATGCTCCGCCGTCGACGCGGCTAAACCCAAAACTCAGCATCCACGAATCAGCCCGCCGCTTACCCGGCGGGCTTTTTCGTACGCCGTCTACCCACCCCACCCACCCGCCCGTCAACTCATACCGGCACCACACCTTCGTCCTTCAGCAACCCCACCACCCGCTCCACGCTCTGCTCCACCGCCAGCTCATGCGTCGGCAGACGCAACGCCGGCGACTCGGGGGCTTCAAACGCCTGATGAATGCCGGTAAAATCCTTGATCTGACCCGCCCGCGCCTTCTCGTACAACCCCTTCGGGTCACGGGACTCCGCCACGTCCAACGGCACATCGACATACACCTCGTAAAACGGCACGCCCGCCGACGCGTGCACCTCCGCCACCGCATCACGCCCCGCCTTGAACGGCGAGACAAAACTGCACAGCACGATCAGCCCGGCGTCGGCCATGAGCGCCGCCACGTGCGCGACCCGCCGAAGGTTCTCCGACCGGTCCGCTTCGCTGAACCCCAGGTCACCGCACAGGCCGTGCCGGACGTTGTCGCCGTCCAAGCGGTACGCCACCCGGCCCTGTTTAAACAACTCCGCCTCCGCCGCCACCGCGACCGTTGACTTTCCGCTGCCCGACAGCCCCGTGAACCACAGCGTCGCGCCGGTCTGCCCTAAGCGCTCCGCACGGGCCGACGCGTCCACCGACCCGCCGTGCCACACCACATTCGACGACACCCCATCTGACTCTTGCTTCTCACTCATCCTCGCAGACTACCCCACCCCCACCGGGCATGCCGCAGTACGATCCGCCCATGCAACTCCCCGACGCTATCGCCCAGGCCGCCGCCCCAGTCTTCGAGGCCCTGCCGCTCGACCAGGCCATGCCCGACCTCGTCCCGTCCGCCGCCGCCGGCTCGCCGGTGGTCGACGCGGTCCAGGCGGCCGTCGCTCACCCCGCCCTCGCCGACCACCCCGAACTGCAGGCCGGGCTCTGGCTCTACGCCGATGACCTCGACGCGTCGCACACGATCTCCCAGTCGATCGATACCCCGACCGGCTCGTACTGGCACGCCATCATGCACCGCCGCGAGGGCGACTTCGGCAACTGCAAGTACTGGTACCGGCTCGCCGGCGACCACCCCGTGCTCGCCGAGATCAGCCCCGGCTTCGACCCGGACGCGTTCGTCGATGACGTACAGCGCACCGCCAACGCCCCGACCGCCGAACTGTTGGACCTGCAACGCCGAGAGTGGACCGCGTTGTTTCAGTGGTGTGCGAACCAGGACGCCGGCGGGTGAAACGGGTCTCATTCCCTGTGTAGCGGGAGACGCGAAGCGTCCCGCTCCGAAACCGCGGGCACCTTCGGTGCACCCGCTACGCGCGAACGAAACACGCGCGAGAACCCCGGCAGCGCCTACAAAAACACAATCACGTCGTAGATCGCGTGCACCGCCACGACGATCCCGAACCCCCGCACGATGTACACCACCGCCAGGTAAACCCCCGCCAGGCAGTACAACGCAAACCGTGCCCACACCAGCGGGTCGCTCTCCCCGAAGTGATAGAACGCAAACGCCAGCGACGAGCACACCACCGCCGCCACCATCCCCCAGCGGTCCGGCAGCTGCAGCACATCCACCAGCAGCCCGTGCAGCAACGCGATCGCGATCAGCCGAAACAGCAGCTCCTCGAAGATCCCCGCCCCGATCGAGATCACCATGAGCGCCTGCGTGCTCAGCCCCACCACCCCCGCCCCGCCCGGCCCCGCCGCCCCATCAACAACCACCCCACCACCACCACCCGCAGCCCCGTTCACCACCTCCGCCAGCACACTCTCCCCCCGCATGATCACCGCCCCCAACACCAGCAACGGCACCACCAACAGCAACGACTCCACCAGCATCCCCACATACAGCCGCCACTCCGGCTCCCACGGGTCCCGCTTCATCACGTGCCACCCCAGCAGCACCGCGATCACGCACAGCCCCGGCAGATAAACCCCCGTGACCCCGAAGACCTCGAAGAACCGACGCAGCAGCGACTCAGCCAAGATCGGTGGCACCCGTGCCATATCGTCCGGCGCGTACAGGATCGCCCCGAGCTGGTACGCCGCCAGCATCGGCAGCAGAAAGTACAGGCACTGCAGCGGCCAGTGCGTGCGGTCCCAATCGGACGACACCGATGCGGCCGGCCGCGCCGCCGTGTTGGCTCGACGTGTCCGCCGTTGGCTCATCCCCGCATCCTACGGCTCATACGAGAACGCCTCACGCTAGGCGTGGTTATCCCCACCCCAGACCAACGTACACAAAGCCACCACCGGTGATAGCGCATAAGTCGCGTCGCGATTCAATCAAGCCGCGGCTCGCCCCTTCAAAGCCGACAATACCTTCGCAATCGCACCCGGTGCCATCGACGCGTGCGACAGCCCCGCCTCGTCCACCGCCCGCGGCATCCCGTACACCACGCAGCTCTGCTCCGACTGGGTCAGCACCGTCGCCCCCAGCGGGTGCAGCGCCTTCACACCACGCAGCCCGTCATCGCCGATCCCGGTCAGCACAATCGCCAGCGTTCGGCCCGCGCTGAACTGGGACGCGGTCTCGAACAGCACCGAAGCCGAGGGCTTGTACAGATCGCCCCGGGGCTCGTCCGATTGCTTGACGTGCAGACCCGTCGGCAGGCCAGGCGTCCCGCAGAGGTGCGTGTGCGTCCCGCCCGCACAGATGTGGATCACCCCAGGCTTGATCAGGTCGCCGTCGTTCAGCAGCACCGCCGGCACGGCACACACATCGTCAAGCCGCTTGGCCATCGACTCCGTGAACACCCTCGGCATGTGCTGGGCCACCACCACCGGGCAACGCAGCCCTGCGGGGACCGCGGTCAGAAGCGTCTCCAGCACCGGCGGCCCGCCCGTCGACGACGCGATCACCACGAGGTCCAGATTGCGATCGCTCAGCGGCGGCAGCGTGCCGGTATTGGCCGGCGACTTGGGTTTCAGTGCCGGCTTAGAGCCACCCGCAGGTCGGCGTGAACCCGCCAACGCCCGCACCCGACGGATCAAGTCTTCCCGGAGGTCCGTGATCTTCAGCGAGAAGTTCGACTGATCTTTGGCGATGAAGTCGGCTGCGCCGAGCCGAAGCGCCTGCAGCGCCTCGACCGAGCCCTCCGTGGTCAGCGACGAGCACATCAGCACCTGCGTCGGGCACTTCCGCATGATGTGACGCAGGGCCGTAAGCCCGTCCATCACCGGCATCTCGATGTCCAGCGTGATCACGTCCGGCCGATAACGCTCGGCCATCTCCACCGCCACCTTCCCGTCCGGCGCGACGTCCACCACCTCGATGTCCGACTCCGCCTGCAGCATGGTGCGCAGGGCTCGCCGCATGAACGCGGAATCGTCGGTAATCAATACGCGGATCGGCATCATGAAGAGTCCGTGAACCACCCCCTGTCTCACTAACACCATCGGCCAATGGTGCCGGGACAATCAGCCCAACCGGCCATCCTTTTCAGGGCCGGAACGTCTCGAGCGTCGTCATCGACGCCAGCAGCCTCGGACGAGACTCCCGCTCGATCTGCACCATCGTCTGTCCGTCTTCGTCAAACACTTGCAGCGGCCCCTGGAACGACTTGGCGAACGCGTACGCCGCCTGCCCGAAGATCAGCCGTGTCCCCGGGTGCACGATGCTCAGCACCCGCAGGTCCAGGCTCTTCTGCTCGGCGATCTCTTTCGCCAGCTCTT
This sequence comes from Planctomycetota bacterium, assembly GCA_039025195.1. Taxonomy (GTDB): domain Bacteria; phylum Planctomycetota; class Phycisphaerae; order Phycisphaerales; family Phycisphaeraceae; genus JBCCOW01. The sequence goes on from JBCCOW010000049.1 coordinate 16,908, forward strand.
CGACCTTGGGCTCCGCCGTGGCCATCGCCTTCGCCAACTCACGCAAACGCTTCTGACCCTTCCGTAGCTCATCCGCCTCTTCCGACGGCAGCGACGGCTTGTGCTGCAGCTCGTTGATCCGCTTCTCGAGCCGACGCTGCTCCCGACGCAGCTCGTCCACCAGCTGTTTGAGTTGCTCGAGGTAGCCGTCCAGCCGGGGCACTGAAGACAGGATCACCTCGGTACTCACGCCCGCATCCGACCCCAGCGTGTCGATCTCGCCAGGCCCGACCAGCGTCGTCCGCCCGCCGATCAGGGCGGCCCGCGGGCCCTCCAGACCGTTCGTGATAATCGTCGAGTTGATCGCTTCTTTTTCCAGGACCAGCGTGCCGCCCACCTCGGCCTGCACGTTGTCCAGATAACGCGCTTTCAGATCGCCGCCCACACGGAGCTCCGCCCGCTCCCGGCCCGCAATGCCCCCCACGGCTTCCAGGTCCTCCCGCGCGTGGATCGTCGCTGCTTCCACCAGCCCTTGCACCGTCACCGACTGACCCGAACGGATCACAAAGCAGTCCTTGACGCCGCCGCGGATGTTGATATCGCCGTCGAAGTCGAGGTTGCCCGTCGAGAAGTCGACATCCTCGGAGACCTCAAGCACGCGTGAGACCTTGGCGGACGTGGTCTTCTGGCTGAGGATGCCGTCGATGCGGGAGGTCATCTCACCCGAGGGACTGACCGCGATCGAGTTGGTGTCGATCTCACAGGGGCAGGCCTTGCCGGGCTTGGCGGGGATCGGCTCGCCGAAGAGATCGACGCCCGGCGTGCCTTCGGTGGGGCGGAAGAGCTTGCCGAGCGTCTGCCCGGCGGTGACGGTGATGAACTTCGAGCGGTCGTAGTGGGACGACTGGTCCGCCTCTTCACACGCCTCTTCCTTGGCGGGGGGCCGGACCAGCCATTCGACCCGGCCCGGCTCGCCGTTGACCGGATCGACCACCTCAGCCACGGTGCCCTCGACCGCGGTGTCGCTCTCGCTCGCACGGGTGAGCAGCACCGCGGCTTGGCGTTGCAGGTGTTCGTCGTTGACCAGCCCCAGCTCTTCGACACGGTGGATCACACCAGCGAGTGCCGGTGTGGTCGCGGGGGTCCCCGGCGCAATGGTGAGCGTGGCCCGACGCTTGTCGGGAGCGATCACGAGTTGGAAGGCTTCGGCGGTGATCATGACGAGCCCTCGTCACGGCGGATGCGCGTCGGGGGTGCGTCGATCACGCCGGCTGGGGCGGACGGGTCAGAGGCGGGTGAGACGGGCGTCCGGGACGCGGGGGATGAGTGCGATCAGGCCGCCACGCTGCACCGCTCGAGCGTCTCGCGGATGCGTTCCGAGAGCACGTCGGGGGTGAACGGCTTGACAACGTAGTTGTTCACGCCGGCCTTGATGGCCTCGACCACGCGGGACTTCTCCGCTTCGGTCGTGACCATAATGATTGGGGCCTTGCCGCCATTACCGCGGTACTTCTTGACGAAGGTCAGCCCGTCCATGTTGGGCATATTCCAGTCGACCAGGAGCAGTTCGGGGTTGACGGCGTTGACCTTGCTCAGCGCGTCCAGGCCGTCCACCGCCTCTTCGAGGTCGGAGTAACCGAGCTGGGCAAGGATGCCCTTCTGGATGTTGCGCATCGTCTTGGAATCGTCTACGAGCAGGACCTTCATGGCTTTCTCCGAGTGGCCCGCGGGGGGGCGTCAAGTAATCGTGTCTGGATCGTTGGGGGCTTCAGGGTTCGGTGTGCTTTAGGCGACGGCGGACTCGGCCGGGGCGTCGGCGGCGATGGCGTTCTGCTTGATGGAGACCTCGACCGCGAACTCGCCGAGGTCGCAGACGCAGGGGATGCTGACGCAGACGGTGTCTTTGCGGCCGAAGACGCTGTGGTCCGAGCCGATGACGACCGAGGGCGTGGTGATGCTGACCTGCTTGCCCTTGAACTGGGCCTTGGCCCCGCCGGAGACCATGTTGACGAGCTCACCGACGGCGTCGGCGAAGTCTTCGTGGTCGGCGGTGATCTCCATGCCGGTGAACAGGGCGACGGTGCGTTCCGCGACGGCGGTCGGGAAGCAGAGGTTGATCGTGCCCTCGACGTCGCCGGACATGCCGATGATGCCCGAGACGTCATGGCCTTCGGAGCCGGGGGCCTTGAGGCCGGGCTCGAGCACTTCAACGGGCAGCTGGAGCATTGTCTCGAAGACGTTGGTAACCGAGCTGATGAATGGGGTGATGTAAGAGCTGTCCACTTTTCTCTGCCTCCGTGATGGATTGACTAAGGGAATGTCGGTCGGATAGGGGGGTTGCTTAAGACGCGTTGCGTCGATCCGGTGGTTTAGGCCGGGGTCGGTTGCGGCGCTTGCGGGACCTGCGTCGCGGTGACGACGGCGGGTGACGATGAGGCCGAGGCCTTGATCAGCGATACGACGTCGAGGATCAGGCACACGCGGCCGTCCTCCTGGATGGTGGCGCCGCTGAACGGGCCGCCCTGGGTGTATGTGTCGTCGAGCGGCTTGATGACGATCTCCTGCTGCCCGACGAGCTTGTCGACGCGGAGCCCGACGCGTTGGCCGCCGACCGCCACGACGACGGCAAACCGGTTGGCGTGCTGTTCGTCGGTCTCGATGTGCTCTTCGCCGGGCGGCAGCGGCAGGTGATCATGCAGGTCGATCAACGGCAGCACGTCGTCGCGGATCCGCATGACCTGCTGGCCGCGGACGGTGTAGAGCTGCTCGTCCTCGGGGCTGACGATCTCGACGATCGACTGGAGCGGGATGCAGTAGAGCGGCCCGCCAACGCCGACGACCATCGCAGGCATGATCGCCACGGTGAGCGGGATCATGATCTCCATGGTCGTGCCCTTGCCGAGCGTCGACTGGATGTGCACGTCGCCGTTGATCTTCTGGATGTTGGTCTTCACCACGTCCATCCCGACGCCCCGGCCCGACAGGTCGGAGACCTGCTTCGCGGTCGAGAACCCGGCCTCAAAGATGAAGCGGAAGACCTCTTCGTCGGAGAGCGTGGCGAGCTTCTCGGCGGTGACCAGGCCGCGTTCGACGGCCTTGTTGCCGAGGACTTCTCGGTTCAGCCCCTTGCCATCGTCGATGATGGCGACGCGGACGTGGGAGCCCTGGTGTTCGGCGGTCAGACGGATCACGCCGGTCTCGGGCTTGCCCGCTTCCTTGCGGACGTCCGGCGGCTCGACGCCGTGGTCGGCGGAGTTCCGGAGGATGTGCACCAATGGGTCGGCCAGGGCTTCGAGCACCGACTTGTCGACCTCGGTGTCCTTGCCCTCGATGACCAGGTCGATCTTCTTGTCGGTGGCCCGGGCGATATCACGGATAACACGGGGGTAGCGGTCGAACAGCTTGGCCAACGGCTGCATGCGGGTGCGCATGACGCCGACCTGCAGCTCGCCGGTGAGGCGGTCGAGCTCGGACGCGGCGTTGGTGAACGCTTCGCCCTGTTCGAGGTCGTCGTTGGACTCTTGAATTTGACGAGACAAGCCCATCAGGCGGTTCTTGCTGAGCACCAGCTGCCCGACGAGGTTGAGCAGCGACTCGAGACGGGAGACCTCGACGCGGATGGTCTGCTCGGGGGCGGCGGCCTTCGCAGGCGGGGCGGACTTGGCCTCGGGTTTAGCTTCCGACTTGGCGTCGGCTTTGGCTTCGGGCTTAGGCTCGGGAGCGGCCTCGGCTTGGGGTTTCTCGGGAGTAGGCTCCGGCTCAATCGATGCAGCCGAAGGCGTGTCGATTTGTCCGGTGGCAGAGCCATCGACGATGCCGTCGAGCGTGAGGATCGCTTCGGGGTCGCCGCCATGCTGGCCGGTGACATCTTCGGGAAGAGCAACACCTTGCGACAGCTCGCGGAAACGCTGCTCGAACGTGTCGAGTGACCACGCGAGGGCGTAGTCCTTGGTTAGCCACTCGGCCTGTCGGTCTACGAGGAGCTGCACGGTCTTGACACGCACAGCAACCTCGGGAGCCAGCTCGCCGGGCATGGCGCCCAGGTCGTCGGCGACCTCGACCAGCAGGCGGATCACCCGCGTCAGGTCATCGAGCTCAAAGAAGTCGGCGGTCTTCTCGAGGTTGTCCGCGATCTCGGCAAGGTTCGAGGCGGCATCGGCACGCGTGGCGTCGTTGAGCAGCTGGTCGGCAACAGTGGCGAGCTGCGGGGTCGCGTCCTGCAGATCGGTGACCATGAAGTCAACAAGGTCGGCCTTCTGAGCGGGCAGGCCCAGCGGCTTGCCGGGGGGCATGTTCGGATCGACAGCGGGCGTGTCGTCGCTCGACGCGGCTGAAGCCGTGTCGCCTTCGGGTGGTGCTTCGGCAGGCGCGGGAGCCGCGTCGGCCACAGCCTTACCGTCGATGATGGCCTGAAGCTGGGCGACGAGGTCGTCGGGGGCTTCGGTGATCGCGGAGCCGGCGGAGATGTCGTCGATCTGGGCGCGGACGATGTCGGCCGACTGCAACAGGGCGTCCATCACCTCGGTGCTGACCGCGACCTCGCCCTTGCGCAGGCGGTTGAGCGCGTCTTCGGCCACGTGGGCAAAGCGGATGACCTCGGCGAGCCCGAGGAACGACGCGGCGCCCTTGATGGTGTGCAGGGCCCGGAAGCAGGCGTTGAGCAGGTCGGCCTGCTCGGCGGGGTCGGCGGCTTCGAGCTTGACCAGGTCGCCGTCGAGTTGTTCGATGAGCTCGCCGGATTCGGTGAGGAAGTCTTGCAGCAGGCTAGGGTCGAGGTCGCTCATGGGTCCTGGATCAACGGGGGTGGAAGGGGGGGTAGCGGGTTTGCCGCGCGGCCCCGGGTCATTGACCCGCGGCTAAATGGGTTAGGCCTTGACGTAGGCAAAGCCTTGGGGGCTGTCGGTCTGGACGAAAGGGACGCCGAGGTTGCGGATGGATTCGCTGTGCCCGATGAAGAGCGTGCCGTCGTCGTTGAGTTGGTTGTGGAAGAGCTTCACGCAGCTGGTCTTCATCTGTTCGTCGAAGTAGATCATCACGTTGCGGCAGAAGATGACATCCCAGGTGCCGAAGCGTTTGGCGGCGAGGGTGTCCTTGAGGTTGAGCTTGTTGAAGCTGACCATCGACCGGATCTCGGGGTCGAGGACGTAGCTCCGGCCCTCTTGTTTGAAGTAGCGGTTGAGGACCATCGGGTTGACCGAGCGGACGGCGTAATGGGTGTAGACGCCGGTGGATGCGGTCTCGAGGACTTTTTCGGAGATGTCGGTGCCGAGGATCTCGATGCGCCAGTCGGCGAGGCGGACGCCGAGCGTGCGGTGGAGCTGGATAGCGAGGGTGTAGGGCTCTTCTCCAGAAGAGCAGGCGGCGGACCAGAGCCGAAGGGTCTTGGTGGCTTTGCGGGCTTCAAGGAGCTTGGGCAGGACGGTGCGTTCAAACACGTCGAGCTGGGGTTCGTTCCGGAAGAACGACGTCTCGTTGATGGTGATGCGGTTGAACATCTCCTGGAACTCGTCCATCTGGTACGGCCCAGCGGTGAGGAACATCAGATACTGATCGAAGTCCTCGAACTCGAGCTCTTCGACACGTCGGGCGAGCCGGGACTCGAGCACGTATTTCTTGGTGTCCTGGAAGTGGATGCCGGCGCGGTCGTAGACGATCTTGCGGAGCTTGTCGAACTGGGCGTCGGTGAGGCTGAGGGTCGCGGCGGGCATGGGCGTTCCTGGATCGGGGTGTATCGGGTGACGGGTTGGGTCACGCTGCCCGGCGGTTTCCCCCCTCCGAGCAAACGCAATCGGGATGTGGCAAACAGACGGGTGAAGGATCAGATCAAGCGGCGGCCGACGTCGGTGGGGCGGCGGCGGCAGCCGCGGCGGCGGCGGCGAGGTGTTCGTCGGTAAACAGGCGTTCGAGGGCGAGGAGGATGAGCAGGCGGTCTTCGAGCTTGCCCACGCCCTGGACGTAGTCGGACTCGTTGCCGGTGGCGAGCGCCGGGGCGGGATCGACGATGTCACGCCCGATGCGGAGGACCTCGTTGACGCGGTCGACGGTGAACCCGAGGACGCGGGTGTCGCCCTCGTTGTTGACCTCGACGACGATGATGCGTTCATCGCCGGTGGTGGTGTTGGCGTCGATGCCGAAGCGTCGGCGGAGGTCGATCACGGGGATGATCTTGCCACGGAGGTTGATCACGCCCTCGACGAACGGCGGCGACTGCGGCACACGGGTGATCGCCATCATCCGGTTGATCTCCTGGACGGCCAGGATGGGGATGGCGTACTCCTCGGAGCCGACGACGAAGGTCACCAGCTGGAGGAGATCGGAATCGGCGGCGGCGTTGGTTTCGGCGGCATCGGCCATGAGCGTGACCTCTCAAGAAGACGTGCGATGCAGGCAGCATCGACGCGTCGGAGGGCTCGGTTTAGTGAAACCCCGCGCTTTGGTCGGTCACGACATTATCGGGCCGATGAAGGCCGTCTTTGATGGGGCTGTTCAGCGTGTTGAAGACTGGTGCCGGGCGGTCCGCTCGGGTTGAAGGCTCAGGCTTCGGCGAGCTGGTCGTCGGTGATCCCGAGCCATTCCTTCATGTACTTGTCGAAGGTGGCCTGGTCCTCGTCGCGGGAGAAGTCGAGGCGGAGCTCGTTGATAACCTTGGTGCCCTGGGCGATCCACTGCTGCCAGGTAATCTGACCGAAGTTGGCGTAGATGTATTCACCCAGCGGGCCCTTCATGGGGGCTCCGGGGAGCTTCGGCTGGGGCTGACCCGACCGCAGATCAAGCACCATCCGCCCGTCGGCCTCGACTTGGGCCTTCTTCTCCGCGTGGTCCTCCACTTCGGGCAGGGGGGTACCGAGGCGTTCCAGCAGCTCGGCGATCGCGTCCTTGACCTTGATATCACCCCGCTCAGCGGCAGTCGTATATCCCTTGACCAGCAGCTCAGACGCGGGCTCCTTCTGCTCGTCCGCCAGCAGGGAACGCCCCGCCATCTCGTAGGCCCGCGACATGCCAGGGTTGTGCCCGATCGCCTGCTCGAACGCGTCGGCCGCCTCAGCGTGTCGCCCGGCCTCGCGATACGCGTTGCCCAGGCTGAAGAAGGCCATGTCGTCGGGAGCCTCGCGGGCCATCTGTTCCCACTGGACGATGCGGGCCTCGAGGTCGGCGGTGGGGTTAGAAGTAGGGTTGTTGGTGCTCATGCGGGGAGTATAGGTCGCCAGTGGGCGGTGATTCGCCGAGCCAAGGCTTGACGCACGGGCTCGGGGGTGCCACACTGTGCGGCTCGCATCGGCGGCTGTTCTCGCCGATGCTCCAACTTCCGACCGACCCCAAACCCCTGGTATCGCTCCATGGCCATCCGCATCAAAGCCCGCTCCGGCGAGTCCGCCGAACAGATGCTCCGTCGTTTCAAGAAGCTCTGCGAGAAGGAGGGCCTGACCAAGGACATCAAGAAGCGGCAGTACTATGAGAAACCGTCGGAGCGGAAGCAGCGGGCCCTGCGGAAGGCGGCCCCCCGCGTCACCGGCGGCTCGAGCAAGAGCCGCGGACGCTGAATTCCCTCTTCCGATGGGTAAGCCACAACCAAACTTCACACGACCGCTCGGCACCCGCCGAGCGGCTGTCGCTTGGGTTCTAGTCAGCCCTCATGCTTTAGGCGTTGAGGTGTAGCGGGTGCACCGAAGGTGCCCGCGGGTCCAACGCGGGACGCGCCGCGTCTCCCGCTCCACCGCGTGAACAACCCGACTACAGCAGCCGGGCCAGCACCGAGTCGGCGACAAACAGCCCCGCGTCGGTCAGCCGCAGGTGCTCGTCGTCCCCGGGCCCTGACCATTCCAGCATCCCAATCCCGATCAGTTCACGCACCTCTTCATCACGTCGGCCACCGGGCTCGAGGTGCCGGTCGATCCACGGCCGCGGCACCCCCCGACGCAGCCGAAGCCCGAGCATCAGGTGCTCCCCGATGCGGTCGTCTTCCCCGAGCGTCTCGTGGTCTTCGGTCGGCGGGGACCAGCCGTCCCAACCGTCCGCGACCGGCTCCGCGCCTTGAAGATAAGACGCCAGGTTCGGCACATTCCGCCAGCGATGACCACTGCAATGCGACGCGGCCGACGGCCCCAGCCCGATCCAGTCCGCGTTGGTCCAATACAGCAGGTTGTGCCGGCACGTCGCCAGGGCATCGCTCCCGCCGCTCGGCCTCGCCCAGTTACTGACCTCGTACTGGACAAAGCCCTCGCCCTGAAGCCGATCAATCAGGGCGGCGTAGAGCCGGCGCTCATCGTCCTCAGCAACCGGCGTGATCTGGCCCGCCTTCAGGCGAGCGGTCAGCGCGGTGCGGGGCTCGTAGGTCAGGCCATAGGTCGAGAGATGGTCGGGCCCGATCGCCAGCGCCGCGTCGAGATCGCGCTGCAACCGATCCGGGCACTGCCCCGGGACCGCAAAGATCAGGTCCAGACTGATGTTCGTGATCCCCGACGCTCGGCACACCTCCGCCGCCCGCCCAACCGAGTCGGGGTTGTGCCGACGATCGAGCACCCGCAGCAGACCGGTATCAAACGACTGGGCCCCAATCGACACCCGGTTGACCACACCGGCGGCGAGCCGGTCCATCAGCTCCCGTGTCACCGTTTCGGGGTTCGCCTCGACCGTGAACTCCTCTACCGCCTCCAGAACACCCAGCCGATCCATCGCCGACAGCAGCCGATCCCACAGCTCGGACCGGAGCAGCGTCGGCGTCCCCCCACCCACAAACACCGTCTCGGGCCGAAGCCGTCCGGCCTCGGCATAGTGCTCCAGCTCGCGGATCAGCGTGTCGGTAAATGCCGGCTGCCGGTCCGTCCCGTTCTCGATCACCGAGAAGAAGTCGCAGTAGTGGCACTTGTGAAAGCAGAACGGCAGATGGAGATAGAGCCCCCGCACGGACCCCTGACGGGGCGGGTCGGCCGGCGTAGTAACCGCCTGATTTACCGTGATTTCTGGGCTCAGACCAGGCATCAGCAACTCGATCACACCCCGATCAGACCTTGCCGGGACCGCTATCTGGGGTTACACTTTCCGATCAGTTACGCTGCCCAAACGGCCAATCAGGGCGGAATCGGACGAGAATCCTATGCAAGTCATGCTGGTCATGTTCAAAGCGGACGGCAACCGCCGCGACTTCACGGTGGCGAAAGACAAGATCGTGGTCGGCCGAAAGGCCAACTGTGACCTGCGGATCCCGCTCACCAGCGTCTCCCGACAGCACTGCGAGATCAGCACCGACGGCGACACCATCAAGGTCCGCGACCTCGGTTCCAGCAACGGCACGTTCCACAACAGCATCCGCGTCCAGGAAGCCGAGCTCGCTGCCGGCGATGAACTGGTGATCGGGCCCGTGGTCTTCACCGTGGTCGTCGACGGCCAGCCCGACGAGATCAAGCCCGTCCGCACCATCCTCGGCGGCGGCAGCGAAGAGTCGGCGCCCAGCCCGACGATGTCCGACTCGGCCGAGGAGCTGATGCTGGAAGACGACTTCGAGCTGCCCACCGAGGTCGAAGCCGAGGCGTCCACGCCGACCGTCGATCTGGACGACGACCCGATCGCCGCCCTCGAAGCCCTCGCCGATGCCGACGACGATGACGACTTCGAGGTGCCGATCCTGCTCGACGACGACGAAGAGCGTCGCTGAGCACGACCTCTTGCACACAGCCGGTGCTTGTGTTTTCCGGTCCTCCCCCGCCATCCACCCATTACTTACTGATCAACCGGCCTTCTTCGCCGCGGCGTCTGCTATCGGCGTGCTCGGCCCCGTCGCGTCCGGCGTCCCGCCCGACGGCATCGGCACCTTGACCCGCATCCCGCACTGCCGACACCGCACGTTCTTGCCCCGCGCATGGGTCGGGACCGACAGCACCGCTCGGCACTTGAGGTTGGGGCAGATCAATCGGACAGACGCTGACATAAGATTCCTCACTTGATGAATCGGCAGACACCCCGGACCGTGGCCGCACGCCAAACACGCTGGCTCCGACGGTTAATGATGTCATCGCCCACTTAGGGACGTCACTTAACCCAATCCGCCCGCAAAACCGCCCAGACGACCTATCCCACCCAGACGCCCTTTTGATCGCCCCTCGCCGCCGATCGGCCGATGATCCCTGCATCGCACCGGCTCGCCGTGAGCCGCGCCGCACATCCATGAAGGCAACACCATGATGGGTTGGGAAGCCTGGTTCACCCTCATCGTGCTGGGCATCGCCCTGATCGCTCTGGTCCGCAACCTCGCCGGGCCTGACGTCATCCTCGTCGGTGCCCTGACCCTGTTGATGACCGGGGCGGTCTTCTCTGACAAGCTCCCCAACGCCGCCCAACTCGTCGCCGGCTTCGGCAACGCCGGGGCCCTCACCGTCGGCGTCCTCTTCATCGTCTCCGCCGGCATGACCCGCTCCGGCGCCACCCAACGCCTGACCCGCCCCTTGCTCCGCCAATCCAACCCGCAAAACCCCCTGACCCCCCGACGCGCCCAGGCCCGCGTCATGGCCCCCGTCCTCGCCCTCTCCGCCTTCCTCAACAACACCCCCATGGTCGCCATGCTCCTCCCCGCCGTCGGCGACTGGGCCCGCAAGACCGGCATCGCCCCCTCCAAGCTGCTCATCCCCCTCTCCTACGCCGCCATCCTCGGCGGCATGTGCACCCTCATCGGCACCTCCACCAACCTCCTGATCTACGGCCTGCTCCTCGCCGACGGCCTCACCATCGGGCTCTTCACCGTCGGCGCCGTCGGTCTCCCCGTCGCCCTCGTCGGCATGGCCTACGTCCTGATCCTCGGCCCACGCTTCCTCCCCACAAGGCAACGCCTGCTCGACGCCGAAGACGATGCCAAGCAGTACACCGTCGAAATGGTCGTCGACCCCGGCTCCCCCCTCGCCGGCCAGACCATCGAACAGGCCGGCCTCCGCCACCTCCCCGGCCTCTACCTCGCCGAACTCCAACGCGAAGACCAGTTCCTCCCCGCCGTCGCCCCCGACACGGTCCTCCACGAAGCCGACCGGCTGGTCTTTGTCGGGCGCGTCGACTCCGTCGTCGATCTTCGTAAGCAGCGCGGCCTCAGCCCCGCCGACGAACAAGCCAACAAGGTCAACACGCCCCACGCCCACCGCCGATTCATCGAAGCCGTCGTCTCCCCGTCCTGCCCCCTGATCAACCGCACCATCCGCGACGGCCAATTCCGCACCCGCTACAACGCCGCCGTCATCGCCGCCGCCCGCCACGGCCAGCGCCTCGAAGGCAAGATCGGCGACATCACCCTCCACCCCGGCGACACCCTCCTCCTCGAGGCCCCCTCCGCCTTCGTCACCGACCAACGCAACCGCCGCGACTTCTACCTCGTCTCCGCACTCGACGACACCGCCCCACCCCAGCACCACAAGGCCCCTATCGCCATCGCCATCGTCGCCGCCTTCGTGATCGCCATCGCCTTCCGCTGGCTCACCCCGCTACACGCCGCACTCCTCGCCGCCGGGGCCATGTACCTCACCCGCTGCCTCAATGCGTCGACCGCCCGCGCCGCCATCGACTGGTCCGTCATGGTCGTCATCGGCGCCGCCCTCGGCATCGGCCTCGCCGTCCATCACTCCGGGCTCGCCGACGCCATCGCCTCCACCCTCCTCTCCACCGTCGGGCCCCACCCCCTGCTCGTCCTCGCCGCCATCTACCTCCTCACCAACCTCTTCACCGAGCTCATCACCAACAACGCCGCCGCCGTGCTCGTCTACCCCATCGCCAAGGCCGCCGCCGCCTCCCTCGGGCTCGACCTCACCCCCTTCGTCGTCACCATCATGATTGCCGCCTCCGCCTCCTTCGCCACCCCCATCGGCTACCAGACCAACCTCATGGTCTACGGCCCCGGCGGCTACCGCTTCACCGACTTCCTCAAGTTCGGCCTACCCCTCAACGCCCTCGTCTTCGCCCTCACCCTCGCCCTCACCCCCCTCATCTGGGACCTCACCCCATAAACCCAATCCAACCGCCGAAGCCCACAGAAGCCGAAGGATTCTGTGGGCTCCTCCGCATCTCTACTCCGACCCCTCCACCACCCCCACCCCCAACCGCACCTTCCGAACCTTCCCCGCAAACGCCCTGACCAACTTCCCCTCCAACCCCTCCCGCAACACCCGATCCAGCTCATACATCGCCGGCGCCCCACCCACCGTCACCCGCAGCACCCCGCGACTCAACCCCTCCAGCTTCGTCTTCCCCACCAACTCACCCGGCACACGCTCCGCCCACCACGCCGCCACCCCCGCGAGCTGCCGGTACGGCCGAGCCACCTCCCGCTCAAAGTCCTTCTTCATCCCCCCCAGCGTCAAGTCCTTCCCCTTCCACACCCGCCGCTCCCGCAGCCGACCCACCCGCGTAGAAAAGACCGACTCGTCCATACGTCTATCCTACCGACCCGCAGAAGAACACCACCAACCCACTCCTAACTCCGTACTTCTTACTTCGTACTCCTCAAGCCCATGCTCATCATCCTGCTCGGCTACCGCGCCTCCGGCAAGTCCACCCTCGGCCGACTCCTCGCCTACCGCTTGAACTTACCGTTCACCGACGTCGATGACGCGATCCGCGCCCGCTTCGACAACCGCACCGTCGCTGAGATCTGGGACACCGACGGCGAGCCCGCCTACCGCGCTGTCGAAGTTCAGGTTATGCAGCAACTCGCCCGTGAAACCGACCATGTCGTCGCCCTCGGCGGCGGCACCCCCATGCAGCCCGCCGCCGCCACCGCCATCGCCGACGCCCCCAACGCCTTGCGGGTCTACCTCCACGCCGACGCCCAGACCCTTACCGACCGCCTCGACGCCGACACCGCCAACCGTGCCCAACGCCCCGCCCTCACCAACGCCGCCTCCCTCTTCGACGAGATCACCACCACCCTCGCCGACCGCGAACCCACCTACCGCCGCCTCGCCGACCTCACCCTCGACATCACCCAGCTCGCCCCCGAAGAAGCCGCCGACCAGATCCTCACCAAACTAGGCTCTAACCGCTAGCAGCTAACAACTACTCCCCCGTCCCAAACACCCGATCCCCCGCATCCCCCAACCCCGGCAGGATGTACCCCCGCTCGTCCAGCTCCCGGTCCACCGCCGCCGTGACAATCGGCACGTCCCCGTGCTTCTCCCGCATCACGCTCACCCCCTCCGGCGACGCCAACACACACACAAACGTGATCTGGCTGCATCCCCGCTTCTTCAACAAGTCCACCGCCGCCACCGCCGAGCCCCCCGTCGCCAGCATCGGGTCCAGCACCAGCACCGGCCCCCGCGTCGCCTGAGCCGGCAGCTTCTCGTAGTAGCTCACCGGCTCCAGCTTCGCCTCGTCCCGAAACATCCCGATGTGCCCCATCGCCGCCCCCGGCACCATCCCCAACAACCGATCCGCCAACCCCAGCCCCGCCCGCAGGATCGGCACCAGCGTCACCGGCTCCGCCAACCGCGACCCCTTAAACGTCTCCAACGGCGTCTCGATCTCCACCGCCTCCACCCGCATCCCCCGCATCGCCTCGTAACACAGAAACCGACCCATCGCCGCGATCAGCTGCCGAAACACCGCCGACGGCGTCTCCCGATCCCGCACCCGCGTCAACAGGTGCGCCAACAACGGATGCTCCACCACCGTCACCCCGTCCCATCTCGTTTTCTCATCCATCCCTCCACCATACCACTCACCCACCGTTTAGCCCGGTCGCCTGCGACCGGTCCCGCCCACCGCGCATAAAAAAACCGAGCGACGCCTGGATAAAGGAAAAAAGAGAACAGGGGGGATAGGTCGGCAGGCCGCTCGGTTGGCTTATTCAAGCCCGATGTACATCACGTCGGTGGCACGCTCCTTTCGGCAAAGAGTTCCGAACCGTCTCCACTCATTATCGACCTTAACCCCCATCGCCGTCAATGCCAAGCACTCCCCAAAACCGGTGACCCCACCCGCCCCCGCGACGCAGTCCCCCTCACCCATAGCTGCGGGCACACCTGCCCGCAGCCCGCCAACCCGCTATCTCACTGCTCTGCAGGCACTTCCACCACCACACCACTGCCCGTTTGCTGCACTACCCGCCACCCCCTCACCACCCCCGCAACCCGCTCCGGCTCCAACCCCGCATCCACGCCATACGTCCGCCGAAGCCGTTCCAACTCCCCGAACTCCACCCACACCCGGCCCACCCCCGCCGCCCGCAAACGCTCCGCCATTAACTCTCGAAGCACACCCACATCTTCCCCTGAAGCCACCGACGCCTCCCCCCACCAACGACCCCACGGGTGCCGATCAAACGCCGACGCGTAAATCAACTCCAACTCACCGGGCAAATTCAACAACCCCCCGTTCCCCCCCAACACCAGCACCCCACCCAACGCGTCCGGCCCCGACCGCTCCACCGGCGACGCCCGCAACCCCTCCCCCGCCTCTCCCCACGCCCCCACCAACTCCCCGGGCAACAGCCGCACCCGCTGCCCCTCCACAACCGCCGACACCGTCTGCCCCCGCAGCTCTGCCACCGACACCCACACCAAACCCGCCAACGCCAACGCCAACACGCCAACGCTTAACCACCGTCCTTTTAGCCCGGTCGCTTGCGACCGGCCCCACCCCGCCCACGCCCCAAGCACACGTCAAAAAACATAGGCACGCCAAACAGGGGGGCAACAACACTTCATGGTGCCTGATATGGACATTAGGGGGGGGCCCGAAGCATAATCGTAGAGAACCTCCGGCTGCCTCAAATGAGGCATCAGTGAACGCGCGTGCTGCGCATGATTGTGTCAGGATGGGGAAAACAAATTGACGGGGCGGCACGCAATGTGGATGACGGGGGCGCGCCCGCCATGTGCCAAATGCTCAGAGAACAAGGACACATGACCGAATGGAGGGCAAATTCCATTGAAAAAGGGAGATAAATAGAGAAATAGAAAGAGAGCGAGGAAGAGAGAGCGAGGAAGAGAGATAGAGAAATAGATTTGGGAACGGGGGTGAGAGAGAAACGCAAACTTCCTGATACC
>JBCCOW010000050.1:0-31718 GCA_039025195.1 Planctomycetota bacterium
GAACGAGTCGAGGTCGAGGGGCTTTTCGATGAAGTCGTAGGCCCCGGCCCGGGTGGCGGCCTTGGCGGTGGGGATGTCGCCGTGGGCGGTGACCATGATGGTCTCGGCGTGGGGCTGGGCGTCTTTGGCGGTCTTGAGGACGTCGAGGCCGTCTTCGGGACCGTCCATGACGAGGTCGGTGACGATGAGGTCGAAGCTGCCGTGGAGGAGTTCTTCTTTGGCGTCGGGGAGGGAGTGGACGAGGGTGCAGACGTGGCCCATGCGGCGGAGGGCTTCGGACATGACCTCGGCGTGGTCGGCTTCGTCGTCGATGACGAGGACCTGGGCGGTGGTGGGGGTCGGTTGTTCGGGGGTTTCGGACATCGGTGAGGCATCATCCGCGTGGAGGCGGGGCGGGTCAAGGTGCTGGGGGGTGGTGGGGTTTATGGAGGACCGGGGCCCTTCGGGCCGCCCGCTACACGGGTCATGCGACCTATGATGAGGTATGGCCGAAGCGATGTCGGACGATCGTGCGGTGCGGGTCGGGTGTGTGAGCTATATCAATGCGAAGCCGTTGATTGATGGGCTCGGTGGTTGTGATGTGCAGTTGGGGGTGCCGTCGTCTTGGGCGGATCGGCTGGTGTGTGGCGAGGTGGATGTGGCGTTGTGCCCGGTGGTGGACTACTTCACGGCCGCGGACCGGCTGCGGGTGCTGTCGGTGGGGATGATCGGGTGCGAGGGGCCGACGCTGACAGTGAAGGTGTTCAGCCGGGTGCCGATCGATCGGATCGGGTCGCTGGCGTTGGACGGTGACAGCCACACGTCGGTGGTGCTGGTACAGTTGCTTTTGGAGGTGCTGTATGCGGTGACGCCGGAGCGGTTGCCGCTGGAGCAGCGTGGAGCGGCGGACGCGGTGCTGCTGATCGGGGACAAGGTGATCACGGCCGCACCGGACCGGATGAGGTACCCGTTTGAGCTGGACCTGGGGGAGGCGTGGCACCGGATGACGGCGCTGCCGTTCGTGTTCGCGTTGTGGATGGTGCGGGCGGATGTCGATGCGGAGCGGTTGCGGGAGGCGGGGCGGTTGTTGGAGTATCGGCGGGAACTGAACGCGGGGCGGATCGGCGACATCGCAGCGCGTTATGCGGATGCGCATGGCTGGCCCGTGGGGCTGGCGGAGGAGTACATGGGCCGGGTCTTGCAGTACGCGGTGGACGAGCGAGCGTTGCTGGCGGTGCGGCGGTTTGCGGAGCTGGCGGGGGAACGGGGGCTGTTGCCGACAGGGCGGCTGCCATTGGATGTGGTTGACGCAGGAGACTGGCGGGCGATGGATGGGGGTAGGGGGGTCGCGTGAGTCGGCGGATGGCGGAGGTTTACCGCTGTGCGTCGTTGGGGGAGCTGTCGGGCCAGCTGCAGCGGGCACCTTTGCCGGTGCGGCGGCGGGCGGTGGTGGCGGCGGAGGCGTTGCACGACGAGCTGGACGAGGCCAAAGGGTACCCGTACGACTTCGTGAGCTACCGGCTCTCGGGGTATCGGCGGGACGGCGAAGACGACGCGGAGCTGCTGATCGGTGACGCGGTACGGCACGACCTGCGGGTGATGCTGGATCGGCTGACGCACGGGCTGGGGTTGGAGCTGGGGGATTGGCCTGGGACGGTACGTGGGCCGGACCTGGCTGACCGGCTGGGGGTGACGCCGCAGACCGTAAACCGTTGGCGGCGTGACGGGCTGCGGTGGCGGTGGGTGAGTGGGCCGGAGGGGGGGCGGCGGCGGGTCGCGTTCACACCGGAGGCCGTCAGGGATTTCGAGAGGCGTTACGGCGAACGGGTTCAGGCGGCGGCACGGCATACGCCGTTGTCGGCGACGGAGCGTGAGGCGGTGATCCGTCGGGCGCATCGGCTGCGCGAGCGAGCGGGGGTGGGGTTGAACGCGGCGGCGGTGCACCTGGCGAAACGGATGGAGCGCCCGACACAGACGATCCGGAGCTTCCTGTTAAAGCATGACGCGTCGGCAGGGCATGCGGGGTTGTTCACGGATCGCCCGAAGACGCTGACGGATCGGGACCGGCGGCTGGTGGCGCGGGCACTCCGGATGGGGGTGCCCATCGATCGGCTCACCGCCAAGTACGGTCGGAAGGCGACGGGGCTGCGGCGGATGGCACGGGCGTGGGAGATGCGGTGTTTGCTGCCAGAGCGGCCGGTGTGTGTGCGGTCGGGGTTGTTTGATCGGGAGGACGCGGTGGCGGTGCTGCTGCGTCCGCCGAAGGCGGAGGATGTTGAGGCGGCGGAGCCGGGGCAGGGCGGTGCGCAGGGGTTGGCTTTGGAGGAGCTCCCGTCGGAGGTGCGGCGGTGGTTCGGGCACCCGGAGTTGAAGGACCGGAGCGTGAGGTCGTACGTGGTGCGGTATCACTTCGCGCTGCACCGGTTGGGGGAGCTGTATGACGCGGTGGACTTTCACTACCCGAAGGTGGGGCAGTTGGAGGAGGCGCGGCGGCTGACGGATTTTGCGGGGGCGATGTGGCGGCCGGCGGTGCTGAGCCTGCTTAATGAGGTGTGGTCGCTGGTTCGGCGGGACGCGGGGGCGCAGCGAAACGTCCGAAGTGGTAAGGGGCACTGGGCTTGGCCTGGGTTGTTGCTCGGGGCGGAGACGCTGGCGGGTTGTGTGCTGGAGTACGACGCGACGGGGCCGCAGCGGCTGCGGACGATTGTGCGGAACCGGCTGCTGCGGGCGTTGGTGTCGTCGGAGCGGGACGGGGAGGTGCCGGAACGGCCGGGGGTGATGTTCCGGGATAGGTTGCGGTTGGGGCGGCAGCGTGGATGAGGCAGAGCGGGCACCTGCGGTGCTTCCGCTGAACGGCGTATCGAATATCCGGTTCAGTTTTGGTCAACGCGGGCGGTGCGGAGGTCGGTGGCGGCCTGGAGGGCTTTGAGGTAGATAACGGCGGCTTCGAGCTGGGGGTCGACGCCGGTCTCGCGGATATCGCTGGCGGTGGGGCGGGGGTTGTCGGGGTCGACCGGTTCGTCGGCGGAGTGGACGATGTCGACTTCCTGGCGGAGTTCGAGGGCGTCGGCGACCTGCTCGTCGGTCATGGGGATGAGCAGGTCGGGGGTGATGCCCCACTGAGGGTCGGCGGGGGTATGGTCGGCACGGCGGTGGATGACACGGCCGTCGGGGATGAGGTAGTACTCGGTGGTGAGCTTGAGGTAGGCGGCGGGCTCGCGGAGGGCTGGACCGAGGGCGGAGCGGAGGGGCTTGCCGTCGGGCCCGAGGCGTGGGCGGTAGGCGATGGGGTAGAGGTTCTGGACGGAGCCCTTACCGTAGGAGCGTTGGCCGATGACCAGGGCGCGGTCGTGGTGTTGGAGGGCGCCGGAGACGATTTCGGAGGCGGAGGCGGAGCCCTGGTTGATGAGGATCACGAGGTCGAGCGAGCCAGGGTAGGTGCCGGCCCGGCGGGCACGGAAGGGCAGGCGTTCGCGGCGGTTTCGGTCGCGAGTCGAGACGATCTCGCCGGTGGTGATGAAGCGGTCAACGATGTCGATGGCGGAAGAGAGGAGACCGCCGGGGTTGAACCGGAGGTCGAGGATAAGGCCTTTGAGCTCGCCGTCTTCGCGGAGCTGATCGACCGCTTCGTCGAGCTTGGCGGCGGATTGCGGGATGAACTTGGTCATGCGGACATAGCCGATGCCGGAGTCCTTATCGAGCCAGAAGTCCCAGGAGCCATCGGTGGCGTGTGCCCAGCCCTTGATGGATTCGATATCGATCTGATCGCGGGTAATGGGGACCTGGAGGAGGTCTTTGTTGCCGGGGCGTTCGATGCCGAGGATGACGACGGTGCCCTTGTCGCCGGTGATTCGGCGGACGGCCTTGTCGAGGGACCAGGTGACGGTGGCCTGGCCGTCGACTTCCATGATGACGTCGTCTGCGCGGATGCCGGCGCGTTGGGCGGGGGTGCCGGGGATGGGGGTGACGACGGTGAGCTTGCCGTCGACGCGTCGGATCTGGACGCCGATGCCGAAGAATTTGCCGTCGATGTCGCGGGTGAAGCGTTCGAGGTCGGTGGGCCAGATGACGGAGGAGAAGTCGTCGAGGGCATCGGTCATGCCGAGGGTGAGCTCGTAGATGACGACGGCCGGCGGGAGCTTGAGGGTGTCGGCGTTGCGGCCGAGGACGTCCTGGAGGCGGTCCTGTGCGGGGAAGCGGGTGAGCTCGACGCCGGGCTGTTGGAGGCGTTCGATCTGTTGGTCGAGGTATCGGCGGAAGGCTTGGCGTTGCTCACGGTTGTTGAGGACGGGGAAGGTGTCTTCGAGGCCTTCGGTGTCAAGGAAGGTGCGGAGGTTGATCATCGCCGCGGCGACGAGATCGGCGAAGGGCTGCTTGTCGACGTGCTGTTCGCCGGCTCGTTGGAGGGCGAAGCGGAGCATGTCGAAGGTGACGCCGTCGAGGCGGGTGTCCCACTGGTCGAGTTCGATCTCGTCGTCGATGACGGGATCGCGGCCATCGTTGTCGGGCTTCTTCTCTCGGCCGAGGCGAGCGTCGCGTTGGGCGTAGAGGTCGCGGAGCTGATCGGGAGCGTAGAGTTGGAGTACGCGGATATGCGTGGCGATCCGCTGGAGGTCGGGCTGGAAGCGTTTGGTGTCCTGGTAGAGCAGGTTGAGTAGGCGGTAGAGGCTAATGGCCTCGACCCAATCGTGGGCCTGCTCGGCGGCCTGGGCGCGTTCGAGGGTGACCCGGGCGAGGTCGAGGACGGTGGGGTCTTCGAGGACGGCCTGGGGATTGGGCGCGAGGGAGTGGGCCTTGATCGCGGCGACCATGCCGTCCTCGGTGTTGCCGGCCTCGTGCTCGGCGCGGGCCTCGGCGAGGGCTTCGTCGGCGGCCTGCTTCTGGGCGTCGGTGCGGTCGCGGTCGGCCTGGAGGTAGCGGCCGAGGTCGGCGACGAGCGCGGCGGGGCGGCGGTTAGCGGGCTGGGCGTTGAGGGTGGTGAGCAGGTCGGCGAAGCGGCCGGTGCGGGCGAGCGAGACGATGTCATCGGGGGCCTGGGCGGTGGGGGCTTTAGGGGCGTCGGCCCGGGCGATAGGCTGAGCTTGGGGGGGTGTGAGGCAGAGGGGGATGGAGACGACAGCCGTCAGGAGAGACAGACGGGCTGCGGTGGTACGCCGTCGCGGGGAACTGGGCAAAACGCGGACTCCCAGGGGTGTGCGGTCGGTAAGGCTCGAACTGATCTTACGCGGTCGGGGTGCTCAGGGATCGACGGGGCGAGCGGGTGGTTTATTTCAGGGGGCGATGAATTGACGCATACAGGCCTGCCACGTGCCGCCTAGGGAGAGGCCGGGGCGAAATCAGGCGGACTCTTTCTTGGAGGAGACGGCGAGGTCCTTGAGCTCCCGCTTCGCGTTGAGCACCGACTCATCGATGACGTATTTGACACCGTCGTTGGTCAGGTCGGGCAGGTCGTACATCAGGTCGAGCATGATCTCTTCCATCACGCTCCGCAGGGCACGGGCCCCGGTGTCGCGGGACAGGGCACGCTCGGCCAGGGCGTAGAGCAGCCCGTCGCTGAACTCGAGCTCGGCGTTCTCCATCGAGAAGAAATGCTGGTACTGACGGACCAACGCGTTCTTCGGCTCGGTGAGGATGCGGACCAGCGTCTCGGGGGTGAGCCGTTGGAGTGGCGTGATGACGGGCAGACGCCCGATGAGCTCGGGGATCATGCCGAAGTCGAGCACGTCGTCCTGGAGGACGTGGGCGAGCAGGTCCTTGTCCTTGACGGCGTCGTCGACGGCGGCCTCTGAGCCGAAGCCGATGGCCTTTCGGCCGAGGCGTTTGCGGATGATGTCTTCGATGCCGACGAAGGTGCCGGAGCAGACGAAGAGGATGTTGGTGGTGTCGATCTGGATGTACTGCTGCTCGGGGTGCTTCCGGCCACCCTGAGGGGGCACGTTGGCGACGGTGCCTTCGAGCATCTTGAGCAGGGCCTGCTGGACGCCCTCGCCGGAGACGTCGCGGGTGATGCTGACGTTCTGGGAGGTCTTGCCGATCTTGTCGATTTCATCGATATAGATGATGCCACGCTGGGCGGCTTCGAGGTCGTAGTCGGCGGCCTGCAGGAGTTTGAGTAGGAGGTTTTCGACATCTTCGCCGACGTAGCCGGCCTCGGTGAGGGTGGTGGCGTCGCCGATGGCGAAGGGGACGTTGAGGGTGCGGGCGAGCGTCTTGGCCAGGAGCGTCTTGCCGGAGCCGGTGGGCCCGATGAGCAGGACGTTAGACTTATCGAGCTCGACGCCGGCTTCCTTTTCGCCGGCTTGCAGCCGCTTGTAGTGGTTGTGGACGGCGACGGAGAGGGCACGCTTGGCGATCTCCTGACCGATCACGTATTGGTCGAGGAATTCGTGTAGCTGCCGGGGGCTGGGGATGGCCCCGATGGCGGGCTTGCCGGAGTGGACGCGGCGGCGCTCCTGCTTGAAGATGTTTTGGCAGAGCTCTGTGCAATTCGCGCAGATGTAGACGTCGTTGGGGCCCTCAACCATGGGCCCGACCTCGCGGGAGGACTTGCCGCAGAACGAGCAGGTGGTGACGCGTCGGCCCTTGAAGCCGCCGCTGCTGCTGCCTTCTTCGGTGGTGGTCGTTGAGTCTTGGTTCGGGCCTTCGCCGTCGCCGGAGTTGCCTTGGGACATGAGCGGGGGTCTCGGGTGCTGTCGGGGATACGGGAGCCGGTAAGGCGTTAGGAGTGGGCGGCTTGGAGCGGGCCCTTATGGAGGGATCGACCAGATCACGGCTGGCGTTGAGCCCAGCGTGGACCGGACTTTGGTACATGATAAAGGGTTTACCCCGCAAGGCGAGGGGGTTGCCGGAGAACGGGTGTTTATCGGCATCAGGGGGGTCGGCGTGCCACGCGCGATGGGGCGAGCCCGTGTTTTATCGGGGCGGGTTTCCCGCGGTGAAGTCGGGCTCCCCGGCGTCCTCGGCAGCCTCGTCGGCGGCCATCTCGGCCCGGCTGCGAGCGAGGAGCATCGCCTTGGCGTTCTCGAACTCTTCATCGGTGAGCTGGCCCGAGCGGTGCAGGTCGCGGAGGTCGGGCAGGGTGAACCCCGTGCTGATGGTGGGCTCGCGGTCTTCCCGGGTCAGGCGTTTCCACAGGATGTAGCAGGTCACGCCGAGGAAGAGGGTCGCGGCGGCGAGGATGATCAGCCAGAGCAGGATGCGGCTGGTCGCCGAGTTCGGGGCTGGGGCCGGTGCCGGGCTCTGGGCGAGAGCTGTCCAGAGCCCGTCGGGCAGGGCGGCGAGCAGGGCTGGGCCGATGCGGTCAGGCATGGGGTCGCGGAGGTTCGGGGACGCGGGCTGGGCTTAGTCTTCCTTCTTCTTGGTGGTTTTCTTCTTTGTCGTCTTTTTCTTGGTCGTCTTCTTCGGCTTGTCTTCCGAATCGGCGGCCGGTGCGGCGTCGGTCACGGTGGCGGACTCGAGGACCTTGTCCATGGTCTTCTGCTCACGGAGCTGGAGATAGAGCTGCTCAATCTGGCCCTGCTGGACCATCTCCTGGCGGAGCTTCTCGGGGCGTCGGCCCTGCTGCATCGCGAGCATGGCGATCCGGCCGTTGATCTCGTTCTCGTCGACCTCGATCTCCAGGTCCTTGCTGGCCTTGTCGAGGATGAAAAACTCCTTGAGCTGCTGCTTGGCGGACTCAGCGTTCTGATCCCGCTGCTCGGCGATCAGCTGCTCGACCTCGGACTCGGGGACGCCGCGGTAGAGCATCTCCATCCTGGTCCGGGCCAGCGAACGCTCCACCTGTCGGCCGGTCACACCCTCGGGGAGTTCGAGCTCGACCTTCTCGGTGAGCTGCTCGCGGACCTGGCGGTGCATCTCCGCCGTCTGGTTCTGCTCAGCCCGCTGTTCGAGGTAGGTGCGGACGCGCTCTTTGAGCTCGTCTTCGGTCTCCATGCCCATCTGCGGTAGGAGCTCTTCGAGCGGGGCGGGTTCGACACGCTCGACCGCGGTGAGGCTGAGCTTGATGGTGATGGGCTGCTCACGGATTTTTTCGTTCTCGTGCGACTGCGGGCCGGTCATCGAGACGGTGACGGTCTCGCCGGTGGTCTTGCCGGTGAGCGTCTTGCCCAGGTCCGGGACGAGGATGCCCAGGACATGGCCCTTGTAGTCCCGGCTCTCACCGGCCACGAGGATGTAGACGCCGTTGCCTTCCTGCAACACCTCAGCATCTTCGCCGGCGTCTTCACCGGCGAGCACCACGGCGTCGGCCTGGACGTAGTCGTCGGCCTCGATCGCACTCTCGACCTTCGCGGTCTTCCCGTTGCGCTGCTGCAGGCTGGTCAGCTCGTCGGCCACATCGTCGTCGGAGACCTCGGCCGAGGGCTTGTCGATCTTCAGCTCGCTGAAATCGGGCAGGGTCACGTCGGGGGTGACCTCGACCTCGACCGTGAAGGTCAGCGGGCCGGATTCGGGCAATTCGAGGTCTTCGATGTCCTTGACTTCGGGCTCGCCAAGCACATCGAGCTCATGCTCTTCGACGGCCTGGGTGTAGGACTCGCTGAGGATCTGGCCCTTCACATCGTCCCGCACCGACGACGCAAACCGCCGCTCCAGCAGCCGACGCGGGGCCCGGCCACGCCGGAACCCAGGGACAGCGGCCTCATCGGAGAGCGTCTGGTACGAGTCTTCGATCTTGTCCTGGATACGCGACTCGGGGACCTCGATGGTCAGGGTCTTCTTCGCCGGCCCGGAGTCTTCGACCGTGACGGTCTGCTCGAGCTTGGTCTCTTCGGCGTCGGTTTCGGGGGCATCAATCACAGACTGGTCGTCGGCCATGGCGGGTCTTCTTTCAAGTAAGTCAGATCAGGGTTGCGGAGAGAGGCACGGGAGTGCAACGGTGCATATATTCGGCATCGCCGAAAGTTCTCCACCGACCCATGCCTGGCTCGCTCCCGTGGGGCGGCCGGTATCTCGGTGAGATTGAGGATTATGTCACCAGCGGCGATAATCGTCAATGCGGCGGTAATGCTGGCCATAGATCCGCCGCCATCTGCGCCAAACACGAAACGCATAGAGAAGATCGCAAATCCTGCTAATCCATGGAATGACAACACCGATCAGCAACAGGATTATCACCGTGATTACTGCGTATTCAACAAGGCTAAGACGTGATCTACGCTCAGGCTTAAGACTGACCCACTTCTCCTCAGGTGGATCCTCGGGCTGATACCGAATCTTGCAGCGCAAACCTAACCACCGCCTCATCGCAATGATCCAATCCGAACTAAGTCTTGGTAGAGCTGTTCGATTTCTGCAAGATCAACCGCCTTCTGCCTAGCCGCTTGCAGGGGGTCGCCAACGATGGCTTCCGTCTCAAGTTCCCGGCCCGCTTCGTGGTCCAGCATCATGCTGGTCTTGTAAGGCTTCATCCGCTCGGTGTCGGCCAGCATCTTTTCGATGAAGGCGTCTTCGATCGCCTTACCATCCACCGCGAGGGTGGCGGCCTGGACTTCACGCATGATCGTTTCGATGCGCTGCCGGGTCTCGGGGTCGGCCATCATCACGTCGGTGGTCTGGTTGAGGACAACCGATAGGCCGTTGTACGGGATGTTCCAGACGAGCTTCTTCCAGCGGGAGAGGCGGAGGTCGTCGACGGCGAGTGTGTCGATGCCGGCGGCGTTGAAGTTGTCGACGATGCCGGGCAGCAGGGCGGTCGCGAGGGAGTTGTCGCCGGGCTGGTAAACGCCCATGTGGATGCGGCCATAGTCGAGGTGTTGGATGTGGCCAGGGCCGAGCTTGTTGGAGCAGAGGAAGCAGAGGCCGCCCAAGACATGGCCAGAGCCCACGATCTCGGCGGCAGCCTTCTCGGGTTCGAGGCCGTTCTGCAGGACGAGCACGACGCCGTCGGGCTTCAAGCAGCGGGCGAGCAGTTCGGGGAGTTGGTCGTTATGCGTCGTCTTGGTGCACAGAACAGCGACATCGCAGGGCGGGAGGTCGGCGGGGTCGCCGTAGGCCTGGATGGTGTCGGGCGGGATGGCGAAGTCGCCGGGGGGGTGCGGGGTATTGACGCGGAGGCCGTGCTGTTGGACGTGGTCGTAGTCGGAGCGCAGCAGGAAGCGAACATCCAAGCCGTGGTGCGCGAGGAGGCCGCCGTAGTAGCCGCCGATGGCGCCGGTGCCGAGGATGGCGTAGGAGCGGGAAGACATCGCATGGGATTATGCATCAGCGGAGTGGGTGGGTGCAGCCGGCGACCGGCGATCGCCAGCTCGGGGGTGCCGTGCCTACGATCGCTCCATGCCCGACCTGCGACGCGACTTCGATTCACGCGACGACCTGATCGCGTACTGCACCGAGCAGTTCCCGGATGCCGCAGCCGTAGACGACCACATCGCGGAGACGCTGGGCGGCCGCCGCGAGGCGGAGGCGGTGCTGAGCGATGTCGACCCCAGGGCATACGCCAAGACCCGCAACATGCTCACCGGTGCCGTGACCGGCCTGTCGCCCTACCTGCACCACGGCGTCCTTTCGCTCGCCGAGGTCCGCGACGACCTGCTCGAGCGCTTCGGCCCGCAGGCCTGCAGCAAGCTCATCAACGAGCTCGCCTGGCGGGACTTCTTCCGCCGTGCGATGTCAGAGATGGGCGAAGGGGTCCGGCAGGATCGCGAGGACTACAAGACCGGTTGGGACGCGGCCGACTACGCTGACGAGCTTCCCGCTGACATCGCGCAAGGCGAGACCGGGATCGACTTCATCGACGCCATGGCCCGCGAGCTCGTCGAGACCGGCTACCTCCACAACCAGGCCCGCATGAAGCTCGCGTCCTATCTCGTGCACTGGCGCAAGGTCCGCTGGCAGGCCGGGGCCGAGTGGTTTCTGTCGCACCTGCTCGACGGCGATGCCGCGTCCAACAACCTCTCCTGGCAGTGGGTCGCCTCGACGTTCAGCCACAAGCCGTACCTCTGGAACCAGAGCGGCCTGATCTTCATCAGCGACGGCCAATTCACCGGGAGCGCCCGCGATGGCTCCAGCCCGTTTGCCGGCGAAGTCCCCGAGATCGCCGAGAGGCTCTACGCATGAGCCCACCCGCCCCATCATCCGCGGTCGTCTGGATCCATGAAGAAGACCTCTCGCCGAAGAGCCCCGCACTCCAAGCGGCCGGCGACGGCACCCCCGCCGTCTTCGTGATCGATACCGGCTGGCTCCGCGATGAACGCATCAGCCTCAAACGCGTCGTGTTCATGTACGAATGTGCCTTGGAACTGCCGGTGGTGGTCCGCAAGGGCGACCCGGTTGAGGTCGTCCGCGCGTTTGCCCAAGAGCACGGAGCCGACACGGTCTTCGCCACCGCAACGCCCGACCCGCGTCTGCGTCGTCAGGGCGATGCACTGCAGGCCCGTTGGATCGAGCCGCCGCCGTTTGTCGTGCTGCCCAAAGCCCCCGACCTCAAGCGGTTCAGCCGCTACTGGCGCAAAGCCGAACGCAAAGCCTTCACCCCCACGGAGAACCAGTAGATGCCCGAGCTGCCCGAAGTCGAGCGCGGCCGAGTGCAGGCCGAAAAGGCTTGCGTCGGCAAGACGATCAAGAAGGTCTTTTCCAGCAAGGACGAGATCGTCTACGCCGGCGTGACCCACACCAAGTTTGCCCGCACGCTCAAGGGCCGCAAGGTCCAAGCCGCCCGCCGCCGCGGCAAACAGCTCTGGCTCGAACTCGACGGCGACGGGCCACAACCGCTGATCCACTTCGGTATGACCGGGTCGTTTCGCGTTTACACCGACCCCGACGAACGCCCCCGCTTCTGCAAGTTCGAGCTGGAGCTCGACGACGGCTCCTACTTTGCCTTCAAGAACTCCCGACGCCTAGGCCGTATCAAGCTCCGCCAAGACCCGCTCAACGAAGACCCCATCGCCGGCCTCGGCCCCGACCCCTACCTCGAGCCACCCACCGCCGCCGACTTCCGCGAGATGGTCAAGGCCCGTCGCTCGATCATGAAGAGCCTGCTCATGAACCAGTCCTTCATCGCCGGCGTGGGCAACTGGATCGCCGACGAGATCCTCTACCAGGCCAAGATCAGCCCGCACCGCAAGTCCGACGACCTCAGCGATGCCGAGATCAACCGCGTCCGCACCAAGCTCCTGGCGATAGTCGATAAGGCCGTTGACGCCGGGGCTGATTACAAGAAATTCCCCAAGTCCTGGCTGTTCCACCGCCGCTGGGATATCCGCGAATCCCGCAAGGAAGATGTGCTCGACGCTAAGGGCAACGAAGTGCGGTTCGACAAGATCGGCGGACGCACCACCGCCTGGGTGCCCGCCCTGCAGTCCTGAAGATTGTGGAGCTACTTCGGCAACCCGCCGCCGTCCGCACCGAAGTGGATCGTTGCCAACGCCCGCGGCGCGACCACATCGAACCGCTGCGTCGATGCCAGCTCAAACCGCACCGCCTCATCGCCATCCCGCCTTCGGGTTACCGCACACCCCGGCAGCAGCACGCAACGCATCTCCCGCCTCTGACCCCTCGCCGTATACGCGTGCACCACCAACGCGTTCGGCCCGCTGCACACCAGCTTCACATCCAGCCCGTTAAACACCAGCTTCGCCGGCCCACGCTCCACATCCTCCGACCCCTCCAGCGTGAACGCCTCTGCTTCTTCATGCTCGACGTTGAACACCGCGACCCATTTGTCGGAATAGTCCACCAGATACCCCTCGACCTCAAAGACCCCCACCGCCCCCTTGGTCGCGTCCGCCTCCCGCTTGATCTCCAGAACCACCGGCCGACCGATGTGCGCCTCCAGCATCGGCTCGTACGCGTTGCCCGCCGCACCCAGCAGCGTCTGCCCGATGCTTGTCACCCCGCCCTGTTCCTTGGCCAGCACGCTGTCGCCGGGGCGTGACTTCGCCAACGCGCCGATGATCGCGTTCATCGCCTGGCTGAACGCGTCCCGCAGCGTGTTCAACAGGTTGCGGATCGACCGCAGCGTCCGACGGATCACGCCCGGACGAAAGCTCCGCCGGACCTGACGCCGACGCCGTGCACACTCCTGCCCGCTCAATCCTGCTTCTACCCGACACAACGCGTATGCCCCCTCGAGCACCGGTGGATAGAACAACGCCGACGCCTTGGTCAGCCCCAGCCGGGTCGTGTGCGGCCGATCAAACGTGAGCTCCAGCCCCTGGCTGTACACCCGCGCGTCGCCCCACGTGCTCGCCCCGTCCCGGCCCAGCAGGGTCGCGTGGTCCCCGTTGAACAGCTTCAGGCACTTGTCCTTCCGCCTCGCCTTGAGCAGCAACCCGATCACCGCCACCAGGAAGATGAACAGGATCGTCAACGGCAGCCCGTTATCCAGCAGCACCTGCCAGAACGGACGCGCCTCCGCCTGGTTCCCCAGCGACAGACTCACCAACCTCAGACCGGCATCTTCCATACCTCGCATTATCGGCTGTCTCCGCCCCACCCGCCAAACCCGCACAACCGTCACAACCCGACCCCCAAATCGCCGCACACCCCCATTCCCGCTTGACGCCCTGATCGGCACAGCCCGCCCGACCGATACCGCCCACAACTCCCCCCCACGGACCGCACCGGTTCAAGGACCCTCCCATGAGCAAACTCAGCCGACCTCAACCCCATCCCTCCCGCTGGCTGCCCGCCGCTGCCGCCCTCACCGCCGCGGTAATCGCGCTGCTGCTCCCGGGCTGCCGCGTCGCCGATCACAGCCCCGCCGAAGGCTTCGAGCCCGTGTGGGACAAGCTCGTCGTGAACGTCCGCACGTTCGACGATCGGCAGCCGACTGGCATCGCCGTCTCCAGCACGGGCCGTACGTTCGTCAGCTTCCCCTGGTGGAACGATAAGCCCTACCCCGCCGTGGCCGAGCTCAACGCAGACGGCAGCCTCACCGCGTTCCCCTCCGAGTCCTGGAACCGCTGGGACGGCCGCGGCGGCCCCTCCGCGCTCCGCGGCTTCGTCTGTGCCCAGGCCCTCTACATCGACGCCAACGACCACCTCTGGGTCCTCGACGCCGGCAACCCCCGCAATCAGTCCGGCCTCGTCGTCGCCGGCCCCAAACTTTTCCGTATTGACCTCGCCGACAACTCCATCGTGCAGGTCTTCTACTTCGATCACTACCGCGACTTCTCCCGCGAGTCGTACCTCGCCGACTTCCGCGTCGACCCCGAGAAGCACGTCGCCTACATCACCGACTCGGGCCGAGGCGGCATCTACGTCGTCGACCTCAAGACCCGGCAGACCCACAACGTCCTGCTCACCCACCAGTCCACCAAGGCCGACGCCACCGTCGTCCCCGAGATCGGTGCCTACCGCTGGCGTGACCTGCTGGGCCGCACCCCCCAGGTCAACGTCGCCGGCGTCGAGCTCTCCCCCGACAAGCAGTGGCTCTACTACCACGCCCTCACCGGCCGGACGCTCTACCGCATCCCCACCAACCTCGTGGCCGACCCCACCGTGAGCGATGCCAAGCGTGCCGCCGCCGTCGAAGACCTCGGCTCCACCGAGTCGCTGATCGACGGCATGCACATGGACGCCGACGGCAACCTCTACATGACCGCCCTCGAGAAGGACGCCATCCTCGTCCGCCGGCCCGACGGCACGATCGAAACCTTCGTCGCCGACGAACGCCTCCGCTGGCCCGACTCGCTCGCCATGGGCCCCGACGGCTACCTCTACTTCACCACCTCGATGCGTCACCTCCAAGGCCCGCGCATCCTCGGGCAGCTCGATCAGCCCTACTACGTGATGAAGGCCTCGATCGCCAACGTCGAACGGGCCATCGCCGCCAAGAAACACCACGAACAGCTGCTCGCCGAGGCCGCCGCCCGCCGTGCCGCAGTCCGCGAAGCGGAGGCGCGTGCCGCCCTGCAGGCCGCCGCCGCCGAGCGTGCCAAGGCCGCTTCCGCACTGCAGCAAGGCGTCGCCGACCAGGCCACCGCTCGGGCCAAGAGCATGTCCGTCATCCATCAGGAGAAACTCGGCACCGCGTCAGACGCCGCCGAACGCCGCGCCCTCGCCGCCGCTCAGGCCGAGCAGGCCTCGACCCTCGCCAAGGCCGAGGCCGCCAACGCCCGTGCCGCTGCCCTCGAAGCTCAGCGTGCCGCCGAAGCCGCCCAGCTCGCCGCTCAAGAAGCTCGCGATAAAGCCAAGGTCCTCGCGCAGGCCGTGACCGATGCTAAGGCTTCCGCCGCGCAGGCCGAACGTGCCAAGGCCGAACACGCCGAAGCGATCCGCAAGGCCGAGCTCGCCGAAGCCGCCGCCGCCAAGGCCCAGGCCTTCGCCGCTCAGGAACTCGCCCTGGCCAAGTCCACCGCTCATCAAGCGGAGAAGGCTGAAGCATTGGCGATCGCTGAACGCCGTGCCGCGGAAGACGCCAAGGCCCAGGCCCAACTCGCTGAGGTCGAAGCCGACCGGGCCGCCGCCCTCGCCAAAGCCGCCGAGCATGCCGAGATCAACAAGCTGCAAGAGCAGGTCCGTACCGTCGATGTCCCCCTCGACTGACCGAATCCTGATTGCTTGCAACACCCGCACCCCACCCACACCCCGGCCACCACGCGTCTTGCACCCGTGGTGGCCGTTTCGCAAACTCAGCCGGCTCCGCGTTGTGTTGCCCCTACGGATATCCCAGCCCTGCACTAGACTGCGCCGCACGATCCGACCGGAGAAGCTCGTATGGATGTGGTGATCTGTGGCGCGGGGGAGGTCGGCAGACACTCTGCGGAAGTGCTCTCCACCGCTGGGCACAACATTACGATCATCGATCAAGACCCGCGCAAGCTCGCGGCGATCGATCAGACCATGGACGTCCGCCTGCTCGAGGGCAGCGGTGCCGAGGCCGGGATCCTCCGCCAGGGCAATGTCCACAAGGCCGACCTGTTCATCGCTGCGACCAACATCGACGAGGTCAACCTCCTCGCCGCCTCCGCCGCCAAGGGCGTGGGCGCAGAGAAGACGATCGCCCGGGTCCACCACTCCCCGTATTACGACCGCAAGGACCTCGACTACGCCTACCACCTCGGGATCAACCACCTGGTCTGCCCCGAGTTCGAGACCGCCCGCGCAATCGCCGCCACGATCCGCAGCCCTGGCGCTACGGCCGTCGAAAACTTCGCTGCCGGCAAGATCCAGCTCAAGAGCCTCCCTGTCGCCAAGGACGCAAAAGCCGCGGGCAAGTCCCTGGCCGAACTCAAACTCGACGGCGCCCGTATCGCTGCCGTCCAGCGTGAAGAGACCGCCTTCCTCCCTGTCGCCAGCACGACCATCCAGGTGGGCGACGTGGTCACCGTCATCGGCGAAGCCAAAGGCTTCGAGAAGGTGCAAAAACTCTTCGGCGCAGAACACGCCCGTAAACGCAAGGTCATCATCATGGGCGGCTCGACGCAAAGCGTCTGGCTCTGCCGTGAGATGCACAACCGCCAGACCGCGGTCCGCCTCTTCGTCGCCCGGGAGCACCGTGCCCAGGAATTGGCTGAGAAGATCGACTGGGTCACCGTCATCAACGCCGACGTCATCCAGACCGACGTGCTCAAGGAAGAACACATCGAGCAGGCCGACGCCTTTATTGCCTCCGCCGACTCCGAAGAGATCAACATCCTCGCCGCCGCCCGCGCTAAAACCATGGGCGTCGACAACGCGATCTGCATCCTCCAGCGCGGCACCTACCTCCACCTGCTCGAACACATCGGGATCGACCACAGCTTCAGCCCCCGCACCTCGGCCGTCGAACAGATCGTCCGCCTCATCGAGCCCGGCAACGTGCACGGCCTCGGCCCGCTCGCCCAGGGCCTCGCCGAGGTCTTCGAGGTCCGCGTCACCAAAGATGCCAAAGAGATCGCCAGCACTCCGCTCGCCGAACTCAAGCTGCCCGAGCAATGCCTCGTCGCCGCGATCCAGCGTGAGGACGAGGCCTTTGTGCCCGGGGCCATGAACCAGTTCAAGTACGGCGACACCGCCATCGTCATCGCACCGGCCCAGCAGGCCAAGGCCCTGAAAAAACTCTTCGGCGACGGCTAACGCTTTGCCGATCCTTCGCCGGGGTCGCTCATGAACTTCCGCTACCTGATCCGACAAGTCGGCATGCTCAGCCTCGTCGTCGCCATTGCGATGCTCGTGCCGCTCGCCTATTCCGCGCTGCAAGCCCGGCAAGGCGTACCCCTCGAAACCGAAGCCCTCACCGCACTCGGCATCGGCACCGGCGCAGCCATCCTCGTCGGGCTCATCCTCATCCTCGCCGGCCGCCGCGGCGACATCGAAAGCATGGGCCGACGCGAAGCCCTGCTGCTCGTCGCCATTAGCTGGATCGGCGGTTCCGCGCTGGCTGCTGTGCCCTTCTACACCTTCGGGCTCATCGCCCCCGACACCCTGCCCGACTCGAGCGAGCCCTACACCGCCGGCACCCAGTTCCACAGCCTCGCCAACTGCTACTTCGAGGCCGTCTCCGGGCTCACCACCACCGGGGCCACCATCCTCTCCGACATCCAGGGCCTGCCCCGCGGCCTCCTGCTCTGGCGCTCGCTCACGCACTGGCTTGGCGGCGTCGGCATCGTCGTCCTCTTCGTTGCCGTCCTCCCCATGCTCGGCATCGGCGGCAAGAAACTCTTCCAGATCGAATCCGCCGGGCCCCAACAGCAAGGCGTCCGCCCCCGCATCTCCGAAACCGCACGCGTCCTCTGGATCATCTACTGCACCCTTACCCTCGCCAACATCATCAGCCTCAAGCTCGCCGGCCTCGACTGGTTCAACGCCGTCTGCCACACCTTCGGCACCGTCGCCACCGGCGGCTTCAGCCCCCTCAACGCCTCGGTCGGCCATTACCGCTCGCCCCTCGTCGACTGGATCACGATCGGCTTCATGGTCCTCGGGGCCGTTAACTTCGGGCTCTACTACCGACTCGTCAACCGCCAGTTTGCATCTGTCTGGAAAGACACTGAACTCCGCGTGTTCCTTGCCATCCTCATCGGCGCGACCCTCCTGATCATGATCGCTCTCGGCGGCTCCACGCTCTTCGCCACCACCGGCGACGAGCAGCCCGTCGACTTTGTTGGTGCCGCCACGCCCGCTGCCTTTCAGGCCACCAGCCTGATGACCACCACCGGGTTTGCTACCTACGACTTCAACCGCTGGCCCTTCTTCACCGACGCTATCCTCCTCGGGCTCATGCTCCTCGGCGGCTGCGCCGGGTCCACCACCGGCGGGCTCAAAATCATCCGGATCATCGTCGCTGCCAAGGTCGTCTGGAATGAGATCGAACGCGTCTTCCGCCCCAACGTCGTCCGCACCCTCCGCGTCAACGGCAGCCCCATCGACGAGCCCATGCGCCTCGCCGTCGTCGGCTACGTCCTCCTGCTCCTTACTCTCTTCGCCTTTGGCTCCGTTGCCATCATCGTCCTCCAGGCCGGCGGTCAGGAAATCGATTTCGTCAGTGCCGCTACCGCCTCCCTCGCCTGTCTCTTCAACGTCGGCCCTGGGCTCCACAGTGTCGGACCCATGGAAAACTTCGACTTCTTCACCCCCGCCGCCAAGCTGCTGCTGTCCCTCTGGATGATCCTCGGCCGCCTCGAGGTCTTCGCCGTCATCGTCCTGTTCCACCCCCGCTTCTGGACCAACGACTGACAACCACTCGCGAGCTCTCAGTGTCAGATAGCCCGCGGGCTACGCCCGCGCGGCCCTCCCACCGCAAACCCAAGAATTGAAACCCGATTTCAACCACAGCCCACACCGCCCGGGGTACGATATTTCAGCTATGGCGATCAGTGACGCAGACACCATCAACGTCGATCAGAAGCCCCTCAACGCGGCCGAAGCCTTCTTCCTGCCCGAGGTCTTCAAAGGCCTCGGCACGACCCTGCGTCACATGGTCGGGGCCGTCGGCGGCTCGTCCCGTAAGGGCAACAAGGCCATGGAGTACCCCGAGCAACGGCGGGAAGACCTCACGCTGCTGGAAGGGGGGCTGCACAAAGGCAACTTCCGCGGCGTCCATCGACTCAATCGCGACGAGGACGGCCGCGTCCGATGCGTCGCCTGCTTCATGTGCTCTACCGCCTGCCCCGCCAAGTGCATCCACATCGAGGGCGCCCCGTCCCCCTGGGACGACCGCGAGAAGTACCCCATCAAGTTCGACCTCGACGAGCTCCGCTGCATCTTCTGCGGCATGTGCGAAGAGGCCTGTCCCGTCGACGCGATCGAGCTCACCCACATGTACGACACCGTTGGCATGAGCCGGCAGGAGATGATCTTCGACAAAGAAAAACTCCTGGCCGTCCATGACGCCACCATCGACGAAAAACCAATGTGATCCCGACGCATCGTCGGTAAACCATCAATCCCGTGTAGCGGGTGACGCGAAGCGTCCCGTTCACCCCACCGCCAACCGCAACCCGCCCGTCGGCGCGTTCGCCTCCAACACCCGCCCCAACTTCGCCCGCAGCCCATCCAGCCGGGTCGCCACCTCGGTCGTGGGCATCTCCAAAACCATCCCGATCTCGATCGGCGTCAGCCCGTCGGCGTAGTACATCATCACGATGTACCGATCAGACTTCTCGAGGCCCCGTACAAAATCATGCAAACGGTCGGCGGTCTGGCTCATGGTTGGACTCCTGGATGGTGTGAGCAGGCACCCCCCACAAAAAACCCGGCAGAAGCCGGGTCGATAGGTCACGCAGTGTTTCGGAGCGGGCCGAAAGGCATGATTGCCGGTCGCCGACAGGTCCGTTGTCGACGCCTGGCCAAACGAGGTTTTGGTCGCAGGAATGCATGACAAACCAGACATCGCCCACCCCCGGCTATCGCCTTGATATTTTTTTGTCCCTAAAACGCCTTTTGCTCATCCCGCCAGAACTGCTACACTCCGCGGCTCACCGTCGGCCCTGCCACGTGGCAGGGCCTCTTCTAACCCACGACGGAGCAACCCCATGTCCGCATTCAACGCCTTCGGCACCACCGCCCCCCCCAAAGTCGTCGTCAAGTCCTCCAACGGCACCCTCTACGTCGACTACAAAAACAGCGAAGACCTCCGCCGGTTCCTCACGCCCAACGGCAAGATCCTCAGCCGGAAGAAGTCCAACCTCACCGCCCGCGAACAACGCCTCGTCGCCCAGGCCATCAAGCGCGCCCGCTATATGAGCCTCCTGCCTTACACCTCAGCCACGCTGTAGACCTCTATTGGGTTAGGGCTCTACGCACACCGGCTCCCGAGCTGTAACTCCCCTTGGCAGTAGACAGGCAGTGATTCCGTCATCGATCAATCTACCAGGCCCGCGTGTTTGGCGAGCCGTTCCAGACGGGCCATAGCGTCTTGGGTTGATTTGCCTTCTATCACACCCACGCCCATGCGGATCGGACAGGTCGCGAAGCACCCGGCCATGAACGCCAACTGCCGCAGCACCAGCATCATCGGTAGCCGGTCTTCGATCTGCCCGGTCTCCCGGCCACTGGCCCGGTAGCCCTCCAGCAGGGCTCGCCAGAACGACTCGCGGCGGCCTTTGCACCGATATTCCATGTTCCAGTAGACCACCGCCAGCTCCAAGGCACGCCAGTGCATCGCCGCGTTACCGAGATCGAAGAGCACCGGCTGACCGTCGGGCGTGGCCCGGATATTGGGAAGCACCAAATCCGCGTGACAGGGCCCGTATGCCGGGTTCTTTTTCGAGAGGCCCCTCTGCCAACACGCCGCGGCCTCGCAAGTAGATCGGTAAACGGCTAATTGGTTTGCGTTGAGATACGGCTCAACAGCAGCAACCAGCGAGCCGAAGCGGGCATCATGCTCGGGCGTGTACGGGTGATCGTCCGGGGCCAGTGTGTCGGCCACGTTGTGCAATTGGCCGATGAGTCTCCCGATCTGTTCCATCCAGGTGTCGTTCAAATCCGCTGGCAATGGGGGCGGCGCTTCCTCGTAGACCACCGCCGGGCGCGGGCCTTCCGGGGCCTCTATGACGGTGGCGTATCGACCGTCCGATCGGCTAACCGGACGGACACACGGCAACCCCGCACTGATCAGGGCCGCCGCAAACCGCGCCTCTGCTTCGACCCGCTCTGGCGAATGAGGAGGGCGGTAAACCTTGAAATACACCCGACCGCGTCCAGCCTCGACCCGATAGATGTCCGAATCACCCCGCTCGAGGAAGCGGCACACAACCGGCGGATCAAGCCCGTATGCGGGCAGCACCCGTTCTGCCAAGGCCGCTTCATTCAACACACTGGACTGTACCGGGAAATACGCCCCTGCCAAGCATGCCGAAGCGGGCCTGACACCATACAAACGGGGTTGCAAGTCCCTCATCGTTGTACCCACCTTTCCCAGAGCTCCGTGGTCAATCCCACCGGGTCTCGATCGACCCCCTGCTTGCCGAAGTACCGGCAGAGGTTCTCAATATCCCTACTCAACAGCGTGAACGCCTGCGGGTGGGTGTGCGGATCGATCGTCTGCGGTAAGTCGATCACCACCGGTTCGCCGGCATCACACAACACGTTGTAGGCCGAGAGGTCGCCGTGGATGTGACCCGCATCCAGCATCCGGGCGACGTCCGACAGAAGCGTATCGAAGACGCGTCGAGCGTCCACCGGGTCCAAGGCCATATCGGCCAGCGTCGGCGCCGCACCCGTGTTATCCCCGATGAATTCCATCAGGATCACACGCTCGCTCATCGCCAAGGGCTGCGGCACCGCCAACCCCGCATCGAGTAGTTCCTGCAGCGTGGCGTACTCGTGATGAATCCAGGACGCCGAACGCATCGCCCGGCCTTGACGGGTGCGCTTATGCATCGCCCGCAACGCCCGCTTGTCACGGATAGCTTTGCCCTCCGCTGAGCGTTCCTCTCGGCCCAGCCGATACAGCCCATCGTTCTTCATCGCCCGGAACGCCTCGGGCCGGTACAGCTTGGCCGCCACGAGCTGATGCCCAGTCTGCGTCAGGGCGGGGCCGGCCTGGCAGGCGTAAACGTTCGCCTCCTTGCCGCCCTTCACCTTAAAGAGGATGTCGCTGATTAATTGGTCGTCATAAAACTCAGTGAGAGATTCGAGCAGGAAGGCGGTTTCAATCTCGCCGCCGCGGTAGGTTGGCTCAAAGCGCCCGCTGTCGCGGGTCGTGTCAGATAGGGGCATAGGGATCGCCTGAATGGGGGTGCAAGGGGGGGAAAGCAGGAAGCAAAACCCCAGCGGCAGACGATCAGCCCATCCATCGTGTGGACAAGCCACCATTCCAAGCGGAACGGCTTCAACGCGGTTCTGTTGTCAGGACGCGCGAGCTAGACGTTCTCTTGCCGGGGCACAGCGGGAGCAAAGATGTTTCGGGAGACAGTCATCATCAACTCCTTATGCAAGAGGAACGGAAACCAGTCGCTACACGACGAACCTAACACGCCAAACCGGTCGGCGTCAATCAGAACTTCCCCCATCTTTCGGCGGGCCCGATCTTCCGGGGGGCCTAAACTCCCCCCATGCCCCTCGACACCATCCGCATCCGTGGCGCCAAAGGCCACAACCTCAAATCCATCGACCTCGACCTCCCCCGCGACCAGCTCGTCGTCGTCACCGGCCTCTCCGGCTCCGGCAAGTCCACCCTCGCCTTCGACACCATCTACGCCGAGGGCCAACGCAAGTACATGGAGTCCCTCTCCTCCTACGCCCGCCAGTTCCTCGACCAGCTCCAGAAGCCCGACGTCGAGTCCATCGAAGGCCTCCCCCCAACCATCGCCATCGAGCAGCGCGCCGCCTCCCACAACCCCCGCTCCACCGTCGCCACCACCACCGAGATCTACGACTACCTCCGCCTGCTCTTCGCCAGGGTCGGCACCCCCCGCTGCTGGCACCCCGAAACCAAGAAGCGCACCTGCGGCCAGGTCATCGAACGCCAGTCCGCCACCATGATCATCGACCACGTCATGGACCGCCCCGACGGCGCCAAGCTCATGGTCCTCGCCCCCATCATCCGCGGCAAGAAAGGCCACCACAAAGAAGTCTTCGAGGCCCTCACCCGCCAGGGCTTCGTCCGCGCCCGCGTCGACGGCGAGGTCCTCGACCTCCGCGACGTCGCCCAGTCCAAAGCAAAAACCCCCTTCACCACCAAGACGCAGCGCTACCAGAAGCACACCATCGAGGCCGTCGTCGATCGCGTCGTCGTCCGCAAAGGTGAAGGCGAAGACGACGTCCGCCAGCGCGTCGCCGACTCCATCGAGCTCTCCCTCAAGCTCGCCGACGGCCTCGTCATCGTCGCCGAGATGCAGGACGACCGCTCCTGGTCCGATTCCCTCTTCAGCGAGAAACACGCCTGCCCCCTCCACCCCGAGTGCGCCCTCGAAGACCTCGAGCCCCGCCTCTTCTCCTTCAACTCCCCCTACGGCGCCTGCCCCGCCTGCAACGGCCTCGGCACCGTCTTCGAGTTCGACCCCGAGCTCATCGTCGGCGACCCCGAACTCTCCCTCTCCGGCGGCGCGATCGAGCCCTGGCGCAAAAACGGTAAGCGGATGAACATCCTCTACAACCGCCTGATCCGCCGTTTCTGCGCCGACTTCGACGTCAGCCCCGACACCCCCTACAAAAAGCTCTCCAAGACCGTGCAGCGCATCCTCATGCACGGCACCGACCCGAAAGACGAAGCCAAATACGACGCCGTCTTCGAGGGCGTCGTCCCCAACCTCCAACGCCGCTTCGAGTCCACCGACAGCGAGTTCGTCAAGCAGAAGCTCTCCGCCTACCTCTCCGAATCCCCCTGCGAGGTCTGCAACGGTGCCCGCCTCCGCCCCGAAGCCCTGCACGTCTTCCTCGAGTCCCGCAACGGCGCCGTCCCCGACGCCCTCGGCCGCACCAAGTCCTCCTTCGCCAACGCCGACGACCTCGACGACGACGCCCGCCTCATCAACCTCCACGACGTCACCCAGATGACCATCGAGCAGGCCGGCGACTTCTTCGACCAGCTCGAACTCTCCCACGAACACCGCCAGATCGCCGAGCCCATCCTCAAGGAAGTCCGCGCCCGCCTCGGCTTTATGCTCTCCGTCGGCCTCGGCTACTTGAACCTTTCAAGAAACACGGGTTCCCTTTCCGGGGGCGAGTCCCAGCGCATCCGACTCGCCACCCAGGTCGGCTCCGGCCTCGTCGGCTGCTGCTACGTCCTCGACGAACCCACCATCGGCCTCCACCAACGCGACAACGATCGCCTCATCAAAACCCTCCGGCACCTCACCGAAATCGGCAACACCGTCCTCGTCGTCGAACACGACGAAGACACCATCCACGCCGCCGATCACCTCGTCGACATCGGCCCCGGCCCCGGCGTCCACGGCGGCACCGTCGTCGCACACGGCCCCCGGAAGCAAGTCATAGAAGACCCCAACTCGCTCACCGCCGCCTACCTCCGCGGCGACCAGTCCATCCCCGTCCCGCAAAAACGCCGGAAGATGGACCCCAAGAAACACGCCCTCGTCGTCAAGAACGCCCGCCAGAACAACCTCAAAGGCATCGACGCCGCCTTCCCCCTCGGCGGCCTCACCGTCGTCACCGGCGTCTCCGGCTCCGGCAAGTCCACCCTCGTCAACCACATCCTCCTCCGCGCCGCCAAACGCTACCTCCTCTCCTCCCGAGAAAAGCCCGGCCTCCACGACCGACTCGTCGGCGCCCGACACATCGACCGCATCATCGAGGTCGACCAGTCCCCCATCGGCCGAACCCCCCGCTCCAACCCCGCCACCTACACCGGCGTCTTCGACATCATCCGCTCCACCTTCGCCAAAACCAAAGAAGCCAAGATCCGCGGCTACACCCCCGGAAGATTCAGTTTCAACGTCAAGGGCGGCCGCTGTGAGGCCTGCCAGGGCCAGGGCACCAAAAAAATCGAGATGCACTTCCTCCCCGACGTCTTCGTCCAGTGCGACGTCTGCAAGGGCAAACGCTACAACCGCGAAACCCTCGAGATCACCTACCGCGGCAAGACCATCGCCGACGTCCTCGACATGACCATCGAAGAAGCCCTCGACTTCTTCGACCCCTTCCCCGACGCCAAACGACTCCTCACCGCCCTCAACGACGTCGGCCTCTCCTACGTCAAACTCGGCCAAGCCTCCACCACCCTTTCCGGGGGCGAAGCCCAACGCGTCAAGCTCGCCACCGAGCTCGGCAAACGCTCCACCGGCCACACCCTCTACATCCTCGACGAACCCACCACCGGCCTCCACTTCGCCGACGTCCAGAAGCTCATCGACGTCCTCGACCGCCTCGCCGACGCCGGCAACACCGTCCTGGTCATCGAGCACAACATGGACGTCATCCAGTGCGCCGACTGGCTCGTCGACCTCGGCCCCGAAGGCGGCGACCGCGGCGGCACCATCGTCGCCGCCGGCACCCCCGAACAACTCATGAAACACAAATCCAGCTACACCGGCCACTACCTCCGCCAACACCTCAACCGCCACACCGTCCCCGCCTGACGTTTTGAACCGCAGAGGCGCAGAGCACGCAGAGACCAAACAAGAGAACCCAACATTTAGCCCCGGGTCAATGACCCGGGGCCGCGCCGCCACCAACCCCAAACCCGATCTCCCCCTTTTCGAACCACAAAGAAAACGAAGCACACGAAGAAAAACCCAAAAATTTTCTTCCTCCTGCCTTCCTTCGTGCCCTTCGTGGTTAAAAACCTCACCCACCCCCCCAAACCCCTCCCCTCCAACCTCCGTGCCCTCCGCGCCTCCGCGGTTCAACCTCCCCCGTTAAACTACACCGCACCACAAGCCCGGAAACCCACCCATGCCCGACACCTTCACCTGCTCCCTGGTCACCCCCACCGGCGCCGTCTACGAGACCCAAGCCACCGCCGCCGTCATACCCGCGGATGACGGCCAGCTCGGCATCCTCGCCCACCACGCCCCGCTCCTCGTCCAGCTCGGCTACGGCACCCTCACCACCACCCCACCCACCACCCCCGACAACCCCAACCCCACCCCCTACACCCACGCCGTCCTCGGCGGCTTCGCCCAGTTCAAGGACGGCAAGCTGGCCGTCCTCGCCGACGAAGCCCTCGCCACCACCGACATCGACCAGGCCGAAGCCAAAGAAGCCCTCGCCACCGCCAACGCCACCATCGCCGTCGGCGACCCCGCCGCCGACCAAAAAGCCACCGCCGTCCGCCGCGCCCGCGCCCTCGTCGCTGCCGCGAGTTAACTCCGCTCCGCGGGTTGTACGAGCGGGGTGAACCCGCCAGCACTCAACCCTGTCGCCGACGACGCAACAATCCCGCAACAACAACCAGACCGAGCAACGCTCCCGTCCCCGGCTCAGGAATCACGACCGTAATCGTCCCATTCACAATTGTGGGCTCGATCGGCAGGAAGTTCTCATCAAAGCCGAAATCGGTATCCCCCAGCAGCGTATCGGCTAGCTTCAGATCAAACACACCCGACGAAATCCCTGTCGTATCGACAAGGATGGTCGCAATCAATCCATCCGCGGCAACCGTGGTTGCCGGGATGGTGAAAGGCGTCACCACCCCCGTTGAAAAGAACTGCGGATCGGTGTCCACGTCGAATTGACCGCCGTCGTTGTCGTTCTCAAAAATCGTCCCCGTGATGAGATCCACCCCCTGAATCGTCGGCCCTGCCACGTTTAACCCGTCTTCGATCTGAACCAGCAGGTTGAGCGTTTCCACAGGTTGGCCGCCCGTCACCGATATCTCGACTTCCTGGCCCGCTGTGTCCGGGGCCAGCACCACATTCCCCACCTCAATCACAGGCTGAGCAGTTGCTTCGCTACCCCCAAAACCCATCAACACACACAGAACCACCGCGAACCCGGCACCGAAAACACGCTTCATCAGAATCCCCTTCAGGAATGCAGGCACAATCGAACGTATGCCAAGCTAACGAACGCACAGCATGAAGACAACCCGGTTGAATGTGAAAATCCAGCAACTAATCGACAACCCTGATTGACAAGCTGGGCAAGCTAGGTATTCTCACAAACGCATCGACACGGGGCGATGCGAGCCGCCGATTCCCAGGCCACCCGGCGACTTCCTCCAACCGGCCAACATCCGGCTTGCAGTTCGCAAGCCCTTCTCGGGGATATCCCAGGGGCAGACATGTTGAATTTTTTCCGCCGTTCGCGTCCGCAAACCGCCCGTGAAGCTCGTGCTGATCGTCTAGGTCATAAGCGACTCAGTACGAACCAAGCACTCGCCGCCTTCGAGGCCCTCGAAGAGCGCCGTCTCTTTTCCGCAGTCGATGGGGCTTACCTCTTCTACAACAACAGTGCCTACGACCAGAACGATGCCGCTCTCACGGTCGCCGACCACAACGCCATCGCCACCGACAAAACCCCCATCCGCGAGCTCGAAACCGCGGACTTCTCCAGTTACTCCAACTACTACCGCGGCCTCAACGGCCTCATGATCGACCTTGACGGCAATACCCCCACCAGTCTCAGCCTCGACGACTTCACTTTCCAACAATCCGTCGGCAACGGCTGGGATCAGCAACCCCTAGATTGGATCGACGCGACTACTCCGGACGCCTTCCAGGTCTTCGAAAACGCCGGCGTCAATGGCTCCGACCGCATCGCCTTCGCCTGGGACGACGCCAACGCCGTCAAAAACGGCTGGCTCAAGGTCACCGTCCACGACACCGACGCTACGGGCCTGAGCACCCCCGATACCT
This sequence comes from Planctomycetota bacterium, assembly GCA_039025195.1. Classification (GTDB taxonomy): domain Bacteria; phylum Planctomycetota; class Phycisphaerae; order Phycisphaerales; family Phycisphaeraceae; genus JBCCOW01. The sequence goes on from JBCCOW010000050.1 coordinate 27,603, forward strand.
TCTACTTCGGCTCCGCCGTCGCCGAGACCGGCGACACCCCCGGCTCCACCCGCGTCAACATGAGCGACTACCAACTCGCCCGACGCAACCTCCATGGCCTGAACAACCCCGCATCCATCACCGACGCCTACGACATCAACAAAGACCAGCAGGTCAACGGCTCAGACCTCCTGCTCATCCGCCGCAACTTCACCAAGATCGACACCAGCCTCAACCTACTCACCGCCCCGGTCAACCAAGCCCAAGACGTCTCTGCCTTAGTGGTCGGCTCTGATAAAATCGCCATCAAGTGGACCGATGCTTCACAAGTTGAGAACGGTTATCGAATCACCGCTACAGACTTAGACGGTACATTCACAGCATCGCAAAGCTTCAGTCGAGGAGACGGGATTGCACTTTTTGAGGGTCTTGATGTAGCTAAAGATTACGAATTTAATATCTCAACACTGGTAGATGGCAGTACAGCATCCTCTGCGTCGATTAACACTCGAAGTACCACAAGTGAACCCGAGGAACGAATTGTCGCATACAAGGTCGAACTTAGCACACCACTAAAAAATGGACAAACCAATAAATGGCATACAGAAAGCGTTCATAGTGACATTAACATACTTTTACCAGATGTCTCGGCAAACGAAATCGTCGTAGGCGCTGCTTCGGAATATCACGCAATCCAAAAAGCACTGCAAGCTCGCCTGTTGATAGAACACGATGATGGAAGCAAAAAGGCCGGCGCAATAAATGACACGATCCCAGAAAGCGGCTATGACGACCTAGCATTTCTTTTCGTAGACGACACGACTGCTTTTGAAGAAACATACACAGAGTACGCAGGCCCTAGTAGTTCTGCTGAAGATGGTGAATGGCTTGTGCTTGCCGAAGGTAAATACGAAGCAGGCGCAGACAACACTGGCTACGACTGGGACGATTGGTACGCAAAAATCGAAGTCACACCACTGACGCTAGATAGCACAATCTGGGACGCGGGACTAAAAGAAGAAAAGCAAATCAACTCATCTGATACGCATAACTCTATGGTCATTTATTTTGATCAGAACGAAGAAACCGAGTTACCGATCGAATTGATGCTTGAAACGTCCGGCTCCGAAGACCTTGTCTCAGATCTGAAGTGGGCCGTGAGTGGCCCGGAAAACGAACAAGAAGTCTGGGGCATTGCAGGGTCAGATGATCCTGCAAAAATCAATATCCCGATACCAGATGAATCCGATATCGAGTTTGTGTATGTAGGCATTGACACAGATGTTGATGGTAAGCTCGAAGGGTCAGAAATATTAGATGTGTTTGTCATTAGTCTTGTAGAGACAAATTACACATATCCAAACTCTAAAGCCCTAAGTGCAAAATCTCCAGGCCCAGGAGTAAGCGCGAAGCAATATGCACAGAGCGAAGTGAACAGATATAAGAACGAATACAGTCACTACGGGTGGTATAATAATATGGGTATTTCTAACGCCATATCTGAATTAGAGACTGTTTTTTCGAATAACAATATTGATTGGGAGTTCATTCAGCCGGGAGAGGGCGATGACGCATATTACAGTGGATTGGGCGTCGGGGGAACCATTTACCTGCCTAAGACATCGCCAGTTCGACCATCGACAATTCTTCACGAGATGTGGCATGCTTATAGAGACATCAACGGGAATTGGTCAGCTAGAAATGATGAAGGTGCGGCTTACGTATTGGGGGGGTTTAGCAAGGGTGTCTTCGCTGAATTCTCTGCCGATATGTCGAACTTTGAACAGGCTGTGATCGATATGGTGCAAGGCAACCAGGATATTTCATATAAACGTGTTGTTTTTCATCGTATTGCTCTTGAATGGGACAGCTTATGGAAGAGCGCAAATACGTCTAGCGTAATAGGTATAGACGGGATATATTCCACAAGAAATATGCTTGGCCAGGTAGTCGATCATGATTTTTCGACTACAAATAATGACTTGAAGAATGTTGAATCCGCTTTAGGTTTTAATGTGTCGGCAAAAAATTATGCACAGCACATTAATGGTTATCTTGATTCATCAGATATTGAAGAGAAGGGTATACGTGTAAAGTTCTTCTCTGATGATAGTGATCCGGCTCGTTCTGCAGAATATATTTATGAAGATTCGAGCGTTGCACAAGAAGGAACTACGTGGCTGAATGCATTCGTTTCTGAAGAACTAAGTTACGATTTGGAAAACTAGATGGATCTGATAAAAATACTAACTATATGCGGCTTGATATATCTAGGTGCCTCTAGTATTTCGTGTATCCATCACGCTCCGCCTTCAGACGAAGATAAGCAACGCCTTGTAAATATGGGAATACTCAAGAGCATTCGAGTAAGTATTGATGTTTATCAAAGTAATGGATCAAAACTGCCTAATAAGAACACTGATCTTCACGACTATTTTAAGGATCGCACTTCTGGAACACTGTTCGAGTACTCCGATGGTAAAAAATTCTTGGATGCGTGGGGTAGTCCACTTTTATTTGAAACTGATGGTGATGAGATCACTCGAATTCGAAGCCTTGGTCCAAACAAGGTGATCGAGTTGAATGGCGGGGATGACATGGTCATCGAGGTCCATACGCAGAAATGAAACCACTGGGTGTAGCTGGGGCAGTGACGGGTGGTTGGGGCAGAGCCTTGGCTATGCCCTGGCCTTGATTGTCAGACGCCTCATCCCCCCGCTTGTGAACGCTTCTGAGACGCTCCGTCCTTACTCCGATGCCAGTCTGCGCATTTGAGCTTACCGGGTGGTCGCCAAACGTCGACGACCGGTCACCAGAAGTTCATGACCCATCACGAAGAGTTGGCGACCGGTCTCCAGAAGTTCATGACCGGTCACGAAGATTTCATCACCGGTCACGAAGAGTTAAAGACCGGTCCCCAGGAGTTCGTGACCGGTTCACGAAAGTTCGTGACCGGTCACCAAGCGTTCGGTACCGGTCACCAAAAGCTCGTGACCGGTCCCCAGAAGTCGGAGACCGGTCATCAAGTCCTCATGACCTCCGCCCAACCGCTAAAAGTCCGGCCAAATGGCAGCAAAGGTTCGATCTCACCACACCCGGCTCGTCTGAATCCCGCTCTGTGGAGTTGCCCGGACCATCAAAACACGCAGGCATACCGAGGAATGGCGTTGGTCGCGTCCTTCGTGTGCTTTGTGGTTTCATCTGCAGACGAGACAGAGGGACTTACCGCAATATCACAGGCGAGGTGGTGAGGGTGGGGGGGTGTGGTGGGTGGGGCGGGTGTCACTTCAGCTCAAACCCTCTGATGTGAGTGGATTTCTTTGTAACGGCTGTAAGGGTCTTCCCGTAAATGCGACCTATGCGGGTTAAGCGGCCTGCGCCGCCCGTCGATGCTCGGGGTGCCGATGCTGCCGGAGTGTCCGGGGCACGGCCAACTCAACCCACCCTCTCCGCTCGACCACCCCCCCCCGGATCACCGGACCACGGGAACACGAGAGGGCAACCCGGAGCCTTCTTATGCCTTCCAGTACCTACCTGCCGCGGACGGACGCCAAATTACGCAACTTCGTGCTCAACATGAGTGCGCAGCTCGCCAAAGGCCCCGAACTCGTAGGCGTCAGCGAAGCCGATGCCCAGCAGTTCGATACCTTGGCCACCGCTTACGCCACCGCGTACGACCAATCGCAAGCTCAGGAAACCCGCGGCCCCTCGGCCACAGCCAAGAAAAACGATTGCCGTGGGGCTGTCGTCGCCATGGTCCGGCGCCTCGTGCCCAAGATCCAGTCGTTCATTGGGACCACCAACCAGCAGCGCACCGACTTCCTCTTGACCATCCGCGACACCCATTACACGCCGCAACCGGTCCCCACAACCGCCCCCACCCTGACCGTCACCGGCGTGCTGGGCAATACGATCTCGGTGGCCCTGCAGGACGCGGATGATCTGCACCGCCGGGCGAAGCCGGCGCACGTCAAGTCGGCGACGCTGTTCTGGGCACTCGGCGACACGCCGCCCAACGACCCCAGCGGCTGGACGTTCGAGGGCACGACCACCACGACCACGACCCAGATCGTCATCCCGCCGCACGTGGCCGGGGCGACCTCGGTCTGGCTCACCGCGTTCTGGGCCAACAGCAAC
>JBCCOW010000051.1:0-31348 GCA_039025195.1 Planctomycetota bacterium
CCCGAGTAGTCCACCGCGGTCACGCCTCTGTCGCTCTGCTGGTCTCGTCCGATCTCGAAGTCGACGACGAGCTCCTCGCCTGGTCCGCAGAGCGGGTCGCCCCCCTCGGCTGGGTCCCCCCCGACCCCCCCCAAGAGATGCCCGAAGAACCCCAACCCTTCGAGTACTACGCCCAACAGATGCAGCAACAACAGCAATCATTCTTCATGAAGCCCACGGACTAAGTCCGTGGGTCTCCCGACGAAAACCCCAGCCCATCCCGTATCATCACGCGATGCCCATCCGCCTCGACGACACCCCACTCACCACCGACGGCCCCCGCCTGCGCGACGCCATCGCCGCCGCTGTCCTCAAGCTCCAAAACGAGGGCCGAATGCTCGTCGAGGTCAAGATCGACGGCGACACCGTCCCCGACGCCCAACTCGAAGACCGCGCCGACGACTCGGTCGAAACCAACCAAGTCGAGCTCTTCTCCGCCAACCCCACCACGCTGACCACGTCCGTCCTCGAACAGTGCCGCGGCCGACTCATCGACGCACGTACCCTGCAGGAAGACGCCGCCGAACTCCTCCAACGCGACCAGGTCGGCGACGGGCTCCGCAAGCTCGGCGACTCCATCGAGCCCTGGCTCCAAACCCAACAGGCCGTTGCCCAGTCCGCCGTCATCGCCGGCATCGATCTCAACGCCTTCGATCTCGACGGCCAACCCCTCACCGCCTCCATCGAAGCCCTCCTCGCCCAGCTCCAAGAACTCAAGCAGCTCATCGAAGCCCAGGATACCATCGCCCTCGCCGACGCCCTCGCCTACGAATGGCCCGACACCACCGACCGCTGGGACCATCTCCTCGCCGCGATGATCGATCGCATCGAGAGCGACACCGCCTCCTGACCGCTCACTCCACGACCCGTATCGGGGTGCTTCTTTCGATCCAGACCCACTTGAACGTGGCTGGCGTCGTGTGGGTCTTGCGGGCAGTCATCCCGCCGACGTTCCGCTTGGACACCGTCGTCTGGCCAGGCTGATCCACGACCCGCCGGGGCATGAACCGCACCAGGGCCGGCCGCTCCCGCTCAAACACCGCCTGCTCCAGGTCGGCAGCCGTGGCGGCCCGCGGCTTGGGCATCTCGTCTTCACCGACCAGCCGGTAGCAGGCGATGGTCCGGGACACGCCCCGGATCGTGGTGTAGGTGTAGTTCTCAACCCGGATGGCCAGCGCGTCTGGCACGACGTCCCCCTCCGCCAGCCGATCCAGCCCCTGAATCATGTAATCGCGTCGGGCCTGCGTGACCATCACCCCCACCCCGTGATGGACCTGCTGGACGGGCCCGCCGATCACCATGTACTCCTCCGGCAGCGACTTCACCACCACGTCTTCCAGGCTGCTGGCCCGCTCCTCGGTGACAAGGTTCACGTAGAGCGGCGCCGACTCCTGGTCATAAGCCTCCGAAGTAGGCTTGCTCCGGCCGATCTCTTTCCAGCGATCCAGCTCCTGCTTTTTCTTGGCGTGCTCGACTGACCACACGTGCCCGTTGAGATAGACGCAGTGGCGTGCGTAGGACTGCAGCAACCGCAACGAACTGGGGTGGAGCCGACGCTCCACGGGCGGGTCCGCCTGCACAGCCGGCTCGGCTTGTTCCGCCACCGCCGACCCACCCGTGCACCACACGCCTAAACCCAACCCCATCACCACAACCAGACAGCGCATCACATGACCCCCAAAAACGCTTCGTTCAAACCCAGAACAAACCACAACCAGAACCCTCTCAATCGCCAGGCATCACCCGCAACCTAGCACGATCCTGCAGCCTTGCAACAACGAAGTCTCACCTCCTGCGGAAAACCCCTAGTCACGAATGACAGACCACCCGCCACGCCCTACGCTGATGCGATGCCCAACCTCGACCACCCGACACTCCCCAAAATCAAGGCCGCCTTCCCCGACGCCAAGCTCTTCGCCACCGAGTTCCGCGGGCAGACCACCCTTGTCGTCCCCGCCGACCTGCTCCACGAACTGCTCACCACCCTCAAGAACATGGGCGACGGCCCCTACGACCAGCTCGCCGACATCGCCGGCATTGACTATCTCAGCTACCCCCAGCCCCGCGCCGGCGGACCCACCGGCCGCTTCGGCGTCGTCTACAACCTCCTCGGCACCGGCCACTCTGGCCCCGATGCGCCCCGACTTTTCATCAAAGTCCTCCTCGACCCCTCCATCCCCACCGACGGTATCGAGGACGACCCCGCCCTCCACCTCCCCACCGTCACCGACCTCTACCCCGGAGCCGAATGGCTCGAACGCGAGGTCTTCGACATGTTTGGCATCCGCTTCGACGGCCACCCCGACCTCCGCCGAATCCTCACCTGGGAAAGCTACCCCGCCCACCCCCTCCGCAAGGACTACCCCGTCACCGGCCGGGGCGAACGCGAGAACTACCGCGTCGTCCCCCGCGACGAGGCGTAAGTCGTACCCACACCCTCGTAGCGCGACCACTTGCGGTCATCCATCTCGCGCGACACTTCACTAAACGGCACTTCACTTCGTCCACCGCCGCACCACCGCCTCCCCGACACCCCCCTCGACACCCCCCTCTTCGCCCCCCGCCCGCCAGGCGCTCTTGTGGTGCTGCATCGGGTGACGACGCACCCACGTCACCACCACCATCACCGCCGCCCCCGTGAATGCAAACGCCAGCAGGCTCGCCGCCCCCTTCAACCCGAAGATGTCGAACAGCACATCTTCCGACACGGGGTCTTTCCCCACCGCCAACAGCACCGGCTGCGGCACGTACTCACCCATCACACGGCCCGCAAACACCTCATCACCCGCCGCCGCCTTCGCCGCGTCCCGCTCCTCCACCGTCCGGAAGATCGGCACCGCAAACTCGTCCTGCCCCTTCCAGCCCACCTCGATCCGGTACACCCCCGCCGTCACCGCCTCGAACTGATAAAAACCCAGCCCGGCCCGACCCGCCATCGCGTCGTCACCACTGCCGACGCCACGCGTCTGATAGATCACCGCCGGCCGAGCCCGCCCTGTCAACTCCGAATCCGCATCGCTGTCCACATCACCCTGCAGCGTCCGCCCGTCGGCCTGACGCACCGAGCTCAACGCCAGCTGCTCAACACCATCCTCGCTCGGCCCTGCCACCTTCACCCGCAGCGCGATCTCGTCCTGGAACGGCCACACCAACCGACGCGGCGTCTCGAACCGCCGACCCTCGAACGCCCCGATGTTCTCGTAGAACACCGTGTACATCCCCGGCTCCGCCACCTCCACCTCACCGACCGCGCCGTCCACCGGCACCACAAACCGCGTGAACCCCTCGACCCGCTCCAGCATCACTTGCTGCTTGGACCACACCGCGTAGCCAAACAGGCCCGCCGTCGCCAGCACCATCAACACCGCTGCCCCGTACCACCCCCGCCCCGGGCGACGCTCCCCCGCATGCTCTGCTGAGTCCGTTTCCATACCCCCACTTTAGGCCAACCCGGACCCACCACGCCGTCCATCCCCTCCTGGATCAGGCCCCGTCTCAACCCGCCCGATCACCCCCCGGTCAACTCCCATCGCCCCCCGACGCACCAGGTCCGCTCGGCTCAATCGCCTCGTAAAAATCCTGATCCCGGTCCTGCTCGCTGCTCACCAAAAAGTCCACCTCAGTCCCGTCCGACAGCTCCAGCACGATACTGCTGTCGAACAGGAACGACGTGTCCTGCCGAAGCCGGGCCGCGTCGATCTCGTCGAACCGGATCACCCGGCTCATCCCCGCCTCCGGATCATGCACCGCCACGTGGTCTTCCGTCACCAGCACAAACCCGTCCTCCACGTCCCGCAACGCGTCCGAGTAGTAAAACCGGATCGTCTCCCCAGGCTCGACCAGACCGAGCCGTTCCGCCGACGAACGGTACGCCGTCGGCAGCCGTGACCCCGGATACACCGCGATGTCGGGCCCGCCGGCCGCGTAGATCACAAACCCGACAATCCCCCCACAGCACAGCAGAACGACCGCCCCGATCAACACCAACAGCCAGCCCCACCAAGGCATCCAACCACGCCGCGCCGGCGTGTACGGATCATCGGCAGGCAACGCGTACCGCATCGGCTCGTACTCATCACGCATCGCCACAGCTTAGCGCGTGCTTCGTTCGCGTGTAGCGGGTGCACCGAAGGTGCCCGCGGTTTCGGAGCGGGACGCTTCGCGTCTCCCGCTACACGCTTTGAGAATCTGCTCTTGTGCAGCCCACAAGCTCCAACCCCACTCACCCCATCGCCGCCACCGCCGCGTACCGATCGCAGTCCGTCGTGTGGTCGTTCACCAGCCCGACCGACTGCATGTACGCATACACGATCGTCGAGCCCACAAAGTTGAACCTCCGCTTCTTAAGGTCCTTGCTGATCCGGTCTGACAGCCCGGTCCGGTCCGGCACCTCCGCCATCGACGCAAACGCGTTCTGGATCGGCATCCCATCGACCCACCCCCAGAGGTACTCGGCAAAGCTCCCAAACTCCCCCTGCACTTCCAGAAACGCCTTCGCGTTCCGCACCGCCGAGTCCACCTTAAGGCGGTTCCGGATGATGCCCGGGTCGGCCAACAGCCTGACCTTCTTCGCGTCCGTGTAATAGGCGACTTTCTTCGGATCGAACCCATCAAACACCTTGCGGTAGTGCTCCCGCTTCTTGAGCACCGTCAGCCAGCTCAGCCCCGCCTGTGCCCCCTCCAGGATCAGCATCTCAAACAGCCGCCGATCGTCCCGCACCGGCACGCCCCACTCGGCGTCGTGGTACGCGATGTACAGCGGGTCGTCGGTACACCAGGCGCAACGGGTCACCGCGGAGAGAACCGATCGGATGATTCGCCATCGAGCTGATCGATCAGCTTCTTGAACTCATCGCGATAGGGCTTGGCCACTCGGCCGACAAAGCTCTTGTCCAATGGAACGGCTTGAATAAGTCGAACCACGTCAGCAAGGTCTTGGGCACGGTGCACAAACTTGGTCCCTGTTGAGAGCTTCATCGTGATCAGGTCACCAAGCGTGATCGTCCGAAGCCCATCAATCTCGGAGAAACGAGTAGGCAAAAAGGGCAGGTTGTCTTCCGATTCCAAAACCTGCACTGGCACTTCATTCTTCTCGAACTGCTTGTCATTTTCAGACCAAACAAAACCCCTATCCGCCAACTCCCCAGCCAAGGCTTGGCGGTCGGTCACATACACATCGATATCTGTCGTAGTGCGTTCGTAGCCATGCAGGAAAACGGCGATACCACCAACAATCCCTCCCTCAAGGTTTGCCGCCTTAATGGCATCAGAAACTTCCCGAGCGACATCAAGCATCCGGGAATCACCCATCAGCATCTCCAAAGCCAAGTGTCCGGCTCTACTCACCATGCCGAAAGTCTAGCTCACCACAGGTCAAATCGGACCACGAAACTCAAACGTCCAGGTTCTTCACCTCGAGCGCGTGGTCCTCGATGTAACGCCGCCTCGGCTCGACCTGCTCGCCCATCAGGATGCTGAACAGGCCCTCGGCTTCGGAGGCGGCGTCCCAGGTCACCCGCAGCAGCGTGCGGTTGCTCGGGTCCATCGTCGTCTCCCACAGCTGCTCGGCGTCCATCTCGCCCAGGCCCTTGAACCGCTTGATCTCCAGGCCGCGACGGCCGGCGTCCAGCACGGACTCGGCAAGGTCGGACAGGCTGACCACGGGGACAACCGAGACTTCGCTGTCGGACTTGGCGGGCTCGATCAACAGCTCGAAGCGGGTCGGGCCGGCGACGCCGGTGACGCTCTGCTGCGGTTGGAGGAACAGGTCTTCAACCGAGAGGCCAAGGGATTCGAGCTTGGCAAAGACCCGGCCGAGGTCGCCGGCCTCGTGCAGCTCGCGGGCCTCGACGGGGCGGGGCGTGCTCGGGTCGGGCGTGGGGGCGGTGTCGTCATCGAGCACCGCGTCCAGTTCGGGGTCGGCGGTCGATAGGCCGTTGGCCTCGCGAAAGGCCTCGGCGTCGTCTTCGGACCAGAAGAAGTGGTCGCCGGTGAGCCCGTTGAGATCGGCGGCGGGCGGGACGATGAGGCGGAGCTTGGGCAATCGGTTTTCGCCGGCCGGGTCGTCGCCGCGGAGGTCGGCATATTGCCGGACGGTCATACCGCGGCGTTGGATCACGGTCTGCAGCTCGGCGAGGCGTTCGAGGCTGCGGACGAGCTTGGCCATGTCTTCGCCAGCGATCTCGGTCGTCTGGCTGCGGTCGTCCGGGTTGTAGACCCGGAGCTTCACACTGCCCAGAGCGAGCTGGGCGAGGGTCTTCCGCATCGCCTTTTCGTTGAGGATGTACTCGGAGGTCTTGCCTTTGAGGACTTGGAACAGCGGCGGCTGGGCGATGAAGACCCGGCCTTGTCGGATCAGCTCGGGCATCTGGCGGAAGAAGAACGTCAGCAGCAGCGTGCGGATGTGACTGCCGTCGACATCCGCGTCGGTCATGATGATGATCTTGCCGTAGCGGAGCTTGGAGATATCGAAGTCGTCCACGCCGATCCCGCAGTTCAGGGCCTGGATGATCGCGCGGATTTCTTCGAAGCCGAGGATCTTGTCGAGCCGGGCTTTTTCGACGTTGAGGATCTTGCCCTTCAGCGGGAGGATGGCCTGGGTGTTGTGGTCGCGGCCGCCCTTGGCGGAGCCGCCGGCGGAGTCGCCTTCGACAAGATAGATCTCGGAGGACTCGACGTCCTTGGAGGTGCAGTCGTAGAGCTTGCCGGGGAGGCCACCCTGGTCGAGGGCACCCTTGCGGCGGGTGAGGTCGCGGGCCTTGCGGGCGGCCTCTCTCGCCTCGGCGGCCATGACCGCCTTCTGGCAGACCTTCTTCGCCTCGGCGGGGTTCTGTTCGCACCAGGCTTGAAGCGCATCGCCCACGGCATGACTGACCAGACCCTCGACCTCGGGGTTCAGCAGCTTGCCCTTGGTCTGGCCCTCGAACTGGGGCTCGGGGATTTTCACGGAGATCACCGCCACGAGGCCCTCGCGCCAGTCGTCGCCGCCGGGCGCGGGGCCGTTGCCCTTGAGGATGCCCGAGGCCTTGGCGTAGTTGTTCAGCGTGCGGGTCAGCGCGGTCTTGAACCCGGAGAGGTGCGTGCCGCCGTCGGCGGTGTTGATGTTGTTGGCGAAGCAGACCAGCAGCTCGTTGTACGAGTCGACGTATTGCATCGCCACATCGACGGTGAGCCCGGCATCAACGTCCTCGTTGGACACCGGGATCGGGTCGGTGATCGGGTTCTTCGCCTCGGCGAGGTGGCGGACCATCTCGACGATGCCGTCGTCGAACTTAAAGGTCTCCTCCTTGCCGCCGTCGCGTTGGTCGGCGACATGGATGGTCAGGCCCGGGTTGAGGTAGGCCCGTTCGCGGAGCCGGCCGGCGATGACGGTGAAGTCGTGGGTGAGGTCGCCGAAGATCTCGGGGTCGGGGCGCCAGCTGATCTTGGTGCCGGTTTTTTGGCGTTCGCCCACGACGCGGAGCTCGTCTTTGAGGTCGCCGCGGGAGAAGCCGATGGAGTGGAGCTTGCCGTCACGGGCGACTTCGACGTCGAGCCACTCGGCCAGGGCGTTGACGCAGGAGACCCCGACGCCGTGGAGCCCGCCGGAGACCTTGTAGGAGTTGGAGTCGAACTTACCGCCGGCGTGCAAGACGGTCATCACGATCTGGACCGTGGGCTTGCCATGGTAAGCGGGGTTTTCGTGGGTGTAGGGCCCGACGGGGATGCCGCGCCCGTTGTCGACAACGGTGACCGCGTTGTCGGGGCTCAGGATGACCTTGATCTCGTCGCAGTGGCCGGCCAAGGCCTCGTCGATCGCGTTGTCGACGACCTCCCAGACGAGGTGGTGCAGGCCGCGCGAATCGGTGCCCCCGACGTACATCGCCGGGCGTTTGCGGACCGCGGCGAGGCCTTCGAGGACCGAGATATTGGACTCGCTGTACTCCCCCGCGGAAGCTCCCCCGGAGGCGGCCCCTTGGGAGGCGTCGGACGGCGGGTTGGCCGAGGCGTCTGCCTCGGTGGCGTTGGGGTCATCCATGATGACGGTGGTTCCGGTTGGCGGCCGAGAAGCCGACGGTTGAGAATGGCCACAAACCCCTGTTAAACCTTGAGCTGTCCCCTCGGGAACGGGCCATCAAAAGCAACATGTATCATACCAAGTCGGGCGGTCTCCCGCGACCCGTCGGGCACGCCAGAACCCACAATCCGATTACGCTGCTGACCAGATCTTGCGGAACCCGCCGCGGATGAGAACCGGGGCCAAACGGTGGCGTTATTCGGGCCTGAGATACGGCTTGAGCAGCTCGCTGAGCGGCGGGCCCAAGGCCTTGTCGCCTGGCACATTGGCAATGGGCACCGGCTCGCCCGCGGCGGCGGCGGCTAGCTTCGCAGCGGTCCGTTCCGCCATCGTCGCCAGCTCCGGGTCGTCGGCCTTGTCCGCCTCGGTCAGCTCCAGCTCGCTGGCCCGCTTCCACAGCTTCACCGCCTCGTCGGTGTTGCCCGCAAGGTGCTGGGCGTCGCCGAGGTGGTCGATCAGCACCGCCCGCATCCCGTTGAGCGGCCGATTCAGCTCCATCGACAAAACCTCGGCCCGCTTGATCGACCGATCCAGCCAGGCGATCGCCCGGGCGGCATCGCCTAGCTTGTAGTAGACCCAGCCGAGCGAGTCGAGATACGCCGCGTTGTCGGGCTCGACCTTGAGGGCCCGCTTGATCAGGGTCTCGGCAGCGCGGAGGTTGCGGTCCTGCACGGTGAAGGTGTAGCCCAGCGAATTGCACGACGGGGCGTGCGCGGGGAAGCGGGCGACGTTGAGCAGCAGCACCTCGATGGATTTGTCGCGGTAGCCACCGTCGTCGAGGCTGATCGCCAGCTGGAACCGTGTGCCCGACTCGAAGCCTGAGAACCGCGGGTCATCGAACAACGCCTCGGTCCCCGCGATGGCTTGGTCCGGCCGATCCAACGCGATCAAGGCCTCGGCCCGCAGCGCCGCCAGCGTCTGCGCGTTGGAGATGCGGTCGAACTCGTCGATCACGCGGTCCACTACCGCCACCGCCTCCTCGTGCTCGCCGAGCTCGTGGTGGATCGCGGCGAGGAGGTACCCGGTCTCGGGGGCGAACGGCCGGAGCCGAAGGGCCTGCTGACGAACGCGCAGGCCCTTGTCGGACTCGTCGTTGTCGAAGTAGTACTGGGCGGCCCGGTTGAGCAGGCCCAGGTCGCGGGGGGTGAGCTTGAGCAGGCGTTCGAACAGCTCGCCGGCGGTCTTCGTGTCGTCGGTGCGCAGGGCGATCTCGAGCTGACCCCGCAGGGCGGCAGGGTCGTCGGGGTTCTCGACCAGCAGGCTGGCGAGCAGCGTCCGGGCCCGGTTGTACTGACCCCCGGCGATGTAGGCCTGGGAGAGCTTGAGCCGGGTGAGCCGGCCCTTGGGCAGCGCGGCGGCCATGCGGCGGAACAGCGGGTTGATCTTCTCGTGCAGGTTCGGGTCGTCTTCGTAGAGCTCGAAGAGCATCGCGTAGGCGGGCTCGTGGGCCGGGTTGAGCTCGAGCAGCCCCAGCAGCGTGGACTCAACGCGGGTCGGCTGCTTGAGCCGAAGCTCCAGTACGGCTTTGAGCATCAGCAGCTCGGTGCGTTCGTCCGGCTCGGCGTCGGCTTGGTCCAGCGTGTCGAGCAGGGCGAGCGCGGGCTCGGTCTCGCCGCGTGCGTTGAGCACCCGGACACGGAGCGAGATCGCCTGCCGATCGGTGGCCTCGGCAATCGGCCGGAGCAGCGCGTCGGCCTGCTCGATCTGGTCCGCTTCGAGCGCGAGCAGGATCAGCCGGGTGCGCGGCAGCCGGGCGTTGGCGTCCAGATCGAGCGCGGCATGGAAGGCTTCGATCGCGGCCTCGCTGCGGTTGAGGCGTTCGAGGGCGAGGCCTTCGACGGCCTTAACCATGGCCTGGACTTCGGCGCCGGCTTGCTGGGTGGCTTGGGGCAGTTCGCCGAGGGCGCCGAGCAGCCGCTGGGCGTCGGGCTCGGCCTCGAACAGCAAGCGGACCGTCCGCCCCGCCTGATCGGGCAGCGTGATGATGCGCTGGGCTGCGGCGGCGAGAGCACGGCCATGAGGGCTGCCCTGCGCGGCATCAGCTGGTGCGGGCGGGTCGCTGTGCGGGCCGGGCAGCTGCAGCAGCGCCGCGAGGAGGTGTCCGAACGCTTCGTTGTCAGTGGGGTCTTGCTTGAGCCGGTCTTCGAGGGCGGCGATCGCCTGCTCGGGCGGCAGCAGGTCGATCATCGCCCGCAGCACCGGGCCCTGACGCAGGTTCTCGGGCAGCCCGGCACGAAGGCGCTCGGCAAGCCCTGCGGGGTCGGGGCTGACGCTCCGCAGATACTCGATGAGGGCGACCGATTGGGGGATTGATAGGGCACCGCGGAGCAGGTCGAGGGCGATCGCCTCGGCGGGCTCGGACTGGTTGAGTCGTAGGTACGAATAGATCAGCCGGAGCTCGAGGGCCCGGGCGTTGGGCAGTGCGGTGCGATCGACCGCCTGGTAACGGGCCAGCGCCTGGGCGGGCTGATCGAGACGGTGGGCGATGTCGCCGAGGTGAGCCAGGATCTGCGGTCGGCGAGCGAGAATAAGCCGGAGCTCGCGGAGCATGAGCCGATCGGGCACGCCCTTGGGCGGGGCGGCGAGGGTCTGTTCGAGCAGGGGCCGGGCCGCGGCGAGGTAGCCGAGCTGCCGGAGGGTTTGGCCGAGGTGGTGTGCGGTCAGGAAGCTCAGCGGGCTGTCGGCTTCGGCCCGCTGGTGGAGGTGTGCGAAGAGCGGCAGCGCGGTGTCGAACTGGTCACGGTCCAGCGCCTGGCGGGCGAGGTAGAAGATCGCATCGAGGTCGGTCGGGTCCTGCGCGACGCTGCGTTCGAGGAAGCGGGCGGCCTTGACGCGGTTTCCGGCCTGGGCGTAGGCGCGGCCGAGCGTGCGGAGCAGGGTCGGGTTGTCGGGGGCTTGGCGGAGTGCGGCTTCGAGGAAGCGGGTGGCCCGGAAGGCGTTGCCCTCAAGCATCGCGGTCTTGCCGCGGGCAAAGGCGAGCTGGGCACCGAACGGCACCGAGCGTTTGGGCTTGGCTTGGTCGGCGTCGGGCTCGGGCTCGGGCTCGGGCTCGCCCTGGGCGTGACGGAGGTAGTCGGGCAGCGGCCGGCCTTCGAGGGCCTGCTCCAGGGTGCCGCGGGCTTCGGGGGACCGCTGCGGATCGATCGGTTCGAGCGTGTCGGCGAGGCCCGGCGGCGCGGGGATGTTACGAACGTCGGCCGGGCTGGATTGCGCGGGCTGCGTCGCCTGGGCCTTGACGGCCGGAGCGAGCCCGTTGGTCAAACAACAGAAGGCAAGGACGGCCACACACGGCGGGAGAATCGGCTTCATGGTTCGAGCGGCGTGGCGGTCAGGGGGTGCAGGAAAACCACAGGCAGAACTGCATTGTACGACGCTTTGGCCCGGCACCCGGTTCTGATTTATCCGGCAGATTCGGCCCGTCGACCGGTCAGCCCACGACCTTGTTCAGCGGATAGGAGAAGATCGCCGTCGCCCCCGCCCGGGTCAGGGCGGGGACGGTGTCGCGCTCGGTCTTGGTGTCCACGATGACCTCGATCGCGACCCACTGCGGGTCGGCGAGGTCGTTGACGGTCGGGCTGGTCGCGGCGGGCAGGAGTTCGAGGACCGCCTCGAGCTTATCCTTGGGAACGTTCATCTTGAGCCCGACCTTGGAGCGGGCCGCGATCGCGCCACGCAGCAGTAGCGCGAGGTCTTCGATCCGCTGCCGCTTGGCATCGTCGGCCCAGGCATCGCGGTTGGCGATCAGGCGGGTCGTCGAGGTCAGGAGGGTGTCGATGACCTTGAGCTTGTTGGCCCGCAGGGACGAGCCGGTCTCGGTGACATCGACGATGGCGTCGACGAGCCGGGCTTTGACCTCGGTGGCGCCCCAGGAGAACTCGACCTTGATGTCGATGCCACGGTCGGCGAAGTAGCGTTTGGTGGTCTGGAGGAGCTCGGTGGCGACGATGCCATTGGCGAGCTCTTCGGGCTTGGTGATGCCGGACTCTTCGGGGACGGCGAGGACCCAGCGGACGGGGCGGGGCGTGGCGCGGGAGTATTCGAGCTCGCAGACCTCGTGGACGTCGGCGGCGTTCTCGACGACCCAGTCGTGGCCGGTGATGCCGAGGTCGATGACGCCGTCCTCGACGTAGCGAGCCATCTCCTGGGCACGGAACAGAACGATCGAGAAGTTGGGGTCGTCGATCTCGGGGGTGTACGAACGGGACCGCGATTCGATGTGGTAGCCGGCCTTAGCGAAGAGGTCGAGAGTCGGGGCTTCGAGCGAGCCCTTGGGCAGCCCGATGCGGAGGGTGGCGTCGTCACGAGTGGGGGACATTGGAGGAGCTGCTGGGGGTTAGGCGCTAGGTGCTAGGCGTGGGCCGGTGAGGGAGAGTGGACCGGCTTCTTGCAGGTTTACTTTGCGGACGACTTCTTCTTGGTGGTCTTCTTTTTCGTCGTCTTCTTCTTGGTGGTCTTCTTCTTGGTGGTCTTCTTCGCCGTCGTCTTCTTGGCGGTTTTCTTTGTGGACGACTTGGCGGGGGCCTTGGCGGGCGCTTCGGCCGGGGCCTGCGGGAAGTCCTGGCCGTCGGCCCAGTGCTGGAGGGCGTAGTGAGCAAGCAGGGCGTCGCCGGCCTTGATCTGACGCAGCAGGAACGACTCGGCGGCGGCGGGGCTTTCGATCGTGGCGGCGAGTGCGCCGTTGGCGTGCAGCAGCGCGAGCAGCTTGTCGTCCACCGGCAGGGCGTGACCGCCGAAGCAGATCAGCAGCACCGACGCGGCGGCGTACGGCGTCATCCCCGGCAGCGTGTCGAGGTACGCCCGCTGGTCCTTCTTGGGTTTGTCGGTGATCGAGTTCATCTTCCAATCGTGCTCGCGGAAGAAGACCTCGTTGAGAACCTGCTTGAGCCGGGCCACACGGTGGGCGGCGTCGGGGTAGTCCTCGCCGATGAGGGCGATGATCTCGTCCTCGTAGGTGATGCGGAGCTCGTTGATGTCGATCACGTCGTCAACGATCGCGTCGATCGCGGTGTCTGCCTGATCGCGGGTGGCGTTCCAGAGCAGGAACGCGTGCACCAGCTGGAGCATCGGGTCCATCGCGTCGGGGTGTTCCTGTTTGTAGGCGTTCTGGGCCTTGGACAGGAGCGTGGCGAACTTCTTGGTCTCGGGGGTTTCTTTGGCCAAGGCTTAAGACTCGGGGGAGGTTTCGGGGTCGGTTTGGGGTTCGGAGTTGCCCGTTCGCTGCATGCCCTGATTGATCGCATCCAGCACGGCGGCTTCCTTCTTCAGCCCGTCATCAAGGCGGAAATCGAAGTGCGGCACGATGCGGAGGGCGACACGTTTCTTCACACGGGACTGGATGTGGATCGCCGCGTCACGGAGGCCGTGCAGCGTGCGCGACGCGTGCTGCTCGGGGAGCACGGAGATATAGATGCGGGCATCACGGAGGTCGGGGCTCACATCGACGCGGGTGACCGAGATCATGCCCGTGATGCGGGGGTCGTTGACCTCCCGCTGCAGGACCGTGGCGACGGCCCGCTGGAGCGTGGATTCGACTTGTGCGACGCGGTGGGACATGGGAAGGCGTAGGGCGTAAGGCGTAGGGCGTAGCAGAAGCCCTGCGTGGACGCCCCTCGATTTGGGGTGGGGTTAGTCGAGCTTGCGGGCGACCTCTTCGACGCGGTAGGCAACGATCTGATCACCGGGTTTGAGGTCTTCGAAACCATCGAGCCGAATGCCGCACTCGGTGCCGGCCCGGACCTCCTTGGCTTCGTCCTTCACACGACGGAGCGAGTCGATCTTCCGGTTCTCGGTGATGACCGCACCGTCGCGGACCAGGCGGGTCGTGGCGTCGCTGGTGATCGCACCGTCGACGACGAGGCAGCCGGCGATATTGCCGACCTTCCCGATCTTGAAGACCTGCTTGACCTCGGCCATGCCGAGCTGTTCTTCCTTGGTTTCCGGGGCGAGCATGCCTTCGAGGGCCTTCTTGAGGTCGTCGATCAGCTCGTAGATCACGCGGTAGAACCGCAGCTCGACGCCGCGCTGCTCGGCGATCTCGCGGACTGCTGAGGTTGCGGTGACATGGAACCCGATGATCACGCCGTCGGACGCGTCGGCGAGGTCGATGTCCGACTCGGTGATCGCGCCGACGGCACCGTGGAGCACCTTGACGGCGACTTCGTTGTTCCCGATCTCGGCCAAAGATTGCTTGAGCGTTTCGATAGAACCTTGCACGTCGGCCTTGAGCACGACGCGGAGCTCCTGGACCTTGCCGGCCTCGATGGTGGCGGCGAAGTTATCGAGCGTCACCTTGGTCTGCGAGGCCATGGCCTGCTGCCGCTCGTCCTCGCGGACCTGCTCGGCGATCGACTCGGCCTTCTTCAGGGTGCTGGTGATATAGAACTTGTCGCCGGCGTCGGGGATCTGGTCGATGCCCGAGAGCTCGACGGGGGTGGCGGGGCCGGCCTCCTTGATGGATTGGCCGCGGTCGTTGGTCATGTCACGGACACGGCCAAACGCCCGGCCGATCCCGATGAAATCGCCGACCTTGAGCTGGCCGTCCTGCACGAGGATGCGGGCGACCGAGCCACGGCCGATCTGCATCTCGCCCTCGATCACGGTGCCGCGAGCGGGACCGCCGTAGTCGGCGGTGAGCTCCAACAACTCGGCTTGCAGGTCGAGCATCTCGAGGAGTTCGGGGATGCCTTGGCCGGTCTCGGCGGAGGTGGGTATGACCTCGATATCGCCGCCCCAGGCGGTGGGGTTGAGGCCGTGCTCGGCGAGCTGGCCGTAGACCCGCTGGAGGTTTTCGTTGGTGTCGGCACCAGGGAGGTCGATCTTGTTGAGCGCCACGACGATGGGCACCTCGGCCGCCTTGGCGTGGTTGATCGACTCGATGGTGGTGGGCATGACGCCGTCGTCGGCGGCGATGACAAGCACCACGAGGTCGGTCATCGAGGCCCCGCGGGAACGCATGGCAGTGAACGCGGCGTGGCCGGGCGTGTCGAGGAAGACGACGGTCTTGTCCTTTTTGTCGGTGCCCTCGACGGTGACGCGGTAGGCCCCGACATGCTGGGTGATGCCGCCGTCCTCGTGGGCGGCGACGTCGGCCTTGCGGACCTTGTCGAGGAGCGAGGTCTTGCCGTGGTCGACGTGGCCGAGCACGGTGACGACAGGCGGGCGGGGTTCGGTCTTGACGGCTTCGCGGTTGGCAAACTCCAGCTCGATGCGCTGCCGTGCGGTCTCGTGGGCCTTGACGACGAGCTCGATGTCGTACTCGAGACAGATCTCCTCGGCGGCCTCGGTTTCGATCGCCGAGTTGACGTTGGCGAAGACGCCCTTCTTGAACAGCCATTTAACGATGTCGGCGGTGCGGATACCGGTCGCGGAGGAGAGGCCCTTGATCGTGATGGGCTCTTCGATCTCGACCTTGCCGCCGACCTCGACGGCGGTCTGGGCGGGGCCGGAGCCGCCTTCCTGACGCTTGAGGTTTCGGCGACGCTGCTTGAGGAAGCCGGGGGCGCCCTTGAGCTTGGCGTCGAGCTCCATCATGTCGGCTTCGGAGAGCTGCGACGGGCCGGTGGGGATCGCGTCGGCGGACCGGCCGCGTCGGCTGGACAGCGAGCGTCGGCCACCACCACCACCACCACCGCCGCCACGCCCACCGCGTCCGCCACCACCGCCGCCGCCACGGGCGGGTGCTTCATCGGGCAGGTTGCGGACACCACCACCACGGGCCGGGCCTCGGCTGCGGGAGATGCCGGGGACTTCGCCGGGTGCCTGGCCGCCACCGCCACCCCCGCCGCCACGCGGACGGCGTGGCGCTTCAACGGGCTCGGGCGTCTCGACGCGGACGACCTTCGGCCCCGCGAGCTTGACCTTCTTCCGTTCGGTGAGCTGCTCACCCACGGGCTTGACCACATCGGGGCGGTCCGGCACGTTCTCGACACCCTTGGGCTGCACGGGCTCGGGCGGCGTCGGCTTGGATAGACGGACCTTCGGCTTGGCAGGTTCGGCCGCGACCGGGGAGGGAGCGGGAGCTTCGGCCACCGTTTCGGCGGGTACCACAGGCGACACGGGCTCGGCTGGCGCGGCGGGCTCGACCGGTGTCTCGGCTTCGGCTTCCTCCACCACCGGCGACGGCGCGGCTTTTGCCTTTGGCGTCGCCTTCGCCGGGGCGTCGTCTGACGGCCGCTCGGCGGGCTCTTCCTTCTTCTTCGCAGCGGTCTTCTTCTTGCGTGCCGCCTTCTTCTTGACCTTGGTCAGGTCGACCTTCTCAGCCGTCTCGATCGCGGTCGCGGTCGCGGTGGCGACACCCCCCTCCTCTTCGGCGGCGTCTTCGAACCACTGACGGATGGTCACCGCCAAGCCCACCTTCACGGCAGACATGTGATTGGTGATGTCCGGCACGCCCTCGGCTTCGCACTTGGCGACGATGTCTTTGCTGCTGACACCCAGCTCTTTGGCGATGTTATGGACTCGCAGGGTCTTGGCCACGGATGCTCCTTACAGGATGCGGGAGGGGATGGACACGGTGCCCGATCACCCCTCGGTCTTGGTCGTCTCGGTCTCGGGTTCGGCCTCGGGCTCCGGCTCGGCGGCGGCGGCCTCTTCGACAGGGGCCTCGGCGACGGGCTCGGCTTCAGTTTCGGTTTCGGCTTCGGCTTCAGGCTCGGCGGCAGCTTCCGCTTCGGGCTCCGCCGCGGGCGCTTCGCCACCCAGCAGGTCGAGGATGCCGCCGGACTCGCCGTCCCCTTCCGCCGGTGTTTCGGTAACAGGGGCAGGCGGAGGCGGTGCGGTCCCGCCAAGGATCGCGGCCGCTTGCTGGTCGGCTTCTTCGGACACCCCCGCACCGGCGACACCGCCCATCGCCGCGGCCTGCTGGGCCTTGCGGGCCTTCTCCGCCTCTTCCTTCTCCTTCGCCTGCTCGACCGCGACGACCTTGCCCTTCTCGGCGGCCGCCTTCACGGTGCTGAGCGCCAGCGTCTCGTCGATCTGCAGCGTCTCGGCCAGATAGTCGGCCCCGACTTCTTCGACATCGAACACGCTGATCACGCCCAGGGCCGCGAGCTGGTCGACGTATTCGTCGCCGAAGCCCTCGACGGTCAGCAGCGTGGCCTCCATGATGTCCAGCGACTTGGTGTATTCGGCCGGCGTGAGGATGTCGACGTCCCAGTTGGTCAGCCGAGCGGCGAGGCGGACGTTCTGGCCCTTCTTGCCGATGGCGAGCGAGAGCTGGTCTTCGTTGACGATGACGGTGGCCCGCCCGAGCTCGAAGCACAGCGAGATCTCGACGACCTCCGCGGGCTTGAGCGCGTTCTGGATCAGCATCTGCGACGAGTCGTTCCAACGGACGATGTCGATCTTCTCGCCGCCGAGCTCGTCGACGATGTTCTTGATCCGGCTGCCCCGCACACCCACGCACGCCCCGACGGCGTCGACCTTCGAGTCGGTGGAGGCCACCGCGATCTTGGTGCGGTGCCCGGCCTCGCGGGCCATGGCCCGGATCTCGATGATGCGCTCGGCCACCTCGGGCACTTCAACTTCAAACAGCCGGCGGATCAGGTCCGGCGATGCACGGGACAGAACGATCTTCACTTGGCTGCCGGTGTCGCGAACATCGAGGATCATGCAACGGACGCGTTCGCCGGGCTGGTGCTGTTCGCCGGGGATCTGTTCGCTGCGGGGCATGAAGCCCTCCGCCCGACCGATCTGCACGACCAGGGCACCGCCCTCGTAACGCTGAGCGGTGCCGGTGATGATCTCGCCGACGCGGTCGATGTACTCGTTGTAGATCGCGGTGCGTTCGTCTTCGCGGAACCGCTGGATCATGACCTGCTTCGCGGTCTGGGCGGGGATGCGCCCGAGCTCTTCCAGCGGGATCAGGTCCTGCCCACGGTACACGCGGATCTCGCCGGTGAACCGGTCGATCTCGGCGGAGAAGTCTTCGGTATCGACGGCATTGAAGTGCTTTCGGGCCGCGGAGACCAGCGCCTGTTCAAGGTCATCGAACAGCAGGTCTTTCTCGACGTTTCGGTCGCGGGAGATGGCGTCGACGAGCCGGAGCATTTCGTTATTCATGGTGAGGGGTCCTGATCGCAGGGTTTATTTAGTTGCCGGGATGTCTGAATGGATCGGAGAGCGGTGGTAATGAAAAAGGCCACGCGGCGTCATGCCTGTGGCCCGAAGCGGGGTCGCGTGGTGCGACCGCTCAGCAGCAGGGGTGAGGGATCAGGCGATGATCGACTCCTGGGGGGAATCGATCCGGCCGGGAAATCGAGGGTCGGCCGCGGGCTGGGTGAGCCGGTGGGCCGATCGTTTCGCGTGATGGTCCAGACGGGCCATCACCACGAACGCTCGCTCGACGCTTCCTGGTTGCCGCAGATCCGCATCAGTCACCTCAATGCGCTGCTTCGGGCGACCCGCAGGACCATCCCACGGGGTGAATCGATCAGTGTAAGTCGGTTCAACCCCCTGTCAAGCCGTGGCATGCGGGGTTTGGGGCAATCCTGAAGACCGGCCGCGATAAACTTAGGCCATTGACGGCGGGTGGGGTTCTGCTATCCTTCGCGGTTCGCAATTAGCGACTGGGCACCCGCCGTGCCCCGGACGACGCGATGACCCGCCAATCGCACGCGTCGCTCCGCTCAAGCCCACGGGCTCTCTGCTGCGGCCGCAGCCAGAAGCACACCGTCGGCCCCACCCGCCCTTTACCTCCGTTCGACCAGAGATCACTGCAACCCTGAGCCCGACCATGAACCGCCAGACCACCCTCGCCAAGAACGACGACTTCCCCCGCAACTGGGTCCACGTCGATGCCGAAGGCCACACCCTCGGCCGGCTCGCCACCCAGCTCGCCACCGTCCTCATGGGCAAGAACAAGCCCACCTACACCCCCCACCACGACGTCGGCGACTTCGTCGTCGTCACCAACGCCGAGAAGATCGTCCTCACCGGCAAGAAGCTCGACCAGAAGTTCCACGAACGCTACTCCGGGCACCCCTCCGGCCGAAAGCTCGTCAGCTACC
This sequence comes from Planctomycetota bacterium, assembly GCA_039025195.1. GTDB lineage: Bacteria > Planctomycetota > Phycisphaerae > Phycisphaerales > Phycisphaeraceae > JBCCOW01. Next base: position 19,102 of record JBCCOW010000051.1, read on the forward strand.
GCCAAGTCCTTGAAACCCACCCCGAGCGTCTCATCGAGCAGGCCGTCCGCCGGATGCTCCCCAAGAACAAGCTCGGTGCCGCCCAGTACAAGAAGCTCAAGGTCTACGCCGGCCCCGAACACCCCCACGGTGCCCAGGAGCCGAAGGCCCTCGAAGTCTCCGCCGCGTAAGACCCACCTACTCGAACTCACCAAACACGCAACCCACTAGGTAAACCCCAACCATGTCCACCCTCGACGTCCCCCCGCCCGCCGACGCCCTCGAACCGACCCCACCCACCGCCCCGGCCGAGCCGGTCTCCCCTGTGATCAGCCCCGTGCTTGAAGCCGAGTCCGAAGCCCCCATTACCGAGGCCCGCCCGCTCGCCGAGGCCGCTAAGCCCGACAAGGGTGGCTTCGTCTGGGGCACCGGTCGTCGTAAGGCCGCCGTGGCCCGTGTCCGCGTCCGCCCCATCCCCGAAGGTAGTTCTGCCGAGCTCAAGATCTCGTCCACCAAGGCGACCAACCGCAACGTCGACGAGTTCTTCTCCGAACCCCAGCACCAGGCCGCGGTCCTCGCCCCGCTCAAGGCCACCAACACCCTCGACAGCCTGCAGGTCTACATCACCGTCAAGGGCGGCGGCATCACCGGCCAGGCCGAGGCCATCCTCCTCGGCGTCGCCCGGGCCCTCAAGGGCTACGACCCGACCCTCGAACAAACCCTCCGCGACGAGAACTTTCTCACCCGCGACCCCCGCAAGGTCGAACGCAAGAAGTACGGCCAACGCGGCGCCCGCCGTCGCTTCCAGTTCTCCCAGCGCTAAACCTCACCAAATTCAAAATCCCTCGAAGCCCACGGATTCCATCCGTGGGCTTTCTTTATGCTGCACCCATGCCCAACACCACCCCCCCCGACCGCCGGACCCTCCACTTCGACGCCCTCGACCAGATCGTTGCCGACGCCGAGGCCATCACCTCACAGCCGCACCACCATGTCGGCAACTGGACCCCCGCCCAGATCATCGAGCACGTCACCATCGCCATGCGCATCGGTAACCACGGCGTCGACTGGACCGTCCCCCTGCCCATCCGCCTCTTCGGCTGGTTCATGAAGAAGACCGGCGCCACCCACAAACCCATCAAGCCCGGCTTCAACCCCCCCACCAACATCGCCAAAAACTTCGCGCCGCCCGAAGACATCACCCTCGACACCGCCCTGCAAAACCTCCGCGACGAAGTCGCCTACGCCAACGAACACGGCATGCACCACCCGTCCCCCCTCTTCGGCAAGCTCACCCCCCAGCAATGGATCGACCTCCACTGCCGCCACGCCGAACTGCACTTCTCCTTCATCGTCCCCCAAATCACAGCCGCCGAGTGACCCAGCCACTCGTACACACCAGCCTTTTCGGCGTTCTTTTTGCGCCTCTTTGCGGCTAAAAAATCAGTTCTGCGTCGCCGCCGGCTCGACCGCGTTCAGTGACCAGTCGTAGTCCAGCCAACGCAGGATCACCCGGCGGCCGACCCGCTCTTCCGCAGCAATCGCGGGGAGGTATTGTCCGACCGCGGCGGGCACGGAGCCGTGCACCTGCTCGAAGTCGTCGCCGTACCAGTTGTACAGGCTGGTCAGGAACAGCTCACGCTTCCGCTCGTTAAACCGGACAAACGCCTCGTCGGCGTGCACCCGCTCGGCCTGGTCCGCCAGCTGTTCATCCAGACGCTCGGGCACATAGGCCTCTGCCCGGAGCGGCGGGCAACCCACCGCGGCACACACCAGCGCCCAGTGGATCCGCGTGTCCTTGAAGTTCGGACGGATCTCTTGATGTTCGATCTGCTCGAGGCTCCACGTGTACTCGCCGATCCGCCAGCGCTCGTCTTCCCAGCGCAGCTCGGACGGGATGTCGTAGATCGACTGCAGGGTGCCACTATCCCAGTGGTCGAGGATCAAGCGGAGCGTGCAGGCGTTGTACGCGTTGAGCAGCAACGCCAGCCGGTGGTTCCGCCCCATCACCTCCAGCGGGGCTTCCGCCAGCGACGCGATGTACGCATCGAGCTGAGCCGCATCACCCGACAGCCCCGCGTAATCGACCCGGCCCGTCTCGGGGTCCACGTATTTCTTCAGCAGAATGTCATACGCCGAGTGGTCGAAGTTCGGGCCGTCGGGGTCCGGCTCGAACGCCTCAGCCAGCACGACCTTCGGCGGGCCAAACAGATTCACTGCGACACTGTTGACCGCACCGGACTGGAACAGGGCATACACCGCCGACGCCACGACCGCCATGGCGATCAGCACCGCCCCGACCAGCCCTCTCGCCGACGAGCCCGACGCCTGGGCTGCCGACACCGCCGCGGCGTGCGTCCGAGCCGCGGGACGCTCCCGAACTGATGCCGCAGCGACAGCTTGCGCGTCGCTCGAATCCGAATCCACCCCAACCTTCTCCGCCTTCGCGGATGATGCCTGCTGGTCCATCGCTTGGTCCCTAAAGTCCTCTTTCCTTTAGCTCCCGGATGTATCCCGGAGCCCTCTCTGACCCGCAGCATAGCACACGAGACGCCACACATGAACGCAGATCGATTCCAACTCGTCTCAGAATTTCACCCCACCGGCGACCAGCCCCAGGCCATCGACCAGCTCGTCGCCGGCCTCGACGCCGGCCAGAAGTACTCCACCCTCCTCGGCGCCACTGGCACCGGCAAGACCTTCACGATGGCGCACACCATCGCCCGCGCCAACAAGCCCGCCCTCATCATCTCTCACAACAAGACCCTCGCCGCCCAGCTCTACGAAGAGATGAAAGAGCTGTTCCCCAACAACGCCGTCTGCTACTTCGTCTCCTACTACGACTACTACCAGCCCGAGGCTTACATCCCCCAGCGGGACATCTACATCGAGAAGGACTCGTCCCGCAACGACGACCTCGACCGCCTCCGCCTCGCCGCCACCTCCGCCCTCGTCTCCCGACGCGACGTCATCGTCGTCGCCTCGGTCTCCTGCATCTTCGGCCTCGGCTCCCCCGACGAATACAAGAAACACGTCATCGCCTTAAACGCCGGCCAGACCATAAACCGCCGCGACTTCCTCCGCTCCCTCGCCGACCTCCAGTACACCCGTTACGAATACGACCTCAAGCGTGCCGGCTTCCGCGTCCGCGGCGACGTCGTCGAGGTCATCCCTGCCGGCGAGGAATACGCCGTCCGTATCGAGTTCTTCGGCGACGAGATCGAGTCCCTCGCCCTAGTCAACCCCACCACCGGCGAGATCCTCGCCGAGGAAAAAGCCGTCTTCATCTACCCGGCGGTCAACTACGTCCTACCGGAAAACCAGCAGCAGCGCGCCCTCGATGCGATCAAGGAAGAGCGCGACTTCCGCGTCGCCGAGCTCCGCAGCGAAGGCAAGCTCCTCGAAGCCCAGCGCCTGCTCTCCCGCACCAACTACGACCTCGAACAAATCGAAGAGCTCGGCTTCTGCTCCGGCATCGAGAACTACTCCCGCCACCTCGACGGCCGGCCCGCCGGCTCCATGCCCTACACCCTCCTCGACTACTTCCCCGACAGCCAGACCGGCGACTACCACGGCGATTACGAGTGGCGCGAAGATATAGATTCCGAGCAGCCCGATCCAGCGAGCCGGGACGTGTCGTCCCGTCCGACCAACGGTGACTCACAGGGCATCGTGAGACCGTTTCCGGGGGCCGCCCCCACCGACGGCACCGACGACTGGCTCCTCATCATCGACGAGTCCCACGTCACCATCCCCCAGATCCACGCCATGTACCACGGCGACCGACACCGCAAGGTCACCCTCGTCGACCACGGCTTCCGCCTCCCCTCCGCCCTCGACAACCGCCCCCTGACCTTCGAAGAGGTCGAAAAGAAATGGCCTCAGGTCCTCTTCGTCTCCGCCACGCCCGGCCCCTACGAGATGGAGAAATGCGAAGGCGTCGTCGCCGAGCAAGTCATCCGCCCCACCGGGCTCGTCGACCCCACCATCGAGGTCCGCCCCGCCGACGGCCAGGTCCCCGACCTGTTGAAGCTCATCGAAGAACGCCGTGAGCTCGGCGAACGCACCCTCGTCACCACCCTCACCAAACGCCTCGCTGAGGACCTGGCCTCCTACCTCCACGACCAGGGCATCAACTGCCGCTACCTCCACTCCGAGGTCGACACCCTCGACCGCGTCGTCCTGCTCCGCGAGCTCCGTGAAGGCCAATTCGACGTGCTCGTCGGCGTCAACCTCCTGCGCGAAGGCCTCGACCTCCCCGAGGTCTCGCTGGTCGCCATCATGGACGCCGACAAGACCGGCTTCCTCCGCTCCGGCACGTCGCTCATCCAGCAGATCGGCCGTGCCGCCCGCAACGTCAATGCCTTCGTCGTGCTCTACGCCGACGAAATCACCCCCGCGATGCAGGCCGCCATCGACGAGACCGAGCGCCGCCGCACCAAGCAGCTCGCCTACAACAAAAAGCACGGCATCACCCCGCAGACCGTCAAGAAAGCCATCCGCAAAGGTATCGAACTCGAACTCCGCGCCCGCAAGACCGCCCGCAACGCCATGACCGGCGACGACAAGGAGTATGACCGCGCCGAGCTCCTGGCCGAGCTCGAGAAGTCCATGCTCGAAGCCGCCCAGAACCTCGAGTTCGAGAAGGCCGCGTCCCTCCGCGACAAGCTCAAAGAGGTCAAAGCCGCCCCCGCCCTCTCCAAGGTCAAGCTCTCCAAAAAGGAGCGGACCAAACCCAAGCCCGGCACCCCCGGCACCAAGGTCATGAAGCGCGGCAAGAAAAAGCGACCCTCTCGTTAGTCCAACCACTAAAACTAAATATTCGGAGATTCTCTAGAATTTCTCTCGATGAAGATCACCGTCCACGGCATCGGACGCACTGGCTCGGCCCTCGCCTACACCCTCATGCTCAAGGGTGTCTGCGAAGAGCTCTGCCTCGTCTCCCGCAACGCCGACAAGGCCCGCGGCGAGTGCTATGACCTCCGCCACGCCACCTGCTCCAACACCCGGCCCACCCGAATCACCCACGGCGACCTCGACGCCTCCGCCGACTCCGACCTCATCGCCCTCTGCGCGTCGATCCCCACCCCCACCGATATGAGCGACCGCTCGGTCCTCGCACGCGGCAACGGCGCTTTGTTCCGAAAGCTCATCCCGGAACTGGCCCGCCGCAGCCCCAACGCGGTGCTCGTGATCGTCTCAAACCCGGTCGATGCGCTGACGCACCTGTCCATTGATCTCAGCGGCTTCCCTTGGCAACGCGTGATTGGAGCCGGCACACTTGTTGATTCGCTGCGGTTCCGCGGGCTGCTCTCCGACGAGGTGGGCATCCACCCCCACGACCTGCGGGCGTACATCCTCGGGGAGCACGGCCGCACCCAGTTCCCCGCCTTCGCGTCTGCCGAGGTGGGCGGCGAGCCTATCGAGCAAAACGCGAAGCGCGACGCCATGTTCGACGAGGCCCGTGACTCCGCCTTCGCCGTCTTCCGCGCCAAGGGCCACACCAGCTACGCCATCGCCTCCGCTGCCGCCTACATCATCGAGGCCATCGCCTACGACACGAAGCGGGTCGTCCCCGTCTCTGTCCGGGTCGACGGGTTCCATGGCATCACCGATGTCTGCCTCTCCCTCCCCGTCGTCCTCGGCCGAACCGGCATCCAGCGCATCCTCCGCCCGACGCTGAACCCGCAAGAAGTCGCCCAACTCCGAGCCGCCGCCGACGCGATCCGGGACACCCTCCACGACTGCACCGACCCGAGCCCGTGAGCCCATAACCCGCCCGCCATCACCCGCTCTAACGAAAAACGCCGGAACCCCCGCAAAGGGACTCCGGCGTCCGCCTTCTCCTCCGGTGGCAGGCGATCAATCAAAGCGGCTCAGCGTCTTCAGCTGACCCGGAACATCTCGATGGTCTCGCGGATCCGCGGCAGCATCTCCTCGCGGTTGTAGCTGCCGGACTCCCGCACCTCGTTAGCCATCTTGAAGAAGTGCTGCCACATCGGCTTGTCGTCGATCTTGCCCTTGAACGCGATCGTGCCCTCCTCCGAAAGCACCTCCGTCCACAGCTCACGCACGTCCGACCAGTACGCCTCGGTGTCCTTCCAGTACGCCCGGCCGGCCGCGAAGTCGACGTCATCGACCCGGTCATAAACATTCAGCCCGGTCTCGTGGGCGAGCACGTTCAGCGGCTTTCCGTTCTCGTCCAGCACCAGCTTGTAATTGTCCTGCTCGTGCACCCAGCCCGCGGGGGTGATGGTGTGGCGGTTCTTCGCGCCCAGCACTTGGTAGTCGCTGCGCTTACTGAACTCACGACGCGGGAGCGGCCGCCAGGTCAGGTCTGATTCCCACGCCGACCGGCTGCCGGTGTGGACCCACTCCCCGATGCCCTCGTAACGCGGCGAGTCGTCCACCTGGAACACCGCCTGCGACCACTTGCCCTTGGCTTCCTCCGCGGTAATCGTTTCCTTCTCCCACTGACGGTTGCCCTTGAACCGGGTCAGCTCCGTGTCCTGATACGTCCAGTCCTGCCGCCAGTGCTTGACGACGATCGGCTCTTCTTTGCCTTCGGGGTGCATCACCAGCACGTGCTGCAGGGCGATGTAGGTCCCGGTGTCTTCGACGACCTCGACATACTCGGTCGCCCCCGAGGTGTACGGCTCCTTGAGCTCGTACCCCGGCTCGATGGCCACCGTCTCCTGGAATTGGAACTTGACCTTGAACTCCCCCGCCAGCGCCAGGATCGCCTCCCGGTCCTGCTCGAATTTGCTGCTGGATGGATTGGCGTCCTCAGCAGAAACGCTGTGGCAGTAGCCCACCAGAGCGCCGTAGATGGCGAAGGACATCAGAACAGACTTGGTCAGCCGGGTTAGATCATGGTGAAATCGGATCATCACGCGTAAATCTCCTTATAGAAGCGTGTAGTCAACAAATGTGGATTGTATCGCCACCCAACAGGTCAGTAATTATAGTCGGGTGTATCCGCCCAATTGGCCCAGAGTCGCATATCTTCGAGTTCGACCGCACTCATCATCTCGACATGACCATCGAAAAACGCGGTCGGAATCGCATCCGCGAACCGCCCGTAGGGCATCCCTACGTTCCCGCCAGGATTCATGTCGATCTCGTTTGGCCCATTGGCCGTCCACACCACGCCGCCCGCGGCCCGGGGCGGAGCCGTGAAGAAATAACCGGCGTCGGGAACACTCCCCGCTGTGTCCGTGCCAAGGCGCTGGAGCACCTCAGTGAATGTGATCAGTTGCGACGGATTCCGTACCTCATCCGTACGGAAAACGATGTGGGCTCCAAGGTTTGGGGTCAAACCTTTCGGAGAATTAACAAAACCTTCACCGACGCCGGCATGTCCCCCAACATAAATCGAGTTCAGTCCTAAAACCGGCTCAAGGCTGCGGAGGTACAGATCACTGGGCACACCGTCTGGGACGTCATTGGGATAGAACAGGGTCTCCCAGACGCCGTTAAAATAGCGTTCAAGACGCCAAGGGTATCTTTCAGACCAGGGAATACCGAGCGTCAGTCCGTTCGAGGTTGTTACCTCTACGATCTCGCCTTCGAGAGTGGCCGGCGTAAAACCCAACAACACCCACTCCGAGAAATCCAATTGGTAAGCCTGATAGGCGGCGCTCGTTTGCCTCAGATTATTCAGCACAATCGTGTTGCTAGCGGCATTACGCGCGGAACCCAGGACCGGCAGCAAGATGCCAATCAGCAACACAATGACACTGATCACCACCAGTAATTCGATGAGAGTAAAACCTTGACGGAAAGCCCGGATCGTATTGTGTTTCGGCGTGACGGAAGTCATGCATTAAAACCCTGCTGGGGGGTAGATTTGATAGATAACCATTAGGCGGGTCAGGTTGTAAAAATCTTGCCTGCAAAGCTCGCAGCTACGCACTCATTCACAAAGTCTGCCAGGACAAACTGTGTTTGGCATGACCGTGTGCCGGGAACCACACATGCTTATCCAAACACATGAGTTAACGAACACCGGCTCGGCTCAATCGCCTCCGCGAGCCAAGCAGGAACAACCCAAGGCCAAGCGCGGCCGCAGACGTGGGTTCAGGGATGGCTTGGAAGTTGATGCCAACGTCGCTCAAAGCCGTAGGCGATACGAAGGTATCGACCCGCAGTCGGTCAAGCGAGAGGGATGTGCCCGCCGCCGTGAAATTAATGTTGTATTCAGCGTCCGGGATCCCGACCACATCCCACACCGCTGCGTAGTTGAGCAGAATCCCCCCAAACGGGCTGCCGGTACTCCCGGTCCCAAGGATGCCCGCCTCGTCGGGCGCGATCTCTGCCACAATGATCTCACCCTGCGCGTCCTTGATATCGAGCGTGATCGAATCGAAATCGGGAACGTTCCCGAGCGTTTGCGTTTGCATCACGATCCGAGTCACTGTGTCCACGTCGGGTGTGAAATCGATCGGCGTGCCATCCGCGTCCGCATTGAATACCGCGATATCGAAATCGACCACCGAACTGAACGAGTAGATATTGCCCCCACTGGTCAAGATCGCGCCCGACGTGTTCTGGATCACCGTGCTTAACGAGCCTGCGTCAACCGGGTCTCCCGGGGCGTCAGGCACTTGGGAAATGGAGTCAGAGGAATCGTTCGGGCTGTAAGCGATGCCCACCGGCGCGGGATCAAAGAACGCCACGCCGAAGACATCCCACTGCGCGTAGGTGGAATTGGCAGAACCCGGGATAAACCCAAGTTCCGCGGGACTGTCTAAGAATTCTGAGGTATCCGGCTGGGCAAAAGCCGACAAGCCAGTCATTGACGCAACTAGAACAGCGAACTTGCTAGTGATGGATCGATATGTGGACGTACGCATCAGTTCATTCCCAGAACAAGCCAACGATGAAGACGCAGCAGTTGTTGAACGAAGTCAGATCAGCGGCTGGGTGGCCTAGCTAACCCGCCGCCGCGGCATGCAAGCCGCTGCAACCTGCTCGTTAGAGTTTCCAATGCCACAGGTCGGATGGGAATTTTTGGTTCCCGCTGCTGTTGCTGAAGGCCTGCAGTTGACTTTCTGTCGCAACAACGAGCAATACTAGCGTGATGGCCCCGTCTGTCAATGTGTATTTTGGGTTTTCCCCGCCCCCGCCAAACTACTTTAAGTAGGCCCATGAAACTCGTCCGCCACGGCCCACCCGGCCGCGAAAAACCCGGTCTGCTCGACGCCAATGGCACCCCCCGCGATGCGTCGGCGATCACCCCGGACTACACCCCAGACTTCTTCGCCGACGGCGGGCCCGCCGCCTTCACCCACCTCGATCCCACCTCGCTCCCGGCCGTACCCCCCGGCACCCGGTTCGGCCCGCCCATCCGTCAACCCCGTAAGGTCCTCTGCATCGGGCTCAACTTCGCCGATCACGCCGCCGAGACCGGCACGCCGATTCCCGATGAGCCGGTGGTCTTTATGAAGCCGTCCTCCGCTATCACGGGGCCGACCGATCCGATCGTGTTCCCGCGGGATGCCACCCAGGTCGACTGGGAGGTCGAGCTCGCGGTCGTGATCGGCCAGCCCGCGAAGGACCTGCCCGACGACGCCGACGTCACGCCCCAAATCGCTGGCTACTGCATCGCCAACGACGTCTCCGAACGCGTGTTCCAGAAGCACCGCGGCGGCGGGCAGTGGACCAAGGGCAAGTGCTGCGACACCTTCCTCCCGCTCGGCCCGTACCTCGTCACCCCCGACGACCCGGGCCTGCCCCCGATCAACGACCTGGCCATGACCACCGACGTCAACGGCGTCCGCCGACAGACCGGCTCGCCCAAAACCATGATCTTCGGCATCCCCCACCTCATCCGCCACCTCTCCCGATTCCTCACCCTCGAGCCCGGCGACCTTCTCTTGACCGGCACCCCCCCCGGCGTCGGCGCCGGCATGAATCCACCCCAGTTCCTCACCCCTGGCGACACCCTCACCCTCGCCATAGCCGGCCTCGGGCAACAACACTCGACCTGCGTCGCGCCCGTTTAGCGGCGGAATTCATCCCGCCAGTCCGTCACGAACGACCACCGCTGCCCCGGCAACCCCGCCTTCCCGGGGTTCCCCTCGACATACCTCACCGCCCGCTCCACATCCGCCCACTCATCCAAATACACCGCCCACCCTTTCCGTGCCCAGGGCGTGGCCGTACCCTCCAACGGATGGCAGCCCCGCAGGTTCAGCACCCGCGTCGCTCGTGCCTTCAAGTGATCCCGCATCCTCTCAACCGTCCGCTCATGCCGCCCCAACACCAGATGTGCATGATCCGGCATCACCGCACACGCCCAAACCCGATACCCCTGCTCCTTCACCGCCAACCCGAACCCCTCGCCGACCGCCTTCGCCTGCCGACCATCAAACCGCACCGCCGGAAACTTCATCGCCGCCTTCGCCGCCGTCCGCCGCTCTCGGTCATGCCCTACCCCCGCTACTGACCCCCGTGTCTCGGTCTTCGTCGCCGCCCCACCCGCCTGATAAATCTCAAACGCCCGCACCCAACTCGACCACGACCCCCGCGGATCGTTCGGCAGCCAAAACCCATACGCCGTCACGATCAGGTGGTACCCAATGACCATGTCACCAACTTACCCGTTTAGCGGCGGGATTCATCCCGCCATCCGCGCCACGACAACCGCCACCCCACCCGGGGCCTAAAGGCCCCCGCTAAACACCCCTACACTCCCGTCATGACGTCCTCCACCACCACCGACCGCTACGCCGCCTCCGCCGCCGCTCACGCCGACGCGGTGAAGGTCATGCCCGGCGGCGTCAACTCCCCCGTCCGCGCCTACCGCGCCGTCGGCCGAGACCCCATCACCATCAAGTCCGGCTCCGGTTGTCGCGTCACCGACGTCGACGGCAACACCTACATCGACTACGTCCTGTCCTACGGCCCGCTCATCCTCGGGCACACCGCCGAGCCCGTGCAGATCGCCCTGACCAAACAGCTCAACCGTGGCTGGACCTTCGGCATGCCCACCGAGGCGGAGACCAAACTCGCCCGGACCGTCGTCGACGCGGTCCCCGGCATCGACGTCGTCCGCTTCGTCAACTCCGGCACCGAAGCCGCCATGTCCGCCATCCGCCTCGCCCGCGCCGCCACCGGCCGATCCAAACTCATCAAGTGCCTCGGCAACTACCACGGCCACTCCGACGCCCTGCTCGTCTCCGCTGGCTCCGGTGCCACCACGCTCGGCACGCCCTCTTCCCCGGGCGTCCCCCAAGACGTCATCAGCCACACCCTCCTCGTTCCGTACAACGACCTCGATGCGGTGGAACGAACGCTCCAAGCCCACCCCGGCGAGATCGCCGCCATGTGCGTCGAACCCATCGCCGGCAACATGGGCTGCATCCCCCCGGAAGAGGGGTACCTGCCCGGCTTGCGTGACCTCTGCACGGAACATGACACCCCCCTGCTCTTCGATGAGGTCATGACCGGTTTCCGCGTCGCCTTCGGCGGGGCCCAGGAGCTCTACGGCGTCACCCCCGACCTGGTCTGCCTCGGCAAAGTCGTCGGCGGCGGGCTCCCCTGTGCGGCCTACGGCGGCCGAGCCGACCTCATGCGGCAGGTCTCGCCCGACGGCCCCGTCTATCAGGCCGGTACGCTCTCCGGCAACCCGCTGGCCATGGCCGCCGGGCAGACCACTCTTGACGAGCTCGCCGACGCCGACCAGGCCCACTACGCCGACCTTGAAGTTCAATCCGAGAAACTCGCCGAGGGCCTTGCCCAGGCTGCCGCCGACGCCGGCTGCCCCGTCACCGTCACCCGCGTCGGCTCCATGCTCGGGCTCTTCTTCACCGACACCCCCGGCCAACCCGTCCGCAACTACGCCGACGCCACCGCCTGCCGGACCGACCGCTACACCGCGTTCTTCAACACCATGCTCGACCACGGCGTCATCCTCGCCCCCTCGGCCTACGAGGCCTGGTTCCTCTCTACCGCCCACGACGACGACGCCATCACCGAGACCCTCTCCGCTGCCGCCGCCGCATTCGCCAGCGCCGCCGCGATCAACTAATCCCCCCGCCACGAACCCCCCGCCACGCACCGCATCATCCCGCCCCATGGGTTTTCTCGATTCCCATGATAAAGTACTTCACCATGAGCCTAAATCGCCTGCTGGCCCCCCTCCTCATCGTCACGTCCCTGTCCTTCATCACCCCGGCCCACGCCGAGCCCGGCCCCGCCCACCCCCCCCCCCCCCCCCCCCAAAGAGGGAAGAACAAACCCCGCCAGAGCGGCCCCCGCGGCC
>JBCCOW010000052.1:0-30442 GCA_039025195.1 Planctomycetota bacterium
CCCACCCGCGCCATCCCAGTCACCCGTCGCCGTACCGCCGCCCGCTGCGACCGCACCCGCTACCGACCCTCCAGCGACTCAGTTCGAAGCACCCGCGCTTGAGCAGGCGTCTGACACGCCGCCAGCCACCGCCCCCGATGTCCCGCCAGCTCCTTCATCCGCTCCCGCACCCGCGCCCGCTTCGCAGCAGGAGGGCGTGTCGGTGGTGCCGATCAAGCTGGGGATCGATCGGCTGAAGGTCAGCGGGTTCCAGGTGAAGTTCGAGGACCGGACGCTGAAAGACAAATTCGAGCATACCGTAGCGTTCGATTTTGAGCTGACCGGCTTTGTGTCGGTGCCGGACAGCGAGAACCCACTGAGTTTCGAGGCCATGACCGACGCGGGTGAGCGGTTCGCGTGGTCGGGGGACTTCCGGCTGGACCCACTGAGCTCCAAGGGTCGGCTGGAGATCGATGGGCTCGACCTGTCGGTGTACAACGCGTATTACGACACCATGGCGGACGCGGCGGTGGGGGCGGGCAGGGTGTCGCTGCGGGTGGGTTATGTCTTCCACCCGGTGCGCAATGCGCGGGAGCTCAAGATCAGCCTGGAACGGTTCGCGGTGGAAGACCTTGCGGTCACTAGCGCGGCGGACGGCGAGGAACTGGTCTCGCTGGCGTTGTTCGAGGTGCTCGGCGTCGAGGTGGACGCGGTGGCGCACACGGTGGCGGGGGATACGGTCCGGCTAGTGGGCGGCGAGGTCTCGGTGGTGATGGGTGAAGACGAGCGGTTGAACCTGGAGCGGGTGTTGGCGAACGAGGGGGTGCGTCCGGCGGCGACGCAGCCCGAGACGCAACCCGCGACACAGCCCGGCACGCAGCCGGATAGCGCGGCTATTGCGCGGTTGTCTGAGGATGTGTTTGACCTCGGCGACGCGTTGGAGGGGCGGTACGTCTGGGTGGGTGGGTCGGCGATGGGTCAGGAGGTGACCCGGCGAGCGCGGACAATCGAGGACGTGGCGTTGGCGTTGCAGGGGTTGGCGGAGCGGGCAGCCGAGGCGGAGTGGGACCTGGCGTTAGATTCGGTGGTGGTGGAGGATCAGACTCTGCGTTGGATCGACCGGCGGGCGGCGACGCCGGCGGAGATCGTGGTGTCGGGTGCTGGGGTGGAGGCGGGGCCGATCGCGAGCAGCAACGGGTTTGCGACGGAGGTGGCGGTGTCGGGGACGTTCGCGGAGACGGGGCGGTTCTCGGTGGAGGGCCCGGTGGACGCGGTGAACCTGGGGGTGGACGTGGCGGTCGAGCTGGAGGACTGGCCGTTGTCGGTGGTGGGGCCGTATGTGGCGGACGCGTTGAAGGCGTCGGGGGGGACGGGCTTGTCGTCGGGCGAACTGACGGTGGTGGGGCAGGTGACGCTGACGCCGACGGGCGAGGACCTGCCGTTGGCGGGGTATGCGGGGAAGGTCGAGCTGACGGGCCTGAAGGTGGACGGGCAGAGCGAAGACGCGCCGCTGGCGGCGGCGGAAGCGGTGCGGGTGTTGGAGATCGATGCGCGGGTGGACCCCAATGCGTTGGGGGTGACCGAGCCGCGGGCTTGGCTGCTGGCACAGGAGGTGGGGATGTCGATCGAGGTGGACGGCGGGGCGGGGCGGTTTGTGGACACGTCGGTCGATCCGCCGCTGGAACTCAGTGCGCGGGAGCTGCGGCTTCGGCTGATGCAGTTCTCGTCTCACCCCGAAGACTTGGCGGACCTCGACTTGTCTGTGAAGGTGCAGGACCGCGGGAGTGTGGATGTGAAGGGGCCGGTGCAGTTGCTGCGTGACCCGCCGGAGCTGAGGGGGGTAAAGCCGAAGATCGTATCGGTGCCGTTGGCAGACTTCAGCGCGTTCTCGGTGCCGGTGACGGGCTACAAGATCGGGCGTGGGCGGTTATCGGTGGAGTTCCCGGAGGGTGCGCCGTTGACGATCAAGGACGGCAAGATCGACGCGTCGCCGAAGATCACGATCTCGGGTTTCCGGTTTGGCGAGAAGGTCGGGCACCCCGACGCGATCAGCCTGCCCTGGAACCTGGCGATCGGGATCTTGACCGATGCCGACGGGAACATCGTGCTGGAGCCCGGCATCTCGGACGACCTCAACGACCCGAGCGTGTCGGTGGGAGCGATCGTGTTTCGGGTGGTGCGGAACACGGCCGACAAGGTGGTGCGGGCGCCGATCACGTTCTTGGCGTCACTGGTGCCAGGGGGGGGCGGGCTTGCGGGGGTAAGTCGGCTTGGGTTTGATGCCGGGTCATCCGAGCTAGGCGCGGATCAAGCCGAGCAGGTGAGCCGATTTGCGGAGGCGTTGACGCAGCGGCCTGCGGTGGTGGTGGGTCTGGTGGGTCGTACGGGCGAGGCGGATGTCTTGCCGTTGAAGCGGCAGGCACTTCGAGAGCAGGCCGTCGCGCGAGCGGTGGCTCGGGGCGGAGGGGCGGAAGCGGAGGGTGTGGGTGACCCGGAAGTGCTCTATCGGCGTGAGGTGGTTCGGAGATATCTGGCGGCTCGTGTCGCGGAAGAACAAGCGGCAGACGGAGAGGGTGAGGCGGCCGCGACACGGCCGGCGGCGGACGGGGGGTTGGGGCCGGATGCGAACGGCGGGCGTGGGCCCGGGACGTGGGTGTATGAATCGGGGTCGCGGATCGGGCGGAACCGTGCGGGCGGACGCTGGGTGTTTGTGCCGGCCGCCGTGGGTGAGGGGGCCGACGTGGTGATCGGGGCGGACGCGGAGGGCAAGGGGGGGGTGCCGTTCGCGGAGGCGGAGGCGGAGGTGCTGGACGGGGTTGAGTTGCCGGCCGATGCACTGCATAAGCTGGCGGCGGCACGGGCTGAGGCGGTGCGTCAGGTGCTTATCGAGGGGGACGTCGAAGCCGACCGGATCGAGCTGCCGAGCGGCGAGCAGCTGGAGGGGTATCAGTTCGAAAAAGAGCCGGAGGCGGAGCCTGCGGTGTATCTCGGGGTGGGGGTGTAGCGATGCGGTGGCGATGGAAAGCGATGCTGCTGGGCTTCTTGGCGAAGCTCATATTCCGCCGAGCGAAGCGAAGAGCCGCTCGGCGGCTGAGTGGTAAACGGTAGTGAGGTCGTCGCCGGCGAGGCCGCAGCCGTGGAGCGCAGCGGTGCTGTCTTCGGGGAGTGTGGGGTCGACCATGTGGAGGTCGGGGTCGACGATGGGGGACGGGCCGTGGTGGGTGGTTTCGAAGAGGACGCGGAGGGCCCAGAAGCGGGAGGCGTAGAGGTCGTAGCCGTGGCCGACGCCGATGCCGGGGGGGATGTGCTTGCCGGGCTCAGGCTTGGGGGCTTCGTGGGGGACGACATTCTCAGCGTTGGCGACGATATCGGTGCCGAAGAGGACACGGCCAGGGTTGCGGCGGGCGAAGTCGGCGAGGGCTTGCGGGTGTTTGGACAGCTCACGGATCTGCCATTTGCAGGCGGAGGTGTCGAGGAGGTAGTTGGGGTGGTCGTCGAGGAACTGCTGGACGAAGCCGAGGTCTTCGGGGGAGCCGGACATGTGGGCACCGATCCAGGGCAGGTCGGGGTGTTCGGTGAGGAGTTTTCGGAGGGGGGTGAACTGGTCGGCTTTGGTGCCGTAGCGGGAGGCGTCGGCGTATTTGGTGGCGAACCAGGTGTCGGGGTCGCCGACATGAGACATGACGACGGAGTAGCCGAGGTCGAGGGCGAGCTCGAGGCCGCGCCGGCGGATAGGGGAGTCGAGGAGCATCGGGTTGCCGATGTGGGGGTCGTCACGCATCGCATCGGCGCCCTCGGCCATCTCGAAGAAGTCTCGGCCGCGCGGCGCGGCCCAGAGCTTGATCACGCGGCTACCCAGCTCTTCACGGAACCGGCGGATATCGTCGAGCCAACGGTTGACGAAGACGTCGGGGTCCTTGTCGGTCATGTAACGGCGGAAGTCGGGGACGCAGATGAACTGGATGCGGTCGGCGAACTGGGCGTGGAGCGCTTTGGCGGCGTCGAAGCCGGTCATGGTCAGGACGGTGGTCACGCGGTAGTCGTCGGCGGCCTGGAGGAAGACCTCGGCGGCTTGGGGCGAGGTGATGTGGGTGTGGATGTCGATGATCGGGTCTGTATAAGGCAGGGCCTTGGCTTCGGCGGCGTAGTCGAGGCCGAGGGTGTTGGCGGCCGAGGTGGGTCGCGTGCCGGCGGAGGTCGGGCGGTATGCGGGCAGGGGGGTGGTTGAGGTGGGCATGAGGGGTGACTCGCGGGGCGGGGCTGATCGTAGGGCGTCGCGGGCGGGCTCGGACAGGGCGGTGCATGGGGTATGGTTAGAATGCTGTATGGCGACGGATTATTCGGGGTAGTGAGCGAGCGACGATGGCCACGGAAACAACGGCTGAGAACGGATCGGGGCTGCTGGAGCTGCCCGCGGAGCTGGCGGACAGCGAGACAGCGGTGGACGAGGCACTGCGGATGCTCGAGGCCTTGGAGCGGTCATCGGCGGAAGATGCGCCGGTCGAGGAGCCGACGCAGGAGGCCGGGCCATCGGAGACGCGTGCCGTTGCTGAAGTGCCGAGCGTACCTTCGTACGACCTGATCGCGGTGGACTTGGACGGCACGCTGATCCGCTCAGACCGCCGGCTGAACAAGCGGGATATTAAAGCTATCCACGATGCGACCGCGGCGGGGGTCCGGGTCGTGATCTGCACCGCCCGGCCGCCGCGTACCGTGCGGGAGATCTACCGCGTGCTCGGCCTCAACACGCTGATGGTGAACTACAACGGCGCAATGATCCGGCAGCCCGCCACCAGCGAGAACCTGTTGCACCTGCCTCTGCCGGGCGAGCTGGTGCGTGAGGTCGTCGAGGTTGCGCGTGAAGACGAGCCCGATCTGATCGTGAATATCGAGGTGCAGGACAAGTGGTACACCGATCGGTTCGACCCGGAGCTGACGACGGCGACGGCCGCGACGCACCCGCCGGATGTGGTCGGGCCGTTGGATGAGGTTTACGGGCAGCCGGTGACGAAGCTGATGCTGCTGGCTGAGCCGGAGCGGTTGGGCCCGGTGCGGGCGAAGGTGGCCCGGCAGTTCCGGAACCGCGTGACGGTCGTAATGAGCGACGAGCACATGGCCCAGGTCGTGAACCCGGCGGTGGACAAGGGCTTCGCGTTGGCGTGGGTCGCGGGGTGTTACCGGGTGACGCCGGACCGGGTGATGGCGATCGGCGATGCGCCGAACGACGCGGGGATGCTGCGGTGGGCGGGGCTGGGCGTGGCGGTGGACAACGCTTGGCGGGAGGCGATGGACGCGGCGGATGTGATGGTGCCGAGCAACGACGAGTCGGGAGTTGCTGCGGCGATCCGGCGGTACGCGTTGGGGGAGTAACCACAGAGGCGCAGAGGCACAGAGGACAATTCATGCTCACCTCGCCGTAGGTTGGCATGCGATGACTCTGTGCTTGACCAGGACTGATCAAGCGTATTTCTCTGTGTCTCCTTGCCTCTGTGGTTAACTCCCTCCGCCAATGCCCGTGACAGGATTCGAACCTGTACTCCCTTGCGGGAACTGCCACCTGAAGACAGCGCGTCTGCCAATTCCGCCACACGGGCCGTGCCCCACCTACCGCCTTTCGAGCCCAACAGTTTACTCCCGCTTAGATGAGCGTCAACACGGTGACGTTCGTGTTGCTGTAGATGCAGAGGTCGCCCGCAATGGCCATGGCGTGTTCGACGATGGTGGCGGGGGGCTGGTCGGTGTGGGTCAGCAGGGCTCGGGCGGCGGCGGTGGCGTAGGTGCCGCCGGACCCGACCGCGAGGATACCGTCCGAGGGCTCGATGACGTCGCCCGTGCCGGAGACGAGGAGTGTGGTGTCCCGGTCCGCCACCGCCAGCAGGCTCTCGAGCCGACGCAGCATCCGGTCGGTCCGCCAGAGCTTCGCCAGCTCCACCGCCGCCTTCTTCAGGTTCTCCGGTGAGACCTTCAGCTTCTCCTCAAACCGCTCCAGCAACGCGAACGCGTCCGCCGCCGCCCCCGCAAACCCCACCAGCACCCCTTCCTTGCCCGCACCAAACCCCTCCAGCTTCCGCACCTTTACCGCATCGCCCTTCGCCACCGTGTCTCCCATCGTGACCTGCCCGTCGCCCCCGATCGCAACGTCCGACCCCCGGCGGACGCAGAGCACCGTGGTCGAGCGGATCCGGGGGCGGCTGGTGTGCTTGGGCATCCCCGGATGATAAGCCCCCGCCGGTAAACTCACCCCGTGGCCAACCCCCCAGCCGAACCCATCCCGCACGGCCACCTGCCCGTCCTGCCCGACGCCGTCCTCGACACCCTCGCCCCGCAGCCCGGCCAGACCCTCATCGACTGCACCCTTGGGCGTGGCGGCCACGCCAGCCTGCTGATCCCCCGCATCCCTGGCGGCCAGTACCTCGCCTTCGACCTCGACGCCGGCAACGGCGACTACGCCCGGACCCGCCTCGCACCTCTCGCGGAACAGCATGAGGTCACCCTGACCATCGTCCACGACAGCTTCACCGCGATGCCCGCCGAGCTCGACCGGCTCGGCATCACTGGCGTTCACGGCATCCATGCCGACCTCGGCTTCGCCTCCAATCAGGTCGATGACCCCGCCCGTGGCCTGTCGTTCCTCCGCGACGGCCCACTCGACATGCGGCTGGACACGACCGCCCCGATCGCCGCCGAGCAGCTCGTCAATCAGCTGCCAGAAAAGGAGTTAGCCGATCTGATCTACCGCTTCGGAGAGGAGCGCAAGTCACGCCGGATCGCCCGAAAGATTGTCGAGTCCCGGGGTGCTACGCCGATACAGACAACAGCGCAGCTGGCCGACCTGGTCCGCCGTGCGCTGGGCCCCGCCGGGAGTCGGCCGGGCTTTAATCCCGCGACCCGCACCTTCCAGGCCCTGCGGATCGCGGTCAACGGCGAGCTCGACGCCCTCGAAGGCCTGCTCGCCGCCGCACCAGCCCGCCTGCAAACCGCGAGCGGCCGTCTCGCCGTGATCAGCTTCCACTCCCTCGAGGACCGACCCGTGAAGCAGGCCATGCAGCAGTGGGAATCCCAAGGCCTCGGCACACGCCTGACCCGCAAGCCCCTCACCGCCACCGACGAAGAAGCCCAAACCAACCCCCGCGCCCGCTCCGCCAAGCTCCGCGCCTTCCAGTTCAGCCCGTCCGCATAAACTTACTCAGGTGGTCAGGACGACCGCTTCACACCTCAGGATGAGACCTCTCCATGGCACGCGAAACCAAAGTCGGACTGCTGATCGGGCTCGCCGTCATCCTCCTCGTCGGCATCATCGTTTCCGATCACCTCTCGGTCACCCAGAACGATCCGACGCTCGGCAACCCCAACCCGCTGGTCCAGCTCGGCAACCAGGCACCCACCCACCAGCCGGAGCTCCTGCTCGGGCCCTCGCCTTCCAATCCGATCAATGCCGCCGACCCCGTCCCCACCGCCGACGAGATCGACCTCGCCCACGCCCGACGCCAGCTCAACACCCGCGTCGCCCCCAGCCCTGCGATCCCCTCACCCACGCGGGCCACGCTCACCCGCGTCACCCAGTCCAGCCCCGCCCCCTCCAACATCCCCTCCATCACGCTTGGCGACCCTACACCCGGTAGCGCCACGACCCGTGACCCCTTCACCCCGCCCCCCGTCACCCCCACCGCCGACCGCGACCAGGCCGCCCTGCCCGTTGTGCCGACCCTCGCCACCCACACCCTCCCCAACGCCAACCGCCTCTACACCGTCCAGCCCCGCGAAACCCTCCGCACCATCGCCACCAACATCTACGGCCACCCCGACTACTGGCGCGTCATCGCCGAGAACAACCCCCACACCGTCGGCCCCAACGGCGAGGTCACCCAGGGCACCCAGCTCCTCATCGCCAGCAAGCGTCAAACCCCGCTCTCTCCGAATCACGCCGACGCCCGCAGCCGTGTCATCCCGACCCCCGACAACCCGACCCCTGTCACCACGCTCCGCCCCAAGACCATCACCGTCGAGCGTGGCGACACCCTCTCCGAGCTGGCGATGAAGCACCTCGGTACCGTCCGCCGAATGGACGACCTGCTGGCAATGAACGACGCACTCCTCGACGGCGATCCCAACAACCTCCGCGTCGGCATGACCCTCCGTGTCCCCGCTCAAGCTCCCGACGAACCCGCCGCCCAACCCCAGACCACCGACGCTAGCCCCGAGCCTGCCCGCACTGCTAATGCCCGCACCTACACCGTCCAGCCCGGCGACAACCTCACCCGCATCGCCGAACGCACCCTCGGCGACGGGGCCAAGTTCCGCCTGATTTACCAGGCCAACCGCGACCGCCTCGCCGACGAAGACGACCTCCGCGTCGGGCAGACCCTAGTCATCCCCTCGTCGTAACGACCCACCCTCACCAAGAACCCCGCCGTGCTCGGCCGACTCCTCTTCGCCATCGTCTGCTGCGTCTTCGTGCTCGCCCTGCTGCTCGGCCTCCGCCAGCAGCGTCTTACCGAGATGCACCGCATGGCCGACCTCCACACCCAGATGGACCGCGACCGCAAGGCCCTCTGGGACCTCCAGGTCCGCATCGCCGAGGTCGGCCGCCCCGAAGCCCTCGAAGCCGCCCTCGAACGCCGCGGCATCGAGCTCGTCCCCATCACCCACCCGCAGCAGACCCCAGCACTCACCCCCACCCTGGCTCCGGCCCTCGCGCCCAACACCGCACCAACCCAGTGACTGCCCCGCCCCCCACACGCCGCCGCGCCGACTGGGCATCCGCCCCCACCGCAACCGACGCCGGTGAAGCCCGCGCCGCGAAGCACTCCCTCTGGGTCGGCCGTGTCCTGATCATCCTCGTCTCCGCCACCCTCCTGCTCCTGCTCGGGCGCGTCTACCAGCTCCAGTCCCAACCCCACCAGCGCATCGCTGAGCTCCGTGAATCCCAGTCCGCCTCCGCCGCCCTCACCGGCCGACGCGGTGCCCTCACCGACCGACGCGGCCGGCCCCTCGCCACCACCCGCACCGCCTACCGACTCTTCATCGACCCCCACCAGATCACCCGCTTCGCCGGCTTCTCCGAAACCGTCGGCTACGAGCTCGGCTACAACCCCGCCGAGATCGAGCTCGCCATCTACCGCAACCCCGACTCCCGCTACATCGTCATCGACCACCGGCTCACCGACGAACAAGCCGCCCGCTTCGCCGAGCTCAACCTCCCCGGCCTTTACACCGAGCCCGTCGTTGTTCGCGACTACCCCCAAGGCCCACTCGCCGGCCAGCTCATCGGCTTCGTCGGCCGCGACGGCACCGGGCTCGACGGCCTCGAACGCCACCACAACCAAGACCTCGCCGCCCAGCCCGGCCGATACACCTTCCTCCGCGACCATCGCGCCCGCCGCATGTGGCTCGACCCCAACCGCTACACCCCCCACACCGACGGGCAGAACATCCGCCTGTCCCTCGACATCCGCATCCAGGCGATCGCCGAGCAGAAGCTGGCCGAGACCGTCGACAAACACGCCGCAGCGTCCGGCCAGATCGTCGTCATGGACCCCGCCACCGGCGAGGTCCTCGCCCTCGCCCATTACCCCCCGTTCGACCCTGCGACCTTCCAGGACCCCGAGACCGAAGCCGCCCGCCGGCTCCGCGTCGTCACCGACGTCTTCGAGCCCGGCTCCACCTTCAAGACCTTCGTCTGGGCCGGCCTCACCGAGATGAACGCCGCCGACCCGTCCGAGACCTTCGACTGCGAGAACGGGCTCTGGGTCATGCCCAACCGCCGCCGCCTTCGCGACGCCAAGGAGTTCGACCTGCTCTCCTGGTCACAGGTCCTCCAGCACTCTTCCAACATCGGCATGGCCAAGGCCGCCGCCCGCGTCTCACAAGACGACCTGCACCGCATCATCGCCGCCTTCGGCTTCGGCCAACCGTCGGGCGTCGACCTCCCCGGCGAAGTCACCGGCACCTTCCGCCCCGTCGCCGACTGGTCCTCCTACTCCATGGGCTCGCTCCCCATGGGCCAGGAGATCTCGGTCAACGCGATGCAGCTCATGCGCGCCTTCGCCGCCATCGCCAACCACGGCACACTCCTCACCCCAACCCTCCACCCGCCCGGCCCGGGCCAGGCCTCCCCCCTTGGCCAACGCATCGTCTCAAGCCGCACCGCCGCCCTCGCCCGCGCCGCCCTTCGCGCCGCTGTCGCCGAGGACAAACAGAAACGCGTCGAGTCCGACCTTTACCCCATCTTCGGCAAGTCCGGCACCGCCCAACTCCCCAAGACCAAAGACAACTCACCCCCGGAAGAAAACACCGGTGGCACTTCAGGGGCGACTTCCGGGGGCGGGGGCGGCTATGTCGATGGCGTCTACGTCTCCTCCTTCGTCGGCGGCGCCCCGCTTGACCAGCCCCGCCTCGTCGTGGGCTGCTTCATCCACGAGACCCGCAAACCCACCGGGCACTACGGCTCCACCGTCGCCGGCCCTGCCGTCAAGCACGTCCTCGAACAGTCCCTCCTCTACCTCGGCGTCCCCCCACTCCCATCAGCCACCGACACCGACCGCGTCGCGACAGCCACCGAGTAGCACCCGGCGGGTCCCAGACATCTCCCGTGTGTAGCGGGTGCACCGAAGGTGCCCGCGGGCCCGGCACGGGACGCTACGCGTCTCCCGCTAAACCCGACCACCCCACCCACCCCACTCAGAACCGGATCACTTCCAGCACCGTCGCCTTGTCGCCGGCGTTCTGCACGTTGGCCCGCTGGAAGATCACGATCGCCCGAAGCGTCTCGGTCAGGCTTGTGTCGTCGTAGATACCGTCGTTGTAGCCGTTGATCAGGATGTACGCCGCGTAGACATCGCTCCGCGTCGAGAACATCTGCGGCAGCCACTTCTGGAATAGGATCGCTTCGTCGATATCACCGGTGATCCCGTCGTCGTCGTCGAACAACCCGTTGCCGTTGATGTCTGCGTTGTTCCAATCCAGCGGGACCGTGGTGCCATCAAAAAACATCTCTTCGCCAGGGTCGGCATCTGGCACGACAATCCCGGCGAGCGGGCCAAATAGTTCGCCGATGTACGCGATGCCTGGGTTTGCCCGTGTCAAAGCAGGATTGCCAGCGGTGCGCTGAGTAGCGGAGTCGGAAGCGACACCAGTTGCGGTGACCAGATCGCGGTAGCGGATGACTCGGTTGGCAATATCGCCACGCACACCTGCATTGGGGATCGGCAGCACCGCGGAAATCAGAAACTCCGGCATGCTGTTGATATTCATGGTGCCGGGGATGAAGTTCTCGACGGCTTCATCGTCGATGGTGCCGTTGCCATCGTTGTCGATCCCGTCGCCCAGCGGGGAGATCGCCGAGAGCCGGGCCATGGCGAGGCTCAGGTAGTCGACCCGCAGCGCGTCATCAGCGGCGCTGACCGAAGCACCCGTGCCCGGTACCGGCAGCCGGTGCTGTGTGAGCGAGGTGGCTGCGCCCCAGACCTCGGCGATGGGCTGGTCCCCGGTGATATTCACCCCGAGCGCGGGGATCAGGGCCAGGTCACCCAAGTAGTTCAGCCGGTCGGCGGGCGGGATGCCGAACTGCTCGCCGGCCAGAGTGGGTTCGTCGGCTACGTCGCCGACATTGATTTTATTCGCATCGCCAAATGCTTCGGCGTTGCCCGGCGCGATCGCGGTATCAGTCACATCAGTCGCGTCTTCCTCAGTGTCGATGTCGTCAGCGCTGGTGTGCAGCATATTGAGCAGGTTGGCGTTGCCCTGGTTGTTCTCGACCAGGAAGCGGACCTCGTTGACCAGCGTCGGGGCCGGCGCCGGGCCGGGCCAAGGGTCGAACGTCTTGGTCTGCTCGGCGTTGAGGGCGTTGAGCGTGTTGATCCGGCTGTAGACCACATCGCTGCCGTCCTCCGCCTCGACGACCAGTTCGACCGCGATGTCCGTCGTGTTAGCGGTCGGCCAAGGCTCGGGCCCGGTAACCTGAAACACCTGAGGTGCCGGTGTGGTGCCAAACGTATTGAGGGGTGCGTCGCGGATACGGCCTTGGATGTCGTCGTAAGCGTTAGCAGGGGTATTTACGGAGTCGCGGTAGATCACGATCAACTCCCCGACCTCCAGCGTGTCTTTGCCGGTCACCAAAGTGTCCAAAGTGGCCCAATCGTCACCATCAACGCGAAGCGTGATGTTCTCCAGGCTGATCGGGAAGCGGAAAGGGTTACCGATCTCGATCGCGTAGCCGGCGGTCTGGCGCTGCATCACGACGACCGGGTCGGCCGGTGCGCTAGTGAGCTGATACGGGACCTGCAGGTGGACCTCGGTGAGCATGGGCAGCGGCTCGAAGCCGGCTTTGCCGTCGTGGACCATCGGCTGGTTGTCGTCGTCAGCCGCGTCGCCGATGGACAGGGCGAGGTAGGCCTCGAAGTCGCCGGCGGCCATGCCCGAAGCAGGGGCGTAGCCCAGGCCAGCGAGCGCGTCGTCAAGGTCTTCGCCATCGGCATCGATGGGGTTGTACTTGCGGTCCAGTGCGTCGCCGGGGGCCAGGGGCGGGGCGAGGGTGCCGGTGCCCGAGTGCGTGGTCAGCCACTTGCGGGCGTCACCGGTAAAGAAGCCAGCCAGGCCGCCGGCAAAGCCGCTGGCGATCGTGCCGCTCTCGCCGGCACCCGCTCGCAACAGCGCGGTCTGGGACAGGCCGCCGGGGTTTTCGATGTTGCTGTTTTCGCCGTCGTTGAGGCCGTTGCGGGTCAGCAGGTCGACCAGGTCATCCCGGATGGAGAAGCCCTGGTAGGGGGCGGTCAGCGTGTTGTCCCAGTTGCCGTTCCAGGTGCCGCTGGCCGCCATCTTCAGCGAGCCCTCGACCCAGTGGTCGAGCCGGTCGTAGTCCGCGGGCGCAGCCGCGAATTGGTAGAAGCGTGGCCCGCTGTTGTAGTCTTCGCCCAGTGGGAAAGCCGTGCTGGGGCCCCCGAAGCGGTAGTCCATGAAGCTGCGACGGTTCACGACGTCTGTATCAACGATCTGATCCATCTGGGCGGCAGTCAGCCCGAAGCCATCGCTCGCGAACCCACCAAAGCTGAGCTCGGCGGGGGTCGTGCCGCGGGGAGCGAACGGGTCTCCGATCACTCGGCCACCGTCCTCATCGGTACCCATCAGGGCGGTGTTGACGTTAAGCCGGGCCGAGAGGTCGATGATGCGGATGGCGAAGACGTACTCGATGCCGCCGATCTCGAAGATGGGGGGCCAGGCCCAGCGGGCGTCGGAGAACCC
The DNA here is from genome assembly GCA_039025195.1 of Planctomycetota bacterium. GTDB lineage: Bacteria > Planctomycetota > Phycisphaerae > Phycisphaerales > Phycisphaeraceae > JBCCOW01. The sequence goes on from JBCCOW010000052.1 coordinate 13,219, forward strand.
GTCGTCGTCGGTGTCGGCGACTTGGGTGGTATCGGCGGGCGGGGAGGCCCCGGTGACGCGCTGGGGCTCAAAGTCGGCCTGTTGCACACGGGCGTAGTTGAGGTTGTCGGGGGTGCCCGGGCCCGTGTCGATGTAGTACCCGCAGAGGTTGGAGATGTTGACGAACCGGCCGTTGCTCGGGCCGGCGGTGCCCAGGAACGACGACGCCAGCCAGGGGTCGTCGAGGTCTTCGACCAGGATCTCGGGGTTGAACGTGCCGTTGTGGTCTGCGGCAGCGACGAGGCCGGGCGTGGCTGTGGCGGTGAGCCGTGTGAAGGCGTAGTCGTAGGGCTCGATGCCGCCGGTCCCCGCCGCCTCGGCGGTGCTGATATCGCCGAAAGGCGCGCCCGTATCCAGCGTCCGGGAGTCGAACGCCTGGTTCGTGTCTTTCACGATGTCCTCGGCCATGACGGTCGCGGCCTTGGCGATGATCGACTGGAGCACGGTCTCGATGTTGCCCTGCTCGGGCTCGGCGAGGCGCTCGAATCGGGTGATCTGCAGGTAGGTCGCCCCGAGCAGCGCGAGGAGGATGACGGAGATCACCACGAGGATGATGGCGGAGCCGCGGGCCTGAGGGCGTGGGGTGTGGTGTGTGGGGCGTAGGGGTTGCATGGGCGTCACCTGTGTCGCGGGGTGGATTGTTGCGGGGCGGGGACGGGCAGGGATGGGGTGAGGTTAGGGGCGGGGGACGGCGAGGATGTGCTCAAACATGCGGCCGGAGATGTTGGCCTCGTCGGCTTCGTCGATGGTGCCATCGATGTCGTTGTCCAGACGGTCGGTCAGGCGTGTTTCGTCGATACTGCCGAGTCGGCCCTGCGTGTCGTGGATGCGGTAGCGGATACGGATGAGCGCAGGCCAGGCCGAGTACGGTGTTCCGGCGGTGGTGAAAGGTGTGTCGTCATCCATGCGGAAGATGAACGCGAGCTTGCCGTGACCGATCGGGCCGGGGCTTGGGTCTTGGGCGTAGTCAAAATTGATCAGCGCGTTACCCGTGACGAGCACAGGGTTGCCGTTGCTGTCGTTGGGATAGGCGAAGCCGGCACCGGTGAGCGTGTCGGTCATCCCCAGGGCGGTCAGGCTGTCCACGCTATACCAGTAGATCGGATCATCACCGGCACCGGCGTTGTCGTCATCGGCAGTGGTTGCCGTCCCTTTATCATCGAGGGTGTCGATCTGGCCATCGAAATTCAGGTCGGCGGCAAACTCAACAATGAAATCGCTGACGTGGGCAGCGAGGTACGGGTGGGTCTGGGCCGACTGCCACGACTCGAAAAGCCCTTCGTTGACATCGATCTGTGTCAGGACACTGAGGGTGTCTTCGGCGAAAGCCTGATCGAGGTAATCCGGCACGGTGTTGCCCGCCCCGGTCAGAAACCCTTCCAGCGTGAGGAGATCGACGAAAGTCAAATCGCTGTAGGCGAAGCTGGCGGTGGCGTTAGGCGGGTCGTAGCTGGCAGGCTGGTTCAGGAGAACTCCGGCCCCGACACCCGAGGCGGCGACCTCGTTGAGGTATACCGCTCCTGCGGTGCCGACGTCTTGGCCGGCGGCGTTCGTGGGGTCCAGCAGCAAGGCGTGTCGAGCAAGGACCCAGTCGTTCGCAAAGGTATCGAGCCCGGTGCCTAGACCGCCGCCGGCCGTGCCATCGGTGTTGGCTCGGCGGGCGTGGCCGTACCAGACCTTCGCGGTGTCGGAGGAGAAATCGTTAGACAGGGTCGTGTCATCGAAGGGCGTGAGGCTGGTCATGATCTCGCCGCCGCTCCGGATGAAAACAATCTGGTCGGTGCGGATGATCTCGTTGCGTTCGGTGCCGTCCGGCTGCTTGACCTGGGCAATCGTGCTGCCGTTGAAGATGATCAGGTAGCCACGCGGGGTGACAGAGCCCGGCCCGAGCATGGCGTCGGTGTCGGTCTTGAACTGGGTGCCGAGGGCCCGGGCGTGGGCGAGGGCGTTGGAGGTCTTGATGCCGAAGGTCAGGACCTGCTGGGTCTCGAAGAAGACACGGGAGACGAGGAACAACAGGACCGAGGTGAGGCCGATGGCCACCACGAGCTCGATGATGGTGAAGCCGGATCGGCGGGGACGGCCGAAGCGGGTGCGGTGGTGGTGGGTGGGCGGGCGTTTCACGGGTGGTGGTGGGGCGGGTGGGGTGGGGTTAGTCGAGGGTGATGAGGACTTTTTTGATCCGGACCAGCGGGCTTCCGGTACCGGTGCCGGGCGGGGCGTACCAGAACCATTCGGGCTCGCTGGTGACGACCGAACTGAGGGTGAGCGTGTCGCCGTTGACCGCGAGGACGGTGTACTGGATGCCCTCGCTGTCGAGGATGAGGTCGCCGACGATGAGGCCGAGCGTGAACGGGAAGGTCACGTTGGACCCGGTGATGTCAGCGGGTGTGACCGGGACGTAACGCATCGTGGGGTACGTGTCGACTCCATCGTTGTTGGGCGGCGTGCTATTGCTGTCGGTGTTGTCGGCGTAGAAGGCGTTCGCCACGTTCTTGGCGACGGAGTAGTCGATGCCGGGCTCGCGTTGCATGATGCAGATATAGAAAATCCAGTCGTCGGCCGTGGGGTTGGGCTCCCCGTCGGGGTCCTGCACGAGGGGGACCCAGAAGAACTCGCGGTCGGCGAAAGTCTGGATGGTGGAGGGGTAGCTGCGGTCACCGATATTTTCGCCGGCACCGAAGCGATCGATGAGGATGCCGGCGGCGACTGCAGGCGGTCCGGTCCGGGCAGGCACGTTCCACTGGAGCGGTTTGACGCGGTTTTCAACAGCAGGCAGCGTGAGTGCTGGGAGCTGGGGCGGATAGCCGCCTGCAGGGCCAATTGAGTCGTCGTAGTAATCGTCGGTTCCTGTACCCGCCGTGGTGTTGTTCATGTCGGCCTGCTCGAGCGTGCGGGCCTGCATGATGGCGATGCCGTTGTCGGCGACGTGGCCGGCGAGGATGGAGTTGGTCGTCTGCTTCTGCATGAGCAGGCCGACGGGGAAGATGGCGGCGATGGCGAGGAAGCCGAAGGCGAAGATGCCCAGGGCGACGAGGACTTCTAGGGTGGTGAAGCCGGTGGGTGAGGTTGTAGGTTGTAGGTTGTAGGTGGTAGGTGCAGAGGTTGGCCCGCGGCGTGTGGACGCAGGGTGGATGGGCGGGAGTCGTCGGGTGGAACGCTTCATGGGTGTGAGGCGGGTAGGGCGGGTGGGGAGTTAGTTGCCGTCGCCCTCGTCTTGGAAAGCGACGCCGGTGGCTCGGCTAAAGATGAGGGGACGGCCGTTCTCGAGGATCCAGTTGTTGATGGCAGCGTTGTCCTCGGGCCAGTTGGTGGTCTGGGTATTGGGGAACTCGTCGTAGAACGCATCGAGGTCGAAGACGACGACGGCGGTGACCACTTCCAGGCGTTCAAAGGGCAGCTCGCGTTTGATACCAGCGGTGCCAAAATCGGTGATGGGCCGGTTCGCTCGGTCCCAGTCTGCGGGGACGTAGGGGTTGGGGCGTGCGCTGCCGGTGTCGTAATCCCGATCGCCATTGCTGTCATAAATGATGGTGTCGGGCTCGGTGATCATCACGCCTTCTGCATTGAAGGTGATGGCAAAGGGGGGCGGATAGAGCAGGAGCCCCGCGGCGTTTCGGGCCACGCCGACGACGCCGGTCCCGCTGGTGAGCGTCACGAAGTCGAGGTTGGGGTGGTCGGCGTAGGCTTCTTCTTGTGCGGGAACGATGCTTTCGATGCGGGTGCCGGCCGTGTCTTCCGCGGCTTGGTTGTTGATCGTGATTCGGACTTGGCCAGCGGGCGTAAAGATCGCGGCGGTGCCGGAGTAGGTGGCGTTAAGCACCGGGATAGCGGACTTGCTCAGGTCGGGCCGGATTTCGTTGGTGGCGTAGGCACGGGTGACGTCGACGGCGGTAGAGATGGTGGTGATGCCGGAGGAGGTTTTACTGCCGTCGCGGAAGGCGGAGACGATGGGGAAGGTGACGCCGAGGACGATGGTGATGATGAAGACGACGGCGAGGATTTCGACGATGGTGAAGCCACGGCGAGAGGGCGTCGCGCGTAGGGAGTAGGATGCAAGGGGCGCGTCGAGGACGCGGTTTTTGCGGATAGTAGAGATGGGACGGAGGGCGAGTTGCATATCGGTGTGGTGGCCGGTAGGTGGGGGCGGGTGAAGCGGCTTATTTGAGTTCGAAGCTCAGGACGTTGTCGCGGGCGTCGTCGTTGGGCTCGTTGGCGTTGGAGTATTCGCCAAAGTCGCCATCCGGACCTGCAGACACTAAGAGCGGAGCCCCGTGGATTAGGCCAGGTAGGTCAGCGTCGCTTCCGTTGACGGTGCGCCTGTACTCGATCAAGTTGCCCCAAGGGTCCTGGAGTTCGAGGAAGCCGTCGCCATCGGTGTCGGCCAGTCCGTTCTCGCCGGTGGCGGCCCGGAGCATGTCGGCGGCTGCGGGGAGTGAGAGGGTCTGCCAGACAAACACCTCGCTGGACTTGTCCATCGCCGATACGGGACCCAGCCCGGTCGAGCCCGGCGCATTTCGAACTGCCTGAGCCGCTGCAGGCGAGGCGGGGTTGAGCAGCAGGGCTAGATCATCCGATTCGTGGAAAACACGGTTGCCTGTCTGAGCGAAGTACTCAGTCTCGGCGTTGAGGGTCTGGGTGACAAGGGCGTAAGCGGTCTCTTGCTCCGCCTGGCCCTTGATGTAGCTAAACGACCCCAGCCCGATACCCAGGAAGAGCGCGATGATCGCAATGACTACCAGCAATTCAATAAGACCGAACCCGTGTGGGTTCCGCATGATCACCTTTGGACAACAGTAAATCGGCATGCTTCGGGGCCTGGCTGGAGGGTCGATGCGAGTGCGAGGTAGGAAGAGGCGGGGACCAGCAGATGTTGGTCAGATATTAAGTATCGAGCAGGCGGCCGTAGCTGGTCAAGTGAATTAAAAAAACGAAAAAATTATCTAAATTACCCAAATCGAATCTCATGCACAAAGATTTAAGATTCGAAATAGGCTAATTTTCGTGAAATTAATCCCAAAAAATTAATCTAAGAAAATATATTTCGTTTTTTGGTTTCGCCTGAGATGTCGCGCTGGCAAGCACTGATTTCATAGCATAGCTCCGCCAAGCGTCTGACTTAATTAGCTTCGTGAGACGAGTTTATGTCGTGGGCTTTACTGCGGTTGCACTCAGGAATGGTGAGCACATAACCCTAAGGCAGCACGCTCTGCAAAACGCAATGAGTCAGGTCCGAGCGATCGATATCCGTCTTGGTATGGGGTGGACCTAGGGACAGGTGGTCAGCCGGGAAGTGAGGCTGGCATAGACACACAGCCACCAGCGTAAGGAGCACAGTACTTCTTGGTTGGCGATCAGCCGTTGCCTTCAAGCTGCGATGGTTCGGCTCGCACGGCGAATCGCGGACGCTTGAATGCCACTACAAAACGCTGGAATACGGCGACGCGTTGACAGGGCGCAACGCAGTCTCAGCTTTGCTCGTGCTGCCCGCGATCGGAACGAAGCGAATTCTGAGTCGGAACTCATTGCATCAGAGCGTGCCTACCAATGCGGCCAGAGGCGAGTTGCGGTCTGTAGCGATACAGCTGGAGCTGGGCTCGACACCGACGCGTATGCCTGCTACGCTGCTCCGCTCGACGGTAATGCATGGCCTGATGTGTTTAAGTAGCGCGAAGGGCAGATTGAAGTGCAAGACCGGCAAGAATTTACGGGCCGTTGGCGCAGCTGGCTAGCGCGCGTCGTTGACATCGACGAGGTCACAGGTTCAAGTCCTGTACGGCCCATGAAAGACAGATTTGGTGGGTTGGGGTGAGGTGGGGCGGGTAAGTGTGGCGGGCTGGGCGGAAATGACATGGCTGAGCCTAAGATTAGTATGGCTGTTGTTGGCGTGGGGCTGGCTGGGGCGGTGGTGGCGTCGCGATTAGTGGAGGCGGGGTGTCGGGTAGACGCGTGGGACAAGGGGCGTGGGCCGGGGGGGCGGTGCTCGACGCGGCGGAACGGGGGTGCGGGGGAGGCCTTGGCGTTTGATCACGGGGCCCAGTATCTGACGGCCAGCGATCCGCGGTTTGTGGGGATGGTTGAGGATTGGGCGGCGGAAGGTGTCGTGACGGAGTGGGGGGACGATGGATTGGTCGAGGTGGAGGCGGGTGCGGGTGGTGGTGGTACGGGGTTTGAGGTGGTGGGTAGGGCACCGGCGAAGCAGCGGTGGGTGGGGGTGCCGGGGATGAGCCGGGTGGTGTCCCGGGAGCTGGAGGGGGTAGAGGTGGGGTTTGAGCGGCGGGTGGTGGGGTTACGGCGGGAGGGGTCGGGTTGGTTGCTCACGATGGAGGGTGGTGAGATCGTGGGGCCTTACGAGCGGGTCGTGCTGGGGATGCCTGCGGTGCAGGCAGGACCGTTGTTGGAGCCGGTGGAGCCGGGGTTGGCAGAGCGGCTCAGTGGGGTGGAGGTGACGCCGTGCTGGGCGGGGATGCTGGCGGTGGACGGTGGGGCTGGCTTGGATTGGGTGGGTGCGAAGGTGCGGGGGCATGAGAGCTTGGCGTGGGCCGCCAACGACAGCAGCAAGCCGGGACGGGGGCGAGCGGATGGGTTTGAGTGTTGGGTGGTGCACGCGAGCCCGGCGTGGACGCTGGCGAACCTGGAGATCGGTCGGGAGGCGGCGTGGGAGCGTTTGGCGTTGGCGTTTGGCGATCTGTGCGAAGGGCTGGGTGTGGGTCGGCCTGCGTATGCGAAGGTGCGGGCGCACCGCTGGCTTTACGCGCAGACGAAGACGGCGTTGGGTGAGCCGTATCTGGTTAATGGTGACCAGACGTTGTGGGTGTGCGGGGATTGGATGTTGGGGGGGAAGCTGGAAGCGGCGGCGTTGAGCGGGCTGGCGGTGGTGGAGGCGATGGGTGTTGGGGCCGAGGCGGGGCGGTGAGTGAGTGAGTCGGTGGAGTGGTAGGGAAAACCTTAGTGGGTAGTCGGGTCGTGCCGTGGAGGCGGGCCGGTAGTCTGGTGGGATGTTTGATGGGGACGGTGATCACGCCGCGGGTTTGGCTGTGGAGGGGGATAGGGTTGACGCGGGGGTGGATCGGCCGAGGGTGTTTGACCTGGACCCGTTGGCGCTGCCCTACCGGGATTATTTTTACGGGTCGAACTTGCTGACCGGGGTGTTGGCAGCCGGGCTGAAGCTGGCGCGGGTGCGTTTGCCGGGTTCGGTGGAGGACGCGCCGGTCGAGTCGTTGGGGCCGTTTCGGGCGGGTGTGGAAGAATTGCCCGAGGGTCTGCATGGTGGAGATGCGGGAGGCGATGTCGGGTCTGGCGGCGGCGGGTTACTCGGAGGTGGGCGCGTATCGGGTGTGGCACGAGGCGACGAAGACGCAGTACGCGTGGGTGCTGTATGTGTCGGCGGACGGGCAGACGATGGCGCGGGTGAATGGTTGGCAGTGGGAATACGTGCAGCCGATGCGGCGGAAGGTGGGGGTGGACCTGATCTCTCGGCTGCAGAGCGGGGGTTGGTGGATGACCTCATCGTCGGCGCGGGTGGTGATGCCGGACGGCGTGCGGGGGCGGTGGAAGAAGTCGGCGGGGGTCGGGGAGCTGGTCGAGTCGCACCGCGAAAGTTTGGTGGGGTTGGTGAACGAGACCGCGGTTCGTTTGGACCGCCCGGCGGAGGCGTTCGAGGCGTTGCACGGTGAGGTGGTGGCGATGCACCGGGGGCGTGGGAGTTTCAAGGCATCGTCAGCGGTACCGATGGTGCTGCCAGGGGTGGAGGTCGGGCGTTCGGTTGTGGCCGACACTGATGGGGCGATCGATGATGGGGACGGCACGGCTGAGGGGTGGATGCAACAGGCTGAAGTTGCGGCTGTGGACGAGGAGGCGTCGGTCGCGGACAGCTTTGCGGTGGGGGTGGTGGCGGAGATGAAGCGTCAGGAAGCGGGGCAGGGCAGGCGGGCGTGGTGGTCGACGGCGTTGGTCCTGCTGATCTCGGGGGTGGCGTTCGTGCTGCTGGGGTCGGCGTACTGGGACTGGCGTTTGGCGGTGATGCTGGTACCGATCCTGTTGCTGCACGAGGCGGGGCATTGGGTAGCGATGAAGGGGCTGGGGTACCGGGATTTGCGGATGTTCTTCCTGCCGCTGCTGGGGGCGGCGGTGACGGGGACGGAGCGGGATGCGCGGGCGTGGAAGCGGGTGGTGGTGGCGTTGGCGGGGCCGGTGCCGGGGATGGTGCTGGCGGTGCCTGTGGGGTTGGTGGGGAGTTACTGGCAGGTGCACGGGGTGCCGGGGTGGCTGCCGGGCGGGGGGGCGGCGGGGGGGGTTGGGGTGGCGGAGTGGATGGTGGAGCTGGCGGTGCTGACGGTGGTGATCAACCTGTTCAACCTGCTGCCGGTGCTGCCGCTGGACGGGGGCTGGGTGTGGCACGCGTTGGTGTTTTCGCGGAACGCCTGGCTGGACACGGTGTTCCGGGTGGTGGCGATCGCGGGGCTGGTGCTGGGGAGCTTTGCGCCGGGGGCCCGGGTGTTGTTGTATGTGGCGATCGCGATGGTGGTCGGGCTGCCGGTGTCGATCGGGATGGCGAAAGTGGTAGATCGGCTCCGGCGTGGGCGGGTGGTGGTGCCGGGTGCGATGCGGGAGGAGGTCAGCGACGGGCAGCGGCTGCGGATCGTGGCGGAGCTTCGGCAGCAGTTTGCGAAGGGTCAGACGCAGGGGACGCTGGCGAAGCTGGCGAGCCGGGTGATGGATTTGCTGCGGGCGCCGAGGCCGGGCTGGGCGGCGACGGCGGGGCTGCTGGGTCTGCACGGGGCGAGCGTGGTGCTGGGGGTGGTGGGTTTGGTGGTGGTGCTGGTGGGGCAGAGCGTGATGCTGGGACTGCCGCTGTGGTGGAGCTTGGGGGGTCTGGGTGGGTGGGGCGGGTGGGGTGCGGGGGTGGAGGCGGAGTATCGGTATGAGCCGGGGCAGTGGGCGGCGTCGGGGGACGCGGCGGCGGGGGCGTCGGCGGCCTGGCCGGTGACCGCGGTTTGGCCGGGGCCGGCGGTGGCGTTGGATGGGGATGAGCCGGTGGACACGGGGCTGGGGACGGTGATGTTGACGTTTGAGGACGCGGCGTCGGCGTCGGCGGCGTACGAGGATTTGACGGGCGGTGGTGGTGGATCGGTCGCGGGGCGGTCGGGTCCGGGTGGTGCGGCGTGGTTGGGTCAGACGGTGCTGGTCTCGGGGCTGACCGAAACGGAGGCGGGGGCGATGCGATCGGGGTGGTCGGGCCGGGCAACGGTGGCGGAGCAGCGGGTCGGTGCGGGCCGGCTGGTGATGGTGCAGCTGGAGTTTGTCGCGTCGTCGCCGGCCGAGGCGGAGCGGCTGGTTGGGCTGATCAACGGGTATGTGGGGGCGCCGGTGGAGGCGTGGCTGCGGGCGCCTTGGTCGCTGGAGGCGGGGGAGTTGTCGGCGGATGAGCGGTTAGCGCGGGAGACGCTGCGGACGCTGCAAGAGGCGGAGATGATGTTCGACCCTGGGCTGACCGGGGATGCGGAGCTGGAAGCGATGTACGCCCGGCTGGACCGTATGGGTTCGGCGGGGTGGGGGGCGGCGTCGCGTCGGATGTGGGACGAGATCGAGCAACGGGAGCGTCAGTTGTGGGTGCAGGCGTTGGAGGCGAGGCGAGGTGAAGCGGGGCTGCACGCGGTGGTGTTGGAGCTGATGATCGAGCGTGCGGGGGTGGGCGAGAGTGAAGCTCTTGCAGAGCAGGACGGGGAGGGCGAGGAGTTGGTGGAGGTGGGGGCGGCCATGCAATCGGCGAGCGAGCGGTTGTACCAGCGGGAGCGACGGCTGCTGGGCCGGTTGGGACGCTTGGCCGGCAGTTGCCGTTGACAGCGGAGGGTGAGCCAGCGTTGGCGGACCGGCTGTTGGGCGTGCGGGGGACGTTTGCGGCGGCGCAAGTCGGTGAATCGTCGGCGGTGGTGCAGGTGCACGGCCTGGCGTTTGACGATCCGGTGTCGGGATTGCCGACCATGCTGCGGTGGCTGGTGTCGCAGGGCTGCGCCGAGGTCCACTACGGGCTGTTCGATCCGCACGCCGTGTTGGAGGAGACCGGATCGGGTTGGTGAGTGGGCTACGGCTGAGGGGTCAGAGCGAATCGATGAGGCGGTTGAGGGTGGGGCTGGGACGCATGGCGGTGTCGGCCTTCTTGGGGTCGGGCTGGTAGTAGCCGCCAAGGTCGGCGGGGGTGCCTTGTGTGGTGTCGATCTCGGTGAGGATCGTGTTGAAGTTCGCGGCGAGCTGCTCGGCAATGGGCTTGAAGGTTGCGGCGAGGTTGGGGTCGGCAGTTTGGGTAGCGAGGGCGTGGGCCCAGTAGTGGGCGAGCCAGGCGTGGGAGCCGCGGTTGTCGAGCTGGCCGACCTTACGTAGCGGCGACTTGTTGGATTCCAGGAGCTTGGTGGTGGCGGCGGTTAGAGCGTCGGCCAAGACCTTGGCTTTGGGGTTGTCGGTCTTGGTGCCGAGCTCTTCGAGGGCCACGGCGAGGGCGAGGAACTCGCCGAGGCTGTCCCAGCGGAGGTGCGACTCCTTGACGAACTGCTGGACGTGCTTGGGGGCAGAGCCGCCGGCCCCGGTCTCGTAGAGGCCGCCGCCGTTGAGCAGCGGGACGATGGAGAGCATCTTGGCGGAGGTGCCGAGCTCGAGGATCGGGAACAGGTCGGTGAGGTAGTCACGCAGGACGTTGCCGGTGGCGGCGATGGTGTCCTGGCCGGCTTTGCAACGCTGGAGGGTGAGGTGGGTGGCGTCGATAGGGGGGTGGCGTTGGATGTCGAGGCCCGTCGTGTCGTGTTCGGGCAGGTAGACGCCGAGCTTCTTGAGCAGCTCGGCGTCGTGGGCACGCTTCGGGTTGAGCCAGAAGACGACGGGGGTGTCGCTCGCTCGGGCACGGGTAACGGCGAGCTTGACCCAGTCGCGGATTGCGACGTCTTTGGTTTGGCACATGCGCCAGATGTCGCCGGTCTCGACGGTGTGCTCGAAGATGGTGTTTCCGTCTTGGTCGATGACCTGCATCTTTCCGGGGGCGGGGGCTTCGAAGGTCTTGTCGTGCGAGCCGTACTCCTCGGCCTTCTTGGCCATGAGGCCCACGTTGGCGACCGAGCCCATGGTGCTGGGGTCGAAGGCTCCGTGTTTGCGGCAGAAGTCGACGGTAGCGGCGTAGACGCCTGCGTAACAGCGGTCGGGGATGACCGCTTTGGTGTCGCGCGGCTTGCCATCGGGGCCCCACATCTGGCCGGAGCTGCGGATCATCGCGGGCATGGAGGCGTCGATGATGATGTCTGAGGGGACGTGGAGGTTGGTGATGCCGCGGTCGGAGTCGACCATGGCCAGGGGGGGCTGGTGGTCGTAGACGGCCTGGAGGTCGGCGGCGAAGGCGGCCTTCTGGTCGGCGGGGAGTGCGGCGGTCTTGGCCACGGCGTCGCCGAAGCCGTTGCGGGGGTTGACGCCGAGCTCGGCAAACAGGTCGGCGTGTTTCTCGAAGAGATCGGCGAAGAAGACCTCGACGCAGTGGCCGAAGATAATGGGGTCGGAGACCTTCATCATCGTGGCCTTCATATGCAGCGAGAAGAGGACGCCCTGTTGTTTCGCGTCTTCGACCTGCTCGGCGAGGAATTTTCGCAGGGCCTTGACGGACATGCGGGACGCGTCGATGACTTCGCCTTCGAGGAGTTCGAGGTTGTCTTTGAGCGTGGTGACTGTGCCGTCGTCGGCGACGTGTTGGATCTTGACGGTGGTGGGGACGGGGCAGGTGTAGGCCTGTTCGGATCCGAAAAAGTCGCCTTCGGTCATGTGGGCGACGTGGGACTTGGAGTCGTTGGACCAGGCGCCCATGGAGTGGGGGTTGTTCTTGGCGAACTGCTTGACGGGGGCGGCGACGCGGCGGTCGGAGTTACCCTCGCGGAGGACGGGGTTGACGGCGGAGCCGAGGACCTTGGCGTAGGCGGCTTGGAGTTGTTTTTCGTCGTCCGTTTTCGGGTCTGTGGGGTAGGACGGGATGTCGTAGCCGTGGGCCTGGAGCTCGGCGATGGCGGCGTTGAGCTGGGGGATGGAGGCGGAGATGTTGGGGAGCTTGACGATGTTGGCGTCGGGGGTGGTGGCGAGTTGGCCGAGGTGGGCCAGGGCATCGGGCTGCTTCTGGTCGTCGGTGAGGCGGTCGGGGTAGAAGTCTGTGATGAGGGCGATGATTCGGCCGGCGAGGGAGATGTCCTGGAGCTCGACGTCGACGCCGGCGGGCTTGGCGAAGGCGCGGAGGATGGGCAGGAGGGAGTGGGTGGCGAGGGCGGGGGCTTCGTCGGTGTAGGTGTAGACGAGGGTGGGCATGGTGGGGAGGGCGTAGGGGTTAGGGCGTAGGGTGTAGGGAATGCAGGAACTGGCCCGGCATTATGGCGGGGGGGGCGGGGGTTTGCATGGAAGCAGTGGGTGGTTGGGCCAGGGTCGCGTAGCGACCCGGCTATTGGGTGACAGTGGTGGTCAGTGGTTGGCGGCGGGTGGGGTAGGATCAGATTCGGGTTCGCGGATGGCGTCGACGAGGGCGCGGGTGCGGGGGCTGGGGGGTTTGCAGAAGGGGGTGAGGCTGAGGGTGACGATAAAGTTGAGGAGCATGCCGACGGTGCCGATGCCTTTGGCGTCGATGTTGAAGAACCACGGTTGGCGGATGGCGGCGTCTTCGGGGCCGAAGATGAAGGCAGCGACCTCGGCGTTGAAGAGGACGTTGTCGGCGGTCTGGGTGACGATATAGAAGGCGGTGAAGGTGATGCCGACGAGCATGCCGGCGACGGCGGGTAGTGTTCCGACGCGTTTGGTGAAGATGCCCAGGACGATGGCGGGGAAGAAGGAGGCGGCGGCGAGCCCGAAGGCGAAGGCGACGACCTCGCCGACGAAGCCGGGCGGGTTGATGCCGAAGTAGCCGGCGATGAGGACGGCGACGCCGATGGCGATGCGGCCGATGAGCAGGCGTTGCTTTTCGGAGGCCTGTGGGTTGAGGACGCGGTAGTAGAGGTCGTGGGAGACCGACGACGAGATGACCAGCAGGAGGCCCGAAGCGGTGGAGAGGGCGGCGGCGAGTCCGCCGGCGAGGACGAAGGCGACCATCCAGTCGGCGAGGTTGGCCATCTGTGGGGTGGCGAGGACGATGATGTCGCGGTCGGGGTGGTGTTCAGCGCCGAGGTCGAGGAGTGTGGCGCGAGCCTCCTTGCCAAAGCCTGATGTGCCCCCGTTGGCAGCAACCCATGCGGCGGGGTCTTCGATGAGTTGTTCACGGACGGTCGTGGGCAAGCCACCGAGGCGCATGAGTTCGTTGGGGACGACGAGGCCCGCGGCCATGGGTGAGGTGGACTCGGAGAGTGCGGGTCGGTCGGTGAGGTTGTTGGTGAACGCGAGCCGACCGTCGCCGTTGAAGTCGACCCAGGCGATCATGCCGGTCTGGTTCCAGTTGTGGTACCACTCGGGGAGCTGCTCGGCGGTCTTTCCGTTGAGCCCAGCGACGTTGTCGACCATGTAGTAGCGGGCGAAGACGGCGACGGCGGGGGCGGTCATGTAGAGGAGTGCGATGAAGCCGAGGGCCCAGAAGGCGGACCAGCGGGCGGCCTTGACGGACTTGACGGTGTAGAAGCGGACGATGACATGGGGGAGCCCGGCGGTGCCGGCCATGAGCGCGAGGCAGACGCAGAAGACGTTGAGGCGGGACCAGACGCCTGAGTTCTCGCCATACGCCTGGGTATAGGAGTTGAAGCCGAACTGTTCGTTGATACGGCTGAGTTTTTCGAGGAGGTAAGGGCGGTGGGGGTCGACGGTTTCGAGGACGGTGGAGCCGAGGCCGAGGGAGGGGATGGGCTGGCCGGTGAGCTTGAGGGAGATGGCGATGGCGGGGATGAGGAAGGCGGTGATGAGGACCCAGAACTGGGCGACCTGGGTCCAGGTGATGCCCTTCATACCGCCGAAGACGGCGTAGGCGAAGACGATGGCCATGCCGATGAAGACGCCGACCACGGGGCTGACCTTGAGGAAACCGGAGAAGACGACGCCGACGCCTTTCATCTGGCCGACGACGTAGGTGAAGGAGATGAAGATGGCGCAGAGCAGGGCGATGATGCGGGCGTAATTCGCACGGGAACTGGGGCCTGAGCTTCCGGGGGGTGCGTAGCGGTCGCCGATGAAGTCGGGGACGGTGAAGTGGCCGAACTTGCGGAGGTAGGGAGCGAGCAGCAAGGCCAAGAGGACGTATCCGCCGGTCCATCCCATGAGGTAGACGCCGCCGGCGAAGCCCATGCCGGAGATGAGGCCAGCCATGGAGATGAAGGAGGCGGCGGACATCCAGTCGGCGGCGGTGGCCATGCCGTTGGCGTGGGCGGGGATACCGCCGCCGGCGATGAAGAAGCTCTTGGTGTCTTTGACGCGTGAGAGCCAGGCGATGCCGAGGTAGATCGAGAAGGTGACGCCGACGAAGGCGATGGTCCAGAGCTCGAGGGGGGTGAAGGCGAGCGTGGTCGGGGCGGCGGGCATCACGACGCGTCGTCCTCCGCGGGGTCGAGTTCGGTGGATGTTGTGTTTTCTAGTGCGGCGAGCTCGTTGCGGGTCCGGGTATCGAGCCGGTTCATCACGATCGCGTAGACCAGGATGATGCCGACGAACACCAGGATCGAGCCCTGCTGCGCGAACCAGAACCCGAGCGGGACGCCTCCGAGCTGCCACTGGTTCAGCCAGTCGGCCCAGAGGATGCCGCAGCCGAGCCCGACGAAGGCCCACAGCCCGAGCAGGAGCACCATGGTCTGGACGTTGGCCCGCCAGTACTTCCGCTTGATGGCTTCAATGGTGGGGTCGGGCATACGCGTTGGTGATTGAAGCGAAACAGAGAACCGATCGACACGCCACGCGACTGCGGCGAGCGATATGAGTCCATTGCACCTTACCCAGTGGCTGAAAACCGGGCAAAGGTGGCGTGTGTTTTGTGATGGGTGAGAGGCGGGCTTACGCCGGGAAGCCATTCTCGATCACGACCTCGTCGAGCGGGAGTTGGCCGGGCTTGGGCCAGGAGTCCTTGGTCTTCTTGCCGAGCACGACGATAGGGCCGATCGCGTGGTCGTCGGGCAGATTGATCAGCGGGGCGACGGCGTCGAAGTCGTAGCCGATCATCGGGCAGGAGTCGTAGCCTTCCGCCTTCGCGGCGAGCATCAGGGTCTGCATCGCCATGCCCATCGACCGCATCGCTTCGTCACGCTGCAGCTGTTCCCGTCCCTCGTGGAACGGCCCCATCCAGCCGACGAGCAGGTCGGCGACTTCCTGAGGCGCGTTGGCCCAGTAGCGTTGCGGGTCTTTGGTCCAGGCCTTGATGTCGGCGGTCATGATGATGAGCACGGAGGCGTCGGTGATCTGGGCCTGGTCGTTACCGAGCTCGCGGATCTTCTGACGCAGAGCGGTGTCTTTGACGACGACGAAACGCCAGTGCTGGATGTTGAAACTCGTGGGTGCCTGGATAGTCGCTTCGAGCAGCTTGGTCAGCACGTCATCCGGCATCGTGTGCTCGGGATCAAAATGCTTGACGGCTCGGCGTTGATAGATCGCGTCCATCGTTTCCATAAGGGGCTCCTGGCTGATAAAGGCTGTGGGTCGAATCCGGTTGTGATCAGGGTAGCCCACAGACGGGGTCAACGGCGGACCATCGCGATCAGGTCCGCCACCGTGCAGTGGGCCTCGGCCGGGTGACGCAGCGCCCGATCGGCATGGACCAGATAGTGGTTACGTCGACCGACCTTCTGCCGGCTCAGCACGCCCCCAGCCACGAGGTCCGCCAGGATCTTCTGCACCGCCCGCTCGGTGATCCCCACGCCGTCAGCCAGATCACGGATCCGCAGGTCGGGGGTCTGGGCCAGCATCAGCAGCACATGGGAGTGGTTGCTCAGGAACGTCCAGCCGGATTCAGGGGCCGCTGAGGGCCTGGAAGCGGGTTTTTTGCCGGATACGGATTTTTTCTTCAGGGCCATGCTTGACGTGTCCGAAGATACCAGATAGAAAATACACGAACAAAAATTCGCGTAAAAGAATTCGACCCATCCTACCAACCCCTCCTCACCAGGAAAACCCATGCCCGCCACCACCCTCGACGCCCCCGCAAAGCCTTCCACGTTGTCCCCGACCTCCGCGGTCGCCGATAATCCCAGCGTGGCTCCGAGCACACCCTCCCGAACCCGCACTCCCATCGCGGTCGCCCACGGCGACGGCATCGGCCCCGAGATCATGGACGCCACTCTCCGAGTCCTCGACGCCGCCGGTGCAAACCTCGCCCTTCACCCTGTCGAGATCGGCAAGAAGGTCTACGAGCGGGGCATCACCGCCGGCATCACCCCCGAAGCCTGGGACGCCATCCGCACCACCGGCGTCTTCCTCAAGGCCCCCATCACCACCCCCCAGGGCGGCGGCTACAAGTCCCTCAACGTCACCACCCGCAAGACCCTCGGCCTCTACGCCAACGTCCGCCCCTGTGTCTCCTACACCCCCTTCCTCCGCTCCAAGCACCCCGGCATGGACGTCGTCATCGTCCGCGAGAACGAGGAAGACACCTACGGCGGGATCGAGCACCAGCAGACCCCGGAGGTCGCGCAGTGCCTCAAGCTGATCACCTGGCCTGGGTCGTTGCGGCTGTGCCAGTACGCATTCGCGTACGCCCAGGCGCACGGACGAAAGAAAGTCACCTGCTTTGTCAAAGACAACATTATGAAGGCGACGGACGGCCTGTTCCGCAGGGCCTTCGAGCAGGTCGCGGCCGAGTACCCCGACATCGCGTCGGACGTGATGATTATCGACATCGGTGCGGCGAGGCTGGCAAGCCGCCCGGATCAGTTTGATGTGGTCGTCGCGCCGAACCTCTACGGCGACATCGTCAGCGATATCGCGGCGGAAGTCGCCGGCACGGTCGGATTGGTCGGCACGGCCAACATCGGCCCGGACTGCGCGATGTTCGAGGCGATCCACGGCAGCGCGCCCGATATCGCTGGGCAAGGCATCGCCAACCCGTCGGGCCTGCTGCTCGCGGCGGTGCAGATGCTCCAGCACCTCGGCCACAGCGAACACGCCAAGGCCGTCCATGACGCCTGGCTCTGCGCGATCGAGGACGGTATGCACACCGGTGACATCTCTCAGCAGGGCGTGAGCCAGGAAAAACTCGGCACACAGGCCTTCGCGC
>JBCCOW010000053.1:0-29807 GCA_039025195.1 Planctomycetota bacterium
CTCTTCCCCGTGCTCATGTTCGCCCACGGCATGGGCGCCTACTTCGGCGGCCGAACCCACTCCGCGTTCAACATGTTCAGCAACCTCATCACCGAGCCCGGCTACGCCAACCACGTCGTCACCCCCTGGACCCCGCACTTCACCGACCTCCAACGCGAGCGCGTCACCATCCTGGAAACCGACGACCCCGACCTGGCGAACTTCGCCGAACGCGGCTTCGCCCTCCACTGGTTCGAGCTCAAACGCTACGTCCAACGCAAGGCCGCCGTCGGCCAGGGCGACTTCTCCGTCCGCTACCTCACCGGCGAAAACATGACCGGCGTCCTCGAAGAGGACATGAAGACCGGCCAGCTCGTCGAGGTCGACAACGCCAGCCAAGACCCCGCCCTCAACCAGCCCATCCCCTACTTCCTCAAGAAGTACATGTACCTCCGCCCCTACAAGCACGGCGACCGCAACACCTGCGGCCACTAACCCCGGCCCGCCAACCCACCCGCCAACCCATCCGAGCCTAGATCCCCACGCGCTCGTCCGGCACCCGCCCGAACGCGATCTTGTCCTCCATCTCCCGGTCCGCAATCGCGTGCATGCCCCCGAGGTACAGGGTGTGCCCGCCAAACCGGGTGTTGATCGCGTCCATCACCCCGCCCAACCCCCGCCGATCCTCGGCCTGCGCGAACAGGTTCCCCGCCGTCGCCGTCACCGGCGTCAGCCCGCTGACCGTCACCGCCACCCGCAGCGGCTGCCCCGCCCGCACCGCGCCCGTGCGCCGATACCGCCCGTCCCCCATCCGCTCCCGCAACCGCTCCACCGCCCCCCAAGCACTGCCGGCTCCCCCCCAACCCGCACCCAAGCCCACAGAAGCCGAAAGATTCTGTGGGCTTGGCCGCGCCGCCACCCTCCCCGCCGCCGCATACTCCCCAGTTATCTCCACCAGCGCCGCTCGCACCGCCGCCTTCACCCGCTCCGCCAAGCCCCGCGCGACCGCTGGCTCCCGCTCCCGCCCCCACAACCGTATCGCCACCTCATCAATCGACCACACCTTGTCCACCGGCAGCACCGTCTCGATCGCCGCCTTGATCCGCTTGTGCACCGCGATATACAGCGCCGGCCGAGCCTTGACCAACTCAATCCCAGGACACAGCCGCTCCGCATCCGCCACCTTCGTCCCCGTCTTCACCCCGCACCGCTTCGCCTCCTTGCTCGCCGCAATACAACACGTGCCCTTGCTCTCCACCGGCACCACCCCCACCGGCTTCCCCCGCAGCCCCGGCTCCAACTGCTGCTCCACCCCCGCGAAGTAGCTATCCAGATCCAGAAACATCCAACGCAGCATCGATCGGTCTCCGCCCTAAGGATACCAATCATAAACCTAACTTTCTACAATCTTCCCGCCAACGCAAACCGTTCCTAACGCTTGTCGGGAGGCCAGCGCTTCCATGCCGCACCAACGCGTTCACGCGTCGCGGTCCACCCGGGCGGCAGGTCAGCAACTTCCTGCACAGTCGGGTCCAGTTCCACGATCGTCTTCAGGGAAACCAGTGCGGCTCGTGATGTCTCAAAGGGCCAACCGTCCAGAAACTGCCAGCCATGATCATCCGTATCATGTGACACCATCAGAATCGAAGCCTCCCCGTTGAGGATCGTCCAGACCGTGATCGTCGCACAGTTCCTCGGCTGATCAAACGGCCACGACTCATCCATCACCAGACCTCCGCTCGACACTTACCTCACGGACTTGAACATCAAACCCGCCCGACGCATCGCCCCCGCATACGCGGGACCGACATCCACGCCTCTGCGTCTTTCTGCGTCTCTTTGCGGCTAACCCCCCGACCCCTCCGGCGTCACCGGCGTCTCCGCCGCAGCCTTCAGATTCCCCATCCCCGACTCGAACATCGGGCCGATCGCCGCCGGCAGCAGCTTCGCCAGGTACCCCCCCACCACCGGCGCGCCGCCCGCATCCCCCTCCATACGCCACGTCACCCGCACCTTCCCGTCGGCCATCACCTCGTGCAGGATCGTCGCCTTCGCATGCATCGCATCCGCGATCGTCATGTCGTACCCCACCCCCTTCGCGGGATCCGACATCGTGAACACCAACTCCCCGCCCCCCGTCTGATCCGTCCATGTCTGGCTCGCCCCGACCCCCGTCGTCTTCGGCCCCGGCGTCACCACCACCGTCGGGTCCTCCGCACTCCACGGCTCCCACTTGTCCCACTCCGCCAGGTCCGCCACCAACCCGTGCACAGCATCCCGCGGCGCATCGATCACCACCGACCGCTCCACCACATAATCCGTCGGCAGCAGCAGACCCATCACCACAAACGCCGCGATCAGCAGCACCAGCACCACCGCGATCCGCACGATCCATTTCATCTCGACACCTCTTTCAAATCCAAGAACTAGTCAGCTGATCACGGTGCGCCTGTCGCTGCCGCCTCATCCAAGAACCACGTCAGCTCCCCGCCGCTCGGCTCCGGGTCGATCCCCGAGATCGGAATCTCCTGCACATCCGGTTCGCCCTTGGCGGCCTGTACTTCCACCCGCTTGAGCGCCTCGTACTTCCCCGTACCCGCCAGCAGCACCACCAACTCCCGCGCCGCGTTGAGCAGCGGGTACGTCATCGTCAGCCGGGCCGGCGGCACGACGCGTTCGCCGTCGTTGGTCGCCACCCACTTGTCCGTCACTGACAACGCCGGCGACTCGGGGAACAGACTCGCCGTGTGGCAGTCGCCCCCCATCCCCAGCAGCACCCAGTCCAGCACCGGCACCTCGGTCTTGCTACCGCCGATGTGCTCGATCAGTTCCGCCTGGTAACGCTCCGCCGAGTCCGGTTCCAGCACCGGCATCGCGTGCACCTGACGCTTCGGGATCCCCGCGTGATCCAGCATCGCCTCCCGCATCATTTTGATGTTCGACTTCTCGTCCGTCTCCGGTACGCACCGCTCGTCCACCACCCACACGTGCGTCTGGTCCCACGGCAAACCCCGGTACCGCAAATCCGTCACCAGCCGAACGTAAAACGGCTCCGGCGTCCCGCCCCCCGACAACGCCAGATGAAACACCCCGCGTGCCTCCACCGCCCGCACCGCTGCCCCCAGCAGCGCATCGCCCAACGCCCCGAACAACGCTTCCTTATCCGGCGACACATGCACCGATCCACCAAGCTTCAACACCGCAGACCTCACCTTCAAAACAAAACAGCTCACAGGACAACCCCCCGGCGGTCCCACAAGGTACCCGCATCGCTTGACGCCGTGTCACCGCCGACGCGCCTGCAGCAACGGCCCATAAGCCCGCACCTCGAACAATCCTTCAAGCCGCTCAACCAGCTCGCCGACGCTACGCCCCGTGAGCCGGGGATGCGGCTCGATGGCGATCCGCTCACAACGCCGCAGCACCGCGTCCGACACCGCATCCAGCAACGCGTACTCCGCGCCCTCGATGTCCAGCTTCAGCAGCGCCACCCGATCCACCCCCGCCCGCTCCATCACCCCCTCCAGCGTCACGACTTCCACCCGATCCGATCCGCCATCCGCACCCACAGCCCGACCTGGACCTTGATCTCTGTGCTCAGCCACATCCACGTCGTCAAACGCGACCCGGTGGTCCAGGGAGCGCTCGCTGCGGACCAGCACCGCTTCCCCAGACGTGGGCCCCAAAGCCCCGGCGATGATGTCCGTCTCAGAACCGCCAAACGCAGAGAGGTTCGCACGCAGGGCCGGAAGGTTCTCGGCGTCCGGCTCGATCGCCAGCACCCGGACCCCAGGCTGCCGCCGGAGCACATCGGCCGCGAACACCCCCACGTTCGCCCCAGCGTCTACCACCACAGCCGCCTGCTTCCCTGCCATTTTCCCCCGCTTCAGCCCACCCGCCCCGCCTGCCCTGTACAACCCTTGCGTGTATCCCCGGTGGTGCCACACCTCCACCAGTGTCTCCGCCAGCCCCGGGCGATCGCCGTGAACCAACACCCGCCCGTCCCTTAGGACCGCCTGCGTCGCGGCCCGGTGTTCCCGCCAAGCCGTTTCTAACTCACAACCATTGCGGAACACCCGCCGAAAAAACCGCCCCTGCGCCGCCACCCGACGCCGCCACAGCACCGCCTCATGCCACCGGTTCAGCCCCCGCGCCCAGTCCTCACCCACGACAGCGGCCTGCCTATTCGCCATGCCCTCGCTATCGACTCCCGACTCAACCCCGCTTGAAACACCTTGACACCCGCTCATCCGGCCCCGCCTGCTGCCTCAACGCGTGACACCCTACTCCGGCCCGCAGCACACCACCGCCCGCACCTCGAACACCAACGCCGGCAGCGCCAGCTCCGACACACCGATCACCGTCCACGCCGGTTCCCATCCGCCATCTCCCTCGCCGAAGAACGCCGCCTTCGCCGCCGACACCAATGGCAGCGTGACTTCCATGCCACGGTGCAGTGTTGTCAGGTCCACCACCTGCCTCGGCGTTGCCGGCACCGCCTCCAACACCTTCCCCAAGTTCGCGAACGCCCTATTAATCTGCGTCTCCGGGTCTTCCGACACACTCCCGTCATCCTCAAACCCGACCTGCCCCGAGATGAACGCAATCCTGCCCGACGCCACTACCCCCGGCGGGTACGCAAACGCCTCGTACATCGCCGCGTGGTGATCTGTCTTGATCCGTTGGGGCAAACCGTCTTCAGCCATCACGACGCTCCAAACCCCACGCCACTCCACGCACAACCCAAACCGTAAAAGCCAGCCCTAGCGCCTAGGCTCTAGCACCTTGCGCCTACCTCAATCGTTCCGCCAGTACCGCCCGGCCCGCTCCATCATCACATCCGCCGCCGACGGGCCCCACGACCCCGCGTTGTAGTTCGGCAAGTGCGGGTCCGGGTTCGCCGCCCAGTAGTCCAGCACGGGCTGCACCGCGAACCACGACGCCTCGATCTCGTCCCGGTGCTTGAACAGCGACTGGTCGCCCCGCATCACATCCCCCAGCAACGTCGCGTAGCCGTCCGGCGGCTCGACGTCCCACTGCTTCACATAGTCGAAGTCCATCACGACATCGCCCAGCTTCAGCCCCGGCCCCGGCACCTTCCCGTTGAACCGCACGCGGATCCCTTCGTCCGGCTGCACGTTGATCACGATCTGGTTGTGCTTCTGCTGCCGGGCCTCCTCGCTGAACAGGCAGTGCGGCGTGTCCTTGAGATACACCACGATCTCGGTCTTCTTCTCCGCCATCGCCTTGCCCGACCGCAGGTAGAACGGCGTCCCGCCCCACCGCATCGTCTCGACGCTGAACTGCATCGCGGTGTACGTGTCGGTCTGCGATGCCGGGTCGACCCCGTCGGTCTCGCGGTACCCGATCATCTTCTCGCCGCCCACCAGCCCCGCCGAGTACTGCCCCCGCACCGCGATCTTCGGCACTTCCGATGCCTCCGGCACTCGCAGCGCCTTGAACACCTTCACCTTCTCGGTCCGGATGTCCTCGCCATCCAGCGTGACCGGCGGTTCCATCGCCACCAGCGACAAGACCTGCAGCAGGTGGCTCTGCACCATGTCCCGCATCGCCCCGCCCGATGGCCCGTCGTAATAACTGCCCCGGTCCTCGACGCCCACCGCCTCGCTCGCGGTGATCTGGACATGGTCCACAAAGTTCCGGTTCCAGATCGGCTCAAAGATCGTGTTCGCAAACCGCAGCACCAACAGGTTGGCGACCAGTTCCTTGGCCAGGTAATGATCGATCCGGTAGATCGAGCTCTCGAAGAACGTCTCCGCCAGCGTCCGGTTCAGGCTCACCGCCGACTCGGGGTCGTTCCCGAACGGCTTCTCCACCACGATCCGCTGCCACGAATCCTCGTCTTTCACCACCGACACCGCCCGCTTCCCGTCGGTCACCATCCCCGTCGCGCCGATGTTCCGGATCACCGGCTCGAAGAACTGCGGCGACAGCGACAGGTAGAACAGGTAGTTCTTGCCCGTCCCGTGCTGGGCCGACAGGCCCTCGAGGTCTTTCTGCAGCTTCGGCCAGGCCTCCGCCTTCGTCGAGTCCGCCGCCACGTAGTGCACATGCTCCGCGAACGCGTCGAAGTCTTCGCGTGATTCATAGCTCTTCGGCGAGAAGCTATAGAGCTGCTCCCGGTAGTCGTCGTCGGTGTACTTGGTCCGCGACACCCCGACCACGCCGAAGTGGCTCGGCATCTGGCCGTTCTTCCAGAGGTAGTAGACCGCCGGCACCAGCTTCCGCAGCGTCAGGTCGCCCGACGCCCCAAAAATCACGATCAGGCAGTCCTCTGCCGCTTGCTGCATCTTCGCCATGGCCGGGACTATACCCCACCCCACCCACCGCCACCCGCCCACCGCCGATCCCCTCAGCCTTCACGTCAATCAAACACCGGCTCCCACTCCAGCGTCGCACTGAACGGCCCGCCCACCCCCACCGCCAACTCCCCCGGCGGCGCCTCCACCCCCACCTCAAACGACCACTGCCCGATCACATCCTCCCCCACTCCACCCATCCAGCCCAGCCCGTCCCGATCCATCACCCGCATCGTCTGACGCGTCCCCAAGACCGCCACATACTGATCCGGGAACCAATCCAACCCCCCGCCCTTCACCGCGTGGCTTGACCGCTGGTCCTGTCTCGGGCCCACCCCAAACCCCTCTCCAACCGGCTCCGACTCCCACTCCACCGCCAGCTCCGGCAACGCCTCCCCCGTCTTCGCCTCCGCGTCCGCCGTCAGATACACCCGAAGCCGACGCAGCCGATACCCCAGCAACCGATCCCCGTCAGGCCCTTCCCCCACCCCACCCACCAACACCCCCGGCCGCCCCGCACGCTCCGCCTCGAACGCCGCCGCGTCAATCCCCCGCCCACCATCCCTGTCCCTCAGCACCGACCGACTCAACCGTAAAACCGTGGGCCACTTCGGCCCCTCACGCAGCGACCGCCCCAGCACATACCCCATCCGCCGGCTGTGCACCGTGTCGTGCGCCAGCAGCATCCCCGCCGTCTCCCATAACCCCTCCGTCATCGATAACACCTCCACGTGGTGCACCTTCTCGAGTTCCCGACCCGACACCACCGGCCGATCCCGCGTCACCAAATTGTTCGGCGTCAACGGCGTCTCGATCATCGGGTCATACAACAACGACGGGAACCCCAGCGCCCGCCGCCAACCCACCGTCAGCCCCGTCGCCTCGTGGTCCTTCACCCCCGTCATCAGCCCCGCGTAAAACCCCACCACCCCGTCCCCCGTCGGCACCACGCTCCAGAACGCGTCCACCGCCTCATACGCCTCGGCCGTCAGATACACCGGTACTAGCACCGCCGGCGCATCGTCCGGCTCGTCCTCATATCGCAGCGTCAAGTGCAGCTGCGGCGTCGACAACATCACCACGCCATCGATCGGGAGTTCCCCCTCCAGCTGCGCCTCCCCCGCCGCCAACGCCGCGACGTTCCCGCCGTGGCTGTGCCCGACCAGAAACACCCGGTCATACCCTGGTGCTTCTCGCCGAAGCAGCTCCGCCAGGTCCATCGCCGCCGCCCGCCGCCGACGGTGACTGTTCGGCGACTTCCACTGATGCACCTCCACCACTACCTCCGGCAACAGCTCGCCCGCTGCCACCGCCGTCTCCGCGTAACCCCGAGCCAACTCCGACGCAAAACTCACCCGCCCCTCCACCACCCTGGCCCACGACGCGTCATCGCTCCCCCCCGTCCCCGGCACCACCACCATCAACACCCGCTCCGGCTCTGGCTCCACCACCGCAACCGGAGCCACGGCAAGTAAGCCATCGGGCTGCGTCGCCATAACCTCGCTGTCACGCTGGTAGTACCGCAGGATGTCGCCACGCATCCCGCCAAGCACAGCCAGACCGCTTGCTGCGAAACCACACAACAAGACTCCACCCATGACGTAAACCAGAACCCGTCTGCGCGGAGTCACGCACTAGCTCCGAGGCGGTCCCGCTCACGCTGCTTCCGCAGCGCCACACTCACCACCAACAGGTCCGCCGGGTTCACCCCCTCGATCCGGCCCGCCTGCCCCAGCGTCCCGGGCCGGAACTTGCTCAACTGCTTCACCGCCTCCCCCCGCAGCCCCGGCAGCCCCGCGTAGTCCAGATCACCCGGCAGCGCCGCTCCCTCCTGCTCCCGCAGCACCTCGATATCCCGCCGCTGCCGCTCGATGTACCCCGCATACCGCAGGTCCGACAACAAACAGTCGAACGCCTCTCGATCGATCACCCCACCCACCGACCCGTTTAGCCCGGTCGCTTGCGACCGGTCGCCCATCACCTCCGCAACCGCCGCCATCACCTCCTCCCGCGTCACCTCCGACCGACACACCCACTCACTCATCGCCCCACCACCCGCACCCTCCCACCGCGTCCGCTCCATCATCGCCCGCAGCCCCGCCTTCGCCGACCGCCGATCCTGCTCTCGCTGCCACCGCGCATCGTCCACCAACCCCCACTCCCGACCCAGACCCGTCAGCCGGTCCGCCGCGTTATCCGCCCGCAATAACAACCGGTGCTCAGCCCGGCTCGTAAACATCCGGTACGGCTCCACCGGCGTCTTGGTCACCAGGTCATCCATCAACACCCCGATGTACGCCTGGTCTCGACCCAGCACCACACCCGGCTCCTTCAAAACGCGCCGCGCCGCGTTGAGCCCCGCCAACAACCCCTGACCCGCCGCCTCCTCGTACCCCGACGTCCCGTTGATCTGACCCGCCAGATAAAGGCCTTCGACCCCCTTCACCGCACACCCCGCATCGATCTGGTGCGGCCGGACCATGTCGTACTCCACCGCATACCCGTGACGCAGGATCACCGCGTTCTCACACCCCGGCAGCGAACGCACGATCCGCTCCTGGATGTCCGCCGGCAGCGACGTGCTGATCCCATTGAGATACACCTCGTCACTCTCCAGCGACTCCGGCTCCAGATACACATGGTGCGACATCTTGTCCGCGAACCGCACCACCTTGTCCTCGATACTCGGGCAATACCTCGGGCCGGCCGTGCCGATCTGCCCGTTGTACATCGGTGCCCGGTCCAGGTTGCCCCGGATCAATTCGTGCACCTCCTCCCCCGTGTGCGTCATCCAGCAGTCCACCTGCTCCAGCCGCGGAAACTCCCGCACATGTTCATACACCCCTCCAAAGCCCGCAGAAGCCGATGGATTCTGCGCGGCTCCCGCCCACCCGCCGCACCCCCGCCACCCCGTCATCCCGCTAAACGGCACCGGCTCCGCATCCCCGCCGTGCCGCTCCAACCCGCTCACATCCAAACTCCCCATCGCCGCCCGCGGCGGCGTCCCCGTCTTCAACCGCCCCAGCTCCAGCCCCAACCCCCGCAGCGCGGCGCTGATCTTCGAAGCAGCCCCACCACCCGCCTCACCCACCCGCCCCCCCGCCGTCTGCCGCTCGCCGGTGTGCATCAGCCCCCGCATAAACGTCCCCGTCGTGAGCACCACACTCCCGCCCGGCACCAGTGATAGCTCCACCGCCTTCCCGTAATCATCGACACACCCAAACTCCCCACAACACCCGTCCGTCATCTCCGCCGGCCCATCCGGTTCATTCAGCCGAACCCTCACCCCCACCACCCGCTTATCACCGCCCTCCCCCATCACGAACCCCTCCACCGCCCCGCCGATCACCTCGATCTCTTCGCGGAGCGAAACCAGCCGCTGCACCTCCCGCGCATACGCATACTTGTCGCTCTGACACCTCGGCCCCCGAACCGCCGGCCCCTTGCTCCGGTTAAGCACCTTGAACTGGATGCCCGTCGCGTCCGCCGCCAGCCCCATCACCCCGCCCAGCGCATCGACCTCCCGCACCATCTGCCCCTTGGCCAACCCTCCGATCGCCGGGTTGCACGACATCACCCCGATCTTTCCCGGATCTAGCGTCACCAGCCCCACCCGCCCTTCTTTCCCGCGCTGCCCCACCACCGACGCCGCCGCCCACGCCGCCTCCACCCCGGCGTGCCCCCCCCCAATCACAATGACATCAAAACGCTCAGTCTTCATCGACTCCAATTATAGATCACCCCCACACCACGCCACCGACTCACGATTTCCGAGCTCCAGCAACTAGCAGCTAACTGCTAATGATTTCCCCGCCACCCCAGACTCGCCGCGTTCATCTGCTCCACCACCTCGGCGCCTCCTGCAAGCATCGCCTCCCCCAGCCGGACCGCCTCCCGCAGCTGCCCGTCGTTGAGCTGCTTGTACGCCCGCAGCCTCCGATCCAGATGGTCATACCAGCACCCCTCAAACAGGTGATCCAGGATGACCCGCATGAAACAATGGTCTTCGCGGATGACCCAGCCGTGCCGCGCCGCCGCCGCGGGCAGCTCCTGCCGCGTCAGCGCCAGGTACCGCTCCTGCAGGTCGTACCGGTCGCCATGATCGAACAACTCCATCCCCGCATCATTGGCCGGCCTCTGTGCATTGTTCAACACCACCTCCCCCTCGCCTCCCCCGGCTTTACAATGCTTCCATGAAACGCCACGCCGCCGCCCTCTCATCCCTCCTCTGTCTCACCCTCCTCCTCCCCGCCTGCCGCGGCACCTCCCTCAACTACCGGCCCGTCGAGCCCGCCGCCGCCTGGACCGACGACAATCAGGCCCTGCTCCGGCCCGTCGGCCCCGGCCTCATCGCCGACCCCAACTCGCCCATCCCCGATGTCCCCATGCCCGTTGGCTTCAAGGGCGTCGCCGACCAGTCCTCCGCCGCCACCACCCCCAACGGCCGTGTCGTCACCCACATCTACCAGGGCATCGCCGACTTCCCCGACGCCAACGCCTTCTACACCAACTCCCTCTGGCGCTACGGCTGGACCCAAACCGAACTCCTCGAGCCCACCGACAAGGTCGCCATCCACTCCTACACCAACGGCCCCGAATCCCTCACCATCACCGTCACCCAGGACATCCGACGCATCACCTACCGCATCGAGATCAAGCCCGCCGCCGGCTCCTGACCCCTCCCCATTTAGCCCCGGGCCAATGACCCGGGGCCACGCGCCGCCCCACGGTGCTCCGCCTCAAACTCCTGCTACCATGCCCGGCTCGCATGGCCAAGCAACCCCCCGCCAAACCCGACCCCTCCGACGCCAAGGTGCCCGAGAAATCCGGCCTGGCGATGCCCATCGAGGCCGACGCCCACGGCGACTTCCACGAAAACCGCGGTGAGGTCCGCGAGTTCTTCGACAAAGCCAAAGACCTCTCCGGCAAGTACGGCAACGCCGTCTTCGGCGTCCTCGCCATCGCCGCCCTCCTCTACGCCGCCTTCACCTTCTACGGATACATCCAGCAGCAACGACTCGTGGACGCCACCGAAGCCCTCGACGCCGCCGGCGTTGACCCCGCCGCCTATCTCGCCGTCGCCGACGACCACGGCATGGTCGCCAACCGCGCCAAGCTCCGCGCCGCCGACCTCTGGCTCCAGCAGGCCAACCAGCCCGTCTCCGCGACTTTCACGGCCCAACAAAAAGCCGACGCCCTGACCAACGCGGGCAGCACCTTCCAGGCCCTGATCGACTCCGACGCCCCCGCGATCTACACCCTCAACGCCCGGCTCGGCCTCGCCAGCGTCCTCGAAAACCAGTCCAACTGGGACGCCGCCAAGCAGCAGTACCAGGCCGTCATCGAACAGGGCAATGCCGAGCACTACCCCGCCCTCGCCGGCCTCGCCGAAGCCCGCCTCGCCCTGGTCGACGCGATCGCCAACCCGCTGCCCTTCGCCCCCGAGCCCGAACCCGAAGTCACGACCCCGGCAACGCAACCCGCCACCGCACCTACGACGCGACCCGCCCCGTAAAGTCGCGGCCGGTGGTCGCGGCCCGTACCGCCATCCACTTTGATAACTCTGTGACCCCCGCGACTCACACCGGCGGGGCCGGCTTCTCAAACGTCGACGTCAACTCCACCGCCCGGCCTTCCGCCGCCGACGCCGTGATCGCTTCCAAGATTTCGACAACATGCGCCGCCTGTGCTCCGGTCACCCGGCTGGGCCGGCCTTCGCGCAGGGCCTGCGCGACCTCGACAATCCCCCGGTAGAACGGGATGCCCTCGAACGGCGGGTCGCTGGGGTAGGGCAGCGCTTCCCGCGGTTTGCCGAACGCCGACGCCTCGATCGAGGTTTGTGACGCCTGGAAGTTCCCGAGAACCACTGACCCCACGTCGCCGTGCACCTCGAACTTGCCCTGCTGGTCCGTATTGTTGCTGTGCACGTAGAAGTTCGAGGTCAGCCGGACCAACGGCCCGGACGCGAGCTCGATCACGGCTGTGGTGAACTCCGGCGTCGTGATCGTGAATGGCTCCCCCGCCTGGTTCTGCCGCTGCGGATACACCACCCGCTGCACCGAGGTCAGCACCCGCGCCGCCGGCCCGTAGAACGTCGTTGCCAGCGTCAGCGGGTACACCGCCACATCCCACAGCGGGCCCACGTCGTAGAACGGCCCGGGGTTGGGGTGCCACGATTCGATCCGGCCGTGGTTGTTCTCCGCATAAATCACCCGCGGGGTGCCGATGGTCCCGTCCGTCGCCGCTTTCCACGCTGCGCTCTGCGCATCCCCCAAGAACGTGATCGGTGCCCCCGCCAGCATCAAGCTCTTCGCCTCCGCCAGCTCCACCAGCTCCTTCGCCTCGGCATACTTCAGCGCGATCGGCTTCTCCGTGTATACATGCTTCCCCGCCTCGAGCGCTTTTTTGATCACTTCGTAGTGGGCGTGATGGATCGTCAGGTTGATCAGCAGCTCGACGTCGTCGTCGGCCAGGATCGCGTCGAGGTCGGCGTACACCTTCCCGTCGAACTTCTCCGCAAACTGCTGGGCCCGGGCCGCGTCCATGTCGGCATACCCGAGGATCACCGCGTCGTCGGCGGCGTGTTCGCGGGTCTGGCTGGCGTAGCGGTCGGCGACATTGCCGCAACCGATCATCGCGCACTTCAGGGGGTTGGGCATGGCAAACTTCTCCTTGGGTGGGGCAGGGCCGAAGAGCATACCCGGACCGACAACCCGTTAGCTTGTAGCGGTGCCCAAGCCGCCGAACACCGAGAAGCCGAAGACCTCGATCTACCACGCCACCTCGCTGGACGAGTTGGAAGAAGCCGGGGCGGAGACCGTCCGCTACACCCCGTCCCGCGACGCGGCGATGCGGCTCGACAAGTACCTCTGCAACCGCCTCAAGGGCATGTCCCGCAACCAAGTCCAACGCCTGATCGACCTCGGCGGCGTCACCGTCAACGGCTCCCCCGGCAAGCCGTCCCTCAAGCTCAAGGCCGGCGACACCGTCGATGTCGTCGTCCCCCCTAAGCCCGCCTCCGACCTGACCCCCGAAGACATCCCGCTTAAGGTGCTCTACGAAGACGACGCCTTCATCGCCGTCAACAAGCCCGCCGACATTATCGTCCACCCCGCCCGCGGCCGGCTTTCGGGCACCATGCTCAACGCCCTGCTCTTCCATTTCCAGAAGCAAGGCCAGGGCAATCTCTCGACCGTCGGCGAAGTCCCCACCGACGCCGACGGCAACCCCACCCACGCGGACACAAGACCCGGCGTCATCCACCGCCTCGACCGCTTCACCACCGGCGTCATCGTCTTCGCCAAACAGGATGAGGCCCACTGGCTCCTCGCCCAGCAGTGGGAACGCCGCACCAACCTCAAGGCCTACCTCGCCGTCGTCCACGGCAACCCCTCCCCCGCCGCCGGCGTCATCAACCAGTCTATCGGCAAGCACCCCACCATCCGGGAAGCCCAAGCCGTCCGACACGACGCCACGTCCAAAGAAGCATTGACCCTCTACCGGGTCCGCGAGCAGTACAAAGGCTTCGCTCTGGTCGAGTTCGAGCTTAAAACCGGACGCACTCACCAGATCCGCGTCCACGCCGCCTACATCGGCCACCCCCTCGTCGGCGACATCCTCTACGGCGGCGAACCCCTCGCCACCCCCGACCTCGACACCCCCCCACTCCCCGCCGGATTCCGCCCCAACCTCGTCTACGCCCGCCCCAAAGCCGAAGGCCAAAAACTCGAAGCCGCCGCCGCCAACAACCCCGACTCCCTCATTGCCCACCCCGCCCTCCACGCCGGCCTCCTCCAGATCGTCCACCCGATCACCCGCGAGCCGATGACCTTCACCGCCCCGCTCCACGAGCCCATGCGCTCCCTCGTCCACCAGCTCCGCCACCGCCGCGACGACTCACTGCCCACCGTCACCGACGGCACTCACATCGACCTCAATACAGCAGTGCCAAACCCAGATGCCAGACCAGCCTAAAACTCAACAACAGCCATGAAACTCATCACAGACTTCTACACGGCATTGATAGTCATCGTCCTCTCGATTGCCGCTGCTGGCTGTTCACCGAGCCAGACCTTCGACATCCCGTTCGATACTGCTGTCCAAAAGCTCTCGGAACGATTGCCCCCGCCCGACCCTGCTAACCCGTATGCCCACCGCTCCAGCTATCCAGACGGCCCGAAAGTCAACCTCACTAAGGTCCAACACGTCCTCGATGCGGACCAGATGCGGTACACCATCTCTTTCCAAATCTCAGCGATTTATATGCCGGCTGAGGAGTGCCGCATTACGCTCACAGGCGAGCCCGAGAGCCGGACGCGAGCACTGGTTAAAGCACAAACCGTCAGTTTCTGGTGGGGTCTATTCGGCGGCTTGAGTCTGGGGCGTGACCCGCTTGAAGAGGAACTCATGGAAATTGTCAGATCAGCGCTCGACCAAACACAAGCACCAGAGTGACAACTCTCCAACGATCGCCGGTGCTTGCTCGTCAACCAAACCAGTAACGTGGAAGCGCAAGGGACGCAGAGAAGAAGTCCACAGATTGACACGATGAAACAGGATAAAAACAAACAGTTTTTGTGATTGTGTTTGATCTCCCTCATCCTGGTTCATCCTGTCAATCTGTGGACCAAATACCTCCACGTCCTCTGTGCCTCCGCGTCTCTGTGGTTAACCCTTCTCCCACGCCACGTCCTCAACCCCCGCCGCGTGGTTCGCCGCCCGCGCCAGCACGAACAACAGGTCGCTGATCCGGTTGAGATACTTTGCGATGGGCTCACCGACCTCTTCTGCCTGCATCAGCGACACCACCCGACGCTCGGCCCGACGCGCGACCGTCCGGGCGACGTGTAGCCGGGACGCCAGCTCGGTGCCGCCGGGCAGGATGAACGCCCGCAGCGGCGGCAGCCCCGCGTCGAGCTCGTCGATCGCCGCCTCCAACGGCTCGACATCTTCCATGACGATCCGCCGGACCTTCCCTGCCCCCGCCGCGTCCGGCGGCGTCGCGAGGTCCGCCCCCAGATCGAACAGCCGGTGCTGCAAGCCCTGCAGCACGTCCCGCACCCGCGCCTGCCCGTCGTCACCGCACGCGGCGATCGCCAGCCCCAGCGTCGCGTTCAGCTCATCGACCGAGCCGTAGGCCTCAACACGCAGCTGGTCTTTAGCGACCCGCTGGCCGCCGAACAGGTCCGTCTCGCCGTCGTCGCCGCGCTTGGTGTAGAGCTTCATACCCGCAGTCTATGGCCCGCAGCTGGCCCAGACCCAGGGGCTGGAGAAACCTCAGCGTTGACCTTTTTGCCCCGGCGTGCCTAGTGTCGTTGTGCTACAAACGCCCTTCTGATTCCTTCTTGTGAGACCCCGATGCCGACCATGACCGAACCGACTTCCCCCACCAGCAACATCCCGGAAACCGATCGTGCCGCCATGCCCGATGTCCAGGGCTCGGCCGACTCCCGCAAGTTCGCCATCGACAAGGTCGGCGTCTCCGATATCCGCTACCCCATCACCCTCCGCTGCCCCGACGGCTCCGACCAGCACACCGTCGCCCAGGTCAACATGTACGTCTCCCTGCCCCACCACCAGAAGGGCACGCACATGTCGCGGTTCTTGGAAGTGCTCAACCAGCACCACCAGAGCATCCGCAGCGACGACGTCATGGCCGCCTGCCGCGACATGAAGCGTCGGCTCGAAGCTGAGGACGCCCACCTCGAGCTGCACTTTCCGTACTTCATCGACAAGAAGGCCCCCGTCACCGGGATGCCCGGCAAGCTCGACATCGAGGTCTCCTTCGAATGCACTGCCAACGGCACCGACGACTTCGTCATGGGCATCAAGGTCCCCGCGACCTCCCTCTGCCCCTGCTCCAAAGAGATCTCCGAATACGGCGCCCACAACCAGCGCTGCATCATGGAAGTCAAGGTCCGCGTCAGCCCCGGCCACACGATGTGGATCGAAGAACTCTTCCAGATCGTCGAGAAGTGCGCCTCCACGCAGGTCTTCTCGGTGCTCAAGCGTCCCGACGAGAAGTGGGTCACCGAGGCTGCCTATGACAACCCCAAGTTCGTAGAAGACATCGTCCGCGACCTCGCCGTCGCCCTCGACAGCCAGGACGAGATCGTCTGGTTCAGCGTCGCCTCCACCAACCAGGAGTCGATCCACAACCACAACGCCTACGCGATCATCGAAAAAGACAAGCGCGGCTGATTAAGTCTTCTGTGATTCGCTTTTGAACCACAGAGGCGCAGAGACACAGAGCAAAACACTTGAAGACAGGCCGGCCCCGCGTCGGCCTGTCTTCATGTTTCACCCCTGCCGTCCGCATTTCTGTTCTTCCCTGTGCCTCTGCGCCTCTGTGGTTCAAACCCGCCCAAAGTAAACTCCCGCCATGCCCGACCCCGCCCGACGGACCCCGCTCTGGCGGAACCTCAACTTCTCGCTCATGTGGACGTCCACCGCCGCCTCCGGCTTCGGCGATCGCATGCTCATGCTCTCCGCCCTCGCCCTCATGAACGCCATGGGCGAGGACGCCCAGTCGTCCGCCCTCAATGCCCGCACCCAGTTCTTCTTCGTCCTCCCCTACGTGCTGCTCAGCCTCACCGCAGGCTGGCTCGCCGACCGGCTGCCCCGTAAGTGGCTGCTCCTCGCCTGCGACGAGGGACGCGCCCTGCTCATCCTTACCGGCATCTTCCTCATCCCCGCGACGGCCGCCACCGCCGCCATCCCCGAAGACAAGTTCTGGCAGATCGATCTGATCCTCTTCGGCCTCGGCTGCTGCGCCGCCACCTTCAACTCCGTCCGCAACGCCATCGTCCCCGAGCTCGTCCCCCGCACCCAGCTCCAGTCCGCGAATGCCGTCATCCTCACCATCGGTGTCGTCTTCGCCATGCTCGGCCTCATCGTCGGCTCATACCTCATCGACGTCGAAGACCGCTCCACCATCCGCACCGCCCTGCTCCTCGGCTTCGCCCTCTACTTCGTCTCGGGCACCTTCTTCGCCTTCCTCAGACCCACCCACCGCGTCACCGATCCCTCGGCCACATCCACCAAACGCAGCCTCTGGCAGGCCGTCCGCTACGTCCGGGTCCACCGACGGATCGTCTGCCTCATCCTGCTGAACGCCGGCATCTGGGGCATCGCCGCCGTCGTCTACTCCGCCATCCCCGCGATCGCCAAGCTCAACTACGCGCTGACCGGGCAACCGCTGCTTCAGATGTTCGCCAACCTCGGCGGCGCTCTGGGTTTTGGCCTGCTTGCCGGGGCGGTGGCCATGGGGCTGATCGCCACCCGCCGCGAATCACCCATCCTGCTCTACGCCGGTATCGCCCTGGCGGGGTCTTGTGTCCTGGGCCTCGTCGTCAGCCCGTACGCCTGGCTCGGCGTGCTATTCATTTTTGGCGTCGGGTTCTTCGGTCAGCTCGCCATCGTCGGCACGATCACCCTGATCCAGTCGCAGTCGCCCAACTACATCCGCGGCCGGGTCATGGGCATCGCTGCGGTGATCGACAACGGCGCGATGGTCGCCCTCTACTTCGCCGCCTGGCGGCTACCCAACGCCGACCAAAACCTCCCCGCCATCCTGATGGTCGCGGGGCCGGTGATGGCCCTGATCGGCCTGGTCCTGCTTGTCCGCTTCACCTTCTCCGGCCCGTTCTATCCCAACCGCCTCGGCAACATGTTTGTCCGCCTGGCCCGGCTCCTGGGCTTCTCCGTCCACCGCCTCGAGATCTACGGCAAACACCACGTGCCCTGCGACGGCCCGGTCATCATCGCCCCCAACCACACCGTCGCCCTCGACCCCTTCATCATCCAGGCCGGCTGCCGACGCATGATCCGCTGGCTCATGTCCGCCAACCAGGAGTACGGCTTCGCCAAGCTCCTCTGGAAAGCGTCCAACCCGATTCTGCTCCCCGAAGACGCCGGGCGATCCGCCGCGGTGCGCAGCGTCCTGCGCGTCCTCGACAACAACGAGCCGGTCGGCATCTTCCCCGAAGGTGGGCTCCAGCGTGAACACCGCGAGCTCGGCGAATTCCAGCCCGGCGTGGCCATGATCGCCCGGCGTGCCCAGTGCCCGATCGTCCCCGTCTGGGTCTCCGGCACGCCGCGTGCGAACCACATGCTGCTGCACTTCCTCAAGCCGTCCAAGAGCGTGATCCGCTTCGGCGAGCCTTTCACCGTGGCCAAGGACGCCAAGCCCGACGCGATCCTCGCCGAGCTGCGCCAGCGCATGCTCGTCCTCGCCGAGCAGTCCGGCGATATCGCATAAAGCCGCGACCGCTGGTTGCGGCAGTCCTGCAGTAATCTCAGACCGCCACGATGTCCGCCAGCGCTGCGCTCAGTGCGTCTTTATCCAGCTCACCCGACGCGACGCCGACGATGAGGCTTTCGAGCTCGTCGTCCGACTGTGAAAACCGGTAGCCGTTGAGTCGGAGGAACGTCTCGGCCGTGCCCACCGCGACGCGTTTGTTGCCGTCCAGGAAGCCGTGGTTTCGACAGAGATGAAAGAGGTAGGCCGAGGCCTGCGCAGCGAGGTCCGGGTGCAGCAGCTGACCCGCGAAGGTGGACTGCGGCATGCCGACCGCCGCTTCGACCAAGCCGGGATCGCGCAGTCCATCCTGGCCGCCGTGCTGTTCGAGGCAAAGCCGGTGCAGACGCCGTACCTGTGCATAGCTGACGAATATCGGATCGCTCATCACGCCAACCTCTTGAGCAGGGCCGAGCGGTCACGCAGCACGACAGCCGCCGCCTCATCAAACGCCGCATCGGACGCGTGCCGGACCTCCGGGCGCAGCTCAATCACACCGTCACCCTCAGCGACCGAGACCGCGTCACCCTCAGAGAGCCCGAGCCTGTTCAGCATCTCGGCGTCGAGCACCACCGCGAGACCTTCAGCCGTCTTGATCAGTTTGCTATTCATGGCCGAACCTTATCACAGCGCAGGCGGCCGTCCGATCTGCCGCTTGAGCTTTACGCTGAAGCAGCAGTACTCACCAACCGTGTGACCCACTAACGCTCGCCCAGCCGCTCCTCCCGCTCCCGCGCCTCCACATAATCACGCCACCGGCTCTCAGTCGGGAAGTTCATTGCCATCACCACCAGCATGAGGGCCACCACCCCGAGCTGCGGCCACCACGGCTCGACCACGAACAGGACCACGTTCAGCACCGCTGCCCCCTCAAGCAGGGCGTAACGGACGACCACCGAAACCCCGAACCGCTCCATCCGCCGGTCCGTGTCGCTCTTGTCTTCGCTGCCGCCTTCCGTTGCCGGGGACCTGGCGACGATGCCGGGCACAATCAACGATGCCGACAGACACGCAAAGCCCACCACGAGCCCAAACGCCGAGAGCACGCCGAACGACGCGCTCTTGCCCCCGTTGACGAAAACCAGTGTGGCGGTAATCAGGACCACCCCCACCATCAACGCCCCGGCAATGATCTTGTTCATCAGCAGCTGCTGCGCCACATCTCCGGTCGCTTCTTCGCTCATTGCCCCAACCTAGCACCCATCAACCCGGCCGCAAGCCCCCACCGCCGCCCCGATCGTTTATCTTCCGGTTTCGCTCGACCGCTTCCCCTCGCCCCAACTGGAGCCTGCTCATGCCCCGCCCCGTCACCCTCTTCACCGGCCAGTGGGCCGACCTGCCCCTCGAAACCCTCGCCGCCAAGGTCGCGTCCTTCGGGTACGACGGCGTCGAGCTCGCCTGCTGGGGCGACCACTTCGATGTCGTCCAGGCCGCCCGCTCCGACAAGTACTGCAAAGACAAGTGGGCCCTGCTCAGCGACCACGGCCTCACCGCCTACGCCATCTCGATGCACCTCGTCGGGCAGGCCATCTGCGACCCCATCGACGAACGCCACAAGGCCATCCTCCCCGAAGACGTCTGGGGCGACGGCGAGCCCGAAGCCGTCCGCAAGCGGGCCGCAAAGCGTATGGCCCTCTCCGCCAAGGCCGCTCGACGCTTTCTCAACTGCAAGCCCGGCCGAGGCAAGAAGGCCGGGGCGAAGGGCGACGAATTCCCCGGCGTCGTCAACGGGTTTACCGGTTCGTCCATCTGGCACTCCACCTACGCCTTCCCCCCCACCGATCAGGCCTATTGGGACAAGGGCTTCAAAGACTTCGCCAAGCGCTTCACCCCGATCCTCAACGAATTCGAGAAGCAGGACATCAACTTCGCCCTCGAAGTCCACCCCACCGAGATCGCGTTCGACATCGTCACCGCCCAGCGTGCGATCAAGGCGGTCAACGGCCACAAACGCTTCGGCTTCAACTACGACCCGTCCCACCTCGGCTACCAGGGCGTCGACTACGTCAAGTTCATCCGCACCTTCCCCGACCGCCTCTACCACGCCCACATGAAGGACGCCTGGTGGGGCCACGGCGACGGCACCGTCGGCGTCTTCGGCGGGCACACCACCTTCGCCGACCCCCGCCGATACTGGGACTTCCGCTCCCTCGGCCACGGCGACATCGACTTCGAGGAAGTCATCGTCGCTCTCAACGACGTCGGTTACGCCGGCCCCCTCTCCGTCGAATGGGAAGACACCCGCATGGACCGCGAGTTCGGGGCGGAAGAGGCCTGCGACTTCGTCCGTAATGTCGACTTCCCCAGCAGCGACATCGACTTCGACGCCCAGTTCGACAACTAGGCATGGAGCCCAACCGCTTCACACACGAGCAGCTCGAAGGTCTCGAGTGGAACCGAGCGTCCTGGGACGAGCGTGTCGAGGCCCACTGGCAATCGAGGATGTACCGACGCCATGCCGACGCCCTCCGCGCCGGCACGCACGACCTCTACCCGGGCCTCACCGACGCCATGGGAGACGTTCACGGACTGCGTCTAGCCCACCTGCAATGCCATATGGGCATGGAAACGCTCGGCTGGGAACGGCTCGGCGCAAGCGTCACCGGGCTTGACTTCTCGGCGCCCGCGATTGACAAGGCGTGCCAGCTCCGCGACGAGCTGGAGATGTCCGCGCGGTTTGTTGTGGGCAACGTTTACGACGCCCCCGACCTACTGGGGGAAGGGTTCGACCGCGTCTTCGTTTCGGTCGGCTCCCTGTGCTGGCTGCCTGACATCCGCGCCTGGGCGCAGGTTGTCGCACACCTGCTCAACGCCGGCGGTCGTCTGTTGATCGATGATGTTCACCCCCTGCTGAACAGCCTCGACGACGACGCAAGCCCCCCCGGCTTCACGCTCCGCTATCCGTACCTTGGCGGCGAACGCCGGGAGTTTGACGATGACGGCACATACGCCGACACAGACCAGACCTTTCTGCAACGCCGGACCGCGGAGTGGAACCACCCGCTGGGCGAGATCGTTAACGCGCTGATCGACGCCGGGATGCAGATCGACCGGCTGGATGAGTCGGCCCGCTGCGTCTGGCAGCCATTCCCCGCCATGACGACACACGACGACGGCGACACCTGGGAGCTTCCCGAGCCCTGGCGCGGCCGACTCCCGGCCACGTTCACCCTGCTCGCGACCAAAATGTGACTCGCCGATCGCCCTGCCGACCAAAAGCTCAGCCGTATACGAAAGTACCCGGTCGATCGATCAGATCAGGAGTGATGCGACAGAGCCGGCCAGACCGGGTAGGGTCGAGTCATGGCCAATCGCCCCAACATCCTCTTTCTGATGTCCGACGAACACCGCGCCGACATCGCGGGCTTTGCCGGCAACCCGGTCGTCCGGACCCCCGTGCTCGACGAGCTGGCCGCGACCGGCGTGACCTTCACCAACGCGTACACGCCCTCACCCATCTGCGTGCCCTGCCGGCAGGCGTTGGCTTCAGGGCAGCTACCGCGGACGTGCGGTGTCGAACACTACGGCAGTGACCTGCCGCCGTTCTCCATGACGTTCGCCAAACGCCTGACCCAGCACGGCTACGGCACGGTCTGCTGCGGCAAACTTCATCACGACGGGCCCGACCAGATGCAGGGCTGGATGCGGCGCATCGGCGGCAACTGCAGGCTCAGTTGGGACTATGTCGATGGGCTCAGCCCCAACGCCGAAGTCGCGGCTGACCCGTCAACCAACGACGGTAAGTGGTCCGACGCGAAAGAGATCGTCCGGGCCGGCGTCGGCTCGGGGACCATCACGCACACTCCCGATCGCTTAGCCCTTCAAGGTGCGTTGGAGTTCATCAACGAACGCTTCGTCAGCCCCTACTACGACAAGGGGATGCCGAGCCTGCCCACGCTGCTGATGCTCAGCTTCAATCGGCCGCACTACCCGTACTTCACCCGCGAGGACCTGTTCCGCTATTACCTGCCCCGTGTCGAGCCCTATCTCGAAGACGACGCCTTCGACCACCCGTTCCTCAGCCAGCGGCGGGTCCGCCCCGGCATCGACGCCTCCCCCCGCGAGTACGCCCGGGCCACCGCCGCTTACTACGGCATGATCGAAGAGATCGATACCGACTTCGGCACGACGCTCGACGCCCTCCGCGACGCCAACCAGGACCCCGACGACTGGTGGGTGATCTACACCACCGACCACGGTGAGATGCTCGGGCAGCACGGCATCTGGGAGAAACAGAAGTTCTTCGAGGCCTCCGCGAGAGTGCCCTTGATCATCCGCCCACCCCGCAAGCTGCGCGAAGCCTGGGGCTGTGCCGGCAAGACCATCAACGCCAACGTGAACCTCTGCGACCTCTTCGCGAGTTTCTGCAATATGGCCGACGTCCCGCTGCCCGACGACGCCGAGACCGTCAACGGGGCTGGCCTCGACAGCCGGTCGCTACTGCCCCTGATGCGCGGCGAGGTGACACCCGGCGACGGCTGGGACGACGAGACCGTCAGCCAGTTCGGCGGCACCAACCTGATGATCAAGCGTGGTCCTTTGAAGTACCAGCGTTACGACCGCGAAGACTGCGCGGATCAGCCCGAGGTGCTGTTCGACGTCGAGGCTGAGCCCGACGAGCGGCAGAATCTCATCGACGAACCGCGGTACGCCGAGCACGTCGCCGCCTTCCGGGAGCGCTGCGCCGCCCTGGCCTTCGGGCCCCACGCCGACCCCGGCTACCGCAACGCTGGCTACCGCTGCCCCAACCCCGCGGCCACCTGACCTAATATCCCCACATGCCTGCC
This sequence comes from Planctomycetota bacterium, assembly GCA_039025195.1. Taxonomy (GTDB): domain Bacteria; phylum Planctomycetota; class Phycisphaerae; order Phycisphaerales; family Phycisphaeraceae; genus JBCCOW01. The sequence goes on from JBCCOW010000053.1 coordinate 23,385, forward strand.
CCCGCCCTCCTCACCACCCTCATGCAGGCCGCCCCGGCCACACCGCCGGCCAACGCGGTCGACCACGAAACCCTCCTCGTCTGGGCCATTGCCCTGATGGGCACCGCCATCGTGATGCTCGTCATCGAGGTCTTCGTCCCCAGCGGCGGCATCCTCGGCGTCCTCGCCGGCGTCGCCGCCATCGCCAGCGTCGTCTGCTTCTTTTGGGTCAACCAGACCGCCGGCCTCATCGCCCTCATCCTGACCCTGCTCGCTACCCCGTTCGCGCTGTTCTTCCTGCTCAAGGCCCTGCCCCACACGCCCGTCTTCCGGCTCGCCGCCCTCGACGACGACGGCGTCTCCAGCCCCTCACGCTCGTTCAACACCGGCCCCGAACCCGGGCAGCTCGGCTCCGCGGAAACCAACCTCCGGCCCTCCGGCACCTGCACCATCGACGGCCACAAACACGACGCCCTCGCCGTCGGCCCCTGGATCGAACGCGGCCAGCCCGTCGTCGTCCTCGGGCACAGCACCGGCCAGGTCCAGGTCCGCCTCGCCACCCAAGACGAGCTCACCCCACCCCAATCAACAGCCGCAGAAGCCTGAGCCATAAAGTCGCCACCGGTGGTGGCGACCCGCATGGCGGATGCATTACCTCAACCCAGCGCCGCGTTCAACCGCTCTTCCGGCGGGCCGATCTCATCGAACCGGATCCCGAAGTTCTCACCCACCTTCACCGCCGACCCGGTGCCGACGTGCTTGTTGTTTACCAGCACGTCCAGCGGCTCGTCCGACACCTTGTCCAGCTCAAAGATCGCCCCCGGCCCAAACGACAGGATGTCGTCCACCGACGCCGTCCGCCGACCGATCTGCACGATCAGTGGGACGTTCAGGTTCAACAAGGTCTGGAGGTCTGTCGCCATACCCACGCTATCGGCCCGGAACCGCTTACGCCTACAAACCCGCCGTCGCCGACCCCTCCAACAATGGGAACAGGTCCGCCCCCGGCCGCCAATCGTGCAAGCCACCATGGAACGGCGGCTCCCGACGGGCCATCTTCGCCGCGACCTCGAACACCGTGTCACGGCAGCGCCCCACCAACTCGGCCGGGTACCCAAACCGCTCGCGGTGGTCCTCAAACTCGTCCACATCATCCAGAATCGGCCCCGCGAACTGCGGACGCAGCACCAAATCCAGGTCCATGTCCACCAGCCTCAGCACGCCATCCGACCAGTCCAGCCCATCGATCACATCCACGTAGTGCAGCCGTGGCGTCCAGTCCGGCTTCCAATGCACACTCAGCTTCCACGGCCGCCCCGCCCACTGCACCATCAAGATGTGCTGCTCCGAGGCCCTCGGCCCCCGGTAGCTCTCCATCGGCGTGCCCGGCTTCAGGTGCAACGCCAGCAACGCGTCATCGCGATACACCACATCCGTCTCGAACCGGTAGTGCAGCGACCTATCGTACTTCGTCGTGTCCACGAGCATGGCGGAACCTTACCCCTTTAGCCCCCGGCTCTGCCGGGGGCACGCGGCAAACCCGATGCCTTAAGACCAAGACCTCACCCCAGCCCCAACTCCGCCAGCTCCACCGCCTTCGCCAACGCCGCAGCCTTATCGACCGTCTCCTGGTGCTCGCTGTCGGGGTCCGAGTCGGCCACGATCCCCGCCCCCGCCTGCAGGTGCACCGTCCACCGGGTGTGTGTTTCGTCCGTCGGCAGCACTACCATCGTCCGCAGCGCGATGCACGTGTCCAGGTTCCCGTGGAAGTCCGCGTAACCCACCGCCCCGCCGTACGGTCCACGCCGGTGCGGTTCCAGCTCATCGATAATCTGCATCGCCCGCACCTTCGGGGCCCCGCTCACCGTGCCGACCGGCAGGCTGTACCGCAGCGCATCCCAGCACGTCAGCCCGTCCCGCAGCCGACCCCGCACTTCGCTGCTCAGGTGCATCACGTGGCTGTACCGCTCGACCACCAGCAGCTCCGGCAGCTCGATCGTCCCCGCCTCCGCGACGCGTCCCACATCATTCCGGTGCAGGTCCACCAGCATGACGTGCTCCGCCCGGTCCTTCGGGTCGCCCTGCAGGTCTTCCGCCAACGCCGCGTCTTCCCCGGGCGTGACGCCCCGCTTCCGCGTCCCCGCCAACGGCCGGCTCGTCACGACACCCCCCACCCCACCCTCCACCCGGCACAAGATCTCCGGGCTCGAACCCACCAGCACCCCGCCCTCGACCTGCAGATAAAACAGGTACGGCGAAGGGTTGATCACCCGCAGCGCCCGGTACAGATCAAACGGGTCCGCCGCCGTCTCGACCTCAAACCGCTGGCTTGGCACGATCTGGAACGCATCGCCCGCCGAGATGAACTGCTTGCACGCCCGCACCGCATCCTGATACCCCCCCTCGCCCATGTTGCTCACCGGCAACTCTGGCGGCGGCTGTTTCACATCCACATGCCCCAACCGAAGTGCCTGCGACTCGTGCCCGCTCGGCGTCGCCAGCCGACCCGCCATCGCCGCCACCCGCTCCGCCGCCTCCGCATACCGCACCCCTACATCATCCCCCGGCCCGATCACAGCATGGCTCAACACCAGCACAGTCTTCGACGCGTGGTCGAACACCACCACGTCCGTGTATAGCTGGAAGTGCAGGTCCGGCAGCCCGCGGTCGTCCGCCGGCGGGCTCGGCAGCTGATCCCCCTCGACATACCGCACCGTGTCGTACCCCGCGTAGCCCACCCAGCCCCCGGTAAAGCTCGGCAGCGTCGGCTCGACCTCGCCGGGCATCGCCACGTATCCCGCTGTCAGCTTCGCCGCCTCACCCAGCGGGTCCGCGCTGGTGAACGTCTGCTCTCCCTCCAACGCCGGGGCGTGGGCCGCGTGCCGACGCACCGTCACCTCGTGCCCGTACGCCACGACCTCCGCGATCGGCCGATGACCCAGGAACGAGTACCGCCCCGCACGGTCGCCATCCAGCACCGACTCGAACAGGAAGCTCGGGGCCAGCCGATCGTCGGGCTCCACCAGCCGCCGGTACGCCAGCACCGGCGTCAACGCGTCCCCGAACACCCGCCGATACACCGGCACCAGCAACACCTCATCCGGATGCTCCGCCCGCAGCCTTGACACCCGCTCCGCAAACACAGCCCGCATCGGCGTCTGCAACGCTGCCCCGTCTGCTTGGCTTGTCTGATCAGGTGCTGTCATCGGTCTCGATTCAGTCCAAAACAACCGGCCCACCCAGGCCGTATGAATTCCGTGTCAGCCCGCCGACCGGAGCGGTAGTCTATAAAACACCTGCCTCTTACACGCCGGCGGAAAAGCTCCATGCAAGTCGACACCTTCTTCAAGCACTACTCGGTCACCGCCAACCCTTTCGCCGCCGAGGAGGCCCGGCTCGACCCGATCTTCTCCCAGCTCCTCGCCGGCGGAGCCACCCACCCCGACTACCCCAAGATCGCCGGGCAGGTCGATCAGCCCTCGACCGCCGTCGTCTTCGGCGAAAAAGGCTCGGGCAAGACCGCGATGCGGCTGCTCATGGGCCAGCAGATCGCCGAGCACAATGAGAAAAACCCCGACCGCAAGGTCCTGATCGTCGCCTACGACGACCTCAACCCCGTGCTCGACCGGCTGCTCCGGGTCCGCAAGCAGAACACCGACGCCATGCTCAAGCAGCTCCGGCTGGAAGACCACCAGGACGCCATCCTCGCCCGGGCCGTGACCCGCCTCACCCAGGCGATCCTGGGCGACACCGAGACCGGCGACGCCGAGGCCCTGGTCCTCGACGACGCGACCCGCAAGATGCTCCGCAAGCTCCCGAAGCCCAACCGGCTGAACCTGGCGGTGCTGTCCGCCCTCTACGACCAGCCCCGCAGCGGCGCGACCGGCGAGCGCTTCGACCGGCTCCGCAAGGCCCTCCGCGTCGGCACCGGGCTCGCCCTCACGATGGGTAAGCTCTCCATCGCCTCCACCATCGCCTCCGCCGCCGCGCTCGTGCTCGGCGTCTGGAAGTTTGCAATCGCTGGCGAATCCGGTGGGCCCTGGTGGCTCATCCCGGCCTTCGCCGCCGCCGCCGGCCTCACTCTCATCGGCTGGGGCTTCTGGCTCTTCAACTGGTTCAAGCTCTGGAACAAGAGCCGGCTCGCCATCAAGGACACCCCCGCCATCCAACGCGAGACCGGCGAACTCCGCGCCATGCTCGCCGCGCTGCCCATCGGTGCCGCCGACGGCCAGCCACTGCCCGTCCCCGCACGCCCAGGCCAGACCCTCTCCGACTCCCGCTATCAGCTCACCCGCAAGCTCGTCGACCTGCTTCTCGAGCTCGGCTACACCGGCGTGATCATCTTCGTCGACCGCGTCGACGAGCCCACCGTCGTCCACGGCGACGCCGAGAAAATGAAGGCCATCACCTGGCCCATGTTCGACAACAAGTTCCTCAAGCAGGACCGCATCGGGGTCAAGCTCCTGCTCCCGCTCGAGCTCGGTTACATGCTCAAACGCGAGGGCCCCACCTTCTTCCAGGAGGCCCGCCTCGACAAGCAGAACCTTGTCGAGAAGCTCACCTGGTCCGGCGCCACGCTCTACGACCTCTGCACCCTCCGCCTCCGGGCCGTCCAGAGTCCCGGGGCCACCAGCGAAGACGGCACGCCCATGAAACTCACCGACCTCTTCGAGGACGACGTCGACCCGTCCATGCTGATCGACGCCCTCGACCAGATGCACCAGCCCCGCGACGCCTTCAAGTTCCTCTACGCCGTCGTCCAGGAGCACTGCAAGCTCGTCCCCGAAGACGACGGCCGATTCAAGATCGCCCGCCTCACCCTCGAGACCGTCCGCAAGCAGCAGTCCCAACGGGTGCAGGAACTCCACCGCGGCCTCGGCCCCGCCTAATCAGCAACCGCAGCCGGCGACTTCCCCATCGGATACCGCCCGGTTTCTATTCAGGATTTTCCCCCGGTACCCCACAGGCGACCCGTACGCCTCCGCTCCGTAGAGGTCTGGCCAAAGCGTCTCATGGACGCTGTCCCGGTATCAGGCAGCCCACACCGCGTCAGCCCCACAGCCCGATAAATGCCGAGAAATCCGGCAATCCGGGGTGATAACGCCCAGTGTCCATGCAGGATTTCAATCTCCGTGTCATGGTTTAGCCGATGATCATGTACACGAGCAAGCGAGGCAGGCGTCCCTGCCGTGCTCAATACGATTCACATGATCTTCTAACCCCGCGTTGATGATCGCTGATCGCCTTGGTATAACGCTTGCAGAAATCGCTTGTCCGCCACGTTGGTGGACAATGGCTTGAAGGGTTCCATTAAACAGGTAAGGAGTCAATTGGATGCTTAGCAAACTTTTCAAGGGTTCTCTCTTGAGTGCCGGCGTCGCCGGGGCGGTGTGCGTCACCACCCCCGCGGTCGAAGCTCAGGAAGCGCCCGCAGTCAACAACGGTGAGATCGCGTTTAGCTTCGCGGTAGACGTGACCACCAACTACTACTTCCGTGGCTTTGAGCAGGAAGACAGCGGGCTCATCGTGCAGCCCGACTTCAGCGTCAGCACCGAGGTCGCCGAGGGTATCTCGGTCTACGTCGGCACCTGGCAGTCGCTCCACACCGACGAAACCGGTGCCTCCCCCGGCCCCGGCCCGGACTTCTGGTACGAGTCCGACTTCTACACCGGTGTAACCCTCGCATTGATCGAGAACTTCGAATTTGACATCTCGTACATCGCCTACCTCTACCCCGGTGGTGCGTTCAACGACATCCACGAGCTCGACATCGCGGCCGGCTACGACGCCAGCTCGATCCTCGACGGGCTCGGCTTCGGTGCTCTCGTCGCCATCGAACTGCGTGACGACAACGGCACCGAAGATGTCTACGGCGAACTCTCCGCCGGTTGGGGTACCGACATCGTTGAAGGCGGCGACTACCCCGTCACCCTCGACCTCGGTGCCACCCTCGGCCTCAGCCTCGATGACTACTACACCGATGCTGGCGGCGACAACGAGTTCTTCGGCTACCTCCAGTTCGACGTCGGTGTCTCCACCCCCCTGGCCTTCATCCCCGATGAATACGGCTCCTGGTCCGGTGGTGCTACCATCAGCTTCATCATCCTCAACGGTGATGTGGCCCTGGAAGACAGCGGCGGCGACTTCGCCGTCGTCGGCACCGTCGGCATCTCCGCGGATTATTGATCCGCACCCCGCATAACCGTCGGGGCCATGACTGCCCGGAACCCGGTCCCAGTCCCGACAATCGCGAAAAACCCGGCCTGCTTACGCAGGCCGGGTTTTTTCTTGCGCCCCCCGGCCCCCAATAAGCGCCCCGCCCGGCAGCGCCCCGGTTAGCCCGGGGGGGGGGGGGCGGGGGGCCGGGGCGGGGGGCGGCGCGGGGGGGGGGGGGGGGGGGGGGGGGGGGGGGGGGGGTATCGTCGTCGTCGCGGTCGAAGCGGC
>JBCCOW010000054.1:0-29424 GCA_039025195.1 Planctomycetota bacterium
ACCCGCCCCAACCAGCCCACCGCCCCTTCCGGAGCCTCTTCCGGGGTTCTCCCCCTCCGGCCCACCCTCGACATCACCACCCGCTTCGCCACCCAAGACGACTTCCCCTTCATCGACGCCCTCCAGAAAGCCGAGTCCGACGGCCTCGGCTTCCAATACGAACAAGCCCTCCGCAAACGCATCGACCAACACAACATCCTGATCGCAGACGCCCTTGGAAGTGACAACCGGCGTATCTCAGCCGGCTATTGTTTAGGCGTTGACCGCTACCAGAAGCGCAGCGAGCTCGGCATCATCTACCAGATCGGCGTGCTCCCTGACTTCCGCAGGAGCCTGGTCGCCGCCACGCTGCTGCAGGCCCGCTTCGCCACCTCGGCGTACGGCACCAAGCTCTATTGCTGCTGGTGCAAACAGTCCCTGGCCGCCAACCGGTTCTGGGAAGCGATGGGCTTCGTTCCCCTCGCGTTCCGCGCTGCCGGGCGGTCGACCATTGACAGAATCCAGAAGAAGACGGGCTCCACTTCCGGGGCAGTTCACATTTTCTGGCAGAAGCGCATTCGCGAAGGCGACACCGAAACCGCGTACTGGTACCCCTACGAAACGCAGGGCGGGGCCATGATGGAGGGCCGCGTCGTGCTGCCCCTACCGCCGGAAGTCCAGTGGCACGAAGCCACGCCGGTCGTCCTCCCCGGGGCTGAGCAGCGGGCCGCCGCCACCCGGCAGCTCGAGCACAAGGTCGATGCCCTGACCGCCGAAGTGAAAGCCGCAAAGAAGCACAGAACCCGCAAGCCCGAACCTACGCCACCAAAACCCACCCGTGCCATCCAAAGCTACGGCTTCGGCACCGGCTTCGGTGAGCCTGCAAAACCGGTGGAACCGGCGCAAGCCGACACCACGCTCCCCGCCAAGCAAGCCGCGGAAGCCGAGGCCGAGGTCGCCCGCCTCGAAGCCGAGCAAGCCGCCGCGAAGGCCGAACTCAAAGCCGCGCAGCGGAAGAACGACCCCGAACTGGTCGCCTATGCCCGCGAACTCCGCGACCGCTGGCAGGAGCACATCACCGACCAGCCCCACCTCCTCGAACACAAACACCAACCCCACTACCACGTCTCCCGCTCGCTGAATGCCCCGGCACCCACATCCCAACCTCACATCGAGCCCCAACCCACTCGCCTTCTCGACGCCGCCTAATTCTTCGCACACCCCATCACCCATTTAGCCCCGGGTCAATGACCCGGGGCTGCCTTTCTATTACATCCACCCACCCGCCCACCCATCACCCCCCACAAGCCCGGTACACTCGCAACTACAAGCCTGCCTCACCCGCCAACCCACCCGCCCACAGGCGGAGATCATCATGCCCCACAACCTCACCGCCAACGCCTACGGAAAGTCCCGCGTCCGCCTCACCAAGGTCGTCCGCGACCCCACCCGCCCTGACCACCACGACGTCTACGAGTTCACCGTCAACATCACCCTCACCGGCGACTTCGCCGCTTCCTACACCGACGGCGACAACACCAAAGTCATCGCTACCGACTCCCAGAAGAACACCGTCTACGTCCTGGCCCGCGAGAACGATTTCGATTCGCCCGACGCCTTCGCCAAGCTGCTCGCCACGCACTTCGTCGAGACCTACGAGCAGGTCATCGCCGCGAATGTCCGCGTCCATCAGACCCTGCTCACTCGCGTCAGCATCGACGGCACACCGCACCCCCACGCCTTCGTCGGCGGCACCACCGAAACCCGCACCGCCCGCTGCTCCGTGACCCCTGAAGGAACCCGCTGCTGCGGCGGCATCTCCGGCATGGTCGTGCTCAAGTCCGCCGGCTCCGTCTTTGTCGACTTCGTCGACGACCGCTTCCGTACGCTGCCCGACACCACCGAACGCATCTTCGCCACCACCGTCGAATCCACCTGGCGGTTCACGTCACCCGATGCCGACTTCAACGCGGCCTACGACGCGATCCGCCCCGTATTCATCAAGGTGTTTGCCGAGAACCACAGCCTCGCGGTGCAGCAGACGCTACTGGAGATGGGCGAGGCGGCGCTCGACGCCGCCCCGGCGATCGACCGGATCGACCTCGAGATGCCCAACCAGCACCGCGTGCCGTTCAACCTCGAGCCGTTCGGCCACGCCAACGACGCCACCATTTTTGTCACCACCGACGAGCCCGCCGGCATGATCCGCGGCACCGTCGAACGTGGCTAGTCAAACTTGTTTTAAGTGGGACAGGCATCTTGCCTGTCGTTCGACCGAAGGTCGAAGCGCCTCAGCAGACACCATTAATCAACCATGCCCACCGGCAAGCTCACCACGCACGTCCTCGACACCGCCCACGGCTGCCCGGCCGCGGGCATGGCCATCACCCTGACCCGTCTCGTAGACAACCAACCCGAGCAACTCGCCAACTTCACCACCAATGCAGACGGCCGCCTCGACGGTCCGGCCTTGCAAGGGGACGCCTTCCAGCCCGGCCTCTACCAACTCACCTTCGCCGTCGCCGACTACTTCGCTTCGCGCAAGCACCCCGACGCTGGCCGATTCCTCGCGACCGTCCCGCTGGTCTTCAACATCGAAGACACCAACCAGCACTACCACGTCCCGCTGCTTGTTTCGCCCTGGTCCTACAGCACCTACCGGGGGAGCTGACCCGTGCCGGTCGATCTGCTCATCCGCGGCGGGAGCGTCGTCACCCAAGAATCGGTCACCGAAGCCGACGTGGCCATCGAAGACGGCGCGATCGTCGCCGTGGGCTCACCCACGGATCACGCCAAGGCGGAGATCGACGCCACCGGCCTCCACCTCTTCCCCGGCCTGATTGATAGCCACGTCCACTTCAACGAGCCCGGCCGTACGCATTGGGAAGGCTTCGCCACGGGCTCAGCGGCCCTTGCTGTGGGTGGGGGGACGACCTTCATCGACATGCCGCTCAACAGCACGCCGCCGCTGCTCGATGCCGAAGCCTTCGACGCCAAGGCCGACGCGGGGCGAGCCAAGAGCCAGTGTGACTTTGCGCTCTGGGGCGGCCTGACGCCTGCCAACCTCGACCACCTCGAAACCCTCGCCGAATGTGGCGTCGTTGGGTTCAAGGCCTTCATGTGCAACTCCGGCATCGACGATTTCCTGTCCGCCGACGACAACACCCTCCACGCCGGCATGACGATCGCCGCGAAGCTCGGCCTCCCCGTTGCCGTGCATGCCGAGTCACAAACGATCACCACCGCAGCCTCGCAACGCGTCAAGGCTCAAAACGACCATAGCTGGGACGCCTGGACTGCGAGCCGCCCCGTCATCGCCGAGGTCGAAGCGATCCAAGGGGCCATCGCCTTTGCCGAGGACACCGGCTGCGCCCTGCACATCGTCCACGTCAGCTCCGCCCGCGCCGCCCGACTCATCCAGCAGACGCGAACGCAACACAACCTCGACGTCACCTGCGAGACCTGCCCCCACTACCTCGCCCTCACCGCCGACGACCTGCCCGACCTCGGAGCCCGCGCCAAGTGCGCTCCACCCCTCCGCGACACGGAGAACCAGACCGCCCTCTGGCAAGAACTCCTTGCCGGCACGTTCGACATCATCGGCTCCGATCACTCCCCCGCCCCCCCGGATATGAAGTCCGGAGACGACGCCTTCGCCGCGTGGGGTGGCATTGCGGGGGTCCAGTCCACCCTCCCGCTGCTGCTTTCCCACACCCCACAGCCCCCGCTACCCCTGATCGCCCAGCTGACCGCGGCCACCCCCGCCCAGCGTTTCCGCCTACCCCATAAAGGCCAACTCGCCCCCGGCTACGACGCCGATCTCACCCTCGTCGACCTCAATGGCACCTTCACCCTCACCCGTGACATGCTCCACGACCGGCACCGCCTCAGCCCCTACGTCGGCCGCACCTTCCCCGGCCGACCCGTCCGCACCCTGCTCCGCGGACACACCATCGCCCTCGACGGTCAACCCGTGGGCCAACCTCTTGGCAAGCTCCTCACACCCGACAGCTGAGCCGTCCGATCACGCGTAAAACCCTTGTCTCATACCCGTTTCGTGGGCTACACTTGCCGATTGGCCACTCCGAATCGGCCGCCGCCGTCCAACGCCTGCACCGGACCCCGGCAGCCCCCCGCTCCACCGACGGAGCGTCTGCATATGCGTGACCACCTGCTGATCTATCTCAATGGGGCTCCGCTCCACGTCACCGGCGAGTACGCCTTCCTCACGCTGACCGAGTTCCTCCGCAAACGCCAAGGCATGCCCGGGACCAAGGTCGTCTGTGCCGAGGGCGACTGCGGATCCTGCGCCGCTTTACTCGGCAAACCGCACCCCACCCAGCCCAAAGGCACCATCCAGTACACCAACGTCACCGCCTGCATCCAGCTCATGTTCCAGCTCGACGGCGTCCACGTCGTCACCATCGAAGGCCTGCAAGCCAAGGGCTCGAACGAGCTCAACCCGATCCAAGACGCCATGGTCCAGTGCCACGGCACCCAGTGCGGCTTCTGCACGCCCGGCTTCGTGGTCACGCTCTACCAGCTCCTCCACGACGGCAAGCCCTGCGACACCTATACGCTCCGCCGCGAACTCACGGGCAACCTCTGCCGCTGCACCGGCTACGACTCCATCGTCAAGGCGGCCGAGCAGACCGACCGCGATCAGCTTGAGCCGCTTGAGACGCTCTACCCATCGCAGCCGATCGCCGAGGCACTGCAAGCCGCGGCCGCCGAGTCAGTCGATCTCCGCACGACCGACGGCCGACGCATCTTCAAACCCGCCACACTGAACGACGCCACCGCTTGGCTCGCCGAGCAGCACGCTCAGCAGATCAGCCCCACGATCATCTCTGGCGGCACTGACCTCGGCGTTCTCAATAACCACCGCAAGCTCCGACCCGAGACTGTCCTCGTCACCACCGCGCTGCCCGAACTCCACGGCATCGAAGTTGCCGACGGCACCATCCGCATGGGCGGTGCCACGCCGCTGTCGCAGCTCGAAGACCTCACCAAAACCGAGCTCCCCGAAATGGCCGAATACCTCGGCTGGTTCGGCTCTCCCCTGATCCGGAACGCCGGCACGATCGCCGGCAACCTCTGCACCGCTTCACCCATCGGCGACACCGCCCCCACGCTCTACGCCCTGGGTGCCACCGTCGAACTCACCTCCTCAACCGGCACCCGCACCATGCCCGTTGAGGACTTCCACACCGGCTACCGCACCACCAAGCTCCACCCCGGCGAGCTGCTGACGCGTGTCGATATCCCGCTGCCTAAACCCAACGAGCTGGTCCGTTTCTACAAAGTCTCTAAACGACGAGATATGGACATCTCAACCTTTAGTGCCGCCGCTTGGCTACGTGTCGCCGACCAGCACATCGAAGACGCCCGCGTCGCCTTTGGCGGGGTGGGGCCGCGTGTGTTGCGTATCCCCGAAGCCGAGGCCGAACTGATCGACCAACCGTTCGAGTTCGCCACCTTCGACCGGGCCGCCGACGCCGCCCACGCCGCCGTGAAACCGCTCAGCGATGTCCGCGGGTCTGACACCTACCGCACCACCTTGGCGGGCAACATCTTCCGAAAGCTCTGGCACGACCTGACCGCGCCCGGCACCTCAAACCGAGACCCGGGTATCGATTCGCAAGGTGGCACGCCAAACGGTTCTTTACAGGAGGTGTATTGATATGCCCGCCGTCGGCAAGAACCTCGCCCACGATTCCGCGCGTACTCATGTCACCGGGCAGTCCGTTTTCCTCGATGACCTCGCCCCCCTCGCCGGCGAGCTCGTCGCAGGCATCGTGCCCAGCCCATACGCCCACGGCAGGCTACTGTCACTGAACACCACCCAAGCGGTCCAGACCCCCGGCGTCGCCGCGGTCCTCACCGCGTCAGATGTCCCGGGCCATAACCGTTTCGGCCCGGTCTTCGTCGATGAAGACCTGCTCGTCGAAGAGACCGCGATGTTCCTCGGCCAGCCGCTGGCCCTGATTGCTGCTGACTCCCTCGACACGCTCCACCAGGCCATTGCCGCGGTCGAGATCGAGATGGAAGAGCTGCCGCCGATCCTGACCATCGACCAAGCGATCGCCGCCGAGTCCTTTAGCTTCGGCCCACTAACGATCGAATGCGGTGAACTCACAGCAGGCTTCGACGAAGCCGACGAGGTCATCGAGGGCACGCTCGACATCGGCGGCCAAGAGCAGTTTTATCTCGAATCGCAGATCGCCATCGCGGCCCCGGGCGAACAAGGCCAGATGCACATCCAGTCGTCCACGCAGCACACCACCGAAGTGCAAGAAATGGTCGCCGAGTTGCTGGGCGTCCCGTTCAACCACGTGATCTGCACCTGCAAGCGCATGGGCGGGGCCTTCGGCGGCAAAGAAACGCAGGCCGCTCCACCCGCGATGATGGCAGCGCTGCTCGCAAACCATACCCGCCGCCCCGTCCGCTTCGCCTACAACAAAGACGACGACATGCGTTTCACCGGGAAGCGTCATCCGTTCAAGTCGTTCTATAAAGCCGGCTTCACCCGCGACGGCCGGATCACCGCCCTCGACGTCAAGCTTTACTCCAACGGCGGCTGTAGCACCGACCTCTCCCCCGCCGTACTCGAGCGGGCCCTGCTGCACACCGACAACACCTGCTACTTCCCCAACCTCCGCGTCACCGGCACCGTCTGCAAAACCAACCTCCCCAGCAATACCGCCTTCCGCGGCTTCGGCGGACCCCAAGGCGTCGCGTCCACCGAAAACATTCTCGAGTACGTCGCCCGACATGCCGGCCTCGACCCCCTCGATGTCCGCCAACGCAACACCTACGGCATCGACGACCGCAACCTCACGCCCTACGGCCAGACCGTCCGCAACAACACCCTGCCCGAACTCTTCGAATCGATCCGTGTTGAAGCTGACTACGACACTCGCCGTGCGGAGATCACCGCCTTCAACCAGACCTCGCCGACCCACCTCCGCGGCCTCGCCGTCTCCGGCGTGAAGTTCGGCATCTCCTTCACCCGCCGAGCCATGAACCAAGCCAACGCGCTGATCAATATCTACCACGACGGCTCGGTCATGGTCAGCACCGGCGCCACCGAGATGGGCCAGGGCGTCAACACCCGTATCCGCCAGATCGTCGCCGACGAGCTCGGCGTCTCCTACGACCAGGTCCTCGTCGCCATCACCAGCACTGAGAAGAACAACAACACCTCACCCACCGCCGCGTCCTCCGGCACCGATCTGAACGGGGCCGCCGCCGCCGACGCTTGCTCCCGTCTCCGCGATCGACTTGCCGTCGTCGCCGCCGGCATGCTCGGCAACCCTCAAGCCGGACAAACCCCCGAACCCGCCACCATCATCTTCCGCGACGGCTTAGCCATCGACACCCGAAAACCGACGAAGCGTATCCCCTTCGCCGACGTGATCGCCGCCGCCTACGAACAACGCGTCTCCCTCGGCGAACGCGGCTTCTACGCCACCCCCGGCGTCGATTTCAATCGCTCCACCGGCAAAGGCACCCCCTTCCTCTACTTCACCAACGGCGTCGCCTGCACCGAAGTCCTCATCGACCGCTTCACAGGCCAATACGAAACCACCCGCGTCGATCTCATCATGGACGTCGGCGAATCCATCAACCCCGGCATCGACCGCGGCCAAGTCATCGGCGGCTTCGTCCAGGGCATGGGCTGGTGCACCACCGAAGAGCTCAAGTACAGCCCAAAGGGGGAGCTCCTCGCCCCCTCACCCACGACCTACAAGATCCCCGCCATCACCGACGTCCCCGCCGACCTCCGCGTCCGCTTCCTCGACAACCCCAACAACGTCGTCAGCATCCGACGCAGCAAAGCCGTCGGCGAACCCCCCCTGCTCCTCGGCCTCAGCGCCTGGCTCGCCATCAAAGACGCCATCGCCCAACAATCACCTGACCCCAACACGTCCGCAGACCTCCCCCTCCCCGCCACCGGCGAGCAGGTCCTCCTCGCCCTCGACCGCATCGCCACTGCCGCCCCCTCCCTCGCGTGATCGTCCCCCTTCAACACAAATTTACAGCCGCGACGCGACGCGTCGCCGGCCTGTGACCAAATGCTTCCGTAGCATGCTCAGAGCGTGAAACGTTCTTCGATCCCCCACATCATCCTCATGGGCGTCGCCGGCTCCGGCAAAACCACCCTCGGCGTCGCCCTCGCCCAACGGCTCGACCGCCACTTCGTGGACGCCGACGACCATCACCCCCCCGCCAACCGGCTCAAGATGGCCGCCGGCCGTGCCCTCTCCGACGCCGACCGCCAGCCCTGGCTCGACACCCTCGCCAACCTCCTTGCGTCTTCTCCCCCGCTCATCCTCGCCTGCTCCGCACTCCGTCACGCCTACCGCCAACACCTCTCGGCTCACTGCACCAACCCCCCGCGCTTCATCTGGCTCGACGTCCCCGAACCCATCCTCCAGCAACGGCTCGAACAACGCGAAGCCAACAGCCAGCACTTCATGCCCGCCTCCCAACTCCGCAACCAGCTCGACACCCTCGAAGCCCCCCACGCCAACGAACACATCCTCCGGATTCCCGCCGATCAACCCGTGGATGCCATCGTCAACGAAGTCTGCAGCGCACTCACGGGCAGCGCATAGTTGCCGACCGCCGAACCGCAACTCATACGGCCGCCGTCGCCGCATTACGCACCCCCGACAGCCGCGCTGCAGTCGGCTTCCCCGCGCCCTCTGCGGTGCACAGCACCCAGTGTCCCGGCTCGACCTCGTGGAGCAGCGACCCCTCCCCGCCGTACGCCCCGGTCCCCGCCGCCGACGCGTCGTGCTCCGCCACCTTGTAGCCCGACGGGAAGTCCACCGGGATCGTCGCGTTCTGATCAACCGTCCCCAGCCGATCGACGGTCTGCCCCAGCACCGGCATCGACCCCAGCAGCCCCCGCGTGTACGGATGCAACGGCCGCTCAAACAGCGTGTGCACGTCCGTGAACTCAACGACCCGTCCCGCAAACATCACCGCCACCGTGTCCGCGTTCTCCGCCACCACCCCCAGATCGTGCGTGATCAGCATCATCGCCATCCCCCGGCTCACCTGCAGCTTCCGCAGCAGCTCCAGGATCTGTGCCTGGATCGTCACATCCAACGCCGTCGTCGGCTCGTCCGCCAGCAGCAGCTCCGGCTCACACGCCAACGCCATCGCGATCATCACCCGCTGCCGCATCCCCCCCGACAGCTGGTGTGGATATTCCTTCAACCGGCCCGCCGGCTCCGCGATCCCCACATCCCGCAGCGCCCGCTCCGCGATCCCCACCGCCTCCGCCCCGCTCACGTCCTGGTGCAGCAGCACCGCCTCCGTGATCTGCTCCCCGATCGTGTACACCGGGTTCAGACTCGTCATCGGCTCTTGAAAGATCATCGCGATCTCGCGTCCACGCACCTTCCGCATCTTCTTCTCGCTCAGCGTCAGCAGGTCCTGCTCGACCTCGCCACCCCGCCAAAGAATCCGCCCGCCGTCGTACCTTCCGGGCGGCGTCGGGATCAGCCCCAGCACCGACATCGCCGACACCGACTTCCCCGACCCCGACTCCCCCACCACCGCCAGCGTCTGCCCCGCATACACCGACATCGACACCCGGTCCGACGCGATCAACCGCCCACCATCGCCCGACCCGCTGTTCCCAAAACTCACTGACAGCCCATCGATCTCAAGCAGTGGCCGACGCTTGCTATCACTCGTGTCATTCATCATTCACCACTCATCAATTATCACTTCGCTGACCGCGGGTCCAGCGCCTCACGCAGCGCCTCCCCGATCAGGTTGTACGCGAACACCGTCAGGAAAATCGCCAGGATCGGGTAGATAAACAGCCACCAGAAAAACGTCCCCCCCGACCGCGCCTGCTGCAGCATCTGCCCCCACGACGGCTCCTCCACCAGCCCAAGCCCCAAAAAGCTCAGCGTCGACTCGGTCAGGATCGCCCCCGCCACCCCGAAGCTCGCCGTCACAATGATCGGCGTCAACGCGTTCGGCAGCATGTGACGCATCAGCACCGACAACAACGGCACCCCCGCCGCCCGTGCCGCCTGCACGTAGTCCGCCTGCCGCAGCTTCAAGAACTCCGCCCGCACAAACAGCGCGTAACCCACCCAGCCCGTGATCCCCAGGATCGCCATCATCAGGTACAGGTTCCGCCCGTAGAACGCGACGAACGCGATCAATAAAAAGATCGTCGGGATCGCTGAGAAGACCTCCAGCAGCCGCATCCCGATCAGGTCGATCCAGCCCGAGAAGTACCCCATCAGCCCGCCGATCAAGACCCCGATCACCACCGCGATCCCCGTGGCGATGAACCCGATCGCCAACGCGATCCGGCAGGCGTGGATCATCCGCGACGCCAGGTCTTCGCCATCCGCCGTGGTCCCCATCAGGTGCAGCCGCTGATCTCTCGGCGTCAACGCGATCTCCACCATCCGCACCGAGGCCAGCCGATTGCCGACATCCACCGAGCGCGGCGCAACCTCGTCCACCGCCACCCCTGTCTCCCGTACCACCCCCGCCTTCGCCTGCGCGTCCGCCACCAACGCCGCCACCAACGCGTCGGCCTCCTCGGCGTCGTTCGGCACCGCCAAGTCCGCCAACCGCTCCAGCTCCGCCACCACCTGCGCCTCGGTGAAGTGCCGGCCCGGTGCTAGCGTGGCCGGCAGGATCGGCGCGTCCGGGTTCAAATCATTCGGCGAATACGGGATCAGCGTGAACACCATCGTCGCGTCCGACCCGTCCCGCAGCGCCTCCCGGTACTGCGACAACACCGCGTTCTCCGGCGTCTCCACCGGGAACACCACCAACCCCACCGACAGCACCCCACCCACCACACCCGACACCGCCCACGCCTTACCCGGCAACCGCACCAGCACCGGTAGCCCCACCACCGCCGCCGCACACACCACCAAACCCGCCACATTTAACGCCGTGTCCAGCCCCGTCGCATAGCCCCCAGCCCACGCCCGCCTCGCCAATGCCTGAAACGCAAAGGGCGTGATCAGCGCCACCACCCAAAGAGCGAGCACCACACGTCCACCCCGTCCTACCGATCGCACTCCCAAAAGCAACGCATAACTCAGCGTCCCCAGCAGCAGCACTACATCCGTCGGCGTCAGGTGCACCAGCAGCGGGCTCGACCACCCCGAGCCGTCCTTCATCAGCAGCGGGTGACTGCTCGCCACCAACGGCCCGAACACCGCAAAGAACCCAACAATCAGGATCCACGCTAAACCCAATCGTGCCCCCCACCGCCCGAACACACCCGATAGCGTCTCGGCCAGGAAACCCCTCGGCCCGCGCACCAATTCCTTCGCGTGTTCCGACACGCCCGCCGACTCAGTCATAGCTCACCCTCGGGTCGGCGATCGCGTAGCACACATCACGGATCAGCTCGCTGGTCAGCCCGATCAGCCCGCCGATCAGCGTCACGCCCAAGATCAACTCCCGATCGTTCGCAAACGCCGCGTCCACGCCGAGCTTCCCCATGCCCTGGATGCTGAAGATATTCTCGACGACCACCGAGCCCACGATCAGCGACGGCAGGATCGACGCCGCCATCGTGATCAACGGCAGCAGGCTGTTCCGGAACACGTGCCGCCAGAGGATGTCACCCTCCGCGACGCCCTTGGCCCGAGCGGCGCGGGCGTAGTCCTGCGCAAGGTTGTCCAGCACGGCACCCCGCGTCAGCTTCGTCAGTACCGCAAAGCCGGTGTACGTCAGACAGATCAAGGGCAAGACCAGGTGCCACAGCCGATCTAACAGCCACCCCCTTGCAAAGCCGTCTTCGTTAAAGCTCGGCAAGAACCGCATCGACGCCGCGTCGTCCGACTCCAGCCCCGCCGTCGGGAACCACTGCAGGTAGTCCACGCTGGCGAAATACACAATCAGTAATACGCCCGCCCCGATGATGGGGAACGACCAGAGCCCCAGCATCACCGTCCCGCTCAGAAAATCGAATACCCCCCTTTTCCGTGCCGCGTACACCCCCGTCACGATCGAAACAAAATAGACAATCGGGATCGTAATCACACTCAGCAGCAGCGTGATCGGCACCGCCTCGCCCAGACGCTCCAGCACCGGCCGTTCGTTCCGGTCGATGCCGAAATTCGGCCACTTGATCGCCGGCCGCGTGAACAAGACCCGGCTACGGCTGTTGACCTCGTAGACCACCGCCTGCCGCAGTGCGACCCGTGCTTGCCTTTCGCTCCCCATCGCCTTCTCGAAATCCGACTCGGACAAGCGGGTGTCGTCGCCGGTCTGCCGGATGAACGCGATCCCCGCGGGCACCGCCGTATCCCCCTCACCAGTCACGGCCAGCGGCTCTTCCAACGCACGGGTCAGCCGCTCAAGCACGGCCTCCCACGACTCCCCCCGGTACAACGCCAGACGCAACACCGACTCCGCCAATGCGGTCAACGCTCGATCATTCCGCGTCTGCGCCGGCTCAGACAACGCCTGCCGAACCGCTTCCAAATCGGCAGGATCGAGCTCAATACGATCCGAGGTGCGGAACCCAAAAGGCGAGACCTGATTCAGCCAACGCAGGTATTGCACATAGACCGGCTGATCCAGGCCATAGCGTCGATTGACGTACTGCAGCGCCCGCCGCGTGTCCTGCCCCTGTTCCTGGGCACCTTCCGGATCGAGGGTGAGCCCCGAGAATTGGCCCGGCGCCAAAGCCATGACGAAGAACACAACCGCGGTGATCCCCACCAGGGTCGGGATCATCAGCAGCAGGCGTCGAGAAATGTAGCTGACCATGGGTGGTTACTGGGCCGCGGGAGGCTGCGATGCCGTGGCTGGGTGGCCTTGGGCAGAACCGAGGCATCCTGCCGTCTACGTTCAGTTGGCAGTGTACGCTTGGAGCGGCCGGGGCACGTACCACTCGAGCCGGCTGTTGAGGCCAGTTTCGGTCACCTCGACATTGCGGAAGCGGTTGGCAACAAACTGGATCGTCTTCTGTGTGAAGAGGAAGGTGTACGGCTGGTCCTCGTGGATGATCCGGTGGGCCTGCCGCCACAAGGCCTGCCTCTCCTCGGGATCGACCGTTACACGGGCAGCCTCGATCACACGATCCAGATCGGGGTTCGCATAGCTGGTCGCGTTGCTGCTACCGTCACCGACCTGGCTGGAGTGAAAGATCTGGTAGAGGTCGCCCTCAATACCACGCGTCCACCCCAGGGCGATCGCGTCGAAGTCCCGAGCGTTGATCTTCTGGATCATCGTTTCAAACTTCGTGGCTTCGCGGATCATCCGGATACCCGCACGGGCCAGGTCGTCCTGCACCACCTTGGCCATCGATTCGTAGTTCGCCGTCCCCGACGGGTACATCAGTGTGAAGCGGAAGGGCGTGCCGTCGGGCTTCTCGATCGTGGTCGGATCGCCATCCCGATCGAAATAGCCCGCCTCCCGCAGCAACGCCTTGGCTCCTTCGATGTCCTGAGCGATCGGTTCAATAGTCGGGTCCGCCTGCGGGTTGTCGCGGTGGAACGGCCCGGTATCGATCGTCGCCAGGCCCCGCATCACCCGGTCGATGATCCGCTGCCGATCGATCAGCATCGTCATCGCTCGACGCACCCGGCGGTCAGCGAACGGGGTCGGTTCATCGCCCCGACGCTGGTTCCACCCCAGGTACCGATAGCCGGTATTGACCGTCTCGTACTCGTAGAGCTCCGCGCGTGCTCGCAGCTCCGCGTCGGTCCTTAGCGTCTCGTACTCCTCCGGGGGCACCCGGTGTAGATCGACTTCACCGTTCCGGAACGCCTGTAGCCGCCCGACATCGCCAGAAATAAACCTTATCCGCAGCTTCTCCGGCCCCGGTTGCGGACCCCAGTAGTTCTCGTTCCGCACCAGGTCCTCCCACTGATCGCCCGACTGCCAAGCCTCTGGCTCCACATCGTCCGGCAGCTTCAACGGCCCGGACCCCACCAGCAAACCCGGCAGCTGATTGATCTCCTCGATCGTAAATTGACTATAAAAATGTCCTGGAAGTATCTGCAACGAGGCACAGACCCCGAACGCCAAAAAGTAGTACTCCTTGAGACGGAACACCACCGCGTAGTCGCCATCGGCCTCGATCGACTCCACCTTCTCCCAGTAGCTCTTGCCCCAAGGGTTCGCCAACTCGGGGTCCCGGATCAGGTTGTACGTAAACACCACATCCGCCGATGTCAGCGGCTCGCCATCCGAAAACACCACATCATCACGCAGCTCGAACCGGATCGTGAGCCCGTCCTCGCTGACGTCCCACGACCGGGCCAGCACCCCGACATACTCCAGCGTATTGGGATCACGCGTCGCCAGTGGTTCGAGGACCAAGCCCTGCACGTAGCTGGCCGTCGCGCTGTTGGTCACAAAAGGTGTCAGCTTCGGGATCGGGTTCACGTTCGAGAGCACCACCCAATCCCCAGACGCGAAGTCCGGCTCAAGCCGGGGCCGCATCTGACGCTCCAGGCCCGTCCCCGCCCACGGGTTAGCCAGCGTCTGCGCCGAACCCTCTGCGTCACCCCTATCACCACCGCCCCGCGGCACCGCCACCACACCCGACGCCAGCCGATCGCTCATCGCCTGCAGCACGCGCGTCTGCTCCTGCGTCGCCCGCTGCGTCGCTTCCAGCAGCTCGTACTGCCGGTCGTACTGCACCATCGAAAGCCACACCGACACCAGCGTCGCCAGCACCACCACCAGCAGCAGCCCGTCCTTGAATCCGAAGCGGTTTCCCATAGCTCATCCCTGACCAGACACAGACCTGTACGCCAACACACCGGCGTTTGACAAATATAGCACCGACGTTCAGCCGGCCTTCCGCGGGTCGTAGTGTCTACGCAGCGCGTCGCCCAGGAAGTTCATCGCCAAAAGCGTCAAACCCAGCAACACGCACGGCATCACCAGCAGCCACCAACGCATCGGCAGGCTGGGTACCGCCATCGCGGGCAGCTCCTTCACCCCCTCCGACGCCAAGTTCCCCCAGCTCGGCAGCGGCGGCTGCACCCCGATGCCCAGAAAGCTCAGGAAGCTCTCCTGCAAAATCGCCAACGGCACTGTCAGCGTCATATACACCACGATCACCCCCACCAGGTTCGGCAGCAGATGCACCCGCAGCACCCGCCCCGGCCCCGCCCCGATCGCCCGCGCACTTTCGACAAACGGCTGGTTCCGCAGGCTCAAGACCTGACCTCGTACCACCCGCGACATCGTCAGCCAGCTCACCGCCGAGATCGCCATAAACAGTGTTAACAAGTTTGCCAACAGCGTCGCCCCACCCACCGCCCCCGCCGGCATCACGCCCGTCAACCAGCTCTCCACCGCCGGCTGCAACGCGACCCCGATCAGCACCACCAGCAGGATGTAAGGCAACCCATACAACACATCGACCGCCCGCATCATCACCGCGTCCGTCCGCCCACCGGCATACCCCGACAGCGCCCCCCACAACACCCCGATCACCACCGCCACCCCCGCTGCCGCCAGCCCGATCCCCAGCGAGATCGCCCCCCCCAACAAACACCGCCAAAGCAGTGACCGCCCTAGCGCATCGGTCCCGAACGGCTCCGCCAGGCTCGGCGGTTGCAGCTGGATCGCAGGGTCCAACCGCTGGTTGTTGTAGAACGCCTCCTGCGCCGACCACGGCAGCAGCAAAAAGCACGGCAGCCCGATCGCCAGCAGCAGACCCAATCCGATCCACCCCGATCGGCCAAGCCCAGGCCCCGTCACCCCGGTCATGGTATCACCTGCACTTCCCTGCACATGCCTCGATTAAATCACAATCGCGTTCGCTCTGCCCCGGCTCGGCGGTAGATTGGCGCGTGATGAAAACCACCCCGCTATGCCTCGCGTCACTCCTGCTGCTGCTCGCCCCCAGACTCATGGCCGAACAGACACCCAATGCCCTCGGCTACACCTTCCCCGACCAGTGGGAGCCCCGCCAAGGCACCATGATGATCTTCCCGGCCCGCCATCAGTACGGCCGAGTCACCACGCCCTTCCGCCGCGAGTTCGTTGCCCTCGCCAAAGCCATCGCCCGCAGCGAGCCCGTCACCGTGTTCTGCCACCGCCCCGATGCCGACGCCGCCCGCGACATGCTCGGCGACGTCGACAACCTCACCCTCCGCGTCGGGCACTTCCCCATCGACTGGGCCCGCGACAACGCCCCGATACTCCTGCGGGGTCCCGACGGACAACTCGCCGCCGCCGGCTTCCGCTTCAACGGCTGGGGCATGAAGTACCCCGGCTGGCAGAACGACATCCTCACCCGCGACCACATCGCCCGCACCATGGGCTGGCCGATCTTTGAGTCCGACCTTGTGCTTGAAGGCGGCGCGATCGAGATCAGCAACGGCGTCGGCATCGTCACCGAATCCTGCGTCCTCAACCCCAACCGCACCGACTGGCCCAGGCCCCGCGTCGAGGCCGAGCTCAAGGCCATGCTCGGGCTCCACACCGTTATCTGGCTCGACTCCGGCCTCATGCCCGACCCCGTCACCAACGGTCACGTCGACGGCCTGGTCAAGTTCATCGCCCCCAACACCGTTCTCCTCCACACCACCGATCTCCAATCCGACATCAACTACACCATCACCCAGAACGCCAAACGCACCCTCCAAGCCCACGGCCTCACCGTCATCGAACTCCCCCTCGCCGACGGCATCGTCCACATCAACTTCTACATCGGAAGCGGCGGCGACACCGCTTACGTCCCCGTCTGCGGCGACCCCGAGCAGGACGACCCCGCCCTGCACATCATCGGCCAGCACTTCAACAACGTCGTCCCGATCCGCGCCAACCACATCGGCGAACAAGGCGGCGGCGTCCACTGCCTCGTCATGCAGATCCCAAACTAAAGCAGTTTCCACAAGCGTGTAGCGGGAGACGCGAAGCGTCCCGCTTCTCCGCCTAATCTTCACTGCGTGGCTTTAGATCCAGCGATGCCGAGTTGATGCAGTACCGCTGCCCCGTCGGGTTCGGGCCGTCCGGGAACACGTGGCCCAGGTGCGCGTCGCACACCGCACACCGCACCTCCGTCCGCACCATCCCGTGGCTCACGTCCTGTAGCATCTTCACCCGTTCGTTCGCCGCCACGTCGTAAAAGCTCGGCCAGCCCGTCCCCGAATCGAACTTCGTCTTGGAATCAAACAGCACCACCCCGCAGCACTTGCACGCGTACGATCCGTCCCGCTTCTCGTTCCAGTACGCCCCGGAAAACGCACGCTCGGTCCCGCCCTCGCGGGTCACGTGGTACTCCAACCCGGTCAGCTTCTTGCGGTAGGCCGCGGCATCCTGTTCGCTCGTTTCGGGGGTTGATTGGCTCATGGGTCAATCATTGCCCGACCGCCGCCCAAGTCAATCCCCTTCCGCCGGCTGCGTGGCCGGCCGCTCCGCCGACGCCTGCTCGATCTCATCGGCGGGCACAAAGAACAACGCGTCGCCGTTGATGCAGTAACGCAGCCCCGTCGGGGCCGGCCCGTCCTCGAAGACGTGCCCCAGATGACCGTCAGCCGCGGCAGACCGCACCTCGGTCCGCACCATGCCGTACTTCCGATCGATCTTCTTCGTGAGACGGTCCGCGGAGATCGGCCGGGTGAAGCTCGGCCAACCCGTCCCCGAGTCGAACTTGTCCTTCGCGTCAAACAGCGCCACCCCCGAGGCCCGGCACACATAGACACCCGCACGCTTCTCCTCCAGCAGCGGACTCGTCCAAGGCCGCTCCGTCCCGTCCTGACGCAGGATGTAGTAGGCCTCCGGCGACAAACGCTCCCGCCACTCCGCGTCATCCAGCTCCATCACCACGACCGCCCCCGACTCATCCCGCGGCGGCTCCATCAACAGCCGCGGCAGCTCGCCATCACCACCGTTCGGCTCACCGTTCGCCGGCGCACACCCCATCAACCCCACTCCCATGACGAACATCATCGAGAGCCCCACACCCAGCAGCCGAGCATTCTTTCCATGTTTTCGCATATCGCATCCTAGACATCATTGAACAGCCGGGGCACCCGCCCACCACCACCCCACCACTACCGGCCCGCATCAACTCAACAGCCACCACGCCAGGCCTATTCCCAACACCATGCCCAACAACATCAGCCCCAAAAAGCGTAATTGCCCCTCTTTGGCGACAATCGGCGTCCCCGCCGGCCTGCCATCTCCCGCCGCCTGCCGCCGCTCTTCCTGACGCATCTTGTAGTACCCCTCGATGATCACCCGCGCCAGCTCCTCTTCACCCGCTGCCACCCACAGCTGCGGCGTCGGTGCCTCGCCCCACGTCAGGTCGTTGTCCCAGAACACCGCCGCGTCTACCCCCTGGCCCTCCAATTCCGCCAGCACCGCCGGCACATCCGCCGCCCCCACCCCCATCACCGGTACCCTCTTCACCGCGTCACTTGCGTCACCGCTCTCAGACATGCCTTGATCCTAGCCCGACCCGCTCCGACTCAACCTCCGAGCTTCGAACGGATCATCTCCGTCACCCGCTTCGGGTTCGCCGAGCCCTTCGACAGCTTCATTACCTGGCCCATCAGCGCCCCGATCGCCTTGCCTTTGCCCGCTTTGATGTCCTCGATCGCCTTGGCCATCCCTGGGTTTGCCAAGACCTCGTCCACCCAGCCTTCCAAGGCGGAGTCGTCCGAGACCTGCATCAGGCCGTTCGCCTCCGCTAATGCTTCCGCCGACTCGTCTGCCTCGCAGCACAGCCCGAACAGCTTGTCCGCAGCACCTGAGCTGACCTTGTCGTCGGCGATCAACCGCTGAATCTCAACTACTTGCACGGGCGTAATACCCAGCTCCTCCAGCGTGCACGCCTGCTCGTTACACCGTTTCACCCCCGAGTTCAGCAGCATCGCCGCGGACTTCCGCGCGTCTCCCCCGGCATCCAACACCGCCTCAAAAAACCGGCTCGCCGCCGGCTCGTCCACCAACGCCGTCGCATCCTCTTCCTTCAGCCCCAGCTCTTCCACGTACCGCGACTTCTTCACCAGCGGCAGCTCCACCAGCCGGCTCTTTACAGCCTCTAACCACTCGGCATCCACCGTCACGCTCACCAGATCCGGGTCAGGGAAATACCGGTAATCGTGCGCATCCTCCTTTTCCCGCTGCAGCGTGGTCACCCCCTTCACATCGTCCCACCCCCGCGTCGATTTTGCCCCAGCCCCCATCTCCTTCCCCGTCTCCAGCCACTCCTCCACCTGCCGCTCCGACTCGTGCACGATCGCCCCGTGCACCGCCCGGAACGAGTTCAAATTCTTGATCTCCACCACCGGCGTCTTGTGCGTCTTCCCGTCCGGCGTCTCGATCACCACATTGATGTTCGGCTCAAATCGCATATGCCCCTTCTGCATGATCCCCTCGGTCACCCCCAGGTGCCGGCAGATGTCCCGCAGCACGTTACAGAACGTCACCACCTCATCCGCACTCCCGAAGTCCGGCTCCGTCACAATCTCCAGAAGCGGTGTCCCCGCCCGATTCAAATCCACAATCGACCCGCTGATCGCCACCCCACCCGGCGCCTCGTGCAGCAGCTTCCCCGCATCCTCCTCTAGGTGCGCCCGGATAATCCCGATCCGCTTCGTCCCCGGGTCCGGCATGTTTCCCGACTCGTCGTTCACCGGGATATCGATCGCCCCGTCAAAACACAGCGGCAAGTCGTACTGACTGATCTGATAGTTCTTCGGCAGGTCCGGGTAGTAGTAACTCTTCCGGTCCCACTTCGTGTACTCCGCGATCGCGCAGTTCAACGCCAACCCCACCAGCATCGACATCTCCACCGCCGCCTTGTTCATCACCGGTAGCGTCCCCGGCATCCCGATCACCACCGGGTCTAACAACGTATTCGGCTCCGCCTCGAAGTTCTCTCGGTGGGCCACGTTCGGGGCCGACGTCCACATCTTCGTCCGCGTGGCCAGCTCAACGTGCACCTCCATCCCCACGACCAAACGACAGTTCAACTCTTCTCGGCTGTAATCAGGCATCGCCGCATCCTACCCCACCCCCACAAACCCCGAAGCCCACGGTGTTTCACCGTGGGCCGACCCGCCGAGCACGTCACTCAGCCACCCCCCAACACCTCCTCCAACCGCTCCCGCAGCTGCCCCACCGTCGGCCGACCGATCAGCAACAAATCCCCGACGTACAGCTGCGGCAGCCGCCCCTCAGCGTCCGTCTCATACGACCGCTCCAACACCTCAGCACCCAGCGCCAGCCGTTCATCGATCCACGGATCGCTTTCAAACCGCGAGAGCACCGCCCCGCCAACCCGCCGCTCGACCTCTACCCGCGCCTCTGCCACCGTCCGCTCCCGCTCCATCAGCCAGCCATGTACCCCCACAAACGAGCCCGCCGCTATCTCACCCGACCGTTCCGCCCTGAACACCGCCAACGCCAGCCGCGCCAACTCACACGCCTCTGCATGCCGCTCGGGTGTTGAGCTGAAATACGGGTTGCACCGATGCGACAACGGTGCGTGCATCACGATCAACGCAACCTCCACCGGTCGAACACCCTCGCCCACACGCAGCCCCTCTGTCGCCGCCAACCGCCGCAGCTCCTGCAACCTCGCCGACACCGCCCGGCACTCCCGGCAGGTGTAGTCCACCACCTTCACGACCATCAGCTCGGCCGACGCCTCCCCCACCATCGGCTGCTCCCCCACCACCAACCCGAACCCTCCCGCTTGCTCAACCCCCACCCCATCTAACAGCCGCACCACCCGCCGGCCCGCCGCGTCCTCTCGCTCCCCCCCCCCCACCGCATCCACCGCCGACGCATCCTGCACACCGCCCGGCTCCAAACTTACCTGAGCTAACACCACCGCCCCAGCCCCCAACAAGCCGAGCACCACGCTTAACCCCTTCCGCGTAGCTCCTCGCTCCAACAAAGCCAACCCCGCGACCCCAAACGACACCGCGTGCACCGCTGTGCACCACCCACACCACGCCCCCACCAACCCAGCCTGCACGAACACAAACCACGCCCCCATCCCCGCTGCGCCCACCGCCGCGACCCGCAACCAACCCCAACACCGCATCAACCAACACCCACACATCAACCCATACCCCATCAGCCCCAACACGCTCACCGGCACCGGCCCAACCCAACCCCACCGACCCGCCGTCAGGTCCGCACACGCCCCCCCCTCGCCGCACCCCGGCAGCCGCGCCGCCGTCATCCCCTGCACCACCAACACGCCACACAACACCAGCCCGACCCCTAGCAACCCGCCGACCAGATTACGCCGCCAAGCAACCATCGCTCCATCGTACGCCCACACCCATCCGCCCGGCATCCATGCCCCACTCCCCCGTACCATCCGCCCATGGCCTGGCTCCTGAGCATCCCCCTCCTCGACTGGCTCCTCCGCCTCGTGATGGTCCCCGTGGTCCTCAAAACTGACCGCCTCCCGTCCCAACACCTCGCGTGGCTCACGCTTATCTTCCTCCTGCCCATCGTCGGCATACCCCTCTACCTGCTCATCGGGATTCAAGTCCTCGGCCGACGCCGCACCAAGCTCCGTGACCGCATCGACGCCCAGTTCCAACGCGACCTCATCGTCGACCGCTTCGCCCCCTTTGCCCTCGGCGACCAAGCCCCAGCCGAGGTCCGCCGGCCCATCCGTATCATCGAAGCCGTCACCGGGCTCCCCGCACTCGCCCACAACCACGCCGACTTCACCGACAACGCCCACGCCATCATCGACCGGCTCATCCAAGCCATCGACGCCGCCCAACACCACGCCCACCTCATGTACTACATCGTGCAGGCCGAACCCGCCGTCCACCGCGTCGCCGACGCCCTCTGCAACGCCGCGCAGCGTGGCGTCGAATGCCGCTTCCTCGTCGATGCGGTGGGCTCGTCGGACTTCATCGACACCGCGGCCTGGCAACGCATGGAACGCGCCGGCGTCCGGCTGCAGCCCATGCTCCCCGTCGCCTCGTTCCGCGTGCTCTTCGAACGCCTCGACGTCCGTAACCACCGTAAGCTCGCCGTCTTCGACGGCACCACCGCCCACTGCGGCTCCATGAACCTCGCCGATCCCGACGGCGACACCACCGAGGGCCAATCGCAGAACGTCGTCGGCTTCTATCAAGGCCCCGTCGTGTCCGCCCTCCAGTTCGTCTTCGCCCACGACTGGGAAGCCGAGACCGGCGACCGCCTCGACGGCGACGCCTACTTCCCGCATCTGAAAACAGAGACTGAACCAGATCCCCTCAGCAATACTCCCGGAAATACCGCTGCCCATATGATCGCCTCCGGCCCCTCGCAGAGGCGCGGCCGTGTCTCTCAAGTCCTCCTCTCCGCCATCAACCAGGCCAGCGATCGCATCATCATCACCACCCCCTACTTCGTCCCCGACGAGCCCATGCTGGTCGGGCTCCAACTCGCCGCCCTCCGCGGCGTCCATGTCCAGCTCGTCGTCCCCACCCGGTCGGACCATCGCATCTGCGACGCCGCCGCCCGCGCCTACTTCACCCCCCTCCTCGACGCCGGCGTCCACATCCACCGTTATCCGCAGGGCCTCCTCCACGCCAAGACCGTCACCGTCGATCACCACACCGCCGTCTGCGGCTCCGCCAACCTCGACATCCGCTCTTTCGAGATCAACTACGAGCTCAACGTCATCACCTTCGGCCAAGCCGCCACCGACGCCCTCCGCGTCATCCAAGAGCGCTACCTCGACGCCACCGGCCCACCCCTCGACGCCGATCAGTGGGCCGACCGCCCCCTCCACCACCGCACCCTCGACCGCCTCTGCGCCCTCGCCTCACCCGTCCTCTAAACACACCACCACCTAAAGCCCGGGGGAAGCCTCCCCCGGGCCTGCCCAAACCAGCCCGTGAACTTCCTCGCCCACTTCCTCCTTGCCGAACCGCTCCGCCCCGACCACCGAGCCTCCCCGCAAACCCTCCTCGGGGCCGTGCTCCCCGACCTCCACCGCGGGCCGCTCCCCACCAACCTGCACCCCGATACCGCCGCCGCCGTCACCCAGCACCACCGCGTCGACGCCTTCACCGACACCCACCCCGCCGTCGCCCAATCCAAAGCCCGGCTCTCCCGGCTCCTCCAAAACGACACCACCGCCCGCTTCGCCGCCATCACCGTCGACATCCTCTACGACCACCTGCTCTGCCTCGATTGGCCGGCCTACACCCACACCCCGCTCGCCGACTACACCGCTTCCGTCCACCAGCGCCTCGCCACCCTCGACCACACCACCACTGACCACCCCACCACCAACCACCCCTCCCCCCGCGCCGCCGCCGCCCTCCACCGCATCCGCGATACACAGCTCCTCGAACACTACGCCACCCCCGACGGCCTGCGCACCGCCCTCGACCGCTTCTCCGCCTACCTCTCCCACCGGTTTAGCCGTCACGCCGAACAACCCATCGACCTCACCCCCGCCGTCGACGACTTGCTCGACGACCTGACCGGTTTCCGCAACGACTTCACCGACTTCTTCCCGCAGCTCCAGCGTTATGCTGGATCACCATGAACGCCCCATCGTTTGCAACCGCTTTGACCACGCTTGTTGTTCTACTGAGCGCCACGCCCGCCGCACACAGCGACGATACCCCGCCCAACCCAAACGCCGCTTACCGCCTCGAAGCCATCTGGAATAACGACGGCTCCATCCTCCGCCCTTCCAGGGATAGCGACCGCCACTACACCAACGGCCTCGCCCTCTTCTTCACCTATCAACCCGATTGGGCCCAGGCCGCCGCCGACACCCTCGCTGCACTCGAGCCCGCTGTCTTCGCCGAGGCCACCCCCCGCTCCGCGGCCGGCTTCCTCCTCGGCCACCGCATCTATACCCCCGTCACCATCGAGACCCGCGCCCCGCTCTTCGATGAACGCCCCTACGCCGGCTACCTCTACGGCGGCGCTTTCCTCCAGTACGACAACCTCACCCCGACCGGACCCGCCAACGGTGTCGCGACCCTCACCCACCTCGAAGTCAACCTCGGCCTCATCGGCAACTCCGCCCTGGCTGAGCCCATCCAGGTCGGCATCCACGACCAGTTCGACTCCCCCGACCCCCTCGGTTGGAGCAACCAGCTCGAAGACGAGCCCACCTTCCAGTTCTACGCCCGACGCAAATGGCGCTTGGACCTCATCGACCACGAGCCCAACGCCAACCCTCATGCCTGGAACGCTCAGCTCATCCCCGAGTTCGGCCTTGCCCTCGGCACCGTCGACCTCTACGCCGACCTCGCCCTCACCGCCCGCTACGGCCTCCACCTGCCCGACGACTTCGGCCCCCCCACCCTCTTCAACCCCCGCTCCGCCACCGCCCTCGACCAGCCCCAGACCAACGGCTGGTCCGTCTACGCCTTCGCCCGCGCCACCGGGCGTATCGTCGTCCACAACATCTTCATCGAAGGCAATGTCTTCGATGACTCCCCTTTCGGCACCGAAGAAGAACCCCTCTTCGCTTTCTTCGAGGGCGGCCTCGTCGCCAGCTACCAACACAACAATTGCACCTTCGAGGCGGGCTACTCCCAGACCATCCTCACCGACCAGTTCGAGAACCAGTCCACTACCGACGGCTTCGGCCAACTCTTCATCGCCCTCACCTGGCTGTACTAACCCACCGCATCTAGCTCTAACTGTTTAGCCCGGTCGCTTGCGACCGGTCCCCTCACCCAAACAACCCGCCTTGCCGCTCCACCTCCCCCTCCGGGACACCCAACCCCAACAGCCCCATCATCCGCCGACACGCCTTCGGCGCGTGCCCGCTGTAGCTGTTCCCAAAATAACCCAGCACCTCTTTCACCGCCCCACCCCCCATGACCGATTGCAGCCGATCCACCCACCACCGCAGCCTCGGCGTCGGGTCCAGGATCTCGTGATCATTCGTGGGGATCTGCCCGTGGTTCCCGCACCACCGCATGTACAGAAAATCGCTGGTCACCACGACCGCCCGCGGTGCACGCACCCCACCCCCCTGCCGCTCATC
The DNA here is from genome assembly GCA_039025195.1 of Planctomycetota bacterium. GTDB lineage: Bacteria > Planctomycetota > Phycisphaerae > Phycisphaerales > Phycisphaeraceae > JBCCOW01. Next base: position 24,947 of record JBCCOW010000054.1, read on the forward strand.
ATCCGGCGACACCCCCGCCACCGCCACCGTCGGCTGATCCAACCCGACCCACGCGATTCCCCGCTCCCGCAACTGCTTCACCGTCACCTCCGACCACCACGAATCGTGCCGAAGCTCCACCGCGTACCGCACCCCACCCGCCGAACCATCGCTTCCCAACTCAGGCAACGCATCCAACAACCGCAGCAAATCATCACGCCGCACCGCCGTGAAACTCGGCGGGAACTGGATCAACACCGCCCCCAGCTTCTCCTCGAACCGCCGCACCACATCAACAAACCCCCGCGCCAAACCGATCGACACCGGCGACCCCACCACCCCCACGTGCGTCACCACCCGAAACATCTTCAGGCTGAACCGGAACCCCTCAGGCACCACCCCAGCCCACGCGCGAACCCGCTCCGCCGTCGGCATCCCGTAGAACGTCGTGTCCAGCTCCACCGTCCCGAACCGCTCCGCGTACCACGGCAGCCGCCGCTCCGCCCGCACCCGCTCCGGATAAAACACCCCCGCCCAGTCCTGATACGAAAACCCGATCGTCCCCAGACAAAACCGCGACGCGTCCATCAGCAAAGACTCACCCTTTGGCTCCGGGCTCTGCCTGCGAGGCCGCGGCTTCTGCATTGCCTGTTCCATCCACAAGCCCGCCATGACGCTCTGTACCCGCGGCCAAACGCAGGTTCAGCATCATGCAAAGCCACTCGACGCGCTCCGTCGCCGTCATGGATACAAGCGGGTAAGCCAGTTCATGGCTAAAACCGATTTCGGATTGCCCGCGTTCTCCAGGCATGATTACTCGTCCAACAACCGTCGCAGTTCTTGCAGATCAAAGAGATCGTTCTTCCGTGGCGGATCGATGCTCTCTTTCGCTCTAATCAAGTGCTCGATCGAAGAAATATTAACCCGGGTTCCCGCGATATCCACCGACTTCATATCGGCTGCAAGCTCATCGAACGACACCGGGTATTCCAGAAACACATCCACCTGAAGCAAACGCTCCGGCGTATTGAGCGAAACAACGACGGCATGCTTCTCCTCTCGCCACGCTTTGCGTCGTAATGGGTCGGCAAGCGCATCGACTGGTTCCGAGATGCGTGTCTGCAGGCCCAGCTTTTTGGCGACTTCCACGAACGCTCGAACATTCTCATCTTCAAGCCTTATGCAGATGTCCAGGTCCTGTGTCACACGGGAGACCCCGTGGAGAAAACACGCGAACCCACCGCAGAGCACATGCTCAACGCCGTGCTCGTTCAGCAAACGAAACACCTCGGTGAAGTTCTCCAGGCTGTAACGCTTGTGCTTAGCCAAGAGCTTTGGTGCCTTTCAAACACGACCACGGTGATAGGGGTTTACCGAACGATCCGCGCCCCACCCCCGCCGGCGACATGCATCAGCTCTTTGAGCGTCAGCTCGCTCGTGTCGCCGCGTGTGGTCTGCAGCAGCGCACCGTGGGCCGTGCCGATGTCCACCGCTTCCTGCGGGTCCTTACCTTCGAGGAACGCGTAAGCAAAGCCCGACGCGAAGCCGTCACCCCCGCCGACGCGGTCTTCCAAGATCAGCCGCTCGAAGTCGGGGCCCTTGTAGAACGTGTCGGTCTCCGCCCAGTAAAGGATCGCCGACCAATTGTTTTCGCTCGCGGAGATCACTTCACGCAGCGTCGTGCCGATCACCTTCAGGTTCGGGTAGTCCTTGGCGACCCGCCGGACCATCGCCTTGTAGCTCTCGATCGGGAGCTCTTTAAGGTTCTCATCCGTGCCCTCGATGTCGTAGCCGAGCACCTTCTGGAAGTCTTCTTCGTTCCCGATCAGGCAGTCGATGTATTGCACCAAAGGCTTCGTCGTCGCGATCGCCTCCTCGCTCGACCACAGCTTCGACCGGAAGTTCAGGTCGTACGACACGATCGTCCCCGCGTCGTGCGCCGCCTTGAGCGCGACCGCCGCGACTTCCCGTGTTGACTCACTCAGGCACGTGAAAATCCCGCCACTGTGCAGCCACCGCACGCCTCGCTCTTCAAACAACGCCTTCCAGTCCACACTATCCGGGGTCATGTTCGACGTCGCGGTATGCCCCCGGTCATAGAGCGTCACCGCCGCCCGCGGACCCACCCCCACCTCCGTGAAGTTCAGCCCCATCCGAGACGCCCGCCCCACGCCGTCGTACGGCTCGGTGACCACGTGTTGCAGATCCATCCCCACTCCCTTGGCATGATTCATGACGATCGCCCCCACCGGGTTGTCCACCACGCCCCCCACCCAGCCCGTCCGCAGCCCCAGCCGAGCCAACGCATACGCCACGTTGAACTCCCCCCCACCCACATACACATCCAGCTTCTTGGCAAACTCCACCCGGCCGTGCCCCTCCGGGCTTAGCCGAACCATGCACTCCCCCAGGGAGACAAGGTCCAGTTCACAGGCGTCGACAGGCTTGATGTTCAGGCTCATAACGGGCTCGGCTTCCTTCGGTTTCGGGGCATTCCTTAATCAGAGACCCCAGCAATCAACACTGGTTTCATAGGCGGGCGGACATTGTGAGGAGCCCGCACGGCCCGGTCAAACCACGCCGCCCAGCCTCAGAACGCAATCATGGTGGAAAACGTGTCCCGCGGTGTTGCCTAAACCGACTGAACGCTTCTCAAATGCGGCCCTGACACAATTCTCTTACGTTTTTACGCATCTCGCGTTTTTCGCAGATGTCTCAAGTTGACGGGCCACATGGGCCGACATATTGTGCTGGATGCGACACTCGGACCACAAGATGTGGAATCTGGCCGTGAAACCCGAAACCAACCAACCCGATTTCAGGCCAGCTCAGGTTATGGGACTTCCTGCAGAATATGCGTTTGCGCGCAACCTTGCAGCAGGCCCTGCCGAAACCACACTCATGAACGTGATCCTTGATGTTTGTGTTCTGATCGGGTATCGTGCCCGGTCGTTCGCAGGTCAACACCGGATAATGATTAGGCAGTAGCGGCCGACGCCACGGAAGGCGTCGTGCCGCGAGTGGGTCGGCCGCAGGGCCGAAGAGACCTCGCGCAAATCCAGGCACCCCCCGGGCATCAAACCGCTTTCAAGCGGTGTGCGGTTTGTCTGAATGTTTACATCCGAACACTCCAAACTCCTCACCAGCACCACCAACTCAGCTCACGCGAAGGAAAAAGACAAGCCATGACCGCCGCCAGCACCCCGCCCGTCACCGCTACCAACGAGCCCACCCCCAACCCCGCCATCCTTGTCCGCAAGCGTGACGCCCGCACCGTCCCGTTTGACCGCGAGACCATCCATAAGGCCATCGAATCCGCCTTCCGGGCCACCTACAAGCTCCCCCGCCCCGAAGCCCTCGGCGAAGAGCTCATCGCCGCCATCGACGGCGTCGCCAACGGCGTCGTCACTGAAATCGACTTCGAAGCCGCCAGAAACTCCGCCGATACCCCAACCATCGACGTCGAGACCATCCAGGACCTCGTCGAAAACCAGCTCATGCACGCCGGGCAGTACCGCGTCGCCCGCAATTACATCGTCTACCGCGAAGACCGCTCCCGCGAGCGGGCTATCCGCGGCGAAGAAGCCAAGTCTTCGCAGAAGACCCTCAAAGTCAAATACGCCGACGGCTCCACCACCCCCCTCGACACCCACGCCATCAAGCGCCGCGTCTTCGAGGCCTGCCACGGCCTGCCCGAGTGCAAGCCCGACGACCTGCTCAAAGACATCCTCGTCTCCCTCTACGACAACATCAGCCCCGAAGACCTCGAAAAGGCCCTCGTGATGGTCGCCCGCTCCCGCATCGAGCAGGAGCCTTCCTATAACCAGGTCGCGACCCGGCTCGTTCTTCACACTGTCTATCAAGAAGCCCTCGGCGAAAACGCCCCCAAGCCCGACTACGCCAACGCCCCCCTCTTCGCCGCCGACCAGCAGTCCCAGGCCGACAAGTTCCACGCCGCCTACCGCACAGGGCTCCGCCGCTACCTAGCCGACGGCGTCGAAGCCGAGCTCCTCGACCCCACCCTGCTCTCCTACGACTTGGACACCATCGCCGCCGCCCTCCAGCCGCAGCGCGACCTCCACTTCCAGTACCTCGGCATCCAGACCGTCTACGACCGCTACCTCCTCCACATCGAGGGCAGGCGCATCGAAACCCCCCAGTACTTCTGGATGCGGGTCGCGATGGGCCTCGCCCTCAACGAAGACCAAACTTCCGGGGGCCGCGAAGCACGCGCCATCGAGTTCTATTCGCTCCTCTCCACCTTCCGCTTCGTCTCCGCCACGCCGACCCTCTTCAACTCCGGCACCCTCCACCCCCAGCTCTCCTCCTGCTACCTCTCCACCGTCGAAGACGACCTGACCCACATCTTCAAGGTCGTCGGCGACAACGCCGCCCTCTCCAAATGGGCCGGCGGCCTCGGCAACGACTGGACCAACATCCGCGCCACCGGCTCCCACATCAAGGGCACCAACGGCGCCTCCCAGGGCGTCATCCCCTTC
>JBCCOW010000055.1:0-28069 GCA_039025195.1 Planctomycetota bacterium
CCGCCCCACCCCCCCCACCCACTCCTTTAGCCTCACCCGCATCAGACGGTGCCCCGCCCCCCAGAAGCCCCACCGCCGCCAGCATGATCACCGCCGCCGGCTCGTCGCCCACCATCACCACCCGCCACAGCGACGGGTCAAACCGCCCCGTCGCCCGGTGCCCCGCCAGCACCTCCTCGATCGTCCGCAGCCCGAGCAGCCCGGGGCAGTCCTGCGTGTCCTCGTAGCTGGCCAACACCGCCGACGCGAACGCGGCGTGTGTCAGCGGGCTGTACCCACGCTCTTCCCAGCCGGGTGCTACTTCCGTACTGTCACTCGGCAGGGCTCCAGCCAAGTCCAGCTCCCCACCCCGCCCACCCCGCCGACCTGGCTCCAGCGTTCGGGCCATGTAGACCAGCTTTGCTAGCCGCGAGAAACCCGCGTGGCTAAGCGTCTCCTGTTCCAGGACCTGGCCTGGGTCCAGCAACGCTTGCACGATCCGGACCGACACCGCGTTGCCATCGCTCGGATCCGCCCCCCCCAGCAGCCGGGTGGACACCTCGTCGACGAGCCCCGCGACCCGCTGCACGCCCGCCCGTCCGCCACCCGCCCAGCCCCCGACCGAGGGCGAGACAAAGAGCATCGCGGTCTTCCCCGCCTGGGGCAGCCCCATCACCGCCGCCCGCATCCGCTGCGCCGCCGCCCACCCCGGATGCCCCCCCCCGCCCGCCCTATCACTGTCGCTCTGGTCCGTATCGCTCGGCTGCTCCCAAAGACCCCACAGCTCACGCTGACTCATCCCCTGACGGTGCAGATACGACTCGAACTCCCGCACCGCATCGCCCGGCGTGTGCGGTCGGCCGGTCAGGACCAGCGACATCGCGGTACCCTCTTGGGCTGAAGGGACGGCCCCGGCGTGCCAACCCGGCCCCGCAACGTTCGTAGACGCTCCATCCCCCGCTCCCTGTTCCATCCCCGTCACGCCCCGTTGACCTTGAATGTCCGACATACCAGTTCCTATCGGGATACCGTCTGCCCCCGGACGCCTTTACACGGGCACCCGCCGGTAACTCACGCTTCGTCTTGGCCCGTCTGGGCTGCCGCCTTACAATCACGGTCCCGCCCATTGTGATCGATCGCCCATGAATTACCAATCCACCGCCCCCACCGCCCCCACCGCCCCCGTCGCTTCTTCCCAGGCTGTCCAGTCCGCCGCCCCCACTTGGAGACCGCACCGCATCGCCCTCGCTACCGCCGCGGTGGCTGCGATCCTGGTTGCACTGCTGGCCGCTCCCGTGTTGGCTCAGGACGCTGCCGGGCTGCTTAACGACGACCCCACCCTCGACCCCGGCGACCCGCAGGGCAACTTCCCGACACCCGCGCTGGTCAGCCCGTCCTGGAAGCTGCAGTTCACTCACGACACGCCCGACACGCTCGCGGTCACTGTCGATGGCCGGATCCGCTGGTACTGGTACATGCCCTTCAGCGTGACCAACCGCACCGCCGACCCCGTCTACTTCGTCGGCCGGCTCACGCTGCTCACCGACGGCGGACGCGTGATGACCACCAACCGGGCGATCCCCGACGAAGTCTTTAACGCCGTCAAGGAGCGCCTTGGCAACCCGTTGCTGCTCCGCCTGAATCAGACCGCCGGCTCCATGCTCCCCGGGCCCGACTCGCAACGCGATTCCGTCGCCATCTGGCCCGTTCCCGTCGAAGACGTCGATCGCTTCACGCTCTTCGTCGCCGGGATCTACGGCGAGGTCGCCCAGGTCCCCAACCCCGTCACCGGCGAGCCCCTCACCCGGCCCATCACCAACCCCCTCACCGGCGAGCCCGAACTCGACCCGCAGGGCAACCCCCGCACCGAGCCCGTTCTCGTCCAACGCACCCTCCGGCTCGACTACTTCTCGCCCGGCACCCCCCGCCGGCCCCAACAGGTCCCCATCACGCTGACCCAGAAGCAAGACGTGATGCGCTGAAACCGGTGCCGCAAAATCTCGATAATCTCGTCGGCGCCGCCGGCTACGCGGTCTAGTATCCCGCTGTGGAATCGCACCCTTACGACAACACGCCCCCCGAACGTACGCCGCTGGCCGAGCGTTTCTCTGAGATCGCTCAAGGTGGCCGTGAGGGCCACCGTGTGCCCCGCGGCACCGCTGAGCTCGGCATGTGGCTGTTCCTCGCCGCCCTCGCTGCCCTCTTCGTCGCCTCGATGATCGGCTACGCCATCATCCGCATCCAAGGCTCCTACGCCAAGACCAACACCCTGACGGGTGAACGCATCGCCCCCGTCGCCCCGCCCGCCGGCTCCATCGAGATGCCCTGGCTCCTTGCCATCTCCACCGTCCTCATCCTCGCCAGTTCCTACACCATCCATCAAGCCCTCGTTGCCGTCCGCCGTGAACGCCAGGCCGCGCTCCGTCACTGGCTCATGGTCACCGTCGGGCTCACCGCCGGGTTCCTGATCACCCAGACCCCAGCCATGCTGCAGCTGCTCACCGACGAAGCCCTCGCCGAGGCCGGCTACTCCTCACGCCTCTTCCAACTCGCCTTCTTCCTCGTCCTCGTCCACGCCCTCCACGTCATCGGCGGCGTCATCCCCCTGCTCGTCATCACCAAACGCGCCCTCGACGGCAAGTACGACCACGAGTTCTACACCCCCGTCAAGCTCACCGTCATGTACTGGCACTTCCTCGACCTCGTCTGGCTGTTCATGTTCGCCGCCCTGATCATCTCCGAGTACCTCGCCGCCACCCCCAGCACGGTCGGCTGACCCAGACACACGCAACAGAAGCACGCTGCTTTGCAGCCGCGACGCGACGCGTCGCCGGTCAGTCGCTCAACACTTGTCGCACCCCCACGCCCTGCCCCGCATCCCCGTACCCCACCCAACGCAGCTGCTCGCCCGCACGCCAGCCCCGACGCGTCAGCTCCAACGCCGTGACCTCCCCTACCGGCTCCAGCACGTAATACGCCGATGCCTTCGGCAACCCTAGCTCCTGCTCGAACCGCAGCTCCCGCACCACCCGACGCTCCGCCAGATACCCCAGCTCCATCGCCGGCAGCCCTCGCGACCCAACGAGCACCGCGTCGCTCGGCGTCTGCTCCGAAACTGTCTTCGCCAACTCATCCACCGCCGCGTACACCCCGCCCCGGTACGCCGACCAGCCCTCGCCCATCCGCTGCTCCACCAGTAACCGACCCACCCCCAGCCCGTTCAGCACCAGCCAGAACCCCAGCAGCCCCAGCACCACCCCACGCCCCCACAAGCCCACAGAGAGCGCAGCCTTCTGTACGGCTCCCCCCCGCCCCGCCGTGTGCCGTCCCCGCATCCACACCTCCACCAGCACCGCCCCCCGCCACCACGCCCATGCCACCATCGGCAAACACGCCAGCACATACCGATCCAACGGCTGCACAATCAACCACTGCAGCACCAGCAACCCCACCCAGCACGACCACATCGGCCTCACCCGCCAAGCCAATACCGCCGCCAGCCCCAACGCCATTGGCCCCAACACCCAGCCCGCCCAACCCAGCCTGACCCCGAACACCCCGCAGGGCGATGCCTCACTCAGCAACGACACCACGTTCGCACCCAGCCGCAGATCGACCTGCTGCAGCGCCTCCCAGAACACCCGCTGGTCCGGCCCCCAGCCCAGTGCCGGGTCCAGCCCCACCACCCATACCCGGTACGCCCCCGCCAACCCCCCCAGCACCACCAGCGCGCCACCCCCCCACGCCACCCCTGCCCGCAGCCGACGCCCCACCCCCAACCCTTCCCGCCGCGGTGCCCGCCACACCAACGCCCGGAACAGCTCCACCATCAGACCCAGCCCGATCGCCGCCACCAGCACCACCCACACGCTCCGCCAGAGCGACGCCCACGCCAACCCCCCGCCGATCAGCGCCAGCCCCTTGATCACCCACCACCCCAGCCCCGCCCGACGCAGCCGCGACACCACCGTCTCTTGCTGCTCCGACTCGGCTTTTTCCCGTTCCTGATCTCGCAACCGACGCCGACGCGCCCGCACCGCCCGACGCGACCACCCCTCGATCACCACTTCGACGCCCAGCCACACCAGCATCACCCCGCCCAAGAACAGCCCGTCGGTCAACGGCCGAACCGTCGATTCCGCCCACTGCAAACTCAGCCCCAGCATCACCGTCACCAGCACCGCCTGCCCCCGCCCCACTCGCTTGGCCAGCTCACCAATTCGACCCTCCTCCAGACCCTCCAACCCCAGCCCGCTGAGCCCGACACCCATCCGGCCCGCCCGCCGCATCACGTGGTACGTCGCCCACAAGCCCGCCCCCGCGCCCATCATCACCACCGCGTTGACCCCCCCGATCCAGCCGTCCTCTAACCAAAGCATCATCCACCCGTACAGCCGGAGCATCCCCGGCGACAGCGCTGCGTGATGCCCGTCCGGGTCCACCCAGCTGCCCGTCCGCACCCACCCCCGCGCGACCCACGCCAGCCGTGCCGACTCCCCCGTGATCCGCCAGCCCGTGCCCCACAGCCCCAGCAGCATCGCCCCCAGCCCGCAGAACACCACCCACCGCCAGCGGTCCGCCCACAGCATCACCCGCACCGACCAGAGCTGTTGCCTATCCACCATCCGTCCATGCTAAACCCGCGACTCTCCGACCGCGCGAACCCGTAACCACAAGACAGAGCAGCCTCTTCCCAACTAGGCTCTAGCAGCTAACCGCTAGCGGCTAAACCATGCCCACCTGGACCACCCAACAACTCCTCCAGTGGACCACCGGGGCCTTCGAGAAAAAACGCCTCGACGCCCCCCGCGTGCAGGCCGAGATGCTCCTGGCCCACACCCTCAGCTGCAAGCGGCTCGAGCTGTACATGCACCCCGAAAGGCCGGCCTCTGATTTGGAGCGAGCCACCTTCCGGGGGCTGGTCGAACGCGCCCTCAACCACGAGCCCGTCGATTACCTCGTCGGGCACGCTCCGTTCTTCGCCCTGGACCTCAAGGTCGATCAGCGCGTCCTCATCCCCCGCCCGTCCACCGAGACCCTCGTCGAGCACGTCCTCCAGCACCAACGCCGAACGCCCGGCTTCGCCCACCCCGTCGCCGTCGACCTCTGCACCGGCTCCGGCGCCATCGCCATCGCCCTCGCCGTCAACTGGACCAAGCAGAAACTCACCCCCCAGATCATCGCCACCGACCTCTCGCAGGACGCCCTCGACCTCGCTGCCGAGAACGCCAAAACCCACCAGATCGACCACCGCATCGAGTTCCGCCAGGGCGATCTCCTCGAACCGATCGGCCAGCTCAAGGCCCACTACCTGCTGGCCAACCCGCCCTACATCCCCGACCATGAGTGGGCAGCCGTCGACCCGACCGTAAAAGACCACGAGCCCGAGCTCGCCCTCCGCGGCGGCCCCGACGGCCTCGACCTTGTCCGACCCCTGATCCAGCACGCCAAGCAACACCTGCACCCCAACGGCCAGCTCGCCATCGAGATCGCATCCGTCTCCGCCCCCGACGCCCAACAGCTCGCCCATGACGCCGGCCTCAAGAACATCGCCATCCTCCCCGACCACGAGGCCAAGCCCCGCGTCCTCGTTGCCTCCGCCTAAAGCCCACACATGGCGCAGCCTGGTGTGGGCTCTCACGCTGCTCCTGCTCACACTCCCCCTACCCGGCTGCTACGCCGTCGTCGCCCACTACGCCTACCGCCCCCCCAACCGCCAGCCGATCCTCAGCCACCTCACCACCCCCCTCAGCGAATACCCCCAACCCGAAGGCTCCCAACCCCTCCGGGTCGAACTGCCCAACGGCGTCACCCTCCACGCCGACCTCTACCCGCCCCTCCCCGTAACGCCCGGCCGTCGCGACGGCCGGGCCCCCCACCCCCCGCTCGCCCTGGTCCTCCACACCTTCGCCCACTCCGCCCGCCAGCCCGCCCTCCGCCCCTGGATCACCGCGTTCCGCCAAGCCGGTTACACCGTCCTCGCCCCCGATCTGCCCGGTCACGGCCGATCCTCCTCCACCCCCCCCACCTTCGGCCCGCGCGAAGCCGAGTCCCTAACCCTGCTCCTCAAACACATTCGAGAGATGTCGCCCGGCCCACCGCAACCCCTTGTCCTCTTCGCCATCTCCTACGGCTCCGCCGCCGCCATCCAGCTCGCCACCACCCCCGACCTCCCCTACACCCCCACCGCGCTCATCACGCTTACCCCCTTTGCCGACCCCAACGCCGTCATCGCCTCGTACGCCCGCCACGCCGCCCACCCCCTGCTGCTGTTCACGCCGCCAAGCTGGATCACCGCCGCCGCCCGACGCAACCAGCGACACGCCCTGGGCCACCGCCCCAAGACGCCCGTCCAACACGCACCGCAGCTCCCCCCCGACCTGCCCTGGCTTATCGTCCACGGCCTCGACGACCGCCACACCCCTCCGCAGAACGCCGGCCAGCTCTTCAACGCCCGCCCTGTCAACACCACCCTTGAACTCGTCCCCGATCGCCACCACCACAGCCTGCTGCTGAGCCCCGAGTCTTATCTCATCCCCCGCGTCTTCGACTTCATCCCATAAAGCCGCGACCGGTGGTCGCGGACCCCGCGCTGCCACCAACTCACCTGCTACCCCAACCGCTCATACCCCTCGATGAGCATCCGCTCCGTCGCGTCCCAGCCCACGCACGCGTCCGTAACTGACACGCCGTACTTCAACGCCGTCGGATCGCTCAGCTTCTGATTCCCTTCTTCCAAGAACGACTCGATCATCGCGCCGATGATCGGGCAGCCGCCCGCGCCGTCATCACCGGCAGCCCGCCGCTGCTCGATGATCGACTCCCACACCACGGTTTGCCGGGCGTGCTGCTTCTCCGAGTTGGCGTGCGAGCAGTCCACCATCAGCAGCGGGTTCAGGTCGGCCTTCCGCAGCGCGGCTGCGGCGTCTGCGACGTTCCCCGGGTCGTAGTTCGGCCGATCCGCCCCGCCCCGCAGGATCACATGCCCGAACGCGTTGCCCCGCGTCGCCACCACGCACGTCCGCCCTTCTTCGTTGATCCCCAAGAAGTGGTGCGGGTGACGGGCCGCCTGCATCGCGTCCAACGCCACCTGCAGGTTCCCATTCGTGGCGTTCTTGAAGCCCACCGGCATCGACAGGCCCGACGCCATCTGCCGGTGCGTCTGCGATTCGGTCGTCCGTGCGCCCACCGCCGCCCACGCCAAAAGGTCGTCCAGGAACTGCGGCGTGATCGGCTCCAGCAGCTCCGTCCCCGTCGGCAACCCCAGCTCCGCGATATCGATCAGCAGCTTCCGCGCCCGACGCAGCCCCGTCTGCATGTCGAACGTCCCGTCCAGATGCGGGTCGTTGATCAGCCCCTTCCAGCCCAGGGTTGTCCTCGGTTTCTCGAAGTACGCCCGCATCACCACCAGCATCCGGTCCGACACCCGATCCGCCAACCCCCGCAATCGCCCCGCGTACTCCAACGCCGCGTCGGTATCGTGGATCGAGCATGGCCCGACCACCACCAGCAGCCGGCTGTCCTTGCCCATCATGATGTCCTGGATCGCCTGCCGCGCCCCCGCCACCGCCTCCAATGCGCTGGGCGAGGCCGGCAGCTCGGCCTCCAACTCGCTCGGGCTACGCAGCGGCGTGAGCCCCAGCACGTTGAGGTTCTGCGTGTTCAATTCCGTGGTTGCGGTCGGGGCAGGCATCCCCGCAGTTTAGCTCCAGAATCCCGAATGCCTACCCCCCCCAGTCCAGTGAGTCATACCTGCTCCAGCTGACCGATCAGCCACACCGCGAACGCCTCCTTGCTCAGCGGCCCCGGCGTGAACCGCTCGCCGCTGGCCAAAACCAGCGTCGCGTCGATGTCCGCCCCGTCCATCGTCCCCAGCGGGTTGGCCACAATCGCATCCGCGTGCTTCCGCCGCATCTTCTCCGCCGCCTGTTCGTCCAGATTCGTCGGGTCGTCCAACGCGAACGCGATGACCTTCTGACCTTCCCGCTTGCTCGCCCCGCACCCCGCGACTAAATCCGGGATCGGCTCCAACTCCAGCACCAATGTCTCGTCCTCCCGCCGCTTGAGCTTCCCCTCCGTGTACGCCGCCGGCCGATAGTCCGCCACCGCCGCCGCCATGATCAACACGTCGCACTCCGGGAACCGCTGGCCCAGTAAGCCCTCCAGCGATCCCGCCGACGTGAACCGCTCCACGCTCAACCCCCCCCACCCCTGCGACGCCACCGGCGCCACGATCCCCGGCCCCAGCAGCAGCGTCGTCTCATGCCCCGCGTGTGCCGCCGCCTCCGCCAACGCGATCCCTAACCGCCCCGACGACCGGTTCGACAGATAACGCACCTCGTCCAACGGCTCCCGTGTCGGCCCCGCCGTGATCAACACACGCATTACACACCTCCACCCACCCCAACGCTTCGCTCGTGTAGCGGGCGGGCCGACAGGCCCCCCGTCTTTCAACCCACACCCACCCCCGCCAGGTCCGGCACCCGGAGCTCCTCCGGCCCCACCGTCATCACCGTCAACGCCCCCAGCCGGTGCGATGCCACGTACTCGTTCACCGCGTCGAGCGTCACCCCGTCCACCTCCGTCGCCCGCGCTTCCAGCGTCCGCGGTGCCCCGAACGTGTACACATCCCCCGCGATCGCCGACGCCCGCGCCCCCGTTGATTCGCCCTGCATCACCAGCCCCGACTTGAGCCCGACCTTCGCCCGCTCAAACTCCGCTTCGGTGACGCCCTCCGATAGTCGGGCGAGCTCGCCGACAAACACATCCAGCGTTTCCTGCGCCCGGGCGACCGTCGTCCCCGCGTAGCCGAGCACGGCACCGAGCTCCCGCTGCTCCGCGTACCGCACGCCGACCGAGTAGCACAGCCCCCGCTTCTCCCGCACCTCGGTGAACAGCCGCCCCGCCATGCCGCCGGACAGCACCGACGCCGCGAACCGTTGCAGCACCGCGTCCTCGGCGGTCGCCGGCGGGGCGTCATACGCCAAGCCGATATGCACTTGGCTCGTGTCCGCCTTTTCGTGGTGGTACGCCCGCTCCGGCACGTCACCGCCAGCCACCGGCTCCGCAGAGCCCTTCCAATCCCCCAAGACCTCGTCCACCATCGCCTTGAGCTGCTCCCAATCAAACGCTCCCGCCACCCCCAGCACCGACCCGCCCGCCACGCACCGCTTCGCCGCGTAGGCCCGAACGCAATCCAGTGTGAGCCCTTCGAGGTCGGCCGCTCGGCCGTACGACGAGCGGTTCAACGGCTCGGGGTAATGCGCCCCCCGCAGCCGCACCATCGCCCGCCCCTGCGGGTCATCCTTCAAGGCTTCCAGCGACTGCAACGCCAGCTCCACGCTCGGCCCCAGCGACGCCTCTTTCAGATTCGGCCGACGCAGCATGTCCACCAGCAGCGGCAGCGCTTCGCCCAGCTTCTCGCCCAGCATCGATGCCGAGACCGACAGGAACTGCCCGCCCGTGGACGTCCCCCGCTGCACGCCCAACTCATCGAGTGCTTCGCTGTGCTCGCGTGCCCCCTTCCCACCCGCGCCCCGCGTCACCATCTCCGCCAGCACCGGTGCGACCCCCAGCTGATCGTCCGGCTGCGCCGCCAACCCGCCCGGCGTCATCAATGCCATCGACACCGACGCCGCCGCCGCGATCGGCTCCGCCACCAACACCAACCCGTTGTCCAACCGATGCTCGAAGACGTCACTCATCGCCGCGATTGTAGCTCGCCCCATAAAGCCGCGACCGTTGGTCGCGCCCCGCGTCGCCCAACGCTCCATCCCGCAGACCGCACTCTCATATCATCCGTCCTATGGCTGCCCCCAAAAAAGCCTGCTGCACGCCCTCGGCTGGTGATGTCCCGACGCCTCCTGTCAAGCCGTCCGGCACCGTCGCCGCCCGCTTCCAGGCCGACGTCGCTACCCACGCCGCCGCCGCTGGCGCCGCGGCGCCCCTCGTCCCCCCCGCCGACAACATCACTCACGCCGACACCGGCTCCACCGACGGTATGATCCGCCTCGACCCCGGCAGCTTCCGCATGGGCACCGACGACCCGGAAGGCTTCCCCGACGACGGCGAAGGCCCGATCCGCGAAGTGACCACCCCCGGCTACTACATCGACGCCACCGTCGTCTCCAACGCCCAGTTCGCCGCCTTCATCGCTGAGACCGGCTACGTGACCGAGGCCGAACGCTTCGGCTGGTCCTTCGTGTTTCATATCCACCTCTCCAAGAAGTACGCCGACAAGCTCCGCCAACAAGCCGCTGTCCCCGGGCTCCGCTGGTGGGTCGCCGTCCCAGGCGCCAAGTGGGACAAGCCCCACGGGCAGCGCTCGGACCTCAAGGGTTTGGAAGACCACCCCGTCGTTCACGTCTCGTGGTCCGACGCCATCGCCTACTGCGAGTGGGCGGGTAAGCGTCTTCCTACCGAGGCCGAGTGGGAACGCGCCGCCCGCGGCGGCCGAGACCAGCAGGTCTACCCCTGGGGCAACCAGCTCGAACCCCGCGGCCAGCACCGCTGCAACGTCTGGCAGGGCCACTTTCCCGACCAGAACTCCGCCGACGACGGCTACACCGGCACCTGCCCCGTCGACGCCTTCAAGCCCAACGACCTGGGCCTCTACAACGTCTCCGGCAACGTCTGGGAATGGACCGCCGACTGGTGGTCCCCCACCCACCACGCCCCCGACACCCCCGCGACCCGCGACAACCCCCGCGGCCCCCAACCCGCCCCCCAGCCCGACGACTTCCCCAACGAAGCCTTCACCCACAAGGTCCAGAAAGGCGGCTCCTACCTCTGCCACCGCTCCTACTGCAACCGCTACCGACTCGGCGCCCGCACCGCCAACACGCCCGACTCGGCCACCACCAACAACGGCTTCCGCTGCGTGCGTGATCTGTGATCTCCTGGGAATCACCACCCAGCCCGCACATCCATTCACGCCCGCTCCGACCGCCCGCCGATACGCCAAGCGTGGCGCGTGCGATCCCGACAACCCCCCTGCCGCGTAAACAGCGACGCCGAGCCGTCCAACACCGGCAGCTCACCCGTGACCTGCTCCGCTTGGGAAGCGATGCCCGTGGCCGTAAAATGCCGGGCTCACCTCGCACCGGCAGCAACACCCCCGCCCCGCCCCCGCCCACGCTCCGGCTGATCCACCCCCCACCCCCATCCACCGGTCAGCCCACCCCAGTACCCCCCGCCCACCCCGTGAACCCCTCCCCCGACCATCCGATCTTCAAGCACACCCGTGCCGATCGCACCGGTCGCACCACCTATGGCGGGCTCGACGCCCCACGCCAGCCCAATTCCTCGAAACCGCCCCGCCGACGCTCCAGACGCAGGCCACTCCGTCCGATAGCCACTCCGTCACGCTGGCGCAGCCCCACCGATCGGCTGGCCTCCGCCTGGCACGCCCTGCTCCGGCTGACGCGGTCGATGTTCTCCAAGCTCATCCCCAAACCCCGATCCCGCACCCGCTCCACCGGCGAGGCCGCCCCGCTCTCCGGCACCAGCAGCGCCCGCGCCACCTCCGTCAAAGAACGCGAAAAGCTCGTCGCCGCCGTGCTCGGCCAAGCCCTCAAACGCGAGGCCGACGGCCGAACCGTGCTCCGCTCTTCGGATGCCGACCACCGCATCTTCGCCGACGTCCTCGTCGCCGGCTCGGGCGAACCCAAGCTCCCCGACGAGGTCTTCCCCCGCCTCAAGTGGGGCGGTGTCTTCGCCTACGTCGCCGCCCACGAGCAGTCCGTGCAGCGTCTCGCCGAGGCCTTCGACGGCAAACGTGGCTTCGTTATCGAACAAGCCCCCACCGCCATCCACGCCGCCCCCGCCGGCGTCCGCATCCCCGGCATCACGCCTCAGGGCACCTACTTCACCGCCCGCAAAACCGCCCTCATCCAGCCCGGCGACACCACCGACCGCTTCACCTACGAGGTCCACCTCACCCGGCAGGAAGACGCGCCCAACGGCTACATTGTCACTAAGCAGGTCCCCACCTACGCCAACCTCCTCTGGCGTCTCAAAAAGAAGTTCCCCGGCCAAGACCCCGACGCCCTCGCCGAGCGCGCCCGCAAGCTCGTTGACACCGTGTTCCCGACCTTCCTGACCCGCGAAGCCGCGATCCTTAAGATCCTCGCTAAGCACCTCCCCGAGCCGTTCAACTCCCGCGTGCCGTCCTGCCTCGACGTGGTCAAGAACGAACGCGGCATGGTCACCGAGCTCACCATGAACTGGCTCCGGAACGGCGGCAAGCCCCTGCCCCAGATCGACTTCGCGAGGCAGGCCGCCGAGCTCCTCACCGTCCTCCACGATCACGCCCGGGTCATCCACCTCGACCTCCGCCTCGACAACTTCGTCATCACCGAAGAGGGCGTCGGCTTCGTCGACTTCGGCTCCGCCTGCCGTATCGGCGAAGACCTCGGCGAGTCCCCCATGATTGAGACCTTGTTCTCCGAGATGATGCGCACTTCCCAGATCCAGCGCATGCTCGGCAAGATGCTCGAACGCGGCGACGTCACTAATAACCAGATGCGGGCCGTCCACGGCAAGGTCGACAAGACCGTCGACGCCTTCTACCTCGCCGTCCAGATCGCCAAGCCCACCAACAACCCCGAGCTCCGCCAGCTCATCGATTTCAATCCCAACTCTGAAGAAGCCCAGCGCCTCAAAGCCCTCACCGCCGCGATCCTCCGCCCCAAGAACCCCCACCTCGCCGAGTTCAAGACCGCCGCCGACATACTCCGCGGCATCCGCCGCATCGAAGCCCGCCTCCAGGCCTCCCGCTCCGCGGCGTAATCCCGCTCCGCCCACCGAATGCCGTGTAGCGGAAGACGCGAAGCGTCCCGTTCCGGTTTCATTAGCCGCGACGCGACGCGTCGCCGGCCGTCCTTTGTCAGCCCCCACCCACCCCGCGTGTCACCTTGGCAGGCTCGGCGATCCCCCTGATCCCATCAAGGCCAGTCCGCAATTCGTGCAAATTCATATATCGCAATGTCTTGCCGTAATGTGAAATGCTTTACCTGCCTGCGTTTCGCCTGGCAGCCACCTTGTAGTACTGTCCCGCTCGCAGGGATTCCCTATCCCGCTCAACCCGTTTTACCCCTCTCCCACCCGGAACAGGAGCCCCCCCACCCATGGCTGTCAAAGACCTCACCTTCGAGAGCGAGGCCCGCGAGAAGCTGCTCGCCGGAGTCGAAAAGCTCGCCGCCGCTGTCAAGAGCACCCTCGGCCCCCGTGGCCGTAATGCCGTCCTCGACAAGTCCTGGGGTGGCCCGACCGTCACCAAGGACGGCGTCACCGTCGCCGAGGAAATCGAACTCGCCGACAAGACCGAAAACATGGGCGCCCAGCTCGTCAAGGAAGCCGCCTCCAAGACCTCCGACAAGGCCGGCGACGGCACCACCACCTCGACCGTCCTCGCCGAGGCCCTGTTCAAGGCCGGCATCCGCCAGGTCACCGCCGGCGTCGACGCCAACGCCCTGGTCCGCGGCATGAAGAAAGCCGTCGCCGCCGTCGTCGCCAACATCGACGCCCTCGCGACGCCCATCAGCGACAAAAAGGACATCACCAGCGTCGCCACCATCTCCGCCAACAACGACCCCGAGATCGGCAAGATTATGGCCGACGCCTTCGAGAAGGTCGGCAAGGACGGCGTCATCACCGTCGAAGAGGGCAAAGCCCTCGACACCTATGTCGATGTCGTCGAAGGCATGCAGTTCGACCGCGGCTACCTCTCGCCGAACTTCATCACCGACCAAGACGCGATGACCGTCGAGCTGGAAAAGGCTCTGGTCCTCATCTTCGAAGACAAGATCAGCTCGATCCAGAAGCTCGTCCCGCTGCTCGAGAAGATCCAGGACGCCAAGAAGCCCCTGCTCATCATTGCCGAGGACGTCGAAGGCGAAGCCCTGGCGACCCTGGTCATGAACAAGCTCCGCGGCGTGCTCAACATCTGTGCTGTTAAGGCCCCTGGCTACGGCGACCGCCGCAAGGCCATGCTCAACGACCTCGCCGTCCTCACCGGCGCGACCGCCATTATGAAGGACCTAGGCATCGAGCTCGACCAGGTCGAACTCGCCCACCTCGGTCTCGCGAAGAAGATCACCATCGACGGCGACAACACCACCATCATCGAGGGGGCCGGCAAGACCTCCGACATCCAGGGCCGTATCGAACAGATCCGGGCCGAGATCGAAACCACCACCTCCGACTACGACCGTGAGAAGCTGCAAGAGCGGCTCGCCAAGCTGGCCGGCGGTGTCGCCCAGATCAATGTGGGCGCTGCTTCTGAAGCCGAGCTCAAAGAGAAGAAGGCCCGCGTCGAGGACGCCCTGCACGCGACCCGTGCGGCCGTCGAAGAGGGCGTCGTCCCCGGCGGCGGCGTGAGCTTCGTCCGCTCGATCTCGCTGCTCGACAAGGTCGACACCCTCAACGAGCACGAAGCCGCCGGCGTCGCCGTGGTGCGTGAAGCCTTGGCCGTGCCCCTGCGGACCCTGGCCGACAACGCCGGCGAACGCGGCAGCGTCGTCGTCAAGAAGGTTCAAGCCGCCAAGGGCAACAACGGGTTCGACGCCCTCAAGCTCGAGTACACCGACCTCGTTGCCCGCGGCATCATCACCCCCGCCAAGGTCGACCGCACCGCCCTGGAAAACGCCGTGTCGGTCGCGACGCTGCTGCTGACCTGCGACTGCACCGTCACCGAAGCCCCCGCCGACGAAGAAGACCACCACGCCGGCCCCGGCGGCGGCGGTATGCCCGGCGGCATGGGTGGGATGGGCGGCGGCATGCCCGGTATGGGTGGCATGGGAGGCATGGGCGGAATGCCCGGCATGATGTAACCCCCCCCCCCCACCTGTCACCAATCTCAACCCGTTCTTTAACACCAACACCCCTCATCCCCCTCTGGAGAGATTCAACGATGGCCACCGCCACCAAGTCCAAGAAGACCACCGTCAAGCCCCTCGACGACCGCGTCCTGATCAAGCCCGACGCCGCCGAAGAGAAGACCGCCTCGGGCCTCTACCTGCCCGAGTCCGCTAAAGAAAAGCCCATGCAGGGCAAGATCGTCGCCGCCGGGCCTGGCAAGCTCAACGACGACGGCTCTCGCACCAAGCTCGCCGTCAAGAAGGGCGACACCGTCCTCTACGGCAAGTACGCCGGCACCGAGATCGAGGTCGACGGCGACGAGCTCAAGATCATGCGTGAGTCCGAACTGCTCGGCGTCCTCGAAGCCTAAGTTTCTTCCAACCTTTCTATCCACCCCTAAGAACCCACACAGCCAAAGGAAACATCCAGCATGGCTAGCAAACAAATGATCTTCGGAGCCGAAGCCGCACAAGAGATGCGCAAAGGCCTCCAGCAGCTCGCCGACGCGGTCAAGGTCACCATGGGCCCGACCGGTCGCAACGTGATCCTCGACAAGTCCTTCGGCGGCCCCGCCGTCACTAAGGACGGCGTCTCTGTCGCCAAGGAAGTCGAGGTCAAAGAACCCTTCCAGAACATGGGTGCCAAGATGGTCGTCGAGGTCGCCAAGAAGACCGGCGACAAGGCCGGCGACGGCACCACCACCTCCGTCGTCCTCGCCCACGCCATCTACGAAGCGGGCCTCAAGCACGTGACCGCCGGTGCCAACGCGATGGCCCTGCAGCGTGGCATCAACGCCGCCGCCAACGCCGCGTCTGAAGCGATCCAAGCCTCCGCCACCAAGTGCAAGGGCAAGGCCGACCTCCAGAAGGTCGCCACTGTCTCCGCCAACCACGAGGCCGCCATCGGTGAGCTCATCGCCGAGGCGATCGACAAGGTCGGCAAGGACGGTGTCGTCGAGGTCGAAGAAGGCAACGCCGCCGACATCGAGCTCGATTACGTTGAGGGCATGCAGTTCGACAAGGGCTATCTCTCGCCGTACTTCATGACCGATCCCACCGACCACGAAGCCGTCCTCGAAGACGCGTTAATCCTGATCCACGAAAAGAAGATCAGCAACCTGCCCGACCTGCTACCGCTGCTCAACAAGGTGGCGATGGCACAGAAGCCGCTGCTCATCATTGCTGAGGACGTCGAGAACGAGGCTCTGGCCGCGCTCGTCGTCAACCGGCTCCGCGGCGTGCTCAAGGTCGCGGCCGTCAAGGCCCCCGGCTTCGGTGATCGTCGCAAGGCCATGCTCGGGGACATCGCCGCCCTCACCGGTGGCACTTTCATCAGCGAAGACCTCGGCGTGAACCTCGAGACCCTCGAGCTCGACGCCTTGGGCACCGCCAAGAAGCTCGTCATCTCGAAGGATAACACCACCGTCATCGAGGGGGCTGGCAAGAAGAAGGACATCCAGGCCCGCTGCGACCAGATCCGTCAGCAGATCGAAACCACCACCTCCGACTACGACCGCGAGAAGCTCCAGGAACGCCTGGCCAAGCTGACCGGCGGCGTGGCGATCATCCGTGTCGGTGCCAATACCGAAGCTGAGATGAAGGAGAAGAAGGATCGCGTGGACGACGCCCTGCACGCGACCAAAGCCGCCGCGGCCGAGGGCTATGTGCCCGGTGGCGGCGTGTCGTTCCTGCGTGCGATCGAAGCCGTCGAAGCCAAGCGGAAGTCTGCCAAGGGCGACGAGAAGCTCGGTTACGACATCGTGGCCGCCGCCCTCGAAGCCCCGCTGCGTCAGATCGTCGAGAACGCCGGCGAAGACGGCCACGTCGTCGTCGAAGAGGTCCTCAGCCAGTCCGGCAGCAAGGGCTACAACGCCGGCACCAGCGAGTACGTCGACCTGGTAAAAGCCGGCATCATCGACCCGGCGTTGGTCAGCCGCACCGCCCTGCTCAATGGAGCGTCCGTGGCCGGGCTGATGCTGACGACTAACGTGCTCATCGCCAACCTGGAAGACGACACCGAGCCGGTCGTCGGTGCGGTCTCGTAAGAACCACCACAAAGCCCCCCGTTGACTCAACCCAAGGCCCGGGGATCACCGTCCCCGGGCCTTCTTTTGTTCGCTCTCCAGCCTGACCGATACACCTTGTGGGTGAGCAGCGCCACTGGAACCGTTCGATGACCGATCCGGCCGATCCCGCTCGGCGACTCACCTGGGCCCTGGTGATCGCCACGTACAACCGCCCCGAGGTGCTGGCGCGTTGCCTGCGGTGCGCGGTCGGGCAGAGCAGGCCACCCGCAGAGATCGTGGTCATCGATGGCAGTGATGGGTGGGAGACTTCGGCGGATGCCGCACGCGTGCTCGTTAACGAGCAACAAGCCCCGATCGCTCTGGTCTACGAACCCGCGGCCGAGCGGTCGCTCACCGCGCAACGCAACCAAGGCGTCGAGCGGGCGTCGGCGGATGTGCTGTTCATGATCGACGACGACTCGCTGATGTACAGCGATTGTGCCGAGCGGGTGATGGAGGTCTTCGAGCACACGGATGCGGAGCCGGTGGTGGGTGTAGTCACCGCACTTGACTCGACACCGCCGGAAGACGCTTCTGAAAGCGAGCCTGCCGCGAACCAGCCCGAAGTCATTGGCGGGCAGAAGCTGCGCCGCGGACGCTCGGCTGCGGTCTCGAAGTTCCTGCGGGGCGAGTATCTGCCGAACTACGACGAGCCGCCGCCGGCATGGGACATCCCACCAACGCTGCACAGCGCGTTCGGCTGCACACCCTTCCGCCGGGTGCACGGGGCACGCATGATCTTCCGACGCTCGGTGTTCGATACCGTGCGGTTCGACGCGAAGCTCCGCCGCTACGCCTACCTCGAAGACAACGACTTCGGCTTCCGGGCCGGGCGTCTGGGCCCGATCGTGCACGCCCCGAGGGCCCGGCTGTGCCACCTGATCTACAAGCCCGGACGCATCGATCGGCGACGCGTCTCGGAGATGGCGGTGATTAATGGGGCGTACCTCACCCGGAAGAACGCGGACGATCCGGAGCGTGCGCTTCGGCAGCTCAAGAGCGATAGCCGGAAGCGGTCGATCCTTGAAGTCGCAAAAGACCTCAAGCGTCGGCAGTGGGCGTTGCCGGGGTTCCGGGGGACTTGGGCGGGCGTGCGGGTTGCGGGTCAGCTGGGCCGGGTGAGCGGCGATGAACTCGACGCGGCGTACAGCCGAGCCTTGTCGCGTCTGCTTGGGCCGGACCAGCCGAAGACCACCCCCGAAACCGAAGCAACCCCGGCTGCCGAGGCCGCCTGAACCCGACCTGAAAGACTCCATGGCCACCACCCGCGACTATTACGAAGTGCTTGGCGTTGAGCGTTCGGCGAACGCCGACACGATCAAGCGGGCGTACCGCAAGCTGGCGATGAAGTATCACCCGGACCGCAACCCGGGGGACGCGGAAGCCGAGGCGAACTTTAAAGAAGCGGCCGAGGCTTACGAGATCCTTTCGGACCGCGAGAAGCGGCAGCGTTACGACCAGTACGGCCACGAGGGCCTGCGTGGGACCAGTGGACACGACTTCGGGTCGATGAACGCGCAGGACATCTTCTCGATGTTCGATGATATCTTCGGCGGGGCGTTTGGTGGGAGTCGGTCGCGGGGCCGGGGCCGCAGCGGACCGCAGCGGGGGTATGACCTGGAGACGCAGGCGACGGTCACGCTGGAGGAGGTGTTGACCGGCGTCGAGCGGGACATCGAGTTTAAGCGGCTGGATGTGTGCGAGGTTTGCAACGGCACGGGCGGGAAGCCGGGGACGAAGCCCGAGGTCTGCCTGACGTGTGGCGGCACGGGGCAGGTGCAGCAGGCCGGGCTGGGTGGGATGTTCCGGATGGTCACGACCTGCCCGGCGTGCAACGGGGCGGGCAAGACCTACCGGGAAAAGTGCTCGGCCTGCGGCGGGAAGGGACGGGTCCCGACGCAGGTGCGGCTATCGGTGAAGATCCCGGCCGGCATCCAGGATGGGCAGGTGATCCGGGTGGCGGGCGAGGGTGAGCCGGGTGTGGGGGTGAACGGTTCGGCGGGGCCGAGGGGCGACCTGCATGTGGTGGTGCGGGCGAAAGAGCACAAGGTGTTCCAGCGTGAGGAAGACCACCTGGTGCTCCGGATGCCGGTCAGTTTTGCGCAGGCGGCGCTGGGTGCAGACCTGGAGGTGCCGACGCTGGAGTCGCGGTCGACAACGCTGACGATCAAGCCGGGCACGCAGCATCACGAGCTGCTGCGGGTGACGGGCGAGGGGCTGCCGAACCTGCGGACGGGCCGGCGGGGCGACCTGGTGGTGGTGGCGGAGATCGAGGTGCCGCGGAAGCTGAAGCCGAAGCAGCGTGAGCTGTTGGAGGCTTATGCCGAGACGGAAGACCACAGCGTGCTGCCCGAGTCGCGCAGCGTGTGGGATCGGATTAAGAACTACCTGGCGGGATGATTGGAGAACCAGACGATGAGTGAACGCGAGCAGGCGGACAACATGGAACAGGACCCGATGGAAGAGGCGTCACCCGAAGAGGTGGTGGATGCTGCGGAGTCGTTGGAGTTGGAGGCGGACGACCCGCTGACCACGCTGCGTGCGGAGCGCGACGACTTCGAGCAGAAGTACCTGCGGGTCTCGGCCGACTATCAGAACTACGTGCGTCGGGCGAACCAGAACGTCGCGGCGGCTTCGGAACAGAAGCTGATGAGTGTCGCGCGGGGGCTGGTGTCGGCGATGGACCACTTCGATCTGGCGTTGCAGGTCGACCCGGAGAAGACGACGGCGGCGGACCTGCTGCAGGGCGTGACGTCGATCCGGGATGAGCTGCTTAAAGCACTCGCGGGGGTCGGGATTCAGCGGGTGGAGGTTCAGCCGGGCGGTGAGTTCGACCCGGTGAAACACGAGGCTTTGATGCGTCAGCCCGGGACGGAGGTCGAGTCGGGCCGGGTCGTGATGCAGATGCAGCCGGGGTATGTGGTGGGCGACAAGATCGTGCGTCCCGCCCAGGTGAGTGTCGCGGAGTAACCCGCTGCTTTTCTATAGATTCCAAAACCCTTAACCGATCATGCCCACCTACGAATATTTCTGTCAGGTCTGTGACCACGAGATGGAGGCGTTCCAGTCGATGACCGCGTCGCCGCTGCGGAAGTGCCCCGCGTGTGGGAAGCTGAAGCTCAAGCGGAAGATCGGGATCGGCGCGGGGATCATCTTCAAGGGCTCGGGGTTCTACGAAACGGACTACCGCTCGGAGAGCTACAAGAAGGACCAGAAGGCCGAAGCGGACAAGGCGAAGGGCAAGGACAAAGACAAGAAGGGCGACGGCGGTGGCAAGAAGGAGAAGGCCGGGTCGGGTGGCGGTGGTTCGGAGTCGTCGAGCAAGGCGTCGACGGACAAGGGCGGGTCGGCGTCTTCGAAGAAAAACAAAAAAGACTGATCAGGCGGAGCGGCGGCGGACGGCGTCTTCGACCTGGCTGGCCAGGGCGTTGCCGGCCCGCTGGCTGAGGCCGCGGTGGTCGGGGGTGTCGTCGGCCTCGCCGAAGGCTTGCATCATGCTGCGGAGTCGGCGTTGGCCCTCGCTTAGCACGGTGCGTTGGAGGGCGTCGTAGTCGATGCCGAACTCGGGCAGCAGGGTACCGAGGGTTTCGTCGACGACGGCCTGCTGGAAGCCGGCGAGCTTGGCGGCCAAGAGCTCGACGGCGTAGCCGAAGGACGCGTCGGGGGTGTAGACCTTGTCGGGGTCGGCCAGGGCGTTGCTGGACCCGGCGAGGTGGGACGGGCAGCCGATGGCCTGGAGCGCCCAGCCGGTGGTTTGGTAGTGGGTGACGCCGAAGTCGTTGCGTTCGTCGTCGGCGAGTTGGGCGGGGCGGAGCTGGGGGCCGAGTGTCTGCTGGTAAGGCCAGCCGACGCCGGCGAGCAGGACCAGGACACCGAGCCCGAGCATGAGCCCGTCGACTAGCCCCGCGTGTGCGGGCAGGGGTTGGATGTCATCGCCGGGGTGTGCGTTCTGGGCCAAGAGGTCGGCGGCGATGCCGCAGCCGATGGACCAGGCCCAGACGTCTTCCCGGGCGTGCACCGCCACGATATCGCTGGCCAGCGGCCCGATCAGCATCACGCTCAGCAGCAACGACTCGGCGTTCTTGAGCCCGAGCAGCCGTACCGCGTCTTCCACATTGCGGAGCGGTTCTGGGCTGTCGGCCCGTGCGAGCTCGGCCACCGCGATGAAGCGTCCGGTCAGATACGGGTCGGCCTGAAGCAGGTCGGCGACCGTGCGGAAGTTCGCCTCGGCACGCCCCAGTTCACGCAGGACGGCGGTGCCGACCGCGGGGCTCAGGACCCGGTCAAGGCGTTGACGGAGCTGTTGGTCGACCCAGTTTGGCGTGATTTTGGTGGGGCGTGGGGCGTCGATCATGCGTGATCCTCGTGGAGCCCCCTCCCGGCTCGTCGTAAGGAGACATCGGCACGATTGGCAGCCGGCTTCGGCGATCTTTGGCGGATTGATGCCGTACGGTACGGGCATGAGAGGCCGGTTGATGAAGCGTGCATGGCGGAGGGGGTGGGCGACGGCGTGTCTGGTGGCGGTGGCCTTTGGGGCAGTGGGGGGCGTGGAGCCGGCGTTGGCGGAGGTGGACAGTGCATTGGTCGGGCTGCCGCCACTGAGCCCCATCGCACCGCGGCCGAACCCGCCCGATAAGCGGTTCGGCTGGATCGCGGGTACGGGGCTGGATGCGGCACGCCGACGCTTGGGCCCGGACATGCCGACCGGCCGGGGCGTCGAGTTCGGCCACGTCGAAGGCCCGCCCACGAGCTACGCCCCCGACGCCAACAACCCGCGGTTCGCCGGCGTCCGTTTCGTCCTGCACGACCGCGACAGCCCGCCCAGCAATCACGCGACCTCGACAGCACGCGTGATCTACGGCCCGAAGGGTGCCGCGCCGGGCGTGGACACGGTCCACGTCTTCCCGGCCCAAGCCTGGCTCACCGATGCGTACCTCCGGGCGGGCACCACGCACCCGACCGACCCCACGGTGACGGCCCGGGTGTTTACACATTCGTGGATCGCGCCCGAGAACCCGGGCTCGCCGCTTGTGCTCCGCAAGCTCGATCACGTGGTGGACGAGCGCGATGTGCTGGTTGTGGCGGGGGTCAACAACGGGCGCAACAGCTCGGTGCCCGCGCTGCTCGCCCCGGCGTTCAACGTGATCGCGGTTGGGTTGGCCAACGGCAACAACTCGGGGGGGTACACCCAGATCGAGCGGGAGGGCCGGTGCAAGCCGGACATCGTCGCCCCGCACAGCATGACGTCGTTCAGCACGCCGT
The DNA here is from genome assembly GCA_039025195.1 of Planctomycetota bacterium. Lineage (GTDB taxonomy): Bacteria > Planctomycetota > Phycisphaerae > Phycisphaerales > Phycisphaeraceae > JBCCOW01. The sequence goes on from JBCCOW010000055.1 coordinate 22,166, forward strand.
TGGTCGCGGCGATGGCGGGCCGGCTGATCGAGTACGCCGACCGGACCGAGACCGCAGACGACGGGCGGACGGAGGTGATCAAGGCGGCGCTGCTAGCGGGGGCGTTCAAGAGCAGACGCTGGAAGCCCGAGCCGGGCAAGCCGTTGGACGAGCGGCTCGGCGCGGGCGTGGTCGATGTCGATCGGTCGCTGCTGATTCTTGAAGGTGGACCGACGCCGCCGGGGCCCACCGACAAGCGGTACGGCTACCACTTCGGCGGCATCGCCAGCGGGACGGCCCAGCATTTTGTGTTTTACGCGGACCGGCCGCTGGGCGAGTGCAGTGTGATCCTGACCTGGCACCGGCACGTCTTCGGGCCACGCTTGGCTCAGGCGGCGCTGGCGAATCTGGACCTGCGCCTCAGCCGGCAGGAGGCCGACGGGGGCTGGTCGACGGTCGCGGAGTCGAGGTCAGCGATCGACAATGTGGAGCATGTGTTCAAGCGGTCGCTGCCGGCTGGGGTCTACCGGCTGGAGGTGTCGCGGCGTGGGGACGGGCTGCTGGCGGGTTGGGAGTACGCGTTGGCGTGGCGGTTTGAGGCACCGCGTCGGCGGTGAGCGTTGGTGGCGCGTAAGGGATCGGGTGAGATTAAGGCTGCAACCAGCGGGCAGCGGCGACCACGGCCGCGGTCTCGACCCGCAGGGTGTAGGGGGCGAGCGTGAGCGGTTGCAGCCCGGTGTCGTATGCGGCGGCACGCTCGTCGTCGGACCACCCGCCCTCGGGGCCGATCCAGACGGCGTGGGTGTCGGCGTGGCCTGGGGGTGCAGATGGGTCGGCGTGATCGGCACGGTCGGCGAGCCAGCGTGAGCCGGGGAGGTCGAACGAGTCGGGCAGCGGGGTCGCGGGGCCGATGGTCATGGCCCAGGGGTTGCCGGACTGCTTGACGGCGGTCTCGACGCCGCGGCGGAGCTTGTCGAGTCGGGCGGCCTTGGGCTCGGGCTGGCTGCGGCGGGTGAGCAGCGGGACGAATCGGCGGACGCCGAGCTGGGTGAGCTGGTCGATCATCTGGTCGGCGCGCGGGCCCTTGGGCAGCGCGGCGAGCACGGTGACTGAGATCGAGGGGCGGGGGTGCTGGGTGACGGCGGTGACCTCGACGCTCGACCCGTCGATGAGCACGCCGCTGGCAGAGCGGCCGGCCCCGTCGAGCAGTTCCACCGGTGAGCCGTCAGCGAGCCGGAGCACACGCTTGGCGTGGTGGGCTTCGCTGGCGGGCAGCTGGAGCCGACCGGTGCCGTCGGGTGGCAGTTGGTCGAGGTCGGGGGTGAGGAAACGCGGGCTTGGCATGGCGGGAGTGGTTGGGGTTGGCCGTGCTATCGGACGGTGGGGCCGTCTGGGGCGGCTTCCGGGCCTCGGAGGGCGGGAGCTTATCGGAAACCCGGCGGGGTGCTGCAGAGGCGTTGGATGCCGGTCGATAACTCCGATGGACCGGCAACCATTGTGTTCAGCGCGGCTCATCGCGCCGCGTCGCCCTGCATCCCCTCCCTCGCGGACCGTACCCGGCATGTCCACCGAAACCCTCGAAGCCCCCGCGGAGCAGAGCGTTGAGTCCCGGCTCGACGAGCTGCTCGAACGCATCAACACCCGGGGGGATGATCCGGTCGAGGGCCTGCCGCCGCCGCCGAAGGACCCCCCGCCTGTCGCGCCCAGCCCGACCAAGAGCGGCTCGGCTGCGTCTCCGGGTGATGCGCTGCTGGACCAGCAGATCGACGCGACCCTGGCCGCGGCTGCCCCGGCGTCTGCGGCGGGTGCGGGTGCGGTGGCGGGTGGGGTGGCGGACCCGCGGAAGCCGAATTCCAGCCGGGATGCCCACTCGGCCCTAGATGAGCAGCTCTCGGCGTTACTGGACGACGCCCAGGCCGAGGCACAGATCACGCAGTCGTTGCCGGAGACGGTGCGCCCGCCGCACGCGGAACCGGAAGTGCAGCCCGAGGCGGAGGCTAAGCCCGAGCCTGTTGCTAACCCCGCGCCGCCCGTGGCGTCGGATGGCCCATCGATCAATCACAAGACCCCTGCGCCCAAACCAGAGTTAAGCCGGCCCGAGGCCCGGGCGGGTGCCCAAGGGCAGCCGATGCTGGACGATGGCTCGGCGCTCGTGCCGGCTACGGGCACAGCCCCGGATGCTCCCGCGGACGGCGCCGCGATGAGCATCGCGGAGCTGGATGACCTGATTGCGGGGGAGGAGGTCGAGGGTGAGTTCGAGACGGTCGATGCGGTGGTCGAGGCCGAAGATCCCTTGCCGGGCGTGGCAACCGAGTCGGCCGCGCCGGCGTCGGGCGATGCGCTGGGGTATAGCTTCTCATCAGTGGACGAGATCACTGGTGCGGTGGGGCTGGATGATGAGCCGGCCGCGGTTCCGGTTGCCGAGGCCAAGACGGGTGGAGCTCGACCGGACAGGGCGTGGTTCGCCGCGTTGTTCCAGAGCTTGCTGCTGAAGCTCGCGGTGATGCCCGATGTGATCGGTCGATGCCGGGTCGGCTTAGGCTGGCTGAACCTGCCCGCTTACCGCCTGCCCGTCTGGGCGCGCCAGGCGCTGGGTCTGGCTGGGCTGATCACGGTGTTCAACGCGCTGGCTCTGCTGGTCTATGCCGTGATCGCGTGACGCGGCACGACGGTGGGTTGCGGGTCACTCGGGGTTAGGGGCGGATGGATGATCGGTGACGGGCCGGTCGAGATAGCGTTGCAAGATCGCGGCGGCGGCGAGAGCGTCGCGGCGGGCCTTCTTCTGCTTGTGGGTCAGGCCGCTGCGGGCCATGAGTTCGTCGGCTTCCGCCGAGGACAACCGTTCGTCCTGGAGTTCCACGGGGAGCCCGGTGGTTTGTCGCAGCTGGGTAGCCAAGGCGTTTGAGGCTGTCGCGGCAGGGCCGGTGCTGCCGTCCATGTTCAACGGCAAGCCGACGACAACGACACCGGGCGACTCCTCCTCAATCGCCCGGCAAAGCTGCCGCCACCGTTCTGTTTCGCTGCTGGTCTCGATCACCCGCCAGGGCGTGGCGAGCCGGGTGATGTCGTCGCCGAGGGCGAGCCCGGTCCGCCGCTTACCGAGATCGATGGCGAGGTAACGCATCGCCTCATCGTCTCAGATCGGCAGGGTCCTGTGTTGGGCTTGCCTTGGGCGTTGATCTCGACCGGATCACAGGCAACACCCCTCCGGGCTGCGTGCAAGCGGTCTTGATCGGCTGCTCGGGTCAGGGCGTGACCGGTGCGTTGGCCGCGGCGGGCAGGAGCACCACCATGATCAAGAGCAAAGCTGCCATCACGATCGTGTAATAACGGATCGACCTTCTCATCCTCAATTCCCTCTCCGGACTGCGTTCGCAGGCTTTCTCGTGTCTCCGCGTCTTTCTCACTTGGGCTTCTCCTCCCCGAGGAGCCCGACTCCGATAACCTAGCCCTTCGGTTGGACTTTGCAACAGGCTCTCTGCGTGAATTGTGTGATTCTTTGATTTTTTTTGATCCGACGCGGGGCTGAGGTTTACCCAGCTTCACATCGCAAGGCGTCAGCTCACTACACGCGCATCGCTCATGGTCAACACCGCTCGACCTCACCACTTGCGGGTCCCACCAGGCCCACCGATCACAGATAGTCGACGCCTACCGACTCGCCCACCGCCGCGTGCAGCCTTTTGATGTCCTCCGCCCGGTCACGCGGGCAAACCAGCGTGGCCTTACCCGTGTGGATGACGATCAGGTCTTCCACGCCCAGCGTTGCGATGAGGTGCTCCGGGTCATCACTGGCTACCAGCGTCCCCTTGCTGTCCATCAAGACGTGCTTCTCCGCACCCAGCGCGTTGCCCCCCGCGTCGGTCTCGCACGTCTCGGCAAAGCTCGGCCAGCTCCCCACATCCAGCCACGTCAGCCCCATCGGCACCGCCGCGACATTCACCTGGTCATCCTGGCTCGCCGGCTCCATCACCGCGTAGTCCACGCTCACCTTCTTCAGCGACCCAAACGTCTCCGGCAGCTCCGCCATCGTCTCGGCTTCGCCCCACTTCGCCCCGATCTCCGACAACACCGCGTAATTCTCCGGGGCATACCGGCGGATGCAGTCCATCACCGTTGCTGCCTTCCACACAAACATCCCCGAGTTCCACAGGAACTTGTCGCCGCCGGCTGCGAAGTACTCTTCCGCCACCGCCGCCTCGGGCTTCTCCTTGAACGCATCGACCCGGCGGGCGTGGTCCGACACCGCATCGCCCAGCGCGAGGTAGCCGTACCCCGTCGCCGCGTGCGTCGGCGTGATCCCGAAGGTCACCAGAGTGTCCGGCTGCGCCTCCGCCAAGGCATAGCCCTTGTCCACGATCTGCAGGAACTGATCGACGGGTTCGATGATGTGGTCGGCGGTGAAGATCGCCACCGTCGCGTCCGGGTCTTTCGCCAGCAGCATCGCACAGCCCAGCCCGACGGCGTTGAGCGTGTCACGCCCCATCGGCTCACCGATGAACCGCTCGGCCGTCATCCCCGGCAACCGCTCCATCATCGCCTCCCGCGTCGACTCCCCCGCGCCCACATAAACCCGCTCCGCCGGCACCAGCCCGTCGAGCCGCTCCATCGCGATCTGCAGCAGCGATCGCCCGCCAATAAACGGGATCAGCTGCTTGGGTAGCGCCTGGGTTGACATGGGCCAGAGCCGTGTCCCCGACCCGCCCGCCATGATCAGTGCGTATCTCATACCGGCAGCATACCGGCCGGGTCACGTGCGCGCACTCAGCCTTGCGCTCGTGGAAATACGCCTGCTCCCCGCCTAGTATTCATCTTAAGCAAGTAATGACGAAAGGATCACTTATGACCCTAGCACACGCCGAAAACCTCAAGACCGAGACCCTCCCCGAGAACGTCCGGCTGACCCTGATCGACCTGCTCAAGACCGCCTACAACATGGAACTCGAGACGGTCATCAACTACACCAGCAATTCCATCCAGCTCGACGGGATGCTGGCCATGGAGGTCAAGGAATCGCTCCGCGACGACATCGAGGAAGAACTGCAGCACGCCCAGTCCATCGCCAAACGCATCAAGGTGCTCGGCGGCGACGTGCCCGGGTCGCAGTCGCTGAAGATGGAGCAATCCACCCTCCAGCCCCCGACCAACACCGTCGATGTCGAACACGTCATCCGCGGCGTGATCGATGCCGAGACCGGTGCCATCGCCCATTACCAGAAGATCATCGAAACCGCCGGCGATCACGACCCGGTCACCGAAGACCTGTTCATCGAGATCAAGGGCGAGGAGGAAGAACACCGCCGCGAGTTCGCCGGCTTTCTTCGTGAGTACGAGGCGCTCCGCACCATGTTTGGCAAGGGCTAAACGACATTGCGGGTTACCCTACTGGGATGCCTCACACCACCGATTCCACCTTGCACCGCGGCCTCACCCTGGCCGCGGTGCTTTCGTGCATGCTGGGTTTGGCCGCCTGCAATACCACCCCACTCACCGCCGAGCAGCCACCGCCACCGCCTAAACCCTTCGGCATCCCCGTCCTCGCCATCGAGGGCAACACCGCCACGCTCTACGGTCTGACCGAAGACGTCCCGCCCGGCACGACCTTCCAACTCATCCAGGCCGAGCTCTTCGACGGCGAACTCTTCGAGGCCCCCATCGGCACCGTCCGCATCAACGAAACCCGGCTCGACTCCGGCCTCGCCACCGGCGAAGTCACCTTCACCGGCGGCTCCCTCGTCCCCGACGCCCTCCGCTTCTGCATTGCACTCCCGCCTGAATAACCCACACCCCATCAAAGCCGACACCGGTGGTGGCGGGGGGGGGGGGCCGCCGGGCCGGGAGGGGCGGGCCCCCCCCCCCCCGCCCCCCCCGCGCGGGCCCGCGCGGGGGGGGGGGGGGGCCGGGGGCCGGCCCCGGCCCCCCCCC
>JBCCOW010000056.1:0-27291 GCA_039025195.1 Planctomycetota bacterium
CGACCTCCGCCGCGTCCGATGACCCCCCCACCCCCACCCACCCCTTCACCCGCCGCCGCATTACCGACCCGCGAACCGGTGGACTCTCTCACGTCCAACTACCGCGCCATCGACGGGGCCTACAGCGAGATGATCGGGGACGACGGCCAGCCCCGGCCCGCCTGGCAACCGCTGCTCCACAAGCTGGACGCCCTCGGCCCCGAGGCCATCGCCCGCCGATGGTCCGCCGCCCAACGCGTCATCCGTGACAACGGCGTGACCTACAACGTCTACGGCGACCCCCGCGGCATGCACCGGCCCTGGGCCCTCGACCCCATGCCCCTCGTGCTCGACCAGCACGCGTGGGCCGACCTCGAACCCGCGCTCATCCAACGCGCCCACCTGCTCAACCTCCTGCTCGCCGATCTCTACGGCTCTAACACGCTGCTCCGCTCCGGCACCCTCCCCGCCGATCTTGTTTTTGCCAACCCCAACTTCCTCCGCCCCTGCGTCGGGCAAACGCCCCTCGGCGGACGCCATCTCTCGCTGATCGCCTTCGACCTCGCCCGCAACCCCGACGGGCAGTGGTGGGTCGTCAACGACCGGACGCAGGCCCCCTCCGGTGCCGGCTACGCCCTCGAGAACCGGCTGATCATCTCGCGTGCCTTCCCCGACCTCTTCCGCGACTGCGGCGTCACCCGGCTCGCCCGGTTCTACTCCCGGCTCCGCCAGGAACTCGCCCGCATCTCCCCCCAACAGAACGAAGACCCCTTCATCGTCGTGCTCACGCCCGGCCCGATGAACGAGACCTACTTCGAGCACGCCTACCTCGCCCGGTACCTCGGCTTCACCCTCGTCGAGGGCGGCGACCTCACCGTCCGCGACGCCAAAGTCTACCTCAAAACCCTCGGCGGGCTCCAACGCGTTGACGTCATCCTCCGCCGGCTCGACGACAGCTACTGCGACCCCCTCGAACTCCGCACCGACTCCGTCCTCGGGCTCGCCGGCCTGCTCCAAGCCGCCGCGGCCGGCAACGTCGCGATCGCCAACGCACTCGGCAGCGGCCTGATCGAAACCCAATCGATCATGCCCTTCCTCCCCATGCTCAGCAAGAAGCTGCTCGGCGAACCGCTCAAGCTCCCCAGCGTCGCCACCTGGTGGTGCGGCCAGCCCAAAGAGCTCGCCTACGTCATGGACAACCTGCCCCGGCTCGTGATCAAGCCCGCGTTCATGGGCGAGCCCTGGCCCCCCGTGTTCGGCGCCGCTCTTTCCAAAGACGAGACCGAAGCCCTCAAGCAGCGCATCCGCGCCCGGCCCCACCGCTTCGTCGCCCAGGAATCCATCGCCCTCTCCACCGCCCCCGCCTGGCGCAACGGCACCCTCGACCCCCGGCACGTCATGCTCCGCGTCTTCGTCGCCGCCACCGAGGACGGCTACACCGTCATGCCCGGCGGGCTCGCCCGCGCCTCCGCCGCCCAGGACTCCATGATCGTCACCATGCAGCACGGCGGCGGGTCCAAAGACGCCTGGGTCCTCACTTCCGAACCCGTCAGCCGCTTCTCCCTGCTCCAGCCCGAAGCCCGCGCGGTCACCGTCTCCCGTTCGGGACACAACCTGCCCAGCCGCGTCGCCGACAGCCTCTACTGGCTGGGGCGTTACGTCGAACGGGCTGAGAACCTCACCGAGCTGCTCCGCGCGATCTACAGCCGCATGACCGAGGAGACCTCACCCGACGGCTGCCCCGAGCTGCCCAAGCTCATCGCCGCCCTCGCCACCCTGGTCCACCGCGAGCCCGAGGACGGCCCGATCACCAACCCCTTGATCGACCACAAACGCACCCTCGACTTCCTCGCCTCCGTCGTGTTCGACGCCGAGAACCCCGGCTCCCTCCGCGAAGACATCAACCGGACCCTCCAGCTCGGGTCCATCGTCCGCGACCGCATCTCCCTCGACACCTGGCGCATCGTCAACCAGATCGACCGCATCCTCCAGCCCCAATCCGATCAGCCCGCCCATACCACCGACCCCACCGACGTCCTCGACATGCTCGACCAGGCCGTCATCCCCCTCGCCGCCTTCGCCGGCCTCGGCAACGAGAGCATGACCCACGGCCACGGCTGGCGCTTCCTCGACCTCGGCCGACGCGTCGAACGCGCCCTCACCGGCGTCACCCTCCTCCAAGCCCTCACCACCGAACCCGACGAACACCAGACCGCCGTCCTCGACGCCCTGCTCACCGTCTCCCGCACCCGCATGACCTACCGGTCCCGCTACCGGCTTGGCGTCGCCGCGCTCCCCGTCATCGACCTGCTGCTCCTCGACGAGACCAACCCCCGCAGCGTCGCCTTCCAGCTCGCCCGGGCCGAGGCCCACATCGCCGCCCTGCCCAAGGACGCCGGCGAGGGCCAACGCACCGACGACGAACGCATGGTCCTGGCCATGCTCGCGTCCCTCCGCCTCGCCGACCTCGACGAGCTCGTCGAAGCCGATGACGCCGGGCGACGCGACACCCTCGACCGCCTGCTCGAATCCCTCAGCGACCGCCTCCCCGAGTTCTCCGACCTCGTCAGCCAACGCTACCTCACCCACGTCCAGGCCGGCCAACGCCTCACCGCCCTCAACGACCTCCCCGCCGTCGATGGCGACACCACGCTCTAACCCCACCCACCCCACCCTCCCACGCGACACCTCAACCCTCACCCCTCAAGCCTCACTCCTCACCAATGCGTTACCAAGTCCAGCACGAGACCGAATACCGCTACTCCCAGCCCGTCACCCTCGGGCACAGCTCGCTACACCTCCGGCCGCGCCCCGTCGACCGCCAACGCTGCCTCAGCATGGCCATCGACATCTCCCCCCGGCCCGCGGTCATGACCGAACGCACCGACTACTTCGGCAACCCCGTCGACTACTTCATCGTCCAGCAACACCACCAGGCGATGACCATCTCCACCCGCTGCACCATCGAGGTCGACCGCACCGAGCCCCTCATCGACGGCGTCAGCACCGCGTGGGAGACCGTCCGCGATGCGCTCCGCAGCGACACCTCCCCCGCCGGCCTCGACGCCTACCAACACACCTTCGACTCCGCACTCGCTGCGGGAACGCCCGAGTTCGCCGGCTACGCCGCCGAGTCCTTCCCGCCCGGCCGGCCCATCCTCGACGGCGCCCGCGACCTCACCCAACGAATCAGCGACGACTTCACCTTCGACCCCACCACCACCAACGTCGCCACCCCCGTCAAACAAGTCTTCGAGCAACGCAGCGGCGTCTGCCAGGACTTCGCCCACCTCATGATCGCCCTGCTCCGCGCCCTCGGGCTCCCCGCCCGCTACGTCTCCGGCTACCTCCGCACCTATCCCCCGCCCGGCCAACCCCGCCTCCAAGGCGTCGACGCCTCCCACGCCTGGGTCGGCGTCTACTGCCCCGACTTCGGCTGGGCCGACTTCGACCCCACCAACAACAAGCTCGTCGCGGCCGACCACATCACGATCGCCTGGGGCCGAGACTACGCCGACGTCGCCCCCGTCAAAGGCCTCGTCCTCGGCGGCGACGAACATTATCTGTCTGTCCGTGTCGACGTCGCGCCGAACACTGCGTAACCACGGTCCGATCAAATCCAAAGTTGTAGACACAGCCCTACAGCACTTGAGAAAGTCTGAGTAGGATGCACCAGCAAACTACTTCTCAAAACCCATGGCATTAAGCAGCCAGCCTGGTGGCGACTCGGTGGGTCTTACCTCAACATGGGATTGATACGCCTGCTGATCAGGACCCCAGTCGAAATAGATTCCCGCGTTCTTTTGCTCTAGCTCCTGCACGTTCTTCTCCGTAATAATCAGCGTCGTTTCGTGTAACTTTCTCGGGGAGAAATCGCATATTCGCTTTGCAAATACCGTCAGCACATACTTGCCAGGCAGAATTGGGAATGCGGAACCATCGTTTGGCAGTAGAAAGTGGTGATTGCACGCAACGCCTTCCTGCCCGACTGATAGACCACTACCTCTTGCCACCTTTTCGTCTCCGTAGACCCAGATTGAAAAGTTCTGCTTGGTCTCGCCGCGCTGTAACGTGACGTAGATACTCTCGACCGTTTGACGTGTGTGGGAAGTGCTGAAGAGCAGGGTTCTGAGAAATACTTTTGTGTGCCTCGTCCTATCAATCTGAGGAGTACCATCAGGACCGATGAAGACCATAGTCGGTTGCGTCATTCGCAGGGAACCGCGCCTAAAAAGCGTAAACCATGCGGTAGCTACCGAGGTCAGCAATGCTAATCCAGAGATCAGTATTGGCAACCAGTCCTGCATGAAGCACTTCGCCTTCTACACCATTTCGATGACAACTGTGTGATTATCAAGAGTTTTACAACCTCGCCTTTTCTGGCTGTCGGGTTGCCGAAGTCTGGTCGCACTGCCGCTACAATCACAGCTTCAAATTTCTGCAGCACCTTCTAATCCAGGCTCTGCCGCTAACAAAGAGTGTAAGAGTCACCTACAGCACCATTGGCCCTTCGAGGAGTGTCTGAAAAGACAAGGTGCCTGGGATTGGATGCTGTTTAAAGCGATCCATAGACAACCTCACCCCTGGCAAGCGTCACGCGTAGCCAGCGGTCGTCCCAGTCCCAGATCAATCGGCCAAGCGGGTCGGGGTGGGTGAGCCAGCCGTTGGGCGGATCGAACACGAGCAGATCGGCGGGTGCGTCGGGCTGGAGGCTGCCGGCTTCGGGCCAGCCGAGGGCAGCGGCGGAGCCGGCGGTGATGTCGTGCCAGGCTTCGGTGGAGGGGATGACCACGCCGTCGCGTCGCCAGGCGGTCTCCATCATCGCGCGGGCCACGCGGGGCATCGACACGTCGTAGCCGCCGCCGATGTCCGAGCCCGGGGCCACACGGACGCCGGCGGCGAGCAGCGCGGCCCGGTCCATGTCGCCCGAGCCGAGGAACGTGTTGGCGGTCGGGCAGTGGGCGGCGATCGCTCCGGCGTTGGCCAGGGCCTGGCGGTCGGCATCATTGACATGGATCACGTGGCCGAAGAGGGCGCGGGGGGTGAGCAGGCCGGCATTGGCGTAGACCTGGACGTACGGCTTGCCATACCGCCGCTCCACTTCTTCGCACTCGGCGACGTTCTCGGAGAGGTGCGTCTGGATCACCGCGTCGTGCTCGGCCGCGAGCCGGCCGGCACCTTGCATCAGGTCTTCGCTGCACGACAGCGCGAAGCGTGGGGTGACCGCAGCGGCCACGCGCCCCGATGCACCGTATCGATCGAGCAGGTCGGCGGTCTGTTCCAGCAGGACGTCGGCCGGTTGCAGCAGGCCATCCGGTGCGCCCTCGTTCATCAGCACATGCCCGATGCGGGCCCGCAACCTACGCTCTTTGCAGAGCGACAGCGCCGCGTCGGCGGCGGCGTGGTGGACGGTCGAATACGCCCCGATGCCAACGGTGCCGACCGACAGCAAGCGATCGAGCACACCAGAAATGTCGGCACGGGCCCGGTCGGTGTCCGCCCAGCGCATCTCGGCGGGGAAGGTGACCTCTGCCAGCCAGTCCAGCAGCGGCCGGCCGTGCGCCCCGACGATGGGGAACTGGGGCAGGTGCACGTGGGCGTCGGTGAACGCCGGCGAGATCAGCGGCGTGCCCGACGGCAGCTCGTGCAACGCGGCGGGGCCTTCAAGATCGATCGACGCGACCCGGCCGTCGCTGAGCGTGACCCGGCCGCTGCCAAGGATCACGGCGGCGGGGTTCTCCGGGTCGGGCAGGATGAGGATGCCGGTGAGCTGCATGCGTAGAGCTTACGGGCTACCCGTTGGCGGCCAAGTGACCGGCGAGGGCCTGCCCATAAAGAAACCCCGGCCGCTTGTTTGTGCGGGCCGGGGCGAAGCTCCCCGAGCTGGACTCGAACCAGCGACAGGGTGATTAACAGTCACCTGCTCTACCAACTGAGCTATCGGGGAATAGCTGCCAAAAGTCTACCCGCTGGGGGGGTTGCGTCAAGGCGATCGGGCCTGGGGTGGTAGGGTGTTTGGGGATTCGGCGGCACGGACGCCCGGCTGAATCCGATCCCTGGGACTCGGCGAACAGCACAGCGATCGCGCACAGGAGTAAGACGATGACGGCAGACACGACACGGCGGCGGGGCAAGCGCGGATGGCTCGGGTTGGGGCTCGGCTTGGTAGGCGGGTGCATCGCGGTGGCGCCGCAGGCCACGGCGGCGGTGGGACCGGGCATGATGGTGCTGTCCACGCTCTCGCCCGGCGGGGCGGGGGACGGGGCGTTTCAGGCGGGGTTGTTCGGGCTGCAGAGCGATGCGGAACAGACCGGGGAAGAGGTGGGCGTCACGGTGTTCGAGTTGTTGGGGTGGTCACGGGTGTCGGGGAATCGAGGCAGTTCGCTCGGGCGGGCGGCGGCGATGGGGCAACCGGTGTCGGACGGGTTTGATCCGTCGAACTGGACGGTGGGCCTGGTGACGAAGCAGGTCTGGGCCAGCGGGGGCGGGGCGGCGGGCGTGCCGCAGCGGATCGTGGATCAGCAGCTGTCGGTTGGGGCCCGGCTGGGCGTGCTGGACCTGGGCGAGTGGGGCCGGTGGGACTGGGGGGCGACCGCGGGGTTTGGGTATGCCGGTGACACGCCGTATGCAGGGGGCGAGGCGTGGTACGGCACGGGCTCGCTGTATGCGGGCACGCAGCTCGATGCGCAGTCTGCCCTGTTCGTGTTCGCCGAATACAACGGCAACCGCACGATCTTCCCGGACATCCCGCTGCCCGGGTTCCTCTACCGCCGACAGGTCCGCGAAGACCTCGCGGTCTCGCTGGGCTTCCCGTTCGTCTCGGCCACGTGGACCCCGACCGACCGAGCGACCGTTCGCGCCCGTGTCGCCGTCTCCCTCGCCACCGACCTCGACCTCAACTACCGGCTCGACGGCGGCTGGTCGGCCTTCGCCCGGTACTACACCGACAGCATCGCCGGCGATATTGACGGCGGCCCCGACAACCGCCGCATCTTCTTCGAACAGCAACGCGTCGAGCTCGGCATGCGACGCAGCCTGAACTTCAACCGCCCCGGCCCAGCCACGCAAACCGCGGCCAACGCCTCCGGCAACGCCTGGCAGATCGAGGCCGCCGTCGGCTGGGCCTTCAGCCTCGCCTACGACACCGGCTTCGACACCCGCGACCTCGCCGGCGTCGCCGACCTCGACGACGCGCTCTACATCCGCCTCGGGCTCAGCCACAGCTTCTAGCGCGTGTTTCGTCCACGTGTAGCGGGTACACCGAAGGTGCCCGCGGTTTCGGAGCGGGACGCTTCGCGTCTTCCGCTACACGCTTTGGAAATCTGCTCTAACCCACGCCACCGCGATAGCATGCCCTCCGCCCGTCACCCACCACTGACCCGGAGACCGCCATGCTCGACCTCACCGCAGTTCCCAAACGCCCGCTGGTCTCGGCGTCGGTCCTCTCCGCCGACTTCGGCACCATGGCCCAGGACTGCCACGACGTCCTCGAACGCGGCGCCGACCTCCTGCACATCGACGTGATGGATGGCCACTTCGTCGGCAACCTTTCCATGGGCCCCGACATGGTCCGCGGCATCCGTAAGCACGCCCCCGACGTGTTCATGGATGTGCATCTGATGGTCGACCGCCCCGATCTCTTCGTCGAGCCCTTCGCCGAGGCAGGCGCGAACCACATCACGTTCCACCTTGAGGTCTGCGACCCCGTGCGTGCAAGGCATGTCGATGCCGACGCCCTGATTCAGCGGATCCACGCCGCGGGCATGACCGCCGGCATGGCGATCAATCCCTTCACCGCCGCCGAGGGTCTTGCCCCCTACCTCGATCGCCTGGCCATGGCCCTGGTCATGAGCGTTCACCCCGGCAAGTCCGGCCAAGCGTTCCTCCCCTTCGTCCTCGACAAGACCCGCTGGCTCCACGAACACACCGGCCCCGGCACCCGCATCGAGATGGACGGCGGCGTCGGCCCCACCACCTGCGACGACGTGGCCGCCGCCGGCTGCGACGTCATGGTCACCGCCTCCGCCCTCTTCGGCAGCGACGACCGCTCGGCCGTGATCGACCGGCTGCACGCCGCCAAGCTCCCAGCCTGACCGCCAACCTCAACCGCAACACCTGCGAGCTTTGACGCCCTGCCCCCGGCGTCTATGATGCCTTGTCACACCTGTCCCTTGGTGTAATTGGTAGCACGACTGGTTCTGGTCCAGTTAGTCGGGGTTCAAGTCCCTGAGGGACAATGCCATACGCCTCTCGCTCAATGCGGGAGGCGTTTTTCGTACCTGAGAGCGGTTCTCTTCGCTCATGGCCGCAGAAATCCAACGCTGCGAAGATCGCCACTACCACAGTCTTTTCGATCGCTCAATGCGTCGACGTCATCCTGCTTCTCGATGGAGTGTTCAATCACACACAACGCTTACCGCTTCGTACGTCTCAACTCGCCAAGGATTTCAATACCTACCGGTGTTCTCTGACGCAAGGCCGTGCTGATCCGAAACGCCACGAAGTCAGTTGGCAGAGAATGTGAGGACAGTTGAATTTGGAAACGAACAAGAACCTCTAACTAAACGCCCCGAGGGTTGCCGTTGAGCAAACCAGCTAAGCACTTTTCAGGGGTGATCGCATCCACTCCAGACCGCGATCGCCATCAAATTTGACGCAAGGTTCGAATAAGCCTTGACAAGTGCGCCGGGCCAGGGGTACCTTGAATCGGGAGCTCGAGGTAGAGAAATTTCTTTATTACTTCAAGAATTAATAGGCCATCGAACGTTCTGTACTGTTCAGCTCAGTCAGCGTCCCGGCTCGAGGCCACTATTGACCGAAGTGTTTGATTCGACCGCACCCGCCGGTAACGTGGCCAAGTGCAATTCTTGTTTTTGCTGTAGTTCTGAGATGTGAAGGGGAATATCTAATGACCGGGAAGCGTGCGATTGGTTACCTCCAGCGATGCTGGAGGTCTGTCCTCCGATTTCAACAACAGGCCTTTGACAGAGCAGCCAGCACCAGAGTTCGGCCCTGTTTCGACCCTCTCGAGCCACGCGTCCTCCTGAGCGGCTCGCCCTACGAGGACGTCCTCAACCTCTCAAGCTACGAGGACTATCTGGCGGCCACTTCCAGCCTGTACTCCCCAGCCACCGAGGCGATCGCGGCCATTCTTGATGAAGGCAACGATCAACAACAACAGGGGCAGCAACAACAACAGCAGCAACAACAACAGCAACAACAGCAACAACAACAACAACAACAGCAGCAGGGCAACCACTGCGAGCAGCAACAACAACAGCAGCAACAGCAACAACAACAGCAAGGAGACAATGACCAGGGGCAACAGCAGCAACAGCAACAGCAGCAACAGCAGCAACAACAGCAACAGCAGCAACAACAACAGCAGCAACAACAACAGCAACAGCAACAAAACCAGCCAGAGCACTGCCCCTGTTCATCCTTCCCCATGACCGTTCGGACCCGATATGAGGCCTTCACCGGGATCATCACCAATCTGGCTAAAGAAGACGCCGCAAACCTGCCCCATAACGGCGTCACGGCGCAAGACATCGGGATTCCGTCATACATCAGTGCGGGAGAGTCGTTCAGCGTCGATCTCAGCGCATTTGATGCTTTCGACACGGATGCCGCGACCGTCACGATCGAACGGCCTAGTTGCGGAGATCAAACCACCTGGGGCTATTGGCATCAGGAGGTCATCCGAACACTTGAAGTCGATCATGCCCAAACCGCCCAAGACCCCAATAACCCCTCATCCGTCGTCGTAACCGCTCCCACTGAGCCCGGCGAACTCGAGGTTCGCGTTGTGCTGGATGATCACTTCCTCGATGCAACTCAGAACCGTGACGACCCGGCGGTCGTCCGTACCTTCACCGTCGATGTCATCGACTTCGATCCATTGAGCGACGATGACGGCGACGGGCTGACCGCCATCGACGAGCTTCAGGTCTACAACACCGACCGTAACAATCCTGACTCTGACGGCGACGGCCTAGGCGATGGCGTAGAAGTCGGTATCGGTCTCGACCCCGCCGATTACGACACCGACGGCGACCTGCTCCCCGATAAGTTCGAGCTCGACCACGCAAATCCCGGCGTCAACACATTCGACCCGCTAGTCCCCAACAACCCTCAAGCCGACAGCGACAGCGACGGCCTGAGCGACTTCGAGGAAGCCGGGCTCAACACCGACCCAACCCAAGCCGACTCGGACGGCGACGGCACGCCCGACGCCCAGGAAGTCGCCAACGGTGCCGACGCCAACGACGCCGCAGACAACGGCGAAGCCCCAGCCGATGATTCCGACAAAGTCGAGATCACCCTCTCGATCGACGACCCCAGCGGGAGCGACTCCGACCAGTTCCGACTCTTTGTCGGGTCAAAGTCCGTCGCGACCTCCAAGCCAGACGGCAACATCATCGGAGAAACCAAAGCTCACACTTTTGATCGTGGCGAATCGTACGACGTCCGGCTGGTCCACTTCGGCGGCGAAGACCCCGATTGGGCCGCCTCCATCTCTGGCGGCGACGGCTGGGTCGTCACCGGCGACGACGATGAACCTAAGCTGCTGCAGAATACCGGGGACTTAGGCAATGAGATTTACGATCAGGTTTCTGGCAAAACCGTGACCGTCCATGTCCCCAAGGCCGACCTCATCCTGGACGGCGTGAGCAACCACGACGAAGGCGACCCCAGCAAAGCCAAGCTGATCCCGGTCGCCAGCGGCGACCAGGACGCCGACGGCATCCCCGACTGGGCAGATTTTGCCGATGCACCGCCCTCTTCACGGACTGCGCTCTCCCTCGAGTTGTCGCAGAACATCAACGAAATCCTCACGCAGAAGCAAGCCAGCCTCGACGACGTCGAGATCGAGTTCATCTATACCGGCCCTGATACGAGCGAGATCCAGAGTCTTGAGCAGGCCAGCATCCCAGCAGACTTGGCCAACTCGCCAGTCACCCCGGGCCTACGGCTATGGAACGGGCAGGGGGCGCTCACCTCCAGCGACCTCATCGAATCCGGGCAGAAGTACACCGCTACAGAACTCGGCCTCTCCCCCGGCACACCGCTCGACCTGTCCCTGGGCGCCCAGCCCGGCTCAGAGAGCACAGGCGCACTGACCCTAGAAGTAAAAGTGACCATCGACGGCTACGACTCCCCCGTGATGATGACCGACGTGGTGCATCTCAAGCCCGTAGAACTCGACCTGGACATCGACAGCGATAACACAGGCCTGTACGAGTCGCCGGAACGTAGCTTCGAAGAAGAGATCCTAGAAGAATCTGGATCCGGCAAACTTCTTATCCCTAACCAATATGATCTCGATCTAGACGGCATCCAAGATTTTGCCGACGGCTATGACCTATTGGCAGAATACGCTGAAGACGATGTCAATCACTTAGAAGAATTCGTTCCGCTAGTTTTGGATCTGCCTGATAACATTCTCTTAGACGATCTAAAACTCAAGTTCATCTACGATTCCTCCGACCCTGCGGCTGTTGTCAGCGAAGTGAAGTTTGAAACAGATATTGGCGGAAACGACTGGCAATACATAGCACATACCCTGCCAGACGATGGCAATCTTCGTATCTGGCACTTCGACGACACGGCCAATAACCAGATACGAGATGCTAGAGCGTTGTCGGATGGCGGAAACTTCGTGGGCTCCGAAACAGAGTTCACGACCAACGACCTGTCCATCAGCTCCGCTTCAGAGGTCACTTTCTATGTCGAGGCGGTGTCATCGGGATTATCAGCACAGACAATCACAATCGAAATGACCACTAATGAAGACCCCGACCTACTTTTATCCGACACGGTCACTGTACTAGCCAAGAATCCAGAAGACTTGGCAGGGACTCAAGTGGATGGACTAAACATTGTACAAAACGGAAGCGGCACTTCAGGAAACGACGTGATTCTCGGTTCCAACAGCGACGACACAATCTACACAAATGGCGGCAATGACATCGTCGTTACCGGAGGAGGAGCTGACAGTGTGGTCAATAACGGCGATGGCCGCCTCGATCTTTTCCCAGAGCACGACGGCGAAGACGACGTCTTTTCCGGAAATGGCTTTGGCGATGTTGTATACATCGATCGCGACAAGATGCATCCTAAGTTTTTCCAGGCACAGTACAAGCTGGCCCTCTTAGGAGCGTATGACAAGCTATTTTCGTTGCAAAACCCGAACTACCAAGCCGCTATAGACAGCGGCCGCGTCTTCATCAGTGTCGTTGAGTCGGACGACGACACCATGCTCGGTGAGATAGCCGAAAATGAACTCGAGAAGTATTCATCAATAACGCGAATCTTCCGAGAAGGGCAGTCTGATTTTTGGCACATTAAGATTCAGACCAATATTGACTCGAGCTTTCTAGCTGCTCAAAATCTTAACCATGAGCTGCAACGCGTCATTACTCAAGACCAAGATCTGTTGGGACGTGTTAATGAGCTCACTACGCTCAACGCTGGACGTGAACTTCCGCACAATCCAAATGCCGATATTGAAAATTGGGAGTTCGCCACTGATCAGCTAATAAAATCGGCCGCAGGGATGGCGGAACTCGCCGCACAAGGATACACGATCACATCGGTAGGAGCCGAAATAGCGATTATTGCAAATGCCACGGCCGAAGGTGACGTAAAGACAGCCGCCCTTGGTAGTGCAATGTTCTTGATACCCGGAGCATCCGCAATTGTCGTCCAAAAGCTCGGAAAAACGATTGGTAAGTACTACCGAACAATAAGCTCAATGCCAGTAACGAGACTTGCTGATAACATCGATCCTGAGGACTGGAACAAGATACCTGAACCATATCAAAGACAGGTCGCTGAAAGTTTTTCTAACGAAACGGCCTCTTTGTTCAGAGCAGATGAGAATTTAATAGTCTATCGATATAAAGATTCTAATAGAGAAGGCGGCAAATTTTACTATACAATACAAGCCTTTAAAGATGCTGAAGAAGCAAAA
Source organism: Planctomycetota bacterium (assembly GCA_039025195.1). GTDB lineage: Bacteria > Planctomycetota > Phycisphaerae > Phycisphaerales > Phycisphaeraceae > JBCCOW01. Next base: position 12,956 of record JBCCOW010000056.1, read on the forward strand.
AGGAAATTAGCGCTTCCGCTTGTCAATGACGCTCAACGCGCGGAAGTTGTCCGCATAAAAGAAGGAGCAGAATTTCTGGTTGGCACTGTCGCAAGCCAAGCAGGAAATACTGGCTTTCCGACAACCGCGACCGGTGGTGGATTGCAGATATATATTCCCGATCCCGAGAATTGGATTGAAGTTGTAGACGATATTACCCCATAGTAAAATGGCTCGATTAAAGAAGAATAAGTTGTGGCATGAACGCCTCAAAAAGGTCACAAATCAGACTCTTGCTCTAATTGAAGAACTTGAAGAGAAGCTGAGAACTGACATATCGCAATCGCAGAAGAGCACAATCGAGGCGATAGTTGATCATCTATCAAACGCGCTCGATTCGATCGACGAGAATTTTGATGACTGGGATGATTTTAATTCCTATATTTTTGCGATTTACAGAGGCTTGAGTTTTAAAGAGGTAGGATTGTCGTCTAGTTGGATAGAGTCTTACGGTCAAGTCGTTATCGAATTTCAGGTGCTTCAAGGGCCGTGGCGCATGGCAAGTGATTAAGAGTAGTTTCTGACTTCTGTGGCGGAGAAACTTATCTTCAGACTCGTTTTCGCGGTGGTTTTGTGGTTTAGAGGCTGGTCAATGCCTTGGCCAAAACTATCTCAGCTCGCAGAATAGCGCCGCACATGCTCTATTTGTGATGCCCGCCAAATGCGGCAAACCATATTCATCGTCGAACCGCTTCATACGGCCATACATGTAAAGCAAGTGAACGACCAGAATGTCTTGCAGACATCTCATAACCAGATCCCCGTCGCGAGCCTCAAGCGAGTGGTGTTGATAAATCAAAGCTGGACGATCCTATCTGACCCATTCAGCTTCAAGGAAATACTTCCCACAAACCGTTTGCGCTCCTCCACAAGCGTTTACGCCGCATTGACAATCGTCACCAGCAAAAAAATACCCCGTACAACGCCATTCAAAATCGTCGACGATTCAGACACACCTGTCAGCCCGACGTTCACAACCCTCAACAGGCCGTTCACGACTGTGAACGAGTCATTCACAACTCTCAATGGCCCATTCACACCTTTCAATGGGCCGTTCACAACCGTCAACGAGCCATTCACACCTCTCAACATCGCATTCACAATCGTCAACAAGCCATTGACAAGTGTGAATGACTCATCCGCAACCGTCAGTGCCCAATTCACAACTCTCAACGATCTGCTTTCTATCGTTCTTCCGCCCGCTCGTGCCACCTAACGCGTTCCCCTGAACGCCAGAATAGTGCCTGCTAACCGCTCGAAGTCCCCAGTGACCGACTGCAAGCCATGCTTGGTGTTCAACTCGTCTTCCCCGGCCCCAGTCCGGCTTGGCTGAACGTTCTGTCTCGGGTCTGGACTCAAAGCGTCCAAAACGTGCGGGCGTGCAGCCTCAAAAACGCCGCGTGGATGAACGATTTCAATCCTACGTGTCGTGACGCACATCGACCATGCGCGAAGCTCGCCACGACCAGCCGAGACACCACTTACGCCAAGCCAAGAGAAGTCCCATACACCGACAAAACACGCCTCGATGCGGCCCAAAACGCTCAGACGCATCGTCTAACCACCGCTTTAATTCAAAACGTTCACCGATGTATCTGGACTAATTCCGATCAAGCCCATCACGTCCGATCACCCACAACCCCACGCTCCACACCACTTCACCGTCGCCCACCCCACGACGATGAACCCACCGCCGACGCCCAACGTTGGGCCCCCGGAAGCGACCCCGGAAGCTGCCCCGGAAACGAGTTGCCGATCGTAGACCCCTGACCCGAAGCCCGTAACCCAAGGAACCCGCCATGCACAAATCCTACATTCCCACCCGTGAACCCGAGCTGCTGCAATTCAGCGCGAACCTCGCGTCAAAACTCAGCGCTGACCCCACAGCGTACGGTGAAACAGCCGACTCCATTGCCGACTTCGTCAATGCCCAGGCCGACTTCGCCACCAAGTACGCCACGGCCATCGACCCGGCGACCCGCACCTCCACAAACATCGCGGCGAAAAACACCGCCAAGAAAACCATGATCGGCTACACCCGCAAGCTGGTCCAGACTCTGCAGAACTGGCCCGGCATGACCAACGCCAAACGCGATGAGCTCGACATCCCCCTCCGCGACCAGGAACCGACCAAGATCGGCCCACCCACCGAGCTGCCCGTCCTCCGCGTCGCGGCGGTCTACTCCCGCGTCTTCAACCTCGAACTGCGGCGAGAAACCGACAATACCAAGCGCAAGCCTGTCGGCACCAAGGGCGCCACGCTCTACTACTTCGTCGGCGATCAGCCCCACGCTGACCTCGCCCAGTGGACCATGGCGGGGCAGACCGGCAAGCACAACCCGCAGGTCATCGTCCCCGACTCGGTGGCCCCCGACACCTCGGTGTGGTTCACCGCCAACTGGTTCAGCCCCACCTTCGAGCCCGGCCCCGCCTGCGCACCCGTCCAGTCCTACACCAACCGCGTCGGCCTCAGTCAGGCCGCGTAACCCCCGGAAGAAGCAGTGAGCTGCTAGCTGTTGGCCAAAGCCACAGCTTTTCTAAGCTTTAGGCTCTAGCAGCTAACAGCTCGAACCGCCCAACCACTCAAGCGCACGAGGTTGCTTAACCGCATCCTCCTGCCTTTCTCCGTGCCCTCCGTGTCTCCGTGGTCAAGAAAAACGAGTCGCCGATGCCCAACCTCCAGCCCATCCACACACACGAACCGCGAACACTCCTCCCTGTCCGACCCGAAACACGCGGCCTCGATGTCACCGTCCGCCGAGCCGTGCCCGCCTGCGACCAGGACTTCAAGTTCGTCGATCGGCTCCAGAAGGCCGAGTCCGACAAGGTCGGCTTCATGTGGGAGAAGGCCCTCCGCAAACGCATCGACGACGGCGACCTCTTCATCGCTGAAGTCGCGGAAGATGGAAAACTCTTCCGGGGGGGCTACTGCCTGGGAGTGGACCGCTACATGAAACAGGACCACGTCGGGATCATCTACCAGATGGCGGTCCTGCCCGAATACCGCCGATCGCTCGTCGCAGCCTCTCTACTGCAAGCCCGCTTCGATCACTCGGCCTACGGCACCAAGCTCTATTGCTGCTGGTGCAAGCAATCCCTCGAAGCCAACCGCTTCTGGCAGGCGATGGGCTTCGTCCCCCTCGCGTTCCGCGCCTCTGGCCGCTCGAATCACAACGGGCGGAAGAAGAGCAAGAACGGTGACAGCGTCCACATCTTCTGGCAGAAACGCATCCGCCAAGGCGACGCCGAAACGCCTTACTGGTACCCGTACGAGACGTCTGGCGGTTCCATGATGGAGGGCCGCGTCGTGCTGCCCTTGCCGCCAGAAGTGGACTGGGACCAGGCGACGCCGATCGTGCTTCCCGGGGCTGAGCAGCGGGCCGCTGAGACACGGCAGCTCGAACACAAGGTCGCCGAGATCGACGCCGAACTCAAAGCCGCGAAGAAGCGGCAGAACCGCAGAGACACGGGCACCGCCCAAGTGCCCAACCAACCCCCCGCACACGCCCCCCGGGCTGTCGCCACGCCTTCATTCGGCGTCTCCCTCACCGACGAACCGGAGACAGCCAAGCCCAACACCCCGGAGCCCCGAGCTGTCGAGCCTGCTGAAACGAAGCGCCTGCGCGATCAACAAGCCGCAGCGAAGGCCGAGCTCAAAGCCGCCCAGCGGAAGAATGATCCCGAATTGGTGGCATATGCCCGAGAACTCCGCGACCGTTGGCAGGAGCACGTCACAGCTTCGCCGCAGATGTTGGAACATAAGTACATGCCGCGCTATCAGATCTCACGTTTGCTCGGTGGTCATGAGCCAGACCAAGACGGTCTGCCTCATACTCAGATTGAAGCGTTGCCAAAGCGGCGACCTCACGCAGCGTAGCCATAGGGCGATTCACTAGGCCACTCTCCTCACCGCCGCCGAAAAGGTCGCCCCGTTCAACGCTCCGCCCGGCGATGTCTGGACACCCGAACTCTCTTCCACCGACGCCAATGGCGTCTTCACCGTCACCCAGCCCCTCAACCGCTTCGTCGGTGCAGGCCAGGTCGACGCCCTCGCGACCGCCCGGCTCTACACCGCCGGCGAGTTCGGCCCCGGCGCCATCCCCGATCTCGGCTGGGACTTCAACTTCCTCAGCGAGAACGCCTTCACCGAATACGACCTCGGCTTCGTCGAGGCCGGCTCCGACCTCACCGCCACGCTCACCTTCCTCCGCCAGGTCGGCCGGTTTGACGAGATCGGCGGCAACGGCACCATCGACAGCCTCGACGACTTCATTCAGCTCAGTGACCTGGCCAACCTCGACCTACTGGTCTTCCAGGACGGCGAGCTGTTCGCCCAGTCGATTGCTACTGGCGACACCGTCGAGCACCTCGCCCTGACCAACCTCGAGGCCGGCGACTACACCATCCGCGTCAGCCGACCGTTTGTCGACGGCACGCAGTTCGACGAGGCCTACGGCCTGGCGTGGCAGCTCGACCGCGTCTCCGCAATCCCCGAGCCCGCCACCGGCATCCTCTGCCTCTTCGCGGTCGTGGCGATCCATGGTCGTCGCCGTCGCCAGCAGGCCTAGCTCCGCCCGGGCGAGTCCTCCTGCGGGCGGAGCGTTGACGAAGGTGATATCCGCTTAGAGCCGATTTCCAAAACGTGTAGCGGGAGACGCGAAGCGTCCCGCTCCGACACCGCGGGCACCTTCGGTGCACCCGCTACACGCGATAGTGTCTGCATCGCTTTGTCCCGCGAATCACGGCTTTGTTTTCTGGCATGCCCAGGGCTACACCGCGGACCCGGTCAACCGAGCCAGCAATCCTCAATACGATGCGTTGGATATGGGCCGCCCTTCAAACCAGTTCGCCGCGGGACTTGTACTGACCACCGCCGCCGGGCTCGCGGCGTGTGACCGCGCGCCCCACAACGCGACACCTGGGACATCAACGCCGCTGCTCCTCGCTGCATCCAGCACGACCGATGCGGTGGACGCCCTGCTTGCCGAACGCCTCACCGGTCCCCTCGCGGTGAGTCATGCGGGGTCGAACACGCTCTCGACGCAGGTGCTCGCCGGTGTGGCGAGCGGGCGCGGCGGCGTGCTGCTGATCGCTGACCCGCGCTGGGCTGATGCTGTCGTCGAGGCGGGTTGGGCCGCCGAGCGTGTTGCGCTGCTGACTAATTCACTCGTGCTCATCACCCCCGCCGACCGTCCCGACGATTGGCGAGACCCGAACCACCCCGCTCCGCTTGCTCTTGCTGGTGAATCCGTACCCGCGGGGCGCTACGCCGACCAGGCTCTGCAACACCTCGACCCTGCGCTGACGCCGCTCGCCAACCGCCGGGTCATCCGCGGACAGCACGCCCGCTCCGTGCTTGCTTATGTCGCCTCCAGCGAGGCCGCCGCCGGCATCGTCTACGCCACCGACGCCCGCGCCACCCACGCCGTCCGCGTCGCCCACCGATTCCCTACCGACACCCACGACCCCATCACCTACACCCTCGTCCTCCTCCGACCCGCACCCGGCCAACCTCCGACCCCGCAGAGCCAACAACTCTTCGAAGCGCTCCAGTCCCCCGCCGCCCTCGAACGCTTCACCGCCCTCGGCTTCCAACTGCTGCCACCACCGGAGCCGGCCCCATGATGTCGATTACCGAACCCGAGTGGCAGGCCATCACCCTCAGCCTCCGCGTCGCTGCCGTGGCCGTCACGATCAGCCTGCCCCTCGCGATCGCGGTCGGCTACTGGCTCGCCCACCGAAACTTCTGGGGCAAGGTCTTCGTCGAGACGGTTGTCAACCTGCCCCTCGTCCTGCCCCCCGTTGTCACCGGCTACCTGCTGCTCGTGCTCTTCGGCAGCCAGGGCGTCCTCGGACGCTTCCTCGATCAGACGCTAGGCCTCCGCCTCGTCTTCGACTGGAAGGGCGCCGCCCTCGCTGCCGCCGTCGTCGGGTTCCCGCTCATGGTCCGGTCGATCCGCCTCGGGTTCGCGGCCGTCGACCCCCACCTCGAGAACGCCGCCAAGACGCTGGGTGCCCCGCCGCTGCGTGTGTTCTTCCGTGTCTCACTGCCTCTTGCTTGGCCCGGCGTCCTGGCCGGCGCCGTTCTCGGCTTCGCCCGCTCACTCGGCGAGTTCGGCGCGACCCTCATGATCGCCGGCTCCATCGCCGATGAGACCCGCACTATCCCCCTGTTCGTCTACCACCTGCTCGAATCCCCCGATGGGCCCGCTGCTGCCCGACGCATCATCGTCCTCTCCATCCTCATCGCTGCCGCCGCCCTGCTCCTCTCCGAACTGATCGAACGCCATACCTCCCCCGACCGACGCACACGCCGCAGCGACCGTCGTGCGTCGTAAAAACTCTGACCCGCTGTAACGACGCGCTCCCGCAGCCGTCCACTCTTCCCTGGGCTCATGCCCCAGGCTGTTACCCCAACTCACCGAACCACCTGCCCGACCGCCCTGGAAAGACACGCCATGCTCAGCCTCAAGTCCCGACTCATCGTGCTCGGCAGCTTCTCGACCTACCACGCCGCAGGCATCCTCTTGGTCGTCTGGCTCAAAGGCGTCTTCGGCGAAAGCATGCCTTCGGTCGGTACGCTGCTGCTCATGTCCGCCGCCGTCCTCGCCGTCTACCCCTACACCAAGGGCCGACCCAATGGCCTGCCCCAGAGCGAACGCCTCATCCTCACCGCCGCGTCGCTCGGCCTCTACCTCATCACCGTCATCGGCCTGCTCATCGCCATGGGCTGGCCCGCCCTCGGCTGGCCCCTCGCGATTACTGCCGTGATCGGCGCAGCCGTGCTCTACCTCAGCTACGGCTGGATCGCCACCACCATGCGTCGCTCCGCCGACAAGGCCATCGCCAAGCGAGCCGCCCAAGCCGGAGCCTGATCCCTCCAGAGCGCCACAGAGCGGCCCCGACTCCAGCATGGCTATATCCCGTTACAGCCGCACAACCACGTCCCAGTTCGTCATGACGGGGCCCGCATGACGTACCAGTTGTTCTGGATGTCGTGCGGCAGCGTCTCGACCCGCAGGTCCTTAAACCCCGCGTCCTCCAGCATCCGCACCGCCAGTTGCTCCCCCCACACGGCACCGAGCCCCGCACCGCCCTGCGCCAGCGACACCGTCATGCAGTGCATCGCCGAGATCGTGTACAGGAACGGACACAGCGGGTGATCCAGGTTGCCCCCCACCCGGCTGTCCGCCCGGAGGTCCTGCATCAGAAACACACCGCCCGGCTTCAGCGCCCGACGCACCACCCCCAACACCCCCGCCGGATCGCGCTGGTCGTGGATCACATCGAAACCCGTCACCAGGTCAAACACCCCCTGGTCTTCAAGCGCCGACACATCACGCACCTCGAACGCCGCGTTGCGTAACCCCAAACGCTCCGCCTCTGCCCGTGCCGACCCAATCGCCTCGTCGCTCAGGTCGTACCCCACAAACCGGCTCGACGGGAACCGCGCCGCCAGTTCGCACACCGCACGCCCCGACCCACACCCGATATCCAGCACCGTGATGCCCTCCGTCAGCCGATCCATAAGCCCAGGCACCATGGGGATGATGTGCTCTTCCAACCCTGCGACCACCGTCGCCGCCGACTCCTCCGCCATCACCGCGTGGAACCGGCTGAACCGCTCGTACCCCACACCCCCGCCTTCGCGGAACGCCCGCACCACCTCCGTCTCCACCTCCGCCAGCGTTGCAATCCACTGAAACAGCGCCGCCATCCCTTCACCCTCTCGTGATAACACCCCACGGTGCGCGCTCGGCAACCGATACCGGTCCGACGTCGGCCCCCCGATCGGCCCATCCTCCACCGACTCCACCTCCACCACCCCGCCCGTCGCCATCGCCCCCAACCACTCCCGCACATACCGCTCCTCCAGCCCCGCCAACCCCGCCAGCTCCGCCGACGTCACCCACCGGTCCCCCCGCATCGCCTCAAACAACCCCGTCCGGTGCCCCACCGACAGCATCAACCCCAGCCCAGCCTCGTTGATCGTCCCCAGCAGCCGATCCGCGAACCGCTCCGCCGCCGCATCTTCACCGTTCTCCATCGCCACCGACACTTGACACGCTGTACACATCCGAAGTCTCCTTAGATTTGCCAGAGCACCTCGCCCTGGGCTCATGTAGATACGGCCAATCACTCCCCGCGTGTCTTGACTCCCGGTCAACTTCCGGTTGACTACAGGTAAAGCAAACACACCCGCCCACTCACCGCCCGTCATCCCCAGGCCCCCCATGTCCGAACCCACCGCCCACCAACTCTTCGCCCCCCACGAGCCGGTCACCACCACCCGCGAACGCATCATCGCCGCCGCCGTCGACCTCTTCGCCGAGCATGGCTTCCACGCCGTCGGCCTCGACCGCATCATCCAGACCGTCGGCGTCACCAAGACCACCTTCTACAACCACTTCGCCTCCAAAGACGAGCTCGCCATCGCCGCCATCCAGACCCTCGAACGCTGGGAAACCCACTCCTTCATGCAGCTCATCGAAAGCCTCTCCGACGGCTCGCCCCGCTCCACCATCCTCGCCTGCTTCGACGCCCTCGATCGCTGGTTCACCGACATCGACTACCGCCGATGCCTCTTCACCAACGCCTGCATCGAGTTCCCCAACCTCCACGACCCCGTCCACCAGGCGGGCGCTGAGCACTTCGCCAACATCGTCACCTTCTTCCAGGAACACGCCGAGGCCGCACACGCCGACGACCCCGAAGCCGTCGCCCATCAACTCGAACTCCTTATCGCCGGCGCCATGACCATCCGCACCGCCACCGGCGACCCCCACGCCGCCGCCCGCGCCCGCCCCCTCGCCGAAGCACTCCTCAACCAATCCCTCCCCTGAACCGCCTGCTAGTCGTCCAGCGACAACTCCACCCCCGTCGCCTTCGCCGCCTGCTCCGCCCGGAACACCTCCACCTTCTCCCGCAGCCCGTTGTCCGTCGCCGCCAGGATCTGCACCGCCAGCAGCCCCGCGTTCGTCGCCCCCGCCTCGCCGATCGCCAGCGTCCCCACCGGCACCCCCGCCGGCATCTGCGCGATCGACAACAACGAGTCCACCCCCGACAACGCTCTGCTCTTCACCGGCACTCCCAGCACCGGCACCGTCGTCTGCGCCGCGATCATCCCCGGCAGATGCGCCGCACCACCCGCCCCCGCAATGATCACCCTGTACCCCGCACCCGCCGCGTCTGCAGCAAACGCGTTCATCCGCTCCGGCGTCCGGTGGGCCGACACCACCTCCGCCACATACCCCACCCCGAACCGCTCCAATACCTCAGCGGCCTTACGCATCGTCGGCCAGTCCGACGACGAGCCCATCACTACCGCGACCACCGCTGACGTCTGCCCTGTCTCGCTCATCCACGCAATCTAACGCCCCGGCCCTCAGGCCGCCCGATGCTCGACCTGGTACTCCTCCAACACCCGGCTAAACACGCCGTCGTACCGGTCCATCGCGCTGCTCAACACGTTCATCGCCTCGGTGATATCCGAGAACGCCTGGCGGAACGCCGCAACGTCAAAGTCCTCATTCCGCCCCGTCAGCAACACCGTTTCACGCGATCCGTTCATGGCAAGCTCCTTCCGGCCGTCAAGGCCAAGTGTCCACTCTGCCACCATTAACCCATTCACCGCCCGCACAAACCAGCAAAAAGGTCAGAACGTTCAAACGTCCACCGCGACGCACGTCGACCTGTAACGATCACAACGGCCTTAACGCCCAGTCACCCGTCCACACGACCGAAACCCCACCCCGCACCGATCACTTCGCGTGCCATGTCAGCCGGCACACATCGCCGACGTAGTGCACCCGGATCTTGTTCGTCACCCCCGGTGTGCCCAACGGCTCGCCCTGCACAATCACCACCGCATCCCCCGGGTCCGCCCACTTGTTCCCCAACACCAACCGATCGATCGCCTCGATAAACGACGCGTTCGCGTCCGGCGGCGTCGGCCTCGGCATATACACCGGCACGATCCCGAAATACAGACTCATCTGACGCAGCGCCTCGGGGTTCGAGCTCACCGCGATCACCGGCATCGGCAGCCGACGCTGCGCCAGATACCGCGCCCCGCCCCCCAGCTCCGACCATGTCACCACGTACCGCGGGTGCAGGTCCCGGCACAACGCTTCCACCCCACGAGCCACCCCGATCGGCCGGTACTTGCTCTGCTCCCCCTTCGTCGGCAGCGCCACCCGCAGCCCCAGTTCCACCCCATAACGCTCCGCCTTCTCCGCCGTCCGGGCCATCACCGTCACCGCACGCTCCGGCCACGCCCCCACCGCCGTCTCCCCGCTAAGCATCACTGCGTCCGCCCCATCCAGGATCGCGTTCGCCACATCGCTCACCTCCGCCCGCGTCGGCGTTGCCGACTCGATCATGCTCTCCAGCATCTGCGTCGCCACAATCACCGCCTTCCCCCGCTCGTGGCACGCCCCGATGATCCGCTTCTGCAGCACCGGCACCTCCGACAAATCCATCTCCACCCCCAAATCCCCCCGCGCCACCATCACCGCGTCCACCTCATCAATAATCGAGTCCAGCTCACGGATCGCCTGCGGCTTCTCGATCTTCGCCACCAACGGCAAACGCGTGTGCGACCGCAGCCCTCGGTGGTCCCGACCCAACTCCCGCAGCATCGCCTTCAGCCGCGTCACATCCTCCGCCTTCCGCACAAAACTCAGCGCTAAATAGTCGACCTCGTTCGCCACCGCCCACGCCGCGCACTCCTCGTCCCACTCGGTCAACGCCGGGGCTGAGATCTCCGAGTCCGGCAGGTTGATCCCCTTCTTCGACGTGACTAACCCCCCCACCAGCACACTACAGATCAGCCGCGGGTCACCCGGGTTACGCCCGTTTTCGTCCGCATCCCCCAACCCCACCCGATCCGTCACCAGCATCCGGATCGCCCCGTCATTGATCAGCAGCCGATCCCCCGGCTCCACCTCCTCCACCATCTTCGGATACGTCGTCCCCAGCGTCACCACCCCTGTCGCCCCGTCCCGGCTCGCCTCCACATCACGGGCCGTCAGCTCCACGTGATCCCCCACCGCCAGCTCAATCCCGTCCCCCGGCACCGTCGTCACCCTGATCTTCGGCCCCGACAAGTCCCCCAAAATCCCGATCGACCGCCCCGTCTCCGCCGCCGCCTTCCGGATCACCTTCACCGTCTGGTCAAACTCGTCAAACGTCCCGTGCGAGAAGTTCACCCGGAAACACCGCGCCCCCGCCTCGATCAACTTCACCAACACCCCCACGTCCCGCGTCGCCGGCCCCACCGTCGCCAGGATCTTCGTCAACAACAACGGCGTCGCATGTTCCAAACCAAAACCTTTCACGCTCAGCAGTAACCCCCAGCATCCTAACGACTCCCACCCCCCCAGAAGCCCACGGTCACCGACCGTGGGTCGCCTCACCAAAACCTCATCCCCCACCCGCCCCCTTCCCGATCTTCAACTTACCCATGCATGACATCGAACATCCCACATCCCACATCTCACGTCCCACCGCTCCGCGGTGCTTCACCATCGACGTCGAAGACCTCTACCACACCCAGGCCGCCCGCCCCCTCTGCCCCCCGCACACCTGGGACGACCAACCCGCCCGCCTCGAACCCGCCCTCGACCAGCTTCTCGAACTCCTCGACCATCACCACATCAAAGCCACCCTCTTCGTCCTCGGCCACGCCGCCAAACGCCACCCCCACCTCGCCCCCCGCGCCGCCGCCCTCGGCCACGAAATCGCGTCCCACGGCCACAACCACACCACCCTCAACCAACTCACGCCCCACCAATTCAAACAAGACCTCCTCTCCGCTAAACACCGACTCGAAGACCAGACCGGCCAAACCGTCCTCGGCTACCGCGCCCCCTCCTTCTCCCTCACCCCCACTACCGCCCCCTGGGCCGCACCCCTCATCGCCCAGACCGGCCACACCTACGACTCCTCCCTCTTCCCCACCACCCTCCGCAAAACCCACGCCTTTCCCCACGCCCCCACCACACCCTTCCCCCTCCTCAAGTTCATCAACCCTACCCATGCCCGCCACGACTTCATCGAACTTCCCCCTCTGATCTATCAACTCGGCCCCCGCCACCTCCCCGCCGCCGGCGGCGCTTACCTCCGCTTCTTCCCCGCCACCTACACCGCCGCCGCCCTCAAGCAAGCCGCCCGTCAAAACCGCCCCGCCGTCCTCTACACCCACCCCTGGGAGCTCGACCACACCGCCCCCAAACGCCCCCTCCCCTTCAAGCAACGCCTCCGCACCTACCACAACCAACACAAACTTCTCACCCGCCTCAACCACCTCCTCACCCGCTTCTCAGCAACCCCCACCACCCCCTGGATCACTTGCGCCCAACTCGCCACCACCCAGACCCAATCCACCCACACCCCCACACTCAATCAAGCGGCCTAAACCCCAAACCTAAGCTCTAGCCGCTAGCGCCTAGTCACTTCACCCGCTCCGCCAACCGCTTCACCCGCCGACTCATCTTCTCCAACTCCCCCTCCAGCTCAATCAGCTCGTCCTCCACCGCCAACGCTCCATCCACCCCCCGGTTCTTCTCGCGCTCCAACTCTTCCTGCTCCGCCCGCGCCTCGTCCATCGACGCCAGGATCACCCCGATAAACAAGTTCAGCATGATCATCGTCCCCAACATCACGAACGACACAAAGTAAGCCGCCCCCACCATCGGCATCGCCTTCGGCTCGTACCAATCCTCCCCCACATACTCCCCGATCCTCGGCGGCGGGTACGCCACCGTCCCATACATCTGCGCGTACATCACATCCGTCCAGTCCTCCAGCGTCACCACCCGGAAAAGCGATAGTAATGCCTTCTCCAAGTTTAAAAAATGCACCGGGTCGTTCGACCGAAACAGAAACACCCCCAGCACCGCGTAGATATAAAACATCAACGCCAACAGCACCCCCACATACATCATCGAGGGCAAGCTCTTCAGCAGCGATCCCACCAATAGCTGCAGCTTCGGCACCGCCGACACCAGCCGCAGCGCCCGCAGCACCCGAGCCAGCCGGAGCACCGCCGCGTACTCCGAATCCAACGGCAAAAAACAGATCACCACAATCGAGAAATCAAAGATGTTCCACGGGTCGTAAAAATAGCGATACCACCGCTTCCCGTGTGCCGCCATCTTCAACAACGCCTCGCCCACAAACACCCAGATGATGATCTGATCCAGCGTGTGCAGAAACCCGCCGTACCGCTCCATCGCTGCCGGATACGTCTCCACCCCCACCACCACCGCCGCCAGCAGAATCACCCCCAGGATCAGGTTCCCGAACCACCGCGACTCCACCCAGCCCCGTACCACACCCACCACCCCACCCACACCTTCCGCTTCATCCACGTACCGCTCCGAATCACGCATGCCCGGCAATATACCGCCCCCCACCTCCTGACCCCGTACGCCTTACTTCATACCCCTCTCTCTACTGCGTCACCGCGTACACCAATACATTAGCGTTCAATTCCGCCGCCCGCTTCACCTCATTCCCCCCACAGCAGCAACAGTCCCCGCCCAACGCATCCGCATCGTTCAACCCGTCCGGGCTGAACACCATCACCACCCGCCCGCCCACCGACACCGACCAGAGCTCCGGCAACCGCACCCCACCCCGTCGAAACAACGACCGCCGCACATCAAACAGCACCGTAAACACCGGGTGCCCCTCCTCCATCCGCACCACCTCCGCCCCCGGCAATACCGCCGCCATCTCTCGACGAAACCCCGCCGACCACTGCCGCGACGAGCACCCCGCCGACGCCAGCACAAACCCCCCGCCCATCAGATACCCCCGAAGCTCCGCCCGCTCCGCCTCACTCAGCCGCCGCTCGCCCTCCCCTGTCCACACCGCCATCCCAAACCGCTCCAATCGCCCTTCACCCAACACCACCGGCTCCAACCGCTCCCCGACCTCCAACGACGTCCGCTCATTGACCAGCCCCAAAAACCCCTCCGAAAAACACACCGCCGACTTCCCGTCCCCATACACCACCCGCGCCACCCCCATCGGCTCCGCCAACACCCCCGTTACCCAACACATGCACACCACAACGCAGACCCCAGCCCGCAAGACCAAGCTATCAAGCCATCGCATCACAACCATCCCTACTCCTCCCCCCCTTCTAACAGTTCAACATAACGCTCTACTACCCCCCGGGGCCCCCCCCGGCCCGCCCGCGCGGCCGGGGCCGGGGGGGGGCCGGGCCGCCCCCGGCGGGCCGGGCCGGGGCGGCGCGGCCCCCGCCGGCGCCCCCCCCCCCGCCCCCC
>JBCCOW010000057.1:0-26739 GCA_039025195.1 Planctomycetota bacterium
CAGCCCCGACAACCCCTCCACCACCGCCGGCAGCACCCGCCGCCGATACGCCCACGCCCTCACCACCCCCACCGCCTTCGCCCCCAGCCCCCCCGCAAAGTCCGGCGGCACCCCCACCCCCAACACCTTCACGCCCATCCCCGCCGCCTCACACGCCAAAACCGCCGGCCCGTCCTCCAAGACCAACGCGTCCACCCGCACACCCTCCCGCTTCAAACCCCCCGCCAGCGTCGTCACCGCCCGCAGCACCCCGTACCCTTCCTGACCCGTCATCAACCACGCCACCCCACCCACCGGTAATCCGTCTACAGGTTTAGCCATAACCAACCTCGCTCGCTCCGCCAAACCCTACCAAGTCGAGCTCATCCCAGAAGCCCACGGATCCCATCCGTGGGCCGCCCCGCAATCCCCGTCCGTCCAATACCCAACCCATCGCCCCCGTACGATGCCGCGATGCGCCTCCTGATCTTCGAGCCCGGACGCGGCGGCCACCACACCATGTACCTCGCCCGCATGCTGCCCCACCTGGCCGGCCTCGCGGACGCTGTCGACCTCGTCCTCCACCCCGACACCCCGCAAGACCCTAGCTTCCGCGAACACCTCCCCCAACTCCCCCCCAACGCCACCGTCCACCCCGCCCCGCCCCTCAACCCGCGCATTTGTCCGCCTGCACGGGCCGTCGCCCGCCAGCTGCTCGACGCGGTCGACGCCCTCAACCCCGACCACATCCTCGCCCCCACCGGCGAAGCCGCCGCCATCGGGCTCGGGCTCAGCCTGACCCCGCCCAAGCTCCCGCCCCTCCAGGCCGCCATCGTCCGCACCCAGTTCGTCCAGCCCGCTAACACCCTCCGCGACCGCCTCAGCCGACGCATCGCCCGCGCCGCCTACGCCCGCTGCCCCGCCCATCGCCTGCTGCCCATCGACCTCTACGCCTACCAGCACATCCGCGCCCACTACCCCGACCGCTTCACCCAACGCTTCCGACTCCTCCCCGACCCCCTCGACCCCGTCACCGACGACCGCCTCACCCAGCTCCCCAATCCCCACGACACCTTCGGCCTCAACCCCGACGCCCGCTACATCGGCTGCGCCGGCGTCTTCTCCAAACGCAAGGGCATCGACCGCCTCCTCGCCGCCTTCGAGGCCGCCCAGCTCCCCGGCGACGCCCGCCTCCTCCTGCTCGGTCGATGCGAGCCCGACACCCAACAGCTCCTCCGCGACGCCCAGCCCCGCCTCGGCCCACGCCTCCACCTCGTCGAACGCTTCCTCTCCGACGACGAACTCCTCGCCGCCCTCCGCGTCATGCACCTCGTCGTCACCCCTTATCTGAACCACTTCGGGCCCTCCGGCATCGTCCTCCGCGCCGCCCAGCTCGGCCGACCCGTCCTCACCCCCCACACCGGCTGGCTCGGCCGCATCACCCGGGACTTCCACCTCGGGCACACCACCGACGTCCTGAACGCCGACGCCTTCGCCCAAACCCTCCAAGAAGCCGACCTGGCCGCACACCACCACCAACCCCGCCCCGCCACCGCCGACCTGCTCCGCTTCCACCACCCCGACAACTACGCCCGCACCTGGGCCATCGACCTCCGCCAACAACTCAACCTCCCCCCCGACCCCGGCGTGGTTTCTCCCGACACCATCCTCCAACACGCCCAAACCCATGCCGATCCGTAGAGCGGATCTCATAAACGTGTAGCGGGTGACGCGAAGCGTCCCGCTCGCCACCGCGTCACCACCCGCTCAAACAACTCACGATACCGCTCGGCCTGCAACGCCAACGGGTACTCCGCCTCCGCCACCTCCCGCGCCCGACGCCCCATCTCCCGCCGACCCGCTTCATCCCGCAGCACCCGCTCCAACGCCGACGCCATCCCCGCCACATCGCCATACGGCACCAGCTCGCCCGTCTCCCCCGGCCGCACCATGTCCGGCACCCCGCCCACCTCGAACCCCACCACCGGCGTCCCGCACGCCATCGCCTCCAGCACCGTGTTCGGCAGATTGTCCTGCTGCGACGGGATCACGAACACATCCGCCGCCGAATACAGCATCGCCAACAACCGGTCGTCCCCCAGCTTCCCGACATGCCGGTGCTGGTCATCCCACGCCTGCCCCGACCCCGCCGACAACAGCACCACCTCCGGCAGCCGCTCCCGCAACCGCTTGGTCACCTCACGCAGCAGCGCTCCACCCTTCCGCACATTGCTCAGCGCTCCGGACACAAACGCCACCACCGGCGCATCGTCCGGCACCTCAAACGCCGCCCGCGCCACCGCCCGGTCCCTCGGCCGATACACATCCACTTCCAACCCGTACGGAATCACCTCGACCGGGAACCGCCCCAGCGTCGCCGACGCCTCAGCCTCCGCCGCCAACCATCGGCTCGGGCTCACCACCGTCAGCCGCTCTGTCGGCACCGACTTCAACGCCGAGACCTTCTGCTTCAACCACGCCGCGGACCGCCGCCCCCAACCCGCAGGCACCGCCGGCCCCACGCCCAACGCCGTCCCCTGGTAATGCAACGCCCCGAGCAACGGGTTCATGTCGTGCAGAGTCCACACCAACGCCGGGCCGTTGGGAATACGCCGAAAGAAGCTGCCCCAATCCAGCCAGTCCGCCACCCAGTGCAGGTTCACCACATCGTCACCCGCCAGCCCCCGCACCAGCGCCCGATTCGACGGCGCCTTCGGCGACGACACGTAGTCCAGCTCCGCCGGCACCGACCGCTCCCGCCACTTGCTCACCGCCCGGTACCCCAGCTCCGCCAAGCGATGCCACCGGCCAATCCCCGTCTGCCCCACCACCGAGTCATCCCCCAGCCGGCTGTGCCGCACCCGCATCGTGCTGTCCACCCCAATCCCCCGCAGCCCCGCGTGCAGCCGATACGCCGCCCGCGCCGCGCCGCCCGCACCGTCAAACGTGCTCAGCAGGCTCACCCTCACGACACCACCCCCTCAACCCCACCACCCCCACCCGTCCTGCTCGGCAGCGCCTCCAACCGATCCGTCACCATCCGCTGCATCACGCCATACGACCGATGCAGGGACCCCGGCAACCGGTCCGCGAACGTGTACACCCGATCCATCCCCAGCTTCTTCAGGTAGAACAGGCTCGTCGATGTGGCCGACACACACCCCGCCACGTTCAGCCGTGCCGCCACCGCCTCGATCGGCAGCCACCCCGGCAACCCGCCCAGCACCACCCGATCCCCGAACGCCTCCCGCAGCCCCGGCCCAAACCCGTCCGCCAGCCGGGGGTGCTCCTTCCACAGCACGTCGTACCCCATCGCCAACACATCCCCCACCACGCCGTGGTACAGCTCCGCCTCCGCTTCCCGCGACATCTGCGACGCCTGCGCGTAGCACTGCCCCAACACCACCAGCCGTTCCGGGCCGTCCGACACACCCTCGCCCACCCCCGCCCAGCCCGACGCTTCCGCGACCCCGACCGCTTGTTCCAAAACGCCCCGTAACACCTCGGCCGACACCGGCAGCCGTTGAATCCGCGCCAACGCCGGCGGCACCGGCAGCTGATCGTCCAACAACCACACCGCCCGCTTCAACCGCGCCACCGTCCCCGCCGCGATCGACGCCCGCTTCACACGGCCCGCCGACGTCCACTCGCCGACCGTGCCCAGCATCACCCGCTTCAGCAGCCCGCCCGACCGCCGACCCGGCACGTAGCTGTGCAGCCCGTCTTCGTACAGCGTCACCCCCGCCCCCGGAAAAGCCTCGATCAACACCCGCTGCGACACCTCAAACAACCCGCAAATCCATAGCTCGTCGGCCTGATCCAAACCCAGCCCCGCGACCAACGCCCGGCCCTGCTCCACCATCGCCCGCCCCGAAGCCCCCCGCGTCCTCGGCAAACTCCCCGCCTCCAACTCCACCACCCGATCCCAGTCCCAAAGCCCCGACGCCAACGCCCGGAACGACGCCGCCACCGACGCCTCCAGCCCGTGCAGATCAAGCAACAGCACATCGTGCGTGTCACCCGCACCATCAGCCGCGTCCGCCGCCCGCAGGCCCGCCGCCAGCGTCACCAGCTGCCACGCGCCCACCGACACACACACACGCGTCCGCCTCGGCCCGCCGCTCACACCCGCCTCAGCTTCTTCCGGATCGGGACCTCGCTGTCGTACACCCGCTTGATCCCGTCGCCTCTCGCCTCCTCGATCACGCGGATATCCCGGACCAGCTTGATCAAGCCCTGCGGCTCGACCGACGCCGCCTGGTCCGAGCCCCACATCGTCCGGTCCAGCGTGATGTGACGCTCCACGCAGCACGCCCCCATCGCCATTGCCGCCAGGCTGATCTGCAGCCCGACCTCATGCCCCGAATACCCGATCGGGCAGTCGAACTGTTCCCGCAGCTTCGGGATCAGGCTCAGGTTGATCTCCGACGCCTTGGCCGGGTACGTGCTCACCGTGTGCAGCAGCATCCGCTGCCCCGGTGTCAGCAACCCGTAGCAGTGCTCCACCTCCGCCATCTCCGACATCCCCGACGACATGATGATCGGCCGGCCCGTCGCCGCCGTCTTCTTCACCAGCTCGTCGTCCGTGATCGACGCCGACGCCAGCTTGTAGCACACCGGCTCGAACCGATCGATAAAGTCCACCGAGTTCACATCCCAGCACGACGCGAACCAGTCGATCCCCTTCTCCTTGCAATAGCGGTCGATCTCCGCGAACTCGTCCTCGCCGAACTCCACCTTGTACCGGTACTCGAAATACGTCATCCGGCCCCACGGCGTGTCCCGCTCCACCGACCGCTGGTCCATCGGTACACACAGCTCCGGGTCCCGCTTCTGGAACTTCACCGCGTCACACCCCGCAAACGCCGCGACATCGATGAGCTTCTTGGCGATGTCCAGGTCGCCGTTATGGTTCAGCCCGATCTCCCCAATGATGTAGCAGGGCGAGTCGTGGCCGACGGTTGTTGAGCCGATGGTCAGTGATGGATTCACGGGGCAGGGTCCTGAGTGGGGGCGATCTTGCGGAGGCCAAAGAAGGCGTAATTCACATCCGGGTTCAGCCGGACCGCGATCGGTTGCAAGCCCTCGGCAGAACAGGCCTGCCAGAACTCGTCGATCGCGTAGGAGGTAAAGGTCAAAAACTGGGTTTTGTAGTCGCGGTCTTTCGCCGCGTACCGCCGGTTACCGTTGTCATACCGGATCTGCACCAACGACAGCCCGCCCGGCTTGAGCATCCCCGCCGCACACCGAAGCACCTCAAGCCCATAGTCCTTGCCCGGGAAGTGCTGAAACACCGCCGTGCACAGGAACACATCCAACGCCTCTCCCACCCGGCCGGGCACCGACGCGACCTGCTCCGGCTCGATGTGGATCGTGGTCAGCCCGTCCTTGCCGTGCTCCTCGAACTGCCGGGCCACCTCATCCAGATTCGCCTGCGAGATATCCACGTCGTACACCCGAGCGAAGTGCTCACGGAACGCCAACAGGTTACTCCCACCACCCCCGCCCCACTCCAAGAGCGCACCACCTCCGAGTTCCTGGCCGCACGCCCCCGCCAGCTGCTCCAGCATCGCCACATGCCGACGCCCGACCCCGTACCACTGCTCGTCATCCCATCGGCCCTTGCCCCGCCAGTGCGACATGTCCGCCACCGCCTCATCGCCCTCGCTCTCCGACCAGAACTCCCCGGCATCCCGCGTCCGCTTCGCCGCATCATCCGCCGTCAGCCGGCTCGGCAACCGCCGCGCATACGCCAGCGCCGCCGACGGGTGCGCCAGCGCATAACGCACACGCCTGCCCAGACCGCTCATGACGACCCCCGCAGGTTCAGGCCACCCCGATCCACAATCAAATCACACAGCTCCCGCACCGCGCCGTGCCCGCCGTTCTTCTCCAGCACCAAATCCGCCACCGGCACCACATCCTTGTGCGCGTCTGCCACCACCACCCCGCACCCCGCCGCCAGCAAGCACTCGTAGTCATTCACATCGTTGCCCATGTAAACCGTCCGAGAAACATCCAGACCCCGGTCCCCCAACCAACGACGCAGAGCCGGAAGCTTATCGTCAATCCCGTGCAGGCACTCCAGCTTCAACTTCTCACACCGTTTCATCACGATCGGCACCGGCTCCTTGCTCAACACCAGCAACGGCACCCCCGTCGCCCGAAGCCGATCGATCCCCATCCCGTCCCCCCGGCTGCACACCGCCGACTCCAGCCCCTCCTCGCTCAGCACCACGCGGTTGTCCGTAAACACCCCGTCAAAATCAAACACCACCGCATCAATCGGATCAGGCAACAACGCCAACCGATCCCGCTGCCGACGCTCCCGCATCAGCACCTCCGCCACCCGGAAATCCACCGCCTCATCGATCTCCAGCCGACGCTCCGCAGGCATCACATACGCCGCCGTCGTCCCAAAGAACCGACGCTTGTGCTCCCGGAACCCCGCCACGCTCATCACGTATACCGCCCCCGTCTCCAGGTACTCCGGCTCCCGCTCCTGCCGCAGCAGCCGACGCCCCGCGTGGTCGTGATTCACCCCAACCACTCCACCCTCGCCCCCAGGCTTCCATAAAAAGTAGTGGTGGTCGATCACCGCCACCGCCGAGTCTGCGTCCTGTTCCCGCAGCGCCGCGACCGTCCCGTCGATGTCCACCGATGCCGTCAACGGCGAGGTGCACTGCAGAAACACCAACGTCTCCGACAACGCCTTCCCTTCACCCTCCAAACTCTCGAGCGCGTGCAGCAGCGCGTCCTCCGACGACGCCAAGTCCCCCGCGATGTCCTCCGGCCGCCACACCACCTCAGCCCCATAGCGCTCACTCACCGCCGCTATCTCCGCGTCGTCCGTCGACACATAAACCCCCTCCACCGACTCCGCTTTGAGCGCAGCTTCGATCGTCCACGCGATCAACGGCTTGCCACACAAGGGCAGCACGTTCTTCCGCGGCAGCCCCTTCGACCCGCCCCGCGCCGGGATGATGGCGATCGCCCGATCACTCACGCCGCACCCCCTTTCCCCGAACGCCGCCTTGCCGACAGCACCCGACGTTTCACCGCCCCCGGCATCACGTCCCACCCCCACCCCGCCGCCCGCGCCGCCAGCCCGGTCAACCCCCGCACCGGACGACCCGACACCGCCGGCAAGACCGACGCCCCGCCCGACCGCTCGTAGCTCTCCCACCACAAGCTGTTCATCCCGTGGTACCGCCACTCCCCCAGCTTCCCCGCCGTCGTCTGCCACGGCTTGTCCCCCACAAAATGAAGAAACCGCACCGCGTCCATCGGCACCCGATCCGGGAACGCCAACACCGCCCGCTTCAGCGTGTTCCACGCCGGCGGCAGCAGGTTCACCCGCTCCGGCCCGTGCTGTGCAAAGTAGTGCGACGTCACCTGCTGGTCTCCAAAGTCAAACGTGAGGTCCGCGTCCCGGTAGAAGGACAAGACCTCGTCACGGAACCCGACGCCGGGCTCGAACACCATCATCCCCGAATTCAGCATCGGCATCCCGCCCACGTCCCTCGGCTCCGCCGAACCCAGGTCCGGCCCCGCCGAGAAGTGCGGCAACTCCGCCAACCCGTCCAACGCATTGAGGCACAGCATGTCGGTGTCCAGGAAGCACACCTTCTCGTCCACCGGCAGCCCAAACATCAGCAGCTTCTTGAACGTGTAATCGAACCGCCCCATGACCTGCCGCGTCCGCACGGGCACATCCCCCAGCTCCCGCCGAGCCATCAGGTCCACCTCAAACCCGATCCGCCGCAGCCCCTCGATCGCCGGCCCCGGCATCGGGTCTTCGTGCACCAGCACCAGTCGACGCGGCGCGTCCGCCCCCCCGTGGTCCACGATGCTCTGCAACAACGCAAAAACCCCGGGCAGATACGGCGGATCGGCAAGCGTCGCAAAGATCATCGGGCAGCATCCTCGGGGCCGGCTTTCTCACCCAGCAGACGCCGCCGCCAACGCCTCAGCAAAACCCCCAGCCACTTTCCAAACACGGCGGCGGGCAGCACCTTAGCCGACGCCACCCTCGGCCCGTGCACCACACCCCGCAGCGCGTGACGCAAGGCCGTCCCCCGATAGCCCCCACGCAACGCCTCCAACGCGATCCCCGCGTGCGTCCCACGCAGCGGATTCGATCCCTCCAACATGGCCAGCCTCGGCTCAGGATCCAGCCCGCGACGCTCGCAAGCCTCACGCACCGCCTGACGTGCCTTGGACCGCTGATCACTGCCGTGCTGAGACGTCACCGACCGGCCATGGACCCGATACCGCAGCAGCACCTCTTCAAGATTCGCCAGCTGCCCCACCTCCGCTAACCGCAGCCAAAGATCGAGGTCTTCGGTCCGGTAGAACGCCTCTCGATACCCGCCCACCCGCTCGGCCGCTTCACGCCTGAGCACCACGGAAGGGTGACACACCGTGCAGTTACCCTGCAGCAACGCCGCCTCCAAGCCGGCATGCGTGGTCGGCAATGCACTGCGCATCAGCGGCCGACCCCGGTCATCCATCCGTTCCACCTGAGTGCCAACCATCACCACATCCGGGTGCGCATCGAGAAACGCCACCTGGCTTTCAAGCCGACGCCGCAGGCAGATGTCGTCGGCATCCATCCGGGCGTAATACGGGGAGCGCACCTCACGCAGGCCTTCATTCAGCCACGCCAGATAGCCACGGTGCTGTCCCCCGGTGATCCGTAGGCGTGGGTCTTGCTCGCTGATCGCCTGCAGCAAAGACAGCGTCGAATCGGTGCTCCCATCGTCGTACACCCAGAGCTCAAGATCGCGAAAAGTCTGATCAAGAACACTCCGCACCGCCAGCTCCAGATACGCCTCAGCGTTGTAGGTCGGCATCACCACAGTGACTTGGGGGGTCATCGCTTGGGGCTCCCGCCGAGCTTCAACCGCTGCCGCTCTATCGCCACCACGCACTCGCCAATCAGGTGGGCCGTAACCCCACGCACACGCCTGCCGAGCCCTGTCAGCCGTGGGCTACGCCAGACCCGCCCCGCCTGCTGCCGCACACCCCGCAAACGCTGACGCCACCCCACCGCCGGCATCGCGGACATCGCCCCCGCGATCCGTCGGCTGCGCCCGATGTGCTCCCGCCATGTCCGCCTCGCCGGGTGCCCCACCCCCCACGTCTTCGGCGTAGACCAGCCGACACCCCGCCGCCGCCGCCCGCGCACCCCACTCCCGATCACCCCCGCTCTTGATCGACGCATCAAACCCACCGACCCGGTCCATCACCGAACGCCACGTCACCAGGTTGGCCGTCGCCGCAAACCCACTCGCCTCCACGTATTGCTGCTGCGGCAGACCCACCGCCAACTCCAACAGCTCCACCGACGTCGGGCGATCCGCATCCCGGCAGAACATCCGGATCGCCCCACCGATCACCGCGTCCGGCCCCTCCGCCTCCAACCGCGCCACCCCCGCCGACAACCACCCCGGCTCCGGCACGCAGTCCGCATCCGTAAACGCCACCACCCCGCCCTCCGCCTCAACCAGCGCCCGGTTCCGCGCCGCGTACGACCCCGCCTCCGACTCCTCCAACAGCCTCGCCCACGGGTACGCCCCCACCACCTCATCCGGCAGCCGATCCGACCCGTTGTCCACCACCAGCACCTCCATCCGCTCGCTCGGCCAATCCTGCCCCGCCAACGCTTTCAAGCAGATCGCCAAACCCGCCGGGTCGTTCCAGACCGGGATGATGACCGAGACCTGATGACAAGTGTGATGCTTCATCGCAGAGGTCGGCCACCAAGCCGAAGCCGTACACGTTCCCACGCGGTCGTGTAAAGCATCAGCGTATTCACAAACACTAAGACAAGCCGGTCACGGCGTCGGGTCAGCCGGTCAGACCTCACCCCAGCAAGAAGCCGCCTGGGTGTCGGGATGAAGAACCCCAGGTCGTGCCGCCAACCGCTGCGGTTCTCTTGGACTTCCAGCCGTACGACCCCACCGATCACCCGTCGGCGTTTGCGGAGCAATCCCGACAGGCTCCGACGAGCCGGATGCCTCACCACCGCGTGCTCGCCGTAAACCAACCCCACCCCCGCTTGCTTGAGCGTATTGCCGAAAGCCCGATCACCACCCGAGAGCTGCTCTTCGTCAAACCCACCGACCCGATCCAAAACGCCTCTGGGCACAAACAGGTTGGCCGTCACACCGTAGTGGTACCAACGCACATTCACATCCTGACGGAACGCCCAGACCCGCTCGTAAACCTCTGCCGGCGTCATCCGCTTAGGGTCCTTCGCCTCCACCTCGACATGACCGGCCAAGACCCGAGCATCAGATCCCCGCGATAGCCCAGCGAGCCCATGCTCCAGCCAACCCGGCTCGGGGAGGCAATCGCTATCGGTAAAGACCAACACGTCGTCTGAACGCCCCGCCTCACGGATCGCTCGGTTCCGTGCCGCATAAGACCCCGGCTTCGGCTCACGGATCAGCCGGGCCTGCGCGTATCCCGCAACAAGCTCTGAAGGGTCTTGATCGTCCCGCGACCCATTGTCGACCACGATCACCGACCAACGCGCCGGCTCCAGCGTCTGAGCGTCAAGCGCACGCAAACACACTCCGAGACCCGACAGGTCGTTGAAGTGCGGAATGATCACGACCGCCCGACTCATAGGAACAAACCACCTGTGTCCAGGCCCGCCGCCTGCATGGCTTGCCGGTAGTGCTCCCTGATGCCGAAGCTACGTTCCCAACGCAGTTTTTTAGCAATCACCTTCCGAGGCAGATGGGCCTTCGCGGCCTGGACCCACAGCTTCCATGAAACCGGGGAATCCAACAACGCACGGCGGATGTAGCGACGGGAGGTAACCAGGAACCCCTCACGCAACGCCACCCTGGACCAATCAAACAGCCGTTCGGAACGGGCAAATTCTGCGGTGGTCCGGCGCTCCGGCGGATGACGATCCAGGCCACGCCTCGCATACGCGTCCCGCAAAATATCACGATAAACGTCACGGCCCTTATCGCCCGCCGACAGGTTCAAGCTGTCCGACCGGCGGCGATAGAGCGTCAATGGCCGAGGGCACAGACAGACCTCCCCGACTTCTGAGAGCTTCAGCATAAGCTCTAAATCTTCACACAAGCTCACGCCGCGATCCACGTAACGACCAGCCCGTTCTATCGCCTGACGACGCATCATCGCCGAGGGCTGCCTGATTGCCGAGCTGTCGCCCTCCAGCAGCCTTTCGACTCGGCCCGCATGACTGTCCAGCTGGTGCGGCGACCGGCCTACCCCGATTGGACGATGTTCTTCATCGATCTGCAGCACATCTGTACCACACACCACCACCCCCGGACGGGCATCCAGAAACGCCGACTGAAACGCCAGCCGTTCAGGATGTGCGATGTCGTCGGCATCGAGCATCGCCACATAATCCGCTCGACACCTTTGCAGCAATGCGTTCCGAGTAAAAACAACCCCACGGTTTTCTTGGCTCCAAACGATCACTCTTGGGTCGCCGTCAGACGCGGCCTTCGCCGCCCCAAGTGTCTCGTCTGTCGAACCATCATCGAGTATCAACAACTCCCAAGACGGCTCGTCCTGGTTCAGCATGCTCTTGACCGCATGACGGATGTAGCTCGCCGCATTGAACGCCGGCATGATCACGCTGACCCGCGGCTCAGCCATCACCCCGCCCCGCCGCGGCCCGGTTCGCCATCACCCGCTGCACCGCTTCCAGATAAGCCCGGCCCCAACGCGCATCGGGCTCTAAGTGGTTCCCTTCCGCCCATTCGTTCCACGCATTGATCACCACATACCGGGCGTGCCCCGGATTGCGTGCCGCCCGCTCCGTCTCGTGTTCCAGCCATTTGGCGAAGCGTTCAGGGGTCGTCCCGCGGTAGATCATCGCCCCGGTCTTACGCCTTGACGCGTTGTCAAACCCCACCATCAACCCGGGGATCCGCAGGTAGTCCGGATCGGGTGCCGACATGCAGGCCCGAGCGTAACTCTCGTAAGACATCACGCGGTGTTCCCAGTAGGCCTTCGCCGAGGCGTCCCCCAGCCAGCCCCGCACGCGGTTGCGACGCCCCCGACCCAACTCGCGCTTCCCATGGTTCTTCTGATTGGTCCACGCCGGTGCGAACTGAAGCCGGGCGTCGAACCCGTACAACTCGCCGGCATCGCCGTAGTTGTCCTGGTGACCTTCAAACGCCACGAGAAACAGGCCCCCCAAGCCCGCGCGCTCGGCTTCACGACGCCACCGCTCCGCCGTGGCCCTCGGCTCGGGCATGATGTTCGCCCGGTATACCGCCAGCAGCGGCTTGCCGTCCACCCGGATGTACCGCCGATCCGACAACGCCGGGATCAGGTGACGCAGATGTGCGACGTCGTCTTCAGGGCTGTAATGCTGTTCGAGCAGCACCTCACGCTCTTGTCCGTCCCACGCCCGCGTCCAGTTCTCGTTCGCCCAGCACAGACAGAACGGGAAGTCCGGCTCGCCCGACGACACGATCTCATCGACCGGCCGCTCCAACAGCGGCTTGCCCGAGAACCAGTAGTGATAGTACATAAAGCCATGGATGCCATACGCACGGGCCAGGTCGGCTTGCGCTGCACGCGCCTCGGGCAGCCGCAGGTCGTAGAACCCCAGGTCCGCCGGCAGGTGCGGCTGCTCATGCCAGCCGAACAACGGCTTCGCCTTCACCACGTTCCGCCACTCCGTAAACCCCTTACCCCACCACGCATCGTTCTCCGGGATCGGATGAAACTGCGGCAAGTGGATCGCCAACGCCCGCACCCCGTCCGCCGCAGACCCAACCACACCCCCGGTCGCCTCCACGGTCGTCACAGACGCGCTGGTCATCTCCATTGCTCGGCCTCGCTACACCACATCCGCAAACGTCCGTTCCATCCGCCGGAAGTAGAACAACCCGCCCACCAACGTCAGCCCAACCAGCCCGCCAGCCATCGCCAGCTGCAGCCCCGGGAAGCCCCCCGTCCCCAAAAGTGCCCAGCGGAACCCCTCGATCACCCCCACCATCGGGTTCATGTCGTACACCACCTGGAGCCAACCCGGGAGCCTCGGCCGAAACCGGTCAGACGCGTAGATCACCGGCGTGACGTAGAACATCGTCTGAACCAAGAACGGCACAAGCAATCGGAAGTCTCGATAGATCGCCCCCGCCGCAGAGAACCACAAGCCGATCGCAAACGCCGCCGCCAACGCAAGCACGGTCAAGACCGGCAGCAGCAACAGGTTCCACCGCCACACGAAGCTGTAGCTGTCGTCAAGCAGGTGAAACCCCGCCACCATCAGCACGAACACGCCGAACGCGATCCCGAACTCCACCAACGCCTGCAGCAGCGGCGCCAGAGGCACAATCAGCCGCGGAAAATACACCTTCGTGATCATCCCCTGCGCCGCCACCAGACTCGATGACGCAGCGGCAACACCGGTGGCAAACATCCGCCACGGCAGCAACGCCGCAAACGTCGACACCGCGTAGGGCACCCCTGCCGCCCCGGGCTCGTTCCCCCGCCCCAGCAACACCCCGAACAACACCGCGAACACCACGATCGTCGTCAACGGCTGGATCACCGCCCACGCGATACCCAGCAGCGACTGTTTGTACTTCACCTGGATATTGCGGATCGCAAAGAACCACGCCAACTCCCGATACCGCCACAGCTCTTTGAGCCGGATCGGCTGCCATCCCGGCCTCGGCTCGATCACCACCCGCACCCCGCTACCATCGGCCACCACTCCCTCACCCGCATCCTTATCAGACGCACTGCCCCCGCCCGCCAAACCTCCACCGCTCGACGCCTCGCCGGGCAACTCGATATCCATCGTTTCAGTCATCGGCCTCACTCGGAGTCTATCGGATAACCACCGCACCAACCCCAGCCCTAACGCCCGCCAACCCCCCAACCATCCCACCGCCCCCACCGGCTACAATCCCTCTCCATTCCTCCCCCACCAACCCCCGCCAGGAACCCGCCATGTCCTCCCTCATCCCCATGGTCATCGAGAAGACCGGCCGCGGCGAACGCGCCTACGACATCTTCTCCCGACTCCTCAAAGACCGAATCATCTTCATCAACGGCCCGGTCACCGACGACATGTCCTCCCTCGTCACCGCCCAGCTCCTGTTCCTCTCCAACGAGGACGACAAGAACGACATCTCCGTCTACGTCAACTCCCCCGGCGGCTCCGTCTCCGCCGGCCTCGCCATCTACGACACCATGCAGTTCGTCCGACCCGACATCGCGACCTACTGCGTCGGCATCGCCGCCTCCATGGGCTCCGTCCTCCTCATGGGCGGTACCGCCAAGAAGCGCTACATGCTCCCCAACTCCCGCGTCCTCCTGCACCAGCCCCTCATGGGTGGCGTCATGCAGGGCCAGGCCACCGACCTGTCCATCCAGGCTCAGGAGATGCTCCGCACCCGCGAAAACCTCTACCGCATCATGCAGCACCACACCGGGCAAGACGCCGAGACCATCGCACGGGACTGCGAACGCGACAAGTGGCTCTCCGCCGAGGAGTCCGTCGCCTACGGCGTCGCCGACGCCGTCCTCCAGCACCTCCCCGAACGCACCACCGCCGACAGCGACGACGACGCCGGCGATGAATAACCCCCATTAGCCCCCCGCTCTGCCGGGGGGCACGTGGCCCACCCGATGCCCACGCTCCCGGCACATCACCCCCACTACCCCTCGGCGGGCCCGCTTCAGCGGGCATCTCGCGTTGCGATCATCCTCGTGTGCATTGCCACCCTCCCCGCCTGCCTCTCCGTCGGCCCCCGCAACTTCGAGAACGAGAACGACGCCCTCCGCGAAGAACGCCTCAAGCTCGAACAACAGCTCGCTAAAACCCAGGCCGCCCTCGCCCGCCGCGAGTCCCAACTCCGCGCCCTCCAAGCCAAACACAACTCACCCACCACCCAACCCGGAAGCCCACGGATTACATCCGTGGGCCCCCACACCCCGCAACTCACCGCCCTCCGCTTCGGCGGCCTCTCCGGCCCAATCGACACCAACGACGACGGCACCGACGACACCCTCCGCGTCTACCTCCACACCCTCGACGACGACGGCCGATTCCTCCCCGCCTTCGGCTCCCTCAAACTCCAAGCCGCCTGGCTCCGCGATAACCAACCCCCCACCCTCCTCATCGACACCACCTTCGACGAGCCCGCCTTCAACGCCGCCTACCGCGACAACTTCGTCGGCACCCACTACACCCTCGCCGCCGACCTCCCCAAGCCTCTGCCCCAAGACCTCGACGCCCTCGCCGTCAAAGCCACCCTCACCACCCCCGACGGCCGCGTCTTCACCACCCAACACACCTACCCCATCCAACACGCCCCACCTCCTACCGCCCCCTGAAGCCCACAGATGGCGCAGCCTTCTGTGGGCTCGCGCCGCCACTCAACCCGCCGTGTCCACCGCCACGCTCCTCATCGCCTGCCCCGACCGAACCGGCATCGTCGCCGCTCTCTCCCACCTCCTCGCCGAGCACGGCGGCAACATCCTCGACGCCGACCAACACGCTGAGCCCCCCAGCACCGACGCCGAGCTCCCCCCGTTCTTCATGCGGCTCGCCTTCGACCGGTCCGCGATGACCCTCGACGACACCGGCCTCCGCGCCGCCCTCGCCTCGCTCGCCCATCGCTACGACATGACCTGGACGCTCCACGACGACACCCACAAGCCCGCCGTCGTCGTCTTCGCCTCCAAGACCCCCCACTGCCTCTACGACCTGCTGGTCCGCGAAGCCATGGGCGAGCTCGCCGGCGACATCAAAGCCGTCGTCGCCAACCACGACGACCTCCGCCACGTCGCCGACCACTTCGACAAGCCCTTCCACCTCATCCCCGTCACGCCCGACACCAAGCCCGACGCCGAATCCAAACAGCGTGAACTCCTCGAACAGTACGACGCCGAGCTCGTCGTCCTGGCCCGCTACATGCAGATCCTCTCGCCCGAGATGAGCGAGCACCTCGCCGGCCGCTGCATCAACATTCACCACTCCTTCCTCCCCGCATTCGTCGGCGCCAAGCCCTACCACCAGGCCAAGGCCCGCGGCGTCAAGATCATCGGCGCCACCGCCCATTACGTCACTGCCGACCTCGACCAGGGCCCCATCATCGAGCAGGACGTCACCCGCGTCACCCACCGCGACGACGTCGACGCCCTGGTCCGCAAGGGCCGAGACCTCGAACGCCAGGTCCTCGCCTCCGCCGTCCGCCTCCACCTCCAGCACCGCGTCCTCATCCACGGCAACCGCACCCTCGTCTTCCGGTGAGTCACCCATTGTCGAATCAACGCCAAGACGCCAAGTGGCCAAGACGCCAAGCAGAAGGCATCGGGCTAATCCATTTCTCCGGTTTTCACTTGGCGTCTTGGCGTCTTGGCGACATGGCGCTTAAAACGGAGCCATGACCGAATTCTGGTCCCCCGACAACCTCGCCAAGCTCACCGACGGCGCTTGGCTCTCCTTCCCGAAGGCGGCACCCACCGGCCTCTGGCACGACACCCGCCAACTCCAGCCCGGCAACGCCTTCCTCGCCCTCCCCGGCAACCGTGTCGACGGCCACACCCTCCTCCCCCAAGCCGCCGACGCCGGCGCGTCCTGCGCCATCATCACCGACCCCAACCCCACCCACGCCACCCACCCCACCCTCCCCCTCCTCCTCGTCAAAGACGCCATCGCCGCCCTCCACGCCCTCGCCCACGCCTACCGCACCCTCCTCGGCGAAGCCGAAACATCTGTCATCGCCGTCTCCGGCTCCAACGGCAAGACCACCACCCGACACCTCATCCACCACGTCCTCACCAACGCAGGCAACCTCCACGGCTCCCAAGCCCCCGCCTCCTTCAACAACCACCTCGGCGTCCCTCTCACCCTCCTCCGCGCCCAACCCACCGACCGCTTCGTCGCCCTCGAGCTCGGCACCAACCACCCCGGCGAGATCGACCAGCTCGCCGCCCTCGCCCGCCCCGACCTCTCCGTCATCCCTTCGCTCGGCGAAGAACACCTCGAAGCCTTCACCGACCTCGCCGGCGTTGTCCGCGAAGAGGCCGCGGTCCTCCGCCACGTCCGCCCCGGCGGCATCATCCTCACCACCCCCGACGCCGGCCAACTCCTCGCCGAGCATTACGACGTCCAGGAAGGCGTCGGCATGACCAGCGTGAACCCGGACCACTTCACGCTCCCCGCCGACTTCCCACTCCCGGGCGAGCACAACCACTCCAACGCCGCCCTGGCCCTCGCCGTCGCCCGTCTCTTTGACATCCCCCCCAACACCGGCCAACACGCCCTGTCCACCTTCACCTCCGCCCCCCACCGCTCCCACCTCCGCCGCATCGGCCCCATCACCCTGCTCGACGACTGCTACAACGCCAACCCCAGCTCCATGCACCAGGCGATCACCACCTTCATGAACGTGAAGCGCGACGCACAACACATCCTCGTCCTCGGCGACATGCTTGAACTCGGCGAAGACTCCGAAAAAGCCCACCAAGACCTCGGGCGACTCACCGCGTTTTATAACCCCGTGAATGCTCGCCCAGAGAGCCCGAAGACTTCCGCCCTCTTCCTGATCGGAGACGCGGTCCAAGCGACCCAACGCGTGTGGACAGCCATGGGCCTCGACCGCTTCGTCACCCGATTTAACGAACTGGATGACCAAGCCATCGAACATATTACCCACACTATCCAACCCGGCGACCACATCCTCCTCAAAGCCTCCCGCGGCCTCCGCCTCGAACGCCTCATCCCCGCCATCGAAACCCGCTTCACGCCCCCACCCCCGCCCACCCGATAACCCAGTACAAAACCGCAACCCCACGCGCCACCCACCTAGCGCCTAGTCCCTAGCAACTAACGCCTACACCATGCTCTACTGGCTCTGGCACACCCTCCGCGAACCCATCAACAACTCAGCCCTGCTGGGCCCGTTGAACGTGCTCCAATGGGTCGAGTTCCGGGCTGTCATCGCGCTGCTCCTCGCCTTCACCCTCGTCGTCTCCCTCGGCAACAAAACCATCCGCGCCTTGGTCCGGCTCAAGGTCGGCGACTCCCCCGAGTTCCACCACCAGGACCTCAACCAGCTCATGCAGGAGAAACGCAACGTCCCCACCATGGGCGGCATCCTCATCGTCGCCGCCATCACCGCCGCGACCCTCCTGCTCGGCAACTTCCAGTCCTTCTACCTCACCCTTGGCCTCGTCTGCCTCCTCAGCCTCGGGGCCATCGGCTTCGCCGACGACTACCTCAAGCTCACCACCGCCCGCCGAAAGCCCGGCTCCCGCGACGGGCTCTACTCCTGGGAAAAACTCGCTTACCAGATCGGGCTCGCCCTCATCCTCGGCTACTTCATCTACCAGCACGGCGGCAACAAGATCGTCGGCGAGTCCACCGCACTCCTCGAGATGTCCCGCTCCCTCTCCCTCCCCGGCCTCAAGAGCTGGGCCTGGGACAACGCCGCGCAGGCCTGGGTCCCCGCGAACCAGATCGTGCTGCCGCTGGTCGTGTTCATGTTCATCGCCGTGTTCGTCATCGTCGGCACATCAAACGCCGTCAACCTCACCGACGGCATGGACGGGCTCGCCGCCGGCACCACCACTATGGTCGCCCTCGCCTTCGCCGTGCTCTGCTGGATCGCCGGCTACCGCTACGACGAATTCATCATGGCCCAGTACCTGCTGCTGCCCCATATCCCGCTCGCCGACGAGCTGGCCGTGCTCGCCGGCGCGATGGCCGGGGCCTGCCTCGGGTTCCTCTGGTTCAACTGCAACCCCGCCAAGGTCTTCATGGGCGACACCGGCTCGCTCGCGCTCGGCGGTGTGCTCGGCTTCCTTGCCGTCACCATCCGGCAGGAAGCGCTGCTCGTCATCATCGGCGGCATCTTCGTCCTCGAAGCCCTCTCCGTCATCATCCAGGTCGGCTACTTCAAGGCCACCAAGGGCAAGCGCGTCTTCCGCTGCGCCCCCATCCACCACCACTTCCACCTCGGCGGCTGGTCCGAACAGCAGGTCGTCGTCCGCTTCTGGCTCGCCACCGCCATGCTCATCGCCCTCGCCCTCGCCACCATCCGTGTGCGGTAATGATTGCTGTGGGACAGGCAGAATGCCTGTCCTACCGCCCGATGCTCACGCCCCCGCCCCCCGCTTCCCGACCACGTCCTCCAGCCCGTGGTCCGGTGCCGCCAGGTCTTCAGTCTTCACCGACGCCACCGCATCCGCAAACAACGGCCGAGGCCGATCCTCCGGTAACGCCACCCCCACCCCCCGCGTCGCCTCAAACCCAAACACCCGCACCCGCTCGCTGCCCCAGGTCTCTTCGGGCACCAGCCGTAGTCGATCCGTCGTCACCGACACCGGCACCCGAACCAACCGCTGGTGGTTCTTCTCGTCCCGATACACCGTCGACCACGACCCGTCCTCCCCCCGCGCCTCGACCCGGAACGCCTTCACCAAGCCGCCCGGTAACCGACCCGAACCCTTCAGCCCTGATCCTTGCGGATAGGTGCAGGGCATCCGCTTGTCGGACTTCAGGTTCGAGTCAAACACGCACCGCACCCCACCCACCTCGACCGGCCGATCCCACGCCAACTCAATCGTTCCACCAGCCTGACCCACCCAGGCGTGGTCCACGCGTTCCAACTCCCGGTCGTGCCCATCCAGCACCGGACTGTCACTCGACGCCGACCGCGACACTTCGTCCACCTCACGTGGCACACCGGGCAGGTACTGATCATCCGCCTGCAAGAGCGCCTGCAGTTCCCCGACATGATCCGGGTAGAGCGTCGCCGGCTTCACGCCCTTGCGGACCGACAACGCCGCCGCCGTGCCCGCCGCCTGCCCGATCACCGCACACGTCGCCATCACCCGCGTGGAACTCAGCGCCGCGTGCGTTACCGAGATGTTCCGACCCGCGAATAACAAGTTCTCGACGTTGCGTGACACCAGGCTGCGATACGGGATGCCGTACGGGCTCGGCGCCGGGTGGAAGATCGTCGGCTTACCGGGGTACAGCATCCCCGCGGGGTGGTGGTCGTCCATGGACCAGCCGCCGTGCGCGACCACATCATCGAACCTGCCCCCCGACGCGACGTCGTGCTGCGTCATCATGTGCAGCCCCTCGTACCGCCGGTTCTCCCGCTTGCCCGGCAGCGACCCGATCCACTCCAGGGCCCAAGTCTCCGCGTCTTTCCGATGCGGCGAGACGTTCTTGATCCAGTCCCACACGCCCCACGCCAGCCGCATCAACTCGTCCCGAATCGTTTCCGCATCCGCGATCGTGTCCTGAATCCCTCCGAGCTCCAGCCACCAGAAGTTGTGCGCGTTCACGCCGTTTCTTAGCCGTTCGTAAAACTGTGACTCGTCGTCAAACCGGTACGCAAAATCCGGGGCGGTGAACGGCTGCGGCTTGTCCGTCCGCCGAAGCTGGATCAGCAGGGTGTTGCCCATCGTCTTGCGGTCCGCGTGCTCCGGCGCGATCGGCTCATCAAACTCCGACCGCGACTCGCGGCCCCACCGGTGCGCCGCCCCGCTCACCGGCGCCAGGATGCTGTCTCCCGAGCAGTCGATGAACCGTGCCGCCTCCAGCGTGTGCCATGTCTGACTGGTGAGCTGCCAGGCCGTGATCGTCGTGATGCGGATCGAGGGGTCACTGCCCTCCGTCTCGCAGCCCGTGCACGAGCAGTTCATGAACAGCGTGAGGTTCGGCTGCCGCGACATCGCCCGGTACAACGCGGCGTCCCACACCGAGTAGTTCAGCGTCGGGTTCAGCGCCGCGTTGTCGAGCATGATCTCTTCGAGCAGCCCGGTCTCTTTGTTGTCCGCCCCGTGTGCCCCGCAGACCCACATCCGGATTTCTGACGACGCGTTGCCGCCGAACACCGGGCGGTCGTGCACGAGCGCCGTCTTCGCCCCGTGCCGGGCGCTCGCCAACGCTGCACACATCCCGGCCATCCCTCCCCCCACCACAACGACATCGAAGGCATGGCGAAGACGGTCGTAGCCGTCACGGTGTTCGAGGGGCACAGGCATGGCTTAAGCATCGCACAAGGCGGCGAAATATCCATGTTGCGGCTTGCGTAAAACATGCCATCATTTGATTCATGCCCAGACCCCGGACGAGCACAATCGAAGTAACCATCAACCAGCCCTGCGGCCGGCTGGTCGGGCCGCCCGGCTGGTCTCGGCCGCGTGCAGCATCGCTCGGGCTCAGCGATCACGAGCTGTGGCTGGTCTGGCGCGGCCGGGGCTGGATGAGCGACGGCAGGACGCGCCGAACGCTAGGCCCCGGGTCGCTGGTCTGGATGCGGCCCGGCGGCATCTATGACGCCGGGCAAGACCCCGAGGCCCCGCTGGGCTTCACCTTCATCCACTTCACGCCCCACACCCGCCCAGGCATCCGGCCGCCGGACGAGCACTTGGGGCCCGTTGATCTGGCGACCGTTGAGCCGATCATGCGTCGTATCGTGCAGCTCATTGCGAGGTCCGACCGCCGCGACTGGGGCCAACCCGCCAACGCACCCGACGCCGCCACCCGGCTCCTCGAAGGCCTGCTCCTCGACCTGATCGAGCCGACCACCGGCGGGCCGATCAACCCCGAAAGCACACTCGCCCGGGTCCGCCGGCTCGGCGATGAGCTCCGCATCGATCCCATCGCGGCACCGCCCATTGCGGACCTGGCTCAGGAGCTGCACATCACCGCCGCCCACTTCTCCCGGCTGTTCAAAGAGGCCCACGGCCAGTCGCCGCAGCAGTTCCTCATCGAGGCCCGACTGGACCGTGCCCGCTACCTCTTGCGTGACACCGACATGCCCGTATCCGATATCGCTGACGCACTTGCCTACCCCGACCCGTTCACCTTCTCGAAACAGTTCAAACGCTTTGCAGGCCAGTCCCCACGGGCCTACCGGAACGCGGCACGCGGCTGATCATCACACCTGGGTCGGGTCTGGCCGATAGACCCGCGTCTCCAGCGCCCAGACCTTCTCGGTGAAGTCCCCGCCGAGCTCGGTCGACTTGGCGTGACCGCCGCGGTCGACCACGCCGAGCGTCAGGTTCATCTTCGCGTCGAGGTTGTCCAGCAGCGAGATGAAGATCGCCTCGGGCGTGGCCGGTATCTTGAGAGCCCCAAAGTCGGGCTGCCCGTGGTGCGACAGGATGATGTGCTCCAGCACGGTCAGCAGCGGGGGGGTCAGCGCGACCGCGGCCTCGCCGAGCTCGGGGTCTTCGCAGGCCTTGGCCTTCTCGGCCAGTATGGTTACGCCCCGCCCGATATGCCCGACAAGCTGCCCGTCGGTGGTGTACGCGAAGCCCTGCTCCCAGGTCAGTTCTTTGCACTTGCCCAGGTCGTGCAGGAACAGCCCCATCAGCACGACGTCACGGTTCACGCCGGGGTAGAGCGGCAGCAGCGCGTCGGCCCCCTTGAGCAGGCTCAGCGTGTGCTCCAGCAGCCCGCCGAGGTACGCGTGGTGCAGCGTCTGCGCGGCCGGTGCCTGGCAGAACGCGTCCATCAACGGTCCGTCTTCGAAGTACCGATCCCGCAGGCACGCAAGTGCCGGGTGCTCGATCGTACCGAGGATGCGCACGACCTCCGCAAACATCTGATCGACGTCCTGCTCGGTCGACGGCAGCAGCTCCCGCAGCTCGTCCGGCGTCGGCTCGTGCTTGCGGATCTGGTTCACGATGATCTGCATCTCGCCCTGGTAGGGCTGGCTCTGGCCCTCGATGTAGACGAAGCCGTCGGTCGGCAGCGAGCGGAAGATCTGCTCGGTGGTGTTCCACATCCGGGCGGGGGTGCGGCCGGTCTTGTCCGCGAGGAGCATCTTGAGGTAGGGCTTGCCGGCCTTGGTCTGCCCGAGCTGACAATTCTGGATGGCGTACACCCCGGCGAGGAGCTGCGCGGCTTCGAGGTGGGCGATCGGGGTTCGGATGGCGGAGGAGGGCATGCTGATGGACCTTACTGACCGAGGATGGAGCGAGGAGGGTTAACGGAACGGGATCGCCAGGTCGAACGAGAACAGCTGGTCGTCGTCGTCCGGCTCTTTGAGCAGCGGGAACGCGAGGTCGATCGCGAACGGGGCCTGCCCGAAGAAGGGCACTTTGAGCCGGATCCCCGTACCCACCGACAGCCGCCAATCTTCGACGCCCGGGTCGTCCAGCACCGTGCCCATATCCGAGAAGAAGGCCCACCGGATCACGTCCCCCTGCACCGGGATCACGTACTCCCCTCGGCCGACCAGCGAGAACTGCCCGCCCACGAACTGATCGGATAAGCCGCCGCCAGGCTGCACGCCACGCGGGCCCGCCCCCCGGTTGGCAAACCCCCGCAGCGACCGGTGCCCGCCGGCGAAAAACCGCTCGAAGATCGGGGCCTCGCCGTCCTGCGGGATGTACCCCGTTTCGACCCCGATAAAGAACACGGTCTTCCGCCCGAGGTAGTCCTCGTCGATGGTCCAGTACTTCGAGCCGCTCAGGCTCAGCTTGGTGAAGTCGTAGTCCCCGCCGAACACGCCGATCTGGCTCACCAAGGCCTCGACCCGGCTCCCCCGCGTCGGGTTCAGCGGCGAGTCCAGCGTCGATCGCGACACCCCGAACGCAAGGGCCGAGATCACCGATTCGCCCTGCACGTCGAACACATCCACCGGCGCACTGTTGTCGATGTTGCTGATGTCGATCTGCTCGATCCGCCCCGCCAACGACGCCGACCAGATGTCTCCGAAGCGTCGGCCCACGCCGACCCGACCGGTGATCCGGCCCTCGTCGAAGTCCTCACGCTCCTGGTTAAAGAACGAGAAGCCCAGGTCCAGGAAGTAGTCCGACTCCAGGAAGAACGGGTCCCGCCAACGCACGCTGTACCGGTTGAACTCGTCGCCCGGCTGCAGCACCAGCTCAAACAGCTGGCCACCCCCGCGGAACGCCCGGTTGCTGAAGAACTCCTCCAGCGTCTCGGGGCTGTCCAGGATGTCGAAGTTCCGCTGCGTCACGCTGATCTCGCCAATGAGCCCGACGTCCGAGCTCACGCCCACCCCCAGCCCGATCCGCCCCGTGTTCGTCTCCTTCACCTCCACCAACACATCACGCACCTCATCGCCCGGCTGCCCCAGGATCGTGATCACCCCCTCCTGGAAGTACGTCGAGTTCGCGATCCGCCGACGCGTCCGGTCCAGCTCCCTCAGGTTGAACGGCCGGCCCGGCTCCAACCCCCGGAGCTCCCGCAACAAAATCCGCGTCTGCGTCAGCTCGTTCCCCCGCGGGATCACCTTCCCGACCCGCGTCACCGTCCCCTCCTCCACCGTCACCAACAGATCGACCACCGGGTTGTCGCCGTCGAATAGCCGATCGATCCGCACCGTCGTGTCGATGTAGCCGATGTCCCCGTACATCAGCCGCACCTGCCGCTGCGACCGCTCGATCGCCCGCACGTTGAACGCCGCCCCCGGCGACAGCTCCAGCTGCAGCCGGACCTGCTCATCCGTGAACTGCTGGTTCCCTCGCACCGTCACGTTGCCCACCCGGTACTGCCGGCCCTCCTCCACCACGAACCGCACCACCGCGTCTAGGCCGTCCGGCGAGATCTGAATCTCCCGACCCACCTGCCCGTCGAGATACCCCCGCTCCCGCAGGAAGTCGCGGATCCGCGCCACGTCCTGCTCCAGCTGGTCCAGGTTCAGGTCGCCCTTCCGCAGCAGCCAGATGTACGTCCGTGACCGCACCTGACTCAGCAGCAACGCATCCGGGAACACCGTGTTCCCCTCCACCTGGAACGCCTTCACCCGGACCCTCGGCCCTTCAACAATCCGCACCAATAACACCCGCTCGTCCCGCAGCAGCTCCTCATCGATCCGCACACTCGCCGCGAAATACCCCTCCGACTGATACAGCCGTTTGATCTGCTGGATGCCCCGGTCCATCGCGAACTCTTCCACCGGGTCGCCCGGCCGAAGGATCAACACCCCCGCGAGCTCCTGGTCCGTCAACGCCCGGTTGCCCACGAACTGCACGTCCGCCAGCGTCGGGGCTTCGACAAACTGGTAGGTCAGGATCACGTGCGTCTGCTTCCGCTCCGGGTCCGGCCGGGCGGCGATCACGATGTTCCGGAACCGCACCAGGAAGTTCAGCCGACGCACATCGCCCTCACGGACCGCCGCGCGGTTCGGGTCGCCCACGCGCATCCGGATCTGGTTCTCCACCAGCTGCCGGTTTACCTCGCTGAGCCCCTCCAGCTCGATCTTCGAGACGATCTGGTCTTCAAACGCCCCGCCCGCCCGGTCCTGGGCCGATGCCGCCCCACAGACCCCGTTAGCCACGCAGACCGCCGCCGCCACACTCAGCGTCCACCACACGTTCCGGGCCCAGCTCACGCCACGTCGCAGCGCCATGTCTCCTAAAGACCGTAAAACGCGGAGTGTAGCCCATCCCCGCTGCCCCCACTCCGCCACGACTTAACAGGCCCTCCTGCTT
Organism: Planctomycetota bacterium; assembly: GCA_039025195.1. Taxonomy (GTDB): domain Bacteria; phylum Planctomycetota; class Phycisphaerae; order Phycisphaerales; family Phycisphaeraceae; genus JBCCOW01. The sequence goes on from JBCCOW010000057.1 coordinate 25,435, forward strand.
ACCCCCCTTGCAGAAAACGCCCCTTCCGTTACACTACGCGGCTCGGCTGAATCGCCGTACACCCCACCCACAGCACCCGCCAACCCCGAGGCACACGATGTTTGCGATCATCGAAGATAGCGGCTCCCAGATCAAGGTTTCCGAAGGCGACGTCATCGACATCGACCGCCGAGAGCTCGGCGACGAAGATATCGCCCTGACCTTCGACCGCGTCGTCTACCTCTCTTCCGACGAGGACCAGGCCCCCACGATCGGAGCCCCCTACGTCAATGGTGCCAAGGTCGAGGCCGACATCCTCGAAGAGGGCCGTGGCCCGAAGATCGACGTCGTGAAGTTCAAGCGTCGCAAGACCTACAAGCGCAAGCGTGGGCACCGCCAGGACTTCATCCGCGTCCGCGTCACCAGCATCTCCGCCTGACCGGAACCGCAACATCCCGTTACCCCCTATAGCCGGCGATCAACGATCGCCGGTTTTCGCGTTGACGCCGAACTCGATCCCGCCGATGTCGTCTCTATAATTCCGTGCTCCGCACACCCTTGCTAAAACCATGCCCGCCGCCGACCACATCCGCAACTTCTGCATCATCGCCCACATCGACCACGGCAAGTCCACGCTCGCCGACCGCATGCTCATGGGCACCGGGGCCATGGACGAACGCACCCGGCAGGACCAGAAGCTCGACTCGATGGACCTCGAACGCGAGCGCGGCATCACCATCAAAGCCGCCGCCGTCTCCGTCGAGCACGAATACCAGGGCAAGACCTACGAGCTGAACTTCATCGACACCCCCGGCCACGTCGATTTCCATTACGAGGTCTCCCGAGCCCTCGCCGCCTGCGAAGGCGCGATCCTCGTCGTCGATGCCACCCAGGGCGTCGAGGCCCAGACCGTCGCCAACTCGAGCTTCAAGAAGAAAGCTGCATATGTTGTCCTTATTTTATCGCCGAAATTCCAAGATATACGCAAATCAAATTAAGCGGATTTGATCTTGAGTTGGAACCCATTGAGGTATTTGCGAAAGAACAAAAAGCCAGGGAAGTTCAGTATGCATGTGATCATCTCGACGGGGAATTGATTTTTTCGATTGATAAAAACAATGGAAATATTCGATTTGATGAGAACTACATGAGCCAGTTCCCAGAGGGTTTGGAAAGTGTAAAGCCTGGAAGTTTAGTAATTGCTAGTTCGCAAGACTGAAGGATGAAATTGAAGAAATTAGGGATGCTGAGCCTTCTTTGTTTGAGTATGATGTGAACAAATCGCTCAAAAATCTGGATTTAAAGAATGAATTTAGGGATTTTAAA
>JBCCOW010000058.1:0-26281 GCA_039025195.1 Planctomycetota bacterium
CGCCCGGCTCGGTCACGTCCACCCCCGTCAACCCACTCGACGCACCCGCCGGCTTCCCGTCGCCCGCACCCGACAACGCCCCCTCAAACGCCTCCTGCAACGCCCCCTTCAGCGCGTTCGCCCCCTGCCCGAACGCCCGCTTCTGGTCCTTTGGCACCTCCTTCATCAGCCCCATCAACGCCTTAAGCCGGCCCTTGCTCCCGAGGTACCGCACCCGGAACGCCTCGAGCGCATCGCCCCCTTTTGCTTTCGCCTCGGCCAGCTCCGCCTCCGCTGCCGTCTTCAACTCATCGATCTTTTCCAGCATCTCCGCAGCATACCCCGCCACCGGCCGTAAAGCCGCCACCGGTGGTGGCAGTCGCGTCACCAAACCTCTAACACCAGACCACACGCACCAACGCGCAAAAACTGCGGACTTATCGGGCTTCACGCCGATGCGAGCACTACCGTCGATAAGAAGCACCTACGCACACACCCCTTCCCACGCACCACCCCAAGGACGGCACGATGCGACCCACCCCCCCCCACATCGCCCGCATGCTGGACGAGGCCTCCCGGCCCGGGCCCCTCGATCACCCCCTCCCACGCCGAGCTTGGCAACGCGTCCTCAATCAGCTCCGCGACCTCGCCTCCGTCCTCCAGCCGCTCACGCAATACATCTTCCGCCCCTTCGCCACCGGCACCGTCGAAACGGCCAGCGAAATCCGACAGCACGCCCGGAAGAGCCTCGCCAAGACTGGCATGCCCGCGTTCCTCAGCCGACACCTGCCGACCGCCTTCGCGGTGCTCCTGCTCGTGGCGGTGTTCTTCGGCATGTCCGCACTCCGGCCCGACCCCGTGGCCGGCTCCAACGCGCTCGCGGGCCTGCCCGCCTCCGCCTCGGCCGCCACCCCGAACGACACCGCCTCGGCCTACCCCCCCAACGCCCGCACCGTGGCCTACCAGCAGACCCAACACCGGCTCAACACGCCCGTCCGGCGAACCACACCCGCCCCCACACCCGCCCTCAGATCCACCGCCCTGCCCCCCCTGCTCGCTGCGGTCAGTAATCCCCCCCCGATCAACACCACCCCCACCCCGACACGCACCCGCGAACCCGCCCGGGCCCCGGCTCTAGCGCAGCCCACCCTGGCGATCGCCCCGCCAACCCTAACCTCAAACCAAGCCCCCGCGGCAAACACGACACCCGTTCGTCCCACCGTTGCCGCTCCACCGACCACCCCGACGCAGGCCCAAGCCCAGGCCCAGGCTGGCGAGGACCTGCCGCCCGTGGTCTTCCTCATCGACGCCTCCGGCTCCATGGTCGATGTCCTGCCCAAGGCCCACGGCTGGCTCGCCCAACGACTCGACGATCTGCCCACCGGCCAGCCCTTCACCGTCATCCTCTTCAGTGCCGACACCCTCGCAGAACCTCAACATCCTGACGGCCCGTCCCGCGGCCTCCGCCCGGCCAACCCCTCGGCCCGCGACGCCGCCCTCCGCTGGCTGACCACCACCGGTCCCCAGATCGCCAACGGCCGATCCGACCCCCAGGCCGCCCTCGGCACCGCCCTCGCCTACGCCCCCGGCACCCTCGTCATCGCCTCCGACGACGGCTTCGCCCAACGCTCCATGTGGGGCACCGGCCCCGGCCTCCACGCCGCCATCGACCAGCTCGTCGCCTCCCAAGCCGACCCCCAAACCCTAACCATCGACACCGCCCAGTTCCTCTACCGCTCCGTCGATGGCACCCTCGAAGCTCTCGCCAGCCGCTTCGCTGGCAGCTACACCTTCATCCCCGACCCCCCGGTCAACACCGCCCGTCAGCTCATCCCGCTCTACTGAGCTGCGGTCACACATCAACGCGACTGCGTGGCCGGAGCGGTTGCTGGGGATAACCGGTCCTCGTAGATCATTCCCAACTCGGGCTCGCCGGCGGTTGCCAGATCGATCGTGGCGATCAGTTCCCCGGGGTCTTCGTCACGGCGCGGCATTTTGTACAGGTATGTCTTGCCGGCCTCATGGTCGGTAATCACCACCATGATGGCCAGCCCGTTTGCAATCGGTACGAGCGTCGTCTCGTATCGCTGGGCCTCCTCAGCAGCGGCGGGACCGCTGTCGGGCGCAGGACAGCAACCCGTCATGACCAAAACCGTCAACGCAATACTCGTTGGCACACCTGTGAGGATTCGATGCATGGCGTAGACCTCTCTCGCGTTCGTAAGACCCAAGAAGACAGAACAGTGCAGCCAAGACTACAGCGCTCGGAACCCGATATCACGTCTGAAGAACGCGCCCTCGAATCCGATCTTTTCGCAGGCGGCGTTGGCCTTGGCCTGGGCTTCCGCAAGGGTCGCGGCAGTCGCGGTGACGTTGAGGACACGCCCGCCGGCGGTGACGACGTTGCCGGACTTGTCGAGCTTGGTGCCGGCGTGGAAGACGGTGACATCGGGGTCGGACTCGGCGTCTTCGATGCCGGTGATGGGCAGGCCCTTGGCGCAGTCGCCGGGGTAGCCGCCGGAGGCCATGACGACGCTGACGCTGTGGGTGTTCTGGGGGAACGCGAGGTTGGCTTCGTCGAGTTGACCGGTGCAGGTCTTGATCATCGCGTCGAGCAGGTCGCCTTTCATGCGGACCATCAGGGCCTGGGTCTCGGGGTCGCCGAAGCGGGTGTTGAACTCGAGAACCTTCGGGCCGCCGGCGGTGAGCATCAGCCCTGCGTAGAGCACGCCCTTGAAGTCGATGCCGTCCCGCTTCATCGCGTCGACCGTGGGCACCAGGACCTCGGCGAAGACGGTGTCCATCAGGGCGTCGGTCGCGGCGGGGGTCGGGCAGTAAACGCCCATGCCGCCGGTGTTGAGCCCGGTGTCGCCCTCGCCGACGGGCTTGTGGTCTTGTGACGGGTCGAGCACGTAGATGTTCCGGCCATCGACCAGGGCCAAGACGGAGACCTCCTGCCCGATCAGGCGTTCTTCGATGACGACGGTGTCGCCGGCTTCGCCGAACGCGCGGTCCTTCATAATCAGGTCCACCGCGGCCTTGGCCTCTTCGGGCGAGTCGGTGACGATCGCCCCCTTGCCCTTGGCGAGCCCGGCGGCCTTGACCACGACCGGCAGCTCGCGGGCCTCGACGTACGCCGCCGCCTGCTCGTAATTGGTGAACGACTTGGCGTCGGCGGTCGGGATCGAGCAGGCCCGCATCAAATCCTTGGCGTAGGCCTTGTCGGCTTCGAGCTGGGCGCCGTCGGCGGTGGGGCCGAAGACGAGGCGGGGGCGGGTGTCGCCGGCCCCGGGTTTGGCGAGGCGGTCGGCGAGGCCGTGGGCGAGCGGGTCTTCGGGGCCGATGACGATGAGGGAGACGTCGTTCTGCCGGGCGAAGTAGTCGATCGCGTCGGCGTTCTTCGTGTTGACCGGCTCTATAGGCAGGTCCACGTTCGTGCCTAGGGAAGCGGTCCCGCCGTTGCCCGGCGCGAAGAATAGCTTGCCGCTACGTTTGGACTGCTTCAACTTCCAGCCCAGGGCGTGTTCGCGCCCGCCCGAGCCGAGGATCAGGACGTTGACGCGGTCGGGGAGGGGGTCGCCGGTGGGTTTCTTGGAGGGCTTGGCCATGTCGCGGGGAGGATAGAGGATGTTGGAGCTGTGATGTGCGATATGGTGCGGGCGTGATCACGAGCCTGGCGAACGACAAGGTGAAGCGGGTGGTTCGGCTGCGGAAGGGGCGGGAGCGTCGGCGTGCGGGGGTCTTTGTGGCGGAGGGGTTGCGGGAGATCGGGCGGGCGCTGGACGCGGGGCTGCGGGCGGAAGCGGTATACCGGTGCGGGGAGCTGCTCGACGAGCGTGGGGCGGAACTGCTGCGGGGGGTGGAGACGGAGGAGGTCAGCGCGGCGGTGATGCGGAAGATGGCGTGGCATCAGGAGCCGGAGGGGGTATTGGCGGTTGTTAAGCGGCCGGTGTGGGACTGGGAGCAGGACCTGCCCCAGGCGGAGGCGTGCGGACTGGTGTTGATGGCGGTGGGGATCGAGAAGCCGGGTAACCTCGGGGCGCTGGTGCGGTCGGCGGCGGCGGCGGGGTGCGGTGCGGTGGTGAGTGTGGGGGTGGGCGAGGGAGCCGATGTGGGCGAGGGAGATGTGTTCGCCCCGCAGGCGATCCGGAACAGCACGGGGGCGGTGTTCTCGATGCCGGTGCTGGGGGGGCTAGAGACAGAGGAGGCGGTCGGTCGGCTACGGGAGGCGGGGTATGGGATCGCCGCGGCGGTGGTGCCGGGGTTCGGGGGAGCGTCGGGGGCGGTGGTGCAGGACCACGACCGGGTGCCTTGGTGGTCGGACACGAGCCCGACTGGCTGGGCGTTGGTGATCGGGCCGGAGGACCGCGGGCTGGATGAGCGTTGGGCGGGGCTCGCCGACGTGTTGGTGAGCATCCCGATGGCGGAAGCCCGGTGCGGGGTCGATAGCCTCAACGCGTCGGTGGCTGCGGGGGTGTTGCTGTTTCATGTCCGGGCTGCACAACGGACGGCGTGAGGCGGTCCGATCCACGCCTCGCGCACTTTTAGGGGTAAACGCTCAACGTTGGGGCTTGAAGCGGTGGGCGGTCTTGCTAGGTTATGGCGGTGAGCGTCGGCGGCCCCCGCACCAGCCGCCCCATACGGTCACGGGTCAGGGAAGACCGCATGGGCTGCTTACATCCCCAGGTCTGGTGGCGAATACGCCGGCGGTCGAGGCCCGCCGGAAAGGATCACGATGCGTGTGCTCATGCTCGGTTGGGAGTTCCCCCCGTTTATCTCGGGAGGACTCGGAACAGCCTGCTTCGGCCTAACCAAAGGGTTGGCCGGGCTTGGTACGGAGATCACCTTCGTCCTGCCTAAGGCGGTCGGATCGGACTATCACGACCACGTCCGGCTGCTGAGCCCGCAGTCGCCGCGTGCAGCACAAGGCAGCCGGGCCGCGATTGATGTTGCGTCGAGCTTCACCGCCGCCCCATCCGCTGAAAGCGTCATCGATGCCCAGCAGACCGGCACCGCGGTCGAAGACCCGCCCGCAGGTTCACCCGAGCCGGACACGCCCGCCCTGCCCGGCGTCGAGTTCCGGGCCGTGCCCTCCCGCATCACCAGCCCCTACCCGCAATCACCCACCCACACCGGCAGCGGCATCGGCTTCGTCCACAGCGGCACCTACACCGCCGACGCCAATGGCCCCACCCCAAGCCAAACCACACCCGGCACGACTCACAACCCGACCGTTGACCCCATCGCCGAAGCCGCCTCCCCCGGCCAGGAATACAGCGGCGACCTCTTCGGCGAGACCGGCCGCTACGCCGATCTCTGCGTCGACCTCGCCACCGGCGAAGACTTCGACGTCATCCATGCCCACGACTGGCTCACCTTCCCCGCCGGTGCCGCCGTCACCAAGGCCACCGGCAAGCCCCTCATCGTTCACGTCCACTCCACCGAGTTCGACCGCGCCGGCGACAACGGCCACGCCGGACTCTTCGCCATCGAACGCGAAGGCCTCCTCGCCGCCGACCGCGTCATCGCCGTCTCCCACCTCACCCGACGCGTCCTCGAATCCCGCTACGGCTGCCCCTCCCACAAAATCACCGTCATCTACAACGGCATCGAGAACGGCAAGCCCTACACCAAGCTCCAGGCCCCCGACCCCGCGCCCATCGCCAAGACCGACAAGGTCGTCCTCTACCTCGGCCGCATCACCATGCAGAAGGGCCCCGAGTACTTCATCCACGCCGCCAAGCGCGTCCTCGAAAAGATGGACAATGTCAAGTTCGTCATGGCCGGCGCCGGCGACAAGGTCCGCGAGGTCATCGAGCTCGCCGCCCGTCACGGCATCGGGCACAAGGTCCTCTTCACCGGCTTCCTCCGCGGCGAAGATGTTGCCAAGGTCTTCTCCATGGCCGACGTCTACGTCATGCCCTCCGTCTCCGAGCCCTTCGGCATCGCCCCCCTCGAAGCCATCAGCCACGACGTCCCCGTCATCATCTCCAAGACCTCCGGCGTCTCCGAAGTCCTCCAGCACGTCTTGAAGGTCGACTTCTGGGATATCGACGAGATGGCCAACAAGATCGTCGCCGTCCTCAAGTACCCCCCCCTCGGCGTCACCCTCCGCCAACATGCCGACCTCGAGTCCCGCCGCCTCACTTGGTCCGACGCCGCCGAGGCCTGCCAGGACGTGTACACGTCCCTCGTGAATTGAAACTCACACCGACCCGCTACGGCAGGGCCTGTGTGGCCGCACCCGACCCATTGAGCAGATCGATCGTCGACCCGCCCTCGACGCTCGCCGTCATGACGGTGTAGCTCCAGACGCCGTTGGTCTTCGTGCCGACGACCCGCAGCGTCGCGCTGCCGTTGGGCCCGCTGACGTCGTAGGACAAGTCCGCATCGCCGTCGTCGTTCATGTAATTGATGCTGCCGCTGATGCCCATGCCCGCCTCGATCGGCTCGCCGAGCTGCGCGACCAGCGCCGGGTTGTTCTGCGCCGCAACCAACACGTCCTCATACGGCTGCGACCCCTTGAGCATCCCGAACACCGAGACGACCAGCAGCGTGATCACGCCGCCACACACCAGGATCGGCGAGAGCACGATCAGCGGCACCAGCCATTTCCAGTTCCGGCCAAACCACGACTTGCGTGGTTGGGCAGGTACCGCGAATGCCTCTTCCGACGGATGGCTTGAATCAAACGCCATAAAAATTTCCTGCTAACAAGCAACGGGTATTCAATCACGTCCGACAGGTGACTGACATCAGACAGGCTGCAGCAACACTTTACCGAACCGACATACCGGCAACCACAACCACGATCATCACTAGGCATATCAATGCCATCAAGAGCTTGAGGCTACCGGCAAGTCGCATCTGCTTAACGGTGCCACGTATCTGCTTTCGGTCGGGACGTGTATGTCGTGAGAGCTGGATGCTCTTGCGATAGTGCTCTGTGAAGAACCGCATCCGAACGCCTTCGGTCAAGCTCCAGACGAAGCCGACGCAAAGAACGACCAACACACCAATCGATATCCAGAACGGCATACATCACCGCTTCCGTTTCCGGTACTGCGGCTTGCTCGAACCGCCGCCACCTCCACCGCCGTCGGACTTGCGGTCGCGCGACGCGGCGGCGCGGCGGGCCTTGCGGGATTGCGGCGTGCGGGGGGCTCGGCCACCGTCGCCCGCACCGGACTGGCCCGACGCCGCGGCGGCCATCGCCGGGTCACGCTGCGGCACCCCACCTGCCACACCGCCACCCGCGGCCGACTCGTCGGGGCCGGTGGCTTGCTGCTTCTCCTGATCGCCGTAACGCGACTGGACCTGCACCTGCGGCGTCAAGCGAGCCCGGAAGATCAGCTCGGTCACGCGGTCGCGCACGTTCCGCTGCATCTCGACAAACAGGTTCGCGCCTTCACGCTTGTACTCGATCTTCGGGTCCTTCTCGGCGTAGCCACGGAGCCCGATCGAGTCCTTCATCTGGTCCATCGCGTAAAGATGGTCCTTCCACATCTGGTCGAGGATCTGCAGCAAGACGAACCGCTCCAGCCGAGTGAGCTCGGCCCGGAAGAACGCCCGGCCCTTGGCCTCGATGAACGCGGCGTGGTCGTCGATCGTCTCGAACTCGTCGGGGGCGACCTCGACCCCGAAACGCTCGGCGAGGAACCGGTGGAAGCCCTGGTAGTCGTTACGGAACTTTGCCCCCTGCTCTTGGGCGAGCTTGTGGAGCTCGCCGCCGTCGTCGAGCCATTCGTCGGTCATGCGGAGCAGCTCGGTGCCGACGTCCTTGCCGGCGAAGTGCTGGCCGAACTCGTCGGGGGTCCACTCGACGCCGAAGCGCTGCTTGCACCAGCCGTAGAGCTGTTCGAGGGCGGCGGCCTGGTCCTGCTGGGCGAGCTGGCCGAAGAGGTCCATGACGAACTCGACGCCGTAGACCCGCTCGCGTCGGCGGTACTGCTCACGGGCCTTGTCCAGGACCTGCTGCGACGCCTCGGCGGGCTCGACGTCTTTGTAGTCCTCGGGCTTGAGCTCCATGCCGAACTTCTGCTGACACCAGGCCACAAACGCTTTCTCGCCGTACAGCTCGTCGCTGAAGATCTTGAGCTCATCCAGCTCCTTCTTCTCGACCAGCGCCTCGGCCGCCTCAAGGAGCTGCCCCCGAACCTCCTGCGGGTTGCTCCCCCGCAGCTTGTTCTGCGACAGGTTGACCTGGAACCGGCTCATCGCCCACGACGACAGCCCGCGCACGTCCCACTCCTCGGGCATCAGGTCGTCCGACATGTACTCGCCCAGCGTCATGTCGATCACGCTCTGCATCTCCAACGACGCGGCCTTGCGGACCTGGTCTTCGAGCTCTTCAAAATGGTCCAGCGCCAACCGGCCCGGCTCGATCGACGCGTCCAGGTTCTGACGCACCCACTCGGCGGCCTGCGTCTGGGCGTAGTTCCCATCCAGGTACTCGGCCGCCGCATCGTCGACCGCGTCGTCGATGTAGCTGAAGATCAGCTCTGAGATGTCCTCGCCCTCGATCACACGCTGACGCAGCCCGTAGAAGTCGGAGCGTTGGTACTCCATGACCTCGTCGTACTCAAGGAGGTTCTTGCGGATCTGGTAGTTGCGTTCCTCGACCTTCTTCTGAGCCCGTTCGACGGAGCGCGAGACCATGCCGTGCTCGATCGCGTCGCCTTCCTTCATGCCGAGGCGGGAAAGGATGGCCTTGGTGCGGTCGCCGGCGAACATCCGCATCAGCGGGTCTTCCAGCGACAGGAAGAACCGCGACGACCCCTGGTCGCCCTGCCTACCCGCTCGGCCACGCAGCTGGTTATCGATCCGCCGCGACTCGTGCCGCTCGGTCCCCACGATGTGCAGCCCGCCCATCGCCTCGGCGTTGGGCCAGACCTGCAGCCGGTGCCGCTGGTAGTCCGCAAGCCCGTCGAGCGTCGCCATCGCTTCGTCCAGGTCCATCGCCTCCGCCTTCTTGTCACCGATGAACGCGTCCACCACGCACCAGTGCCGGAGCAGCCGGAGCTTCAGCTCTTCATCGCTCAGCCCCTCCGCTTCCTTCTTCTTGATACCCAGCTCACGGATCGCCTGGTGGCGATAGGACAGCGCGACGATCGCGTCATCGTCCATCGACAGCTCGGCATGCGACGGCAGCAGGTCGCGCTGCTTCCAGTGGTGGATCAGGTCTTCCCGCGTGATCGGGCGCAGCTTGATGTCCGTGCCTCGGCCCGCCATGTTCGTGGCGATCATCACCGCGCCGAGCCGGCCGGCGTCTTCGACGATGCCGGACTCACGCTCGTGCTGCTTGGCGTTTAGGACCTCGTGCTTGATGCCGTGCTTCCGGGTCAGCCCCCGCGAGAGCGTCTCGCTCTTCTCGACGCTGGTGGTGCCGACGAGCACGGGCCGACCGAGGTCGTGCACCCGCTTGATCTCATCCAGGATCGCATCCCACTTGTCCTTCTCCGATATGAAGATCAGGTCGTTCCGGTCGACACGGGCGATCGGCTTGTTGGTCGGGATCGCGACGACGTCCAGCGAGTAGATCTCCATGAACTCGGTGCCCTCGGTGATCGCGGTACCGGTCATGCCGCCGAGGCGTTTGTAGAGCTTGAAGAAGTTCTGGATCGTGACGGTGGCGAGCGTCTGCGTCTCCTCCTTGATCTTGACCTTTTCCTTGGCCTCGACCGCCTGGTGCAGCCCGTCGGACCACTGCCGGCCGACCATCTTTCGGCCGGTGTTCTCGTCAACGATCACGACCTCGCCACCCTCGACGACGTAGTCCTTGTCCTTCTGATAGATGACGTGGGCCTTGAGCGCGTTCTCGAGCAGGTGCGGCATGTCGATGTTGTTGCCGACGTAGAACGACCCGATCCCCGCCTTCTTCTGGGCCTCGGCCACGCCCTCGTGCGTCAGGTGCGCCGCCTTCTTCTGCGGCTCGGTCTCGTAATACTGCACGTACTTGTCCCGCTCGTCGAGCAGCCCGCCGAGCTGACCCGACAGCTCTTTTACCTCCGCCTTCATGCCGGAGACGCCAGACTTATCCCGAGCGTTCTTGATGTCGCCCTCGAGCCCCTTGATCTGCAGCTCGACGGCCGTGCACTTCTTGTCCGCCTCCGCCCACGGCCGGTGCACGTCCATGAGGTGCCGCGCGAGCTGGTCCGCCAAGGCGTAGTTCCGTTGGTCCTGCCGGGCGGGCCCCGAGATGATCAGCGGCGTCCGGGCCTCGTCGATCAAGATCGAGTCGACCTCGTCGATCACGCAGAAGTCGCGCTGCTTCTGGACCTGTTCGCCCGTGCTCATCTTCATGTTGTCGCGGAGGTAGTCGAAGCCGAACTCGGCGTTGGTGCCGTAGACGACATCGCACTCGTAGGCCTGAGCTTTTTCCGGGGGCGGCTGCATGTGGAACGGGTGGATCGCGCCGACCGTCAGCCCGAGGCCGTAGTAGAACGGGAAGACCCAGTCGCGGTCGCGCTGCACGAGGTAGTCGTTGACGGTCACGACGTGGCACGACAGGTTCTGGACTGCGGCGAAGTAGCACGCCAGCGGGGCGACGATCGTCTTGCCCTCGCCGGTCCGCATCTCGGCGATCTTGCCCTCGCCGATGACCATCCCGCCGATCAGCTGCACATCGAACGGCCGGGCCCGGAACGGCGGACGCGACTCGGGGTACAGCTCCCGCACCGCGTCGTACAGGCTCACCGGCACATCGATCTGCAGCCACGGCGGCGCGGGCTTGCCGCCCTTGACCTCGGCCGGCTCAACCGCCGCCATCGCTTCAAGACACCGCTCGTACTGGGCTTTTGCTTCGCCCGAAAGCCGGGACGCGTCGAATTCGTGCTCGGGGTTGAAGATGTTGCGGATGCCTACAAACCGGTCCATTACCTCACGCGCCACCGCGAAGACCTCTGGCAACAGGTCGTCCACCTTCGCCCCGCCCTCGAACTGTTCGCGGAAGGCATGCGTCTTCGCCTTCAGCTCGGCGTCGGTCAGCCGACGCGTTTCGTCTTCGAGGGCATTGATCAGGACGACCCGTTTGTTGTAGCCCTTGATAAGCCGGTCGTTGCGGGAGCCGAAGACCTTGGCGGTCGCACGGGAGAGGGATTGAAAGACCATGGGAGGATTCCGGTTGGGCCCAGCTAATGCGGCGGGCGGAGGGTTCGTAGGGGGGAGCGCGCCGGTCCAGGGGTGGACGCCGGTGCGCAGCTTGCGGTTTCAGGTTCGGATCGAAGGGAAGTGGACAGCCGACACAGAACGGTCAGGCTGAGATCGGTGGCGGGCGGTTGGCCCGTGAGCGTGCCGCTACAAGTCCCGCACCCAGATGCGGCTGATCCGCCCCACCCACAAGACCCACCCAGAACGCGGCGGTGTCGGGTTCCACCGATGTGGCCTTCGCCATCGAGCTCTGCCGCTCTTGCGTGAGCCGCTTCGCCGCCTGGCTTAATTCCCGCACCACCTGCCGGACCACCTCGGCCTGCGCCGCCCGCTGGCTCGTATCCCCCAGCGCACCCGCCGTCGCCGGCACGGTCACCCCCGCACAGAGCACGAACGACAGCGCCAGCAGCGGGGCGGACAGCGGCAGCATGTTGGACCGTTCCTGGATCACTGGTGGGATTATCGACGCTTTCGACCCACCGGGCAAGCCCTCGCCCCCACTGTTCGGCCCCCACCGGTATAGTGCCCTGCCTATGAAGGTCCACGAATACCAAGCCCGTGAGCTGCTGGCGGAGTACGGCGTCCCCGTCCCCCCCGGCATCGTCGTTTCCACCGCCACCGAAGCCGAGAAGGCCTTCGCCGAGCTGCAGTCGCGTTACGACGCCAAGCTCGCCGTGGTGAAGGCCCAGGTCCACGCCGGGGGCCGCGGCAAGGGCGGCGGCGTCAAGCTCGTTAAGTCTGCGGGCGAGGCCCGCGAGGCGGCGCTGACCATCCTCAGCAAGCCGCTGGTCACCCCGCAGACCGGCCCCGAGGGCGTGCCGGTCAATAAGCTGCTCATCGCCGCGGGCGTCGACATCGCCATGGAGTTCTATCTGGGCATCGTCGTCGATCGGGCCCAGGGCCTGCCCGTCATGATGGGCTCCGCCGAGGGCGGCATGGAGATCGAGGAGGTCGCCGAGAGCAACCCCGACGCGATCATCAAGGTGCCGATCGACCCCGACGCCGGGCTCCAGGCCCACCAGGCCCGCAAGCTCGCATACGCCATGGGCTTCACCGGCAGGCAAGTCCGCGCTGCCGGCCGGGTCATGCACTCCCTCGCCGACCTGTTCCTCAAGTGCGACGGCTCGCTCGCTGAGATCAACCCGCTCATCCTGACGCCGCCCAGCGACGCCCACCCCGAGGGCGAGGTTCTGGCTATCGACGCCAAGCTCGACTTCGATGAGAACGCCGCCGGCCGACAGAAGACCATCGTCGCCATGCAGGACCCCAACGAGACCGATGCCGACGAGGTCCACGCCGCCGACTACGGCCTGTCCTACATCAACCTCGACGGCGACATCGGCTGCCTCGTCAACGGGGCCGGCCTCGCCATGGCCACCATGGATATCATCAAGCTCCACGGCGGCGAACCTGCCAACTTCCTCGACGTCGGCGGCTCTGCCACCGAAGAGGCCGTCACCGAGGCCTTCCGCATCATCCTCAAGGACCCGAACGTCAAGGGCATCCTCGTCAACATCTTCGGCGGCATCGCCAAGTGCGACACCATCGCCAACGCCATCGTCGCCGCCGCCAAAGAGGTTGGCTTCACCGTGCCGCTGGTCGTCCGGCTCGAGGGCACCAACGTCGAGCCGGCCCGGAAGATCCTCGAAGCCGCCAAGGGCGATATCCCCACCATGCAGGTCGGCGAAGCCCTCACCGACGCCGCCGAGAAGATCACCGCCGCCGTCGCCGCAGCGTGATCTCTCCAAAGACCCAGCCGTCCGGCTGATCGGCAACCATGAAACGACACGGCCCCATCGTGCGATGGTCCCACCGCGTCCTGCTGGGTTCCGGCCTCTTGTTATCCCTGTTGACGATCACCGCGTTCGCCGCCGCGTGGTGGTGGCCATTGGCCCTGGTGGAAGCACTGCGCATCCAGCTCGGTCTCGCGCTGCTTGTTGTCGCACTGGTTCAGACACTGATTCCCCGGAGGCGACTCTTAGCGCTCGGCTGGCTGTTGGGCACCGCCGTCAACGCTTGTGTCGTCATCCCGCTCTGGGGGCCTGCCCCCGTAGGCCCGGTCCCCCCACCCAATACCGACCACACGCCCGTCTCGATCCTCCACCTCAACATCAACGCCGGCAACCGTCAGCTTGATCGCGTTGCCCAAGCTATCGAAGGCTCGTCCGCAGACCTCGTCTTCATCCAGGAACTCTCGCCGTTCCTCCGCGACGAGCTCAGCCCACGCCTGCCCAGTTACCACCTGCAGACCGATGGCGCGGAACGCGGCTCCCGCGGCATCGGCCTCTACACCCGTAAGACCCCGCAAATGGTCACAACCGCACGGCTGATGCGCTGGCACACCGACGAACGCGGCCGAAACGTCATCGCCGCCACCATCACCACGCCCGCCGGCCCACTCCACGTCCTGAGTGTCCACCTCAAACGACCGGGCACCGCCAAGGCCGCCGAGACCCAGTCCCGCGAACTCGACGCCATCGCCGCTTGGCTAACCGACCTCCAACCGCAAGACGGCCCCACCCGCCCCAACCACCACGCACGCCCCGCCCCGCACGCCATCGTCATCGGCGACTTCAACATGCCCCCCTGGTCGCACGGCCTCCAAAGACTCACCGCGTCCACCAGTCTTCAACCAGCCCCGACCGCGTGGCGGCAACCCACCTGGCCCGCCCCCCTGCCAAAACCGCTGCAGACCCCGATTGATCTCGCCCTCCACAGCCCAGGCGTCCAGATCCATACTTACCAACCCCTGCCATCGGTCGGCTCCGATCACCTGCCGCTGCTCGTCCGAGCGAGCCTTCTCACGCCAAGCCCGTAAGCGTCGTATTAAATTTGTGGCTTCTGAAATAACTCGCCGCACTTCGCCATTCTCTCCCGCGTCCTACGGATCGCGTACCCGATCCACTCACCCCTCTATCGAGAACCGTCATGAACATCCAAGGGTCCACCGTCCTCGTCACCGGCGCCAACCGCGGCATCGGCAAGTCCATCGTTGAAGCCTTCATCGCCGCCGGCGCCGCCAAGGTCTACGCCACCGCCCGCAACCCCGAGTCCGTCCAGCCCCTCGTCGACGCCCACGGCGATACCATCGTCCCCCTTGCCCTCGACCTCTCAAACCCCGACACGATCACCACCGCCGCCCAGACCGCGACCGACGTCACGATCGTGGTCAACAACGGCGGCGTCCTCCGCGCAGGCGACCCGCTCAACCCCGCTGTCCTCGACAACATCGACTTCGAGTTCGACGTCAACGTCAAGGGCCTCGTCCGCGTTGCTCAGGCCTTCGCCCCCGCCCTCAAAGCCAACGGCGGCCCCGACCAGCCCACCGCCCTGGTCCAGCTCAACTCCATCGCCTCGGTCAAGAACTTCGCCGGCTTCACCAGCTACTCCGCCTCCAAGGCCGCGGCCTACTCCCTGACCCAAGGCCTCCGCGAAGCCCTCGCCGAGCAGCACACCCACGTCGTGAGCATCCACCCCGGCCCGATCCAGACCGACATGGCCACCGGGGCCGGGTTCACCGAAGACATGACCGACCCGCCGAGTATCGTCGCCGACGGCGTCATCGACGGGCTTACCAACGACCGGTTCCACGTGTTCCCCGACAAGATGGCCCGCGACTTCTGGGCCGCCTACCAAGGCTTCGCCGGCGCAATCGTCGAGCCCAGCATGTCCGAGGCTTAACCCGTCCGCCCATCAGACACAAAAACACTCTCTCTCCTACACGGCTGGTATGCCCCGCGGATGCCAGCCGCTTTTCAGTCCCCATCCGCGCTCGCCGACCACACGCGCTGCCGGTAGTCGCGCGGCGCTTCGCCCGTCCGTGCCTTGACCAGCCTCGAAAAATGGAACGGGCTCGCGAAACCCACACGGTATGCCGCCTCCGCCACGCTCAGCCCCGTGTCGCGCAGCAGGGCAAGGCCGTGTTCAACCCGCGTGTCCCACAGCAGACGCAGCGGCGTCGTATCCAGATGACGCCGGCACAGCCGCGCCAAGTGCGGCCCGCTCACCGACGCCGATGCCGCCAGATCGTCCAGCGTCAACGGCTCGGCATAGCGCGTGTCGATCGCCCGCCGCATCGCCAGCAGCGGCGTCGGCACACGCTCGGACCCGCCCCGTTCGACATCATCCCCAGACAGATAGTCTGCCAGGTACGTCAACCCCAGCTGCACCAGCGGACCCCGCATCGGCTCCCGTCGGTCCGGCATCATGCTGTAGCCCAGCTCGAAGACCCGACGCATCAGCCGACCTTCCTCCCGGATCGCCGGGCTCACCCCCTTCAGCCGTGACACCCGCCGCCGCTGCTCCGGACTCGGCCAGTCCGCCAGTCGCATCATGATCCAGCGGTGCACGGTTTCGACCTCACGGTCAAACGTAAACAGCTCCTGGCCGCCCGGCCACTGGCACACGACCTGACCCGGTCGAACCTCCCGATCGACGCCATCCGTCCGGACCACCGCCGATCCCGTCTCCACCATGAACAGCTGGATGTCCGGCTGAACCCGAGGTCCAAACACCGATCCCGGCGAGTAGTCGATCTCCCCAAAGAGCACCGACATGATACGCGGAAGATCAATTTCGGACATGACTATGCAATACCCGACTATGGGCATTCCCGCAACCCATGCGATACTTATTCCGCACCATCAGCCCGCATTTTTTCTCCTTTAGAGCCCGACCCCATGGCCAGCTTCACCGCACCCGCCCCCACCACGACCACCACCACCCGCCCCGGATACGTCGACGGCAGCAAGCCCGGCTTCCTCGATGAAGCCGCCGCCGACTTCTACCGCGAGCAGGGCTTCCTCATCGTCGAAAACGCCCTGACCTCCGACGAGGTCGACGCGATCAACCAAGACGCCATCGCCATCTGCCGCGGCGAACACGGTCAATTCAACGGCTGGGTCGGCCCCCACGACGGCCAGCCCGATGCCGAGGTCCTCAAGAACTACCTCTGCATCCACTTCCCCCACAAGATCTCGCAGATCATGTCCGACGCCCTGGCCCACCCCGCCATCGTCGAAACCCTCACCGGCGTCATTGGGCCCGACGTCAAGTGCATGCAGTCCATGCTCTTCATCAAGTCGGCGGGCAAGCCCGGCCAGGCCTGGCACCAGGACGAGGACTATATCCCAACCCGCGACCGGTCGCTCGCCGGCGGCTGGATTGCCCTCGATGACGCCACCGTCGAGAACGGCTGCCTCTGGGTCATCCCCGGCTCACACAAGCACGGTGTCCTCTACCCCCAACGCGTGCAAGACGACCCCCGCTTCGACTGTGCCGCCGAGTCCGTCTTCCCCTACTCCGACGACGACGCGGTGCCGGTCGAGGTCAAGGCAGGGGCGATCGTCTTCTTCAACGGCTACCTGCTCCACCGCTCGTTGCCCAACAAGGCCAAGGCCGGCACGTACCGCCGTGTCCTGGTCAATCACTACATGAGCGCATCGTCGCTGCTGCCCTGGACCAGCAACCTTCAGGCCCACGACTGCTTCCTGGACGACGCCGTATCGGTGGCCAAGGCCGACTCCCGCGACATCGTCATGATCGCCGGCAAAGACCCCTACGCCTGGATGGGCACGCACGATCGCCACAAGCCCCACGTCCGCCCCAGCGGCGAGGGCGGATGCAGTAAATCCGTCCCCACCAAATAGCCATAAAGCCGCGACCGTCGGTCGCGCCCCGCGTTGCCAAACCCTCACACCCCGACCGGCGAGCCTGAAGAAGACTCCGCCGCCATCCGCCGCTTCGCCTTGCCACCCAGCTCGTCGCGGTGCATCAGCCCGTCCTTCAGCCGAACCACCCGCTCACAGTGGTCGGCCACGCCCTCGTCGTGTGTCACCATCACGATCGTCAGCCCGCCGTCGTGCAACTCATCAAACATCTCCAAGATCGCGTCACCCGTCGACGTGTCCAGCGCCCCCGTCGGCTCGTCCGCGAGCAGCAGGCTCGGCCGATTCACTAACGCCCTTGCGATCGCCACCCGCTGCTGCTGCCCCCCCGACAGCTCCGTCGGCCGGTGTTCCAAACGCTCGCCCAAACCGACCCGCGTCAACGCCTCCGCCGACCGCTCCCGACGCTCCCGCCTGCCCACGCCCTGATAGAACAGCGGCACCTCCACATTGTCCATCACCGTCAGCTGCGGGATCAGGTTGAACGCCTGAAACACAAACCCCACCTTCCGGCCCCGTACCCGCGACAAATCCTCGTCCGGCATCGCCGCCACGTCCTCACCGTCCAGCAGATACTGCCCCGCCGTCGGCCGATCCAGGCACCCGATGATGTTCATCAGCGTGCTCTTGCCCGATCCGGACTGCCCCATGATCGCCACGTACGACCCCCGGTCGATCGACACATCCACCCCAGCCAGCGCCCGCACCGGCGGCGCCGCCTTGCTCTTTTGGTACACCTTTTCCAGCCCGATCAACTGGGCCACCGCATCGCTCATCCCCCAATCTTAGGGGTTTATTCACCGCCTTACCCCGAGGCCCAGCGGTATAATGTGCTTCGCACTCACGGCCGCAGGACGCGGCCACGACTCACCTTCCTCGCCGGTGGTGGCCCGTATGAACCAGACGCTGAGCCACCCCGCCGCCGAGCCGGAAAGGACGCCGCACATGCTCGAGATCAATTGGGCCCACGAACGCTTCGAGCTGTTGCACAGCCGTGCCCTCCACTGGCCTGATCGTCGCGCCCTGATCCTCGCCGACCCCCACTTCGGGAAGGCAGAAGCCTTCCGCAAGGCCGGCGTCCCCGTGCCCAACGGCACCACCGCCGCCACCCTCAACCGACTCACCGAGGCCGTCCGCCAGACCAAGCCCCACCGCATCCTCATCCTCGGCGACTTCTTCCACAGCCGGCCCGGCGTCTCCGGCACCGTCCTCCAGCACCTCGCCGACTGGCGCCGACGCCACGCCCCCCTCGAAGTCATCAACGTCCGCGGCAATCACGACGCCCACGCCGGCGACCCGCCCCCCGAGCTCGACATCGAGTGCCTCGACACCTTCCAGATCGCGGGCCTCCGCCTCGTCCACCACCCCGACGACACCGGCACCACGCCCGGCCAACCCGTCATCGCCGGGCACGTCCACCCCGTCATCAAGCTCGACATGCGCAGCGACCGTATGCGCACCCCCTGCTTCCACCTCGCCCCGACGTGCATGACGCTCCCCGCGTTCGGCAGCTTTACCGGCGGCAAAGCCGTCAACCCCCAGCCCGGCGACCGCGTCTTCGCCATCGGCCCCGACGCCGTCGCCGAAGTGCCTGTCGCCCACGCCACGGCTTACGGCCGGGCCGCCACCGTCCGCGTCTGACACAAAGCCGCGACCGGTAACCGCGCAAAGCGCAGCCACTGCATCTATTGCACCAGAGTCCTGGGCTACGACCCCACCAACTCCGGGTGCCGAGCCCGTAATTCCGCTGCCCCTTCCGAGCGACCCGTCGCCTCCAACCGATCCAAGTACTTCTCAAACCCACCCCAGTGCTGCAGCGACCCCCGCTGCCCTGCGTGGTGCGGCCCGCCCTCACGCACCACCGTCCACAACGGGTCCACCACATCCGACCCGTTCACCGCCATCTTCTGCATCTGCGCATCATGCCATCGGCTCAACCGCCACGCACCCTCTTTACACAGCTCCGGGTTCGCCGCCGCCACATCATCCTGCTCGTATGGGTCGTCCTTCAGGTTGAACAGCATCTCCTGCGGGAACGGGTGCAGCCCGTCGTGGTATGTGCGGATATACATCCAGTCGCCGAACCGCACGCCCCGCTGACACACGTGGCAGCACTGGCTCACCACCAGGTCGTCACGCCCCGCATCACTGCCGTCGCTGAGCGTCGCCGCGTAGCTCTGCCCGTCCCACACCGGACAAGACTCGGCGCCCACCAACTCCATCAGCGTCGGCGCGAAGTCCAAGTTGTAGTGCAGCCCGTCGTCCACCACCCCCGGCTTCACGCCCGGCCCCGCGACAATCATCGGGATATTGCACGTCCCGTCGTCCGCCGTCCCGTGCTCCCCGTAAATCCCCAGCGCCCCCTGGTTCTCGCCGTGGTCCGCCGACACGATGATCAGCGTGTCGTCTAACACCCCCGCCGATTCCAGCCGGTCCAGGATCGCCTTGATCTGCGTGTCCACGTAGTGGATCGCCACGTCGTACCCATCGATCCAGTGCCGCAGCTTGTCCATCGAATCGATCCGGTCGACCGTCCGCGGACGCTTGACCGGGTCGTCGTCACCGTACATCCCCGGGTCCATCGCCGAGTGCGGGCCGTACCGCTTCATGTGCCGCTCCAGGACGTCCTCGGTGAAGAACTCCGGCAGCGGCAGCCCCTCCATCGGGTTCCCGTAGTCGGCCGGCGTGCGGTACTGCGTGTGGATGTCCCAGTAGTTGATGTGCAGGTACCAGTTGTCGTCCGCCGCGTTCTGATCCAGCCACCGCTCGATCACCGGCTGCACCTCGTACGCGATCTCGCTGCCGCTCTTGCCCGTGTTGTGAATCTCCCGGAACCCCGCGTAAAAGTGGTGTGCCGAGTGGCGATCGCCGAAGGGGCTGATCATCGCCGTGTGATACCCCGCACGGGTCAGCCGGTTCGCCAGCCCCTGTTCGGTAAACGTGTCCTTGAACCCGCGTCCGATCCCCTGCGGTTTCGGGTCCGCCGCCGTCCCGCCATGCCCTACGACCCCGGTATGAATCCCGTGACGCCCCGAGTAAAACGCCGTCCGTGACGGCAAGCACGGCGCATCCGACGCGTACACGTTCGTGCACCGCACCCCCCGCGCCGCCAACGCATCGATCGTCGGCGACGTCGGTCGGCAGTAGCCGTAGCAAGACAGGTGCTTCGGGTTCAACGCGTCGAGGTCGAGGTAAAGAATGCGCATGACAGGTTTCCTGCAGAGAAGTGGTTATTAAAAAAATTCAGATCGGTAACGGCCCGGACTGGACCGACAACAGCAACGCCGAAACACCCGGGTCCGCCCCACGATCCGCCGGCCCGCACACCTGAGCCACCGCCAACACCCCCTCCAGCCGGCCGCCCGCATCCAGCAGCGGCCGACCGTACCGCCGCACCCCGTGCGGATTGATCCCCAGGTCCACCCCCACGCCTTCCTCTCGCACCCCCACCAACACCTCCCCCACCTCACGCCGCGTCAGCCAACGCGTCTCCCCCCGGTCCCACGCCCACTGCCGCCGCCCCTTGCCCGGCAACCACCCACCCCACCCCATCACGCACTGCGTCAACGCGTCCACCTCCAGCAGATCACGCTGAAAACCCACCCGTGCGTTCGCCGTGACCACCGCCCGCTCCGACACCCGCCGATCCACCAGCGTCAGCACCGACCCGTCCCACGCGTGCAGTTCCGCTGTCTGCCCACTGCCCTCCGCCAGCCGCCGGAGCTCCCCCGCATACCGCTCGACCAGCGCTGCCCGCGCCGCCGCCTCGTCCGCCCGCACCAGCCGCAGCCCCGCCGAAAACCGCCGGTCCATCGGGTCCCGCGTCACCGCCCCCATCCGCTCCAGGCTCTGCAGACACCGCAGCACCGACGTCTTCGGCCAACCCGAATCGCGAGCCAGCTCCTCCAGCGTCCTAGGCCCGCCATCCCCCAGCCGACGAAGCAGCAACAACCCCCGCGTTAACGCCGGTGCCGGGTCTTCACCCCCACCGACCGTACTCCGCTTCGCCACGCGTAAAACCATATGCGGAATATAAACCACATACGGAATCTCGCAACTCTTTCCTACCGCGGCGGCCCCACCACCGCCCGCAGCCGCCCGCCCGCCTGCTCCAGCAACGCCTCCGCCCCAGACGCGTCCACCCGCCGTTTGTACATCACCACCGCCACCTTCACCCGGCCGTCCGCAGCATCCAGCAATTCCCCCGCCTCCGCCCGGTCCACGCCGAGCTGACCCGTGAGCATCCGCACCGCCCGGTCGCGCAGCTTTGCGTTGCTCGCCTTCACATCCACCATCAGGTTCCCCCACGCCTTGCCCTGCTGGATCATCGCCGCCGTCGTCAGCATGTTCAAGACCTGCTTCGTCGCCGTCCCCGCCTTCAGCCGCGTCGACCCCGTCAAGACCTCCGGCCCCACCAGCACCTCCACGGGAAAGTCCACCGGTGCCGGCAGGCTTGGCCGCGCTACCGGGGCCAACGGCTCATTCGGCTTCACCACCGCTGACCGGGGCCTCGTCATCAGGCTCTTCATCGGCACACACGTCACAAACCCCGTCGCTGCCCCCCGCTCCTTCGCGTACCCGATCGCCCCCCACACAAACGCCGTCGTCCCCCCCGCCGCGATCCCCACCAGCACATCCTCCTCCGTCACCTTCATCCGACTCAGCGTCAGATGACTCCCCTCCGCATCATCCTCCCGGCCCTCCGAGCTCCGACGCAGCGCCTTGTCGCCCCCCGCAATGATGGCCACCACCTGCTTCGGGTCGCTCTGAAACGTCGGCGGGCATTCGCTCGCGTCCAGCACGCCCAGCCGACCCGACGTCCCCGCGCCGACATAGATCAGCCGACCGCCCCGCTTCAACCGCTCCGCCACCGCTTCGGTCAGCCGCGTCAACGCCGGGATCGCCCGCCGCACCGCCAACGGCACCTCCATGTCCTGCGTGTTCATCAACCGCAACGTCTGCTCCACCGACAACGCATCGATCGCCGCCGCCGCCGCCAACCGTTGTTCTGTCGCCAGGTGCCCCCGATTGCTCACCCCACCCAACTTACCCATCCCGCCTGCACTCTCCCCTTGAGGCGACGCGGCTTCAGCCGCGTTGTCGCCCACCCGATGCCTCACGACTCGCTTGGTCTCAACGCTCTCGCTCATACCCCGCAGGATACACCCACGCCCCCGCCAACCCCGGCTCATCCGCCCCCGTCACCCCCGGCAGCGTCACCGGCACCCCATCCCACGACAGCGCGCCCAACACCGCCATCCCGATCGCCTCCCGCCCCGCCGCTGGTATCCCCACGTCATCGCTCAACAACACCTCCCCGCCGTTTGCCTCCTCGATCAAACGCACCAACGTCCGATTCCGCGTCCCCCCACCCGCCAGCACCGTCCGTGGCCGCCGCAGCGCCTTGCATGTCGTCACCTCGACCACCGACCCAATCAGCCATGCCGCACTGTGCAACACGTCCTCCGGCGAACCCATGCCCCGAACCGCCTCCGTTAACTCATCCAACCACGCCTCACCGATCTGCTCACGGCCCAGCGTCCGGTCACTCGAAAACCGCTCAAACCGCTCCCCGATCTCACCCACCACACCTTCAACCATTCGCCCTCGACTCGCATACTCGCCGCCCGCATCAAACCGTTCGCCAAACAACCGCTGGCAGAGCCCATCCAGCATCAGATTGCAGGGATACAAATCCATCCCCTTTACACGCTCCGGTTGCTTCGCCAACCGCGTGGCGTTCATCACCCCGCCCAGATTCACCACCCAATCCGCCACCCCCCGATACATCACACAATCCGACACCGGCGTGATCGGCGCCCCCTGACCCCCCGCAATTAAATCCGCCTGGCGCAAGTCGTAACCCACCGGCACCCCCAAACGCCGAACCACTGGCCACGGATCAAACAACTGCCACGACAGTGCGCCCGCTTCATCCCCCGGCACGTGCCACACCGTCTGCCCGTGTGCCACCACCAGATCAATCTCACCGCCCACCTGTTCAACCAAATCACCCACCGCCTCCGCATGCAGCTCCCCCAGCTGACGCCGAAGACGAAGCACCTCCAACCCCGTGACCGCTCCGCCCTCCGCGACCCGAAGCAGTCCCTCCCGCAGCCCGCCGGACATGTCCAAGCTCACCATCCCCCCGTATTCAACCGACATCCCTTGTAACCCTCGGCCCCGCACCACGCCCAACGCCACATCAATCCCATCCAGGCTCGTCCCCGTCATACAACCGACCACCCGACGAGCATCCGCACCTTCGTCTACCACACCTACAACCTACCACCTACGGCCTACAACCTAAACTCAGAACTATGCACCGCCTCAACCCCCCGCTCGAGCGCTTCCGCGTCCTGCCCGGCCAGCCGCTCGACCTGCATGACATCCCGACCCGCTTCGACGCCGGCATCCCCAAGCACGAGGGCAAGGCCCTGATGCACAAACTGCAGAAGCGGCTCGTCGAGCTGCAGTCGCTGCTGTATGCCGAGGGCAAGCGGTCGCTCCTCGTAGTCATGCAGGCCATGGACGCCGGCGGCAAAGACTCCACCCTCCGCAGGGTCTTCGGCCCGGTCGACCCCGCCGGCTGCCACATCACGTCTTTCAAAGCCCCGACTGCCGAGGAGCTCGCCCAGGACTTCCTCTGGCGGGTTCACCAACACACCCCGCGCGCGGGCTACATCGGCGTCTTCAACCGATCGCACTACGAAGACGTCGTCATCGTCTCCATCAAGAACCTTGTCCCAAAGGCCAAGTGGCAGCACCGGTGGGACCACATCAACGCCTTCGAGAAGATGCTCACCGACGAGGGCACCGTCATCCGCAAGTTCTTCCTGCACATCAGCAAGGACTACCAGAAGAAGCGGCTCCAACGCCGGCTCGATCGCCCCGACAAGCACTGGAAGTTCAACGTCGCCGACCTCGACGAACGCGCCCGCTGGGACGACTACATGCGTGTCTACGCCGACACCATGACCCGCACCAGCTTCGACCACGCCCCCTGGCTCGTCGTCCCCGCCGAGCGCCGCTGGCTCCGCGATCTGCTCATCCTCAAGTCCCTCGTCGACACCCTCGAAGCCATGGCCCCGCAGACCCCCAAGCCGACTTTCGATCCCAACACGATCACCATCCCCGATTAATTCTCCAATAAAGCCGCGACCGTTGGTCGCGACAAACACACGAAACGCGCGGCAAAACCTGAAACCCCTTCCCACATAAAAACAGCCGCGAGCACACCTGCTCGCGGCCGTATATCCAATCACTCCAATCAGCCCGAAGCCTGCCGTGCCTCAGTTGCCAAACGGGTTCGGTAGCCCTTCGGGCACCAGGTCCTTGGCCTTCTCCTCTAGCTTCTTCTTCTCTTCCTCGAGCTTCTGCTTACCTTCTTCCACCTTCTGGTCAACCTGCTCCTTCACCTCGCCCACCTTCTCCTTGACCAGCGCCTCGGCCTGCTTCGCCAGCTCCCCGAGATCCGGGATGCCCGCCTCTTGGATCGCCGTATCGATCAGCTGGCCCAAGACCTGCAGCGCGATCTCGTTCATCGTCCCGTCCAGGTTGGTCAGCGTGATGTCCGGCAACGGCAGCGTCCCGCTCGGCACCGAGCCCAATCCCACGAGTTGCCCCCCCGCCGCGACCGTCGCCCCGGTCACCTTGATCTCATCGATCTTGTATTTCGCTTCAGCGCTGCCTCCCCCGGCCTGCGCCAGCAGCGCCGACGCAAGCCCCGCCGCCTGCACCGGCATCGGGCCCGCCGCCGTCCCGCCCCCGCCCGTCGCCGCGTCGAGGTTGGCCTTGATGTCGTATAGATTCAGAGACGTCCCCGACAGCTCCGCCGAGATCGCCGCCGCGTCCAGATGCACATACTTCACATACGGCTTGTCGCCCAGCAGCGACATCAGCTCGACCTGAGACTCCAGGCTGTTGAACTTGATCGCCGGCGTCTCCGAATACCCCTTGCCCTCCGGGTTTCCGATCGCCAGCCCCTCCACCCGGACCGTCTGCCCCAGCACCTTCACCGAGGCCGCATCCAGCGTCGTCGGCGTCCCCGTCGCCTCGCCCAACGCGACCCGCAGCCCGCCCGTCACAATGTCATCCAGGAAGAACCACAACGCCCCCACCGCCAACACCACCAGCAAGACCACCACCAACGTCAACCGGAACAAGAGCTTCATCTCAGACCTTTCGTCGAATATCACGCCTTCTCGATCACGACAGACTAGATTCTACCCCAGCCACCCCGCACCACACACACTCTTGCCGTTGACCGCACCCATCTCTCACAATCCGCACACCGACGAACACTGGATGGCTCACGCCCTCGCCTTCGCCGAGCGGGGTCGCGGCCACGTCGAGCCCAACCCCATGGTCGGGGCCCTCGTCGTTAAAGACGGCCAACTCCTCGGCCAGGGCTACCACCAGGCCTTCGGCCAACCCCACGCCGAACCCAACGCCCTCAACGACACCCGCGCCAACGGCCACGACCCCGCCGGCGCCACCTGCTACGTCACCCTCGAGCCCTGCTGCCACCACGGCAAAACCCCGCCCTGCACCAACGCCCTCATCGCCGCCGGCATCACCCGCTGCGTCGTCGCCATGCAGGACCCCGACCCCCGCGTCGCCGGCAAGGGCCTCCAACAGCTCCGCGACGCCGGCATCGACGTCACCACCGGCGTCCTCGAACCCCAGGCCCAGCGACTCAACGCCGGCTTCACCAAACGCATCCTCCACAAGCTCCCGTTGGTCACCCTCAAGTGGGCAATGACCGCCGACGGTCACACGGCCGCCCGAACCGGCCACTCCCAGTGGATCTCCTCCCCAGCCTCACGCCAACTCGTCCACCAACACCGCACCCTCGCCGACGCCATCCTCGTCGGCATCGGCACCGTCCTCGCCGACGACCCCCAACTCACCCCCCGCGACCTCCCCGAAGACTTCATCCCACCGCCAAACCGCAGCCACCCCCGCCGCGTCGTCATCGACCCCCAACTCCAAACTCCGCTCACCGCCAAGCTCGTCACCGACGCACAAGCCCCCACCCTCATCGCCCACCACCCCGACGCTAACCCCGACAAAAAGCAAACCCTAGAGCACCTCGGCATCGAACTCCTCGAACTCCCGCCCATACCTGACACTCATCACTTAAACCTGCGCCCCCTGCTCCAACACCTCGTCACCCAGCACAACGCCACCCACACCCTCGTCGAAGGCGGCTCCGGCCTCGCCGGCTCCCTCCTCGCCCAAGGCCTCGCCGACCGCGCGCTCGTCTTCGTCGGCCCCCAATTCCTCAACGACGACCAAGCCCCCGCCCCCCTCCGCGGCCAGTCCACCCCCACCCTCGACGCCGCCCACCCCCTCACCCTCCACCGTGTGACCCAACTCGGCCCCGACGCCCTACACGAATACGACATCACCCCCCCCCCCCCCCCCCCCCGACCAATGTACCCCCGCGGGGAGCACCCCCCCCCCCCCCCCCCCCCCCCCACCCC
>JBCCOW010000059.1:0-26169 GCA_039025195.1 Planctomycetota bacterium
CGCTGACGTTTAGCCCGGTCGCTTGCGACCGGCCGTCCCGCCACCACCCCGCAACCCCGGAAACTCCCCGCATGATCGACCTGAAGGACCTCCGCGCGAACCCCGACAAGTACCGCAAGGGCATCGCCGACAAACACGCCCACGCCGACCTCGACGCCCTGCTCGCCGCCGACGAATCCTTGCGTGAACTCCAGTCCAAACAGCAGGCACTCACCGCCGAGAAGAACCAGATCGGCAAGCAGATCGGCCAGATCGCCGGCCGCCTCAAGAAAGCCTCCGACACCGAAAAAGCCGACCTCCAGCAGCAGATGGCCGACCTCCAGAAACGCCCCGCCGCCATCAAGACCGAAGAATCCGCCCTCACCGACCAGGTCCGCGACCTCACCACGCAGCGTGACGCCCTCTGGCTCGAAGTCCCGCAACCCGCCGACCCTGACGTCCCCATCGGTGCGTCTGCCGACGACAACGTCGAGCTCCGCACCTGGAATCCCAACAACTTCGACCCCACGCAACCTTTCGAAGCCCAGCGCGGCTTCGCCCCCAAGACCCACGCCGAACTGTGTGAGTCTCTGAAACTCACGGACTTCACACGCGGCATCAAGGTCGGCGGCGCCCGCTCCTACGTCATGACCGGTGACGGCATGCGCCTCTATCAGGCCGTGCTCCGCTACGCCTTCGACTTCATGGTCAACCAGTACGGATTCACCCCACTTTCCGTCGCCGACCTCGTCCGACACCACACCATGGTCGGCACCGGCTTCTTCCCCCACGGCCGAGACCAGGTCTACGACATCGCCAATCCGACCAGCGAAGAGGGCCTCGCCCTCACCGGCACCGGCGAGGTCGGCCTCATGGGCTATCACGCCGACGAGATCGTGAACGCCGACGACCTGGCGCTGTGTTACACGACGGTCTCGACGTGCTTCCGTCGCGAAGCCGGCGCCGCCGGCAAGGACACCGCCGGGCTCTACCGCGTCCACCAGTTCGACAAGGTCGAGCAAGTCGTCATCTGCAAGGCCGACGAGGCCGAATCCCGCGCCTGGCACCAGAAGATGATCGGCTTCGTCGAACAACTGCTGCAATCCCTCGAACTCCCCTACCGCCTGCTCCAGTGCTGCACCGGCGACCTCGGCCCCAAGAACGCCGACATGATCGACCTCGAATGCTGGATGCCCGGCCGCGGCCCCGAAGACGAACACGGCCGACCCACCGGCGCCTATGGCGAAACCCACTCCGCCTCCCGCCTCTACGACTACCAGTGCCGCCGTCTCAACATCCGCTACAAGGACCCCGACACCGGCAAAAACGTCACCGCGCATTCCTTGAACAACACCGTTGCCGCGCTACCCCGCCTGCTCATCCCCCTGCTGGAAATCCACCAACAGGCCGACGGCTCCATCGCCATCCCCGCCCCGCTGCAGCCCTACATGAACGGCCAATCGACGATCGTTCCACGTTAGCCCCACTCTTCGGTAATCCTAAAACGGCCGGCGTCGTCTCCTCCAGTCGATAACCCCAACCCTTCTCAGAAAGCCGCCATGCCCCAAGCCCTGACGCGATCACTCCTGCTCCTCATCCTTGCGATCCAGCCCGTGCTGCACACCAATACTCACGCCGAAGAAGCCCCGCACCCGATGCCCGAGATGCTCGGCGAGTGGCGGCTCATCTCCATGCAGATGGAAGGCCAGGGCGAAGGTCCTGAAACCGCCGGCCCCCTCACGGTCTTCACCGCCAACACACTCGAAATCCAATACGAGAGCGGATTCAGCGAGCGGGGCACCTACACCCTGGACACCTCGGTCAAACCCGCCCGGATCACGCTTTTGCGTGACGGCGACAGCGAGGAAGCCGACCGCCTGTCCTATGGCCTGATCAAGATCGAAGCCGGCCGGCTCCACCTCGTGCTCAACGACGAGGGCGAGACCGCGTGGCCCACCCGATTCGCTTCCGAGCCCGGCGATTCACCCAACATGGGCTACATCATCATGGCCCGGCCCAACGATGCGGCCGCCGCGACCGCCCCGGCGACACAGCCCATGCCTTAACACCCTCTTATCACGTTCATCATTGAACAATATCGAAAAACCACAGACCCCAAACCCTCAGAGCGACCTCTTATGAAACCACAAAGC
Organism: Planctomycetota bacterium; assembly: GCA_039025195.1. Taxonomy (GTDB): domain Bacteria; phylum Planctomycetota; class Phycisphaerae; order Phycisphaerales; family Phycisphaeraceae; genus JBCCOW01. Next base: position 2,133 of record JBCCOW010000059.1, read on the forward strand.
TGCTTCACACTCGCCATGGCCCTCTGCCTCACCCTGCCCGGCGTCACCGCCCTGGCCGACGACGCCCAGGCGATCCAGGGCACCTGGCAACCCCTACGCCTCATGGAGTCGGGTGAGCTCGCGCCACCGGAGCTCATCCAGAGCTTCCGCCTCAAGATCGATACAGACAGCCTCACGATGATGGAGGTCGGCAGCGACGAAGAAGACCGGCTCGTCCTCGGCTACCAGCTCGACCCCACCCAGAGCCCCAAGCACATCAACCTCATCATAGAGGAAGACGGCGAGGTCGAGACCATCAAAGGCATCTACAAGATCGAGGCCGGCAAGCTGCTCATGGTGTTCAATGAAGACGAAGCCGCCGAGGCCCAGCGCCCGACCGCATTCGTCTCCGAAGACAGCATCGACGGCTCACCCAACAACATCCTCATGGAAATGGTCCGCCCCGGCGCAGCCCCCCAGACCAAGCCGGCCAACTGATCGCGTCACGAAGGCTCTTGAAGAACAACAACGGGGTTTAGCCCGGTCGCTTGCGACCGGTCCCCTCCGCCACGATCTTCCCCCGCACCAGCGTCACCGCCGCATCGCCCAGCTCCGCCACCGCCGGGTCGTGCGTCACCATCACGATCGCCTGCCCCTCGCCGTGCAGCTGCTGGAACAGCTCCAGGATCGACCCGGACGTATCCACATCCAGGTTGCCCGTCGGCTCGTCCGCAAGCAGCACCGCCGGCTCATTCACCAGCGCCCGCGCGATCGCCACCCGCTGACGCTCCCCGCCCGACAGCTGGCTCGGCCGATGCCGCATCCGGTCCTTCAAGCCCACCCGCTCCAGCAGCGCCTCCGTCCGCTGCCGGTACGCCTTCTTCTGGCCCGGCCACTGGAACACGCCGTGCCGGAGCATCCCCCCGATCAGTACGTTCTCCACCGCCGACAGCTCGGGCAGCAGGTGATAGAACTGAAACACCAAACCCACCGACTCCGCCCGGTACCGGTTCAACGCGTTACCCCGCAGCGAAGCGATCGAACGCTCCCGAAAAAACACCTCGCCGGACGTCGGCTTGTCCAGCCCGCCCAACAGGTGCAGCAGCGTACTCTTGCCCGACCCTGACCGCCCCAGGATCGTCACCCACTGCCCCTCGCCCACCGGCAGGTCCACCCCCTGCAGCACCCGCAGCGACCGCCCGCCCTCTTCAAACACCCGCTCCACCCCGCGCGCCTGCATGAGCCCTGAGCTCTGCCCGGGGGCACTCGGTGTCCCCAATATCTCTGACTGGACCGTAACCTCACTCATACCGCAGCGCCTCCACCGGATCCAGCCGACCCGCCAGGAACGCCGGGATCAGCGACCCCACGACGCTCGACACGATTGCCCCGACGACAATCGCCACCGCTTCCACCGCGTCCACTCGATCGGGAATTCGGTCAAACAGGTACGTTTGCGGGTTCCACATCCGGAAACCGTAGCTCTGATTGAACTCTGCCAGCCAGGCGATCCGCGACGGCTGATCGAACAACCCGAACGCAACCAGCCCCGCGACGACCGCAGCGACGAAGGCAGCAATCAACGAGAGTCCGAGCCGATCGCCCTGTGCCTTGCGTGCAGCCATCGCAGTGATGACCGCAGCGAGGACCGCGACCACCACGACCACTGCCACCCAAAAGATCAGCGTCCCTGCCTTGCTCGCCAGCACCTCTTGCACCTCGTTGAGGTGCGTCACCAACGCCCACGCCCCGAGAGCCCCCGTGATCGAGCCGACGACGCCGATGGCGAGGCCGTAGCCGACGAACATACCCATCACTCCGCCGCGGCCCGCACCGATGGCTCGGAGCACACCGATGTCCCGGGTTTTCTCCAGGACGATCATGTAGAACGTCGTGGCGACCATCACGACCGCGACTAAAGAAATGATGCAGAACAAAAAGGTGATCAGAACCTTTTCGTTCTGGACCGCCCCGAGGAGTTGGCCGTGCACTTGTTCCCAGGTCAGGACGGCCAGCGGGGCGCGGACGCCGGCCTTGACGATGTAGGCATCGACGACGGGCTGGATCGCGTCGGCGGCCGCGTCGGCGCTCACGCCGGGCACGGCCTTGATGGCGATCGAACCCGCTCGGCCAGGCATACGGACGGGATCGCCGGTGCGTCGTCCGGTTTCTTCATCAAAACTCCCCGCAGGCCAGACATCGCGGGTGTGCATCTCCAAGGCCTCTTGCAGCCAGTCGAACGGCACATACACCGTCTGCTTGTCCACCTCGTACAGCCCGCTCTTGAATTCATTGATCACCAGGAACCGCTGCGCATCCGGCCGATACGCCCCGAGCTGCCCCTCAGCGCCGAGCGGGGCCACGGTGAGCCGCACCGCCCGCGCGACGTCACTGTCCTCAATCCGGTAAGACCCGTCCGCCAAGCGTCGCTGATACGGCAAGACCTCGACCCCCATCACCATCGCGGGGATCGTCGCCACATCCGCCTCTTCGACGGATTCGTCCTCATCCAACCCCGACACGGGGAACGTCCAGTTCGGCGGCACCTCCAACTTCACCGCCCACTCCCGCAGGTCCAGCTCGGGACGCAGCCCCTCGCCCCAACGCTCGGGCAGATCCCCATTCCCCCACATCACCGTATCGCGGTACTCGACGATCTCCGCCAGCTCCTCCATCACCACGCCCTGCACCCGCACCGGCTGCGTCCGCCCCCGCACCTCCAACAACCCAAACGTGTCGATCACCGGCGTCGCCACCGCCACCTCCGGCAACTCCCGCAGCTCTTCCAACAACCCCTCGTAGTTCTCAAATCCTGTGAGCCCTTGCGAAAGCACCGTCACGTCACCCGTGAGCTTCTGTGCCGCGTCGCGCAGCAGGTCGAGGAACCCGCCCATGACGGAGATGACCACGATCACCATAAACGTGCACATCGCCACCGCGACCGCCGCGAAGAGCGGGGCGAGCTTCCGCCGGAGGTACTTCGAGATGAGCAGCAGCTTGTACATGGCGTTTGCTGGGCTGGTTAAACGCCAAGACGCCAAGACGCCAAGACGCCAAGACACCAAGAAGAAGCATTAAGTCTCCGGCATGTGGACGATGCGTGTCACGCCGTCCTTTAGAACGGCTTCATGGAAATTAATCAAAAGAGCGAGCTGACAGCCGGTGGCGACTAGGTAGGCCTTAGCTTGTGATTTGTGTTTGGGAATAACCTGTTCGACCGCTTTGAGCTCGACAACCAACTTGCGATCGATCCAGATATCGAGTTGACCTTGGCCAACCAGGCGTTCTTTGTAAAACACATTCACCTTCGCTTGACGCTCAAACGGGATGCCGCGTTCGGTCAACTCGATGCAAAGGGCCTCTTCGTAAACCGACTCGGGCAGCCCAGCGTGCAGTGATTTATGCACAGAGATCGCAGCACCGATCACGGCGTGGGCCAGCGCATCGACCTCGGCATCCGGTTCTTGGCGTCTTAGCGTCTTGGCGTCTTGGCGTTCCAAAAGCGTCACCCCTGCGGCCGCATCAATGGGAACAGGATCACATCGCGGATCGACTCGGCACCGGTCAACATCATGACCAGGCGATCGATGCCGAGGCCCATGCCGCCAGCAGGCGGCATGCCGACGCGGAGGGCTTCGAGGAAGTCTTCGTCGATCTGTTGTTTCTCGGCTTCATCGCCTACCTGCTCGCGGAAGTTGGCTTCCTGGACTTCCGGGTCGTTGAGCTCGGAGTAGCCGGGGCTGATCTCGACGCCGTTGATGGCGAGCTCGTAAACATCCGCGAAGTACGGGTCGTCGGCGTTCTTCTTCGCCAACGGGATGATCACGCTCGGCACATGCGTCACAAAGCACGGGTCGATCAGCGTCGGCTCGATGAGCTTCTCGTAGACCTCGACGAGCTGCTCAGCCGGAGTCGCATGCTCCAAATCGAATCGAATCGCTTTCTCTTCGAAGAAACGTGTGTATTTCGGATTCTCTGACGCTTGAGCACCACGTTCTAGCATCAGCTTGACAAGCGTACTTCGTTCCTCGATTGGGCGAACAGGAACGTTGTCTTTCGCGAGTTCAAGCGACTTTTCGGTACTCATATCTACCAGGGCATCGAATAGATCTGGATCACTTTCTTGCAATGGTCGCTTGTCGAATCTCCACCCCAACCGCTCTTCCACCAGATCAACCATCGAGACGCGACGCCAAGGCCGAGTGAGGTTGATGGTTTTCTCTGCGTCCTCCGCGACTCTGTGGTTCAAAACCAGACCGCCGCAGACTTTCTCGGCGACGGTACAGGTCATGTCTTCGACGAGGTCCGCCATGGTCTCCCACGAGCCGTAGGCCTCGTAGGCTTCGAGCATGGTGAACTCGGGGTTGTGGCGGGGGCTGATGCCCTCGTTGCGGAAGTTGCGGTTGATCTCGAAGACCTTGTGCACCCCACCCACCAACAACCGTTTCAAGTAAAGCTCTGGCGCGATGCGGAGGGTGAGCGGGAGGTCAAGGGCGTTGTGGTGGGTTTTGAAAGGGCGGGCAGCGGCGCCGCCGTGGATGTTCTGGAGCATCGGGGTCTCGACTTCGAGGAAGCCTTTGCTGCGGAGGTAGTCGCGGATGGCGTCGATGATGGCGATGCGATTCTGCATCGTCTGCATGACCTCGGGGTTGGAGTAGAGGTCGATGTAGCGTTTGCGGTAGCGGGTTTCGGGGTCGGTGAGGCCGTGGTGCTTGCCGGGGGGTAAAGCCAGGGACTTGGTGAGGAATTGGAAGCCGCTGTGGATGTGGGATGTGGGGTCGGGGATGTCGGATGTGTTGTCGGCAGGGCCTGCCCAGACGGTGATTTCGCCGGTCTTGGTGGTGGCGAGGGGGCCCTGGGCGGCGACGAGGTCGCCGTAGTCGGTGGCTTTGGCGATGGAGAAGTGGGGCTGGCCGACGGCTTTTTTGGAGACGGCGATCTGGAGGTCGCCGGTGCCATCGCGGAGCTGCATGAAGATGAGGTTGCCCATGACGCGGTGCTGCATAACGCGGCCGGCGACGCGGACGACGGGACGCTGATCTTCTGCTTCCGGGTTGTCTTTGTGGGCCTGGTCGGCGTCGGCGTCATACTGGGCGCGGGCGTCGGCGAGGGGGGCGACATCGTCGAGGCGGGAGCCGTAGGGGTCGACGTTGAACTCGTCGCGGAGGCGGTCGAGCTTGCGACGCCGGTCGGCGAGGAGCTTGTCGGTGGAGATCGGCTCGGTGGGGGTATCAGAGGGGGACTTAGCCATTGAACCGGGCATGGTAGCAGTGGGTTAGGATGGGCTCATGGCTGAAAGCGGTGTCAACGGGTCGAGTGGTGAGGCGGACCAGCGGGTCAGGCCGTTGGTGGAGGTGCGGGACCTCAAGACGTATTTCCCGGTGAAGCGGGGGCTGCTCCGGCAGCACGTGGGGGATGTGCGGGCGGTGGACGGGGTGAGCTTCGGCGTGAAGCCGGGCGAGGTGCTGGGGCTGGTGGGGGAGTCGGGGTGTGGGAAGTCGACGGTGGGTCGGTCGATCCTTCGGCTGATCCCGGCGACCGGGGGCTCGGTGACCTTCGACAACAAAGACGTGTTCGCGGCGGGGTTCGGCGAGATGAAACGGCTGCGGCGGGATATGCAGATGATCTTTCAGGACCCGGTGGGGAGCCTGAACCCGCGGATGACGGTGGGCCGGATCATCGGGGAGCCGCTGCGGGTGCACGGGCTGGCGAAGGGGACGGAGTTGGAGGACCGGGTGGCGGAGCTGCTGAAGAAGGTGGGGCTGCTGCCGGAGCACGCGGCGCGGTACCCGCACGCGTTTTCGGGGGGGCAGCGACAGCGGATCGGGATTGCGCGGGCGTTGTCGCTGAAGCCGAGGTTTATTGTGTGCGATGAGCCGGTGTCGGCGTTGGACGTGTCGGTGCAGAGCCAGGTCTTGAACCTGCTGAGCGACCTGAAGGAAGAGTTCGGGCTGAGCTACCTGTTTATTGCCCACAACCTGGCGGTGGTGGAGCATTTCTGTGACCGGATTGCGGTGATGTATCTGGGGCGGATCGTGGAATTGGCGAGCCGAGAGAAGCTGTACGCGGACCCGCAGCACCCGTACACGAAGGCGTTGCTGTCGGCGGCCCCGATGCCGAACCCGAAGGCGGAGCGTCGGCGGATCATGCTGTTGGGGGATGTGCCGTCGCCGATTGTGTTGCACGCGGACGAGAAGGCGGGAGGGTCGGCGAAAGCACAGCAACGGGTGGCGATGGAGCAGGCAGAGCTGGAAGCTGAGCAGGAGGAAGGGGTGGAGTACATCCGGCGGTCGAGTCTGCTGGATCGGCCGCCGCTGGTGGAGGTGGGGGCGGGGCACTGGGTGTCGCGGTCGGCGGGCTGAGTTTGAACCACAAAGAGCACGAAGGACAAGAAGCCTGGGTTCGGAACTCTTAGTGATCTTCGTGTCCTTCGTGGTTCAAAGGCTCTGGGCAAGACGCATGGGGTGTGTTACAGTGTTACGCCCTCCCTGACGGGTTGTCCGTCTCGGCACCTTGTTTTCGTCACGGCCACGCCCCCGGAATTGGCGTGAGCCCCCCGGAGACCCTGACATGGTTCGTTTGCGTTTTAAGCGTTTTGGTCGTACCCACCGCCCGTTCTATCGCCTTTGTGCCATGGACAAGCGTTCACCCCGTGATGGTCAGGCCATCGAAGAACTGGGCACGTATGACCCGCTGGAGAAGGACGACGCGAAGGCGGTCAACTTCAAGGATGAGCGCGTCAAGTACTGGCTGAGTGTCGGTGCGCAGCCGAGCGAGACGGTCGCGGCGTTGCTGAAGAAGCACGGCGTGACGTCGTAAGGTAGCGGCGGGTCGCCGGTCGCGAGCGACCGGGCTAAACGCTGCGGCAACGCGAAAAGCATCCATCCACCGAGCCGACCCGCCATGATGCGGTTTGATGTCCTGACGCTGTTTCCGGAGATGTTCGAGGGGGTGCTGGGCAGCAGCATCCTGCGGCGGGCGGCGGACGCGGGGGTGGCGGGCTATCACCTGCACAACATCCGGGACCACTCGGCGGACGAGAAGCATCGGCGGGTCGATCTGCCGCCGTATGGCGGGGGGCCGGGGATGGTGATGCAGTGCCAGCCGGTGTTTGATGCGGTTCGGGCGGCGGAGGCGGCGGACGCGGGGGTGCCGACGACTCGCGTCGTGATGACGCCGACGGGTCGGCCGATGACGCAGGGGTTGGTGCAGGAGCTGTCGGAGAAGCCGAGGCTGGTGGTGTTGGCGGGGCATTACGAGGGGTTTGACCAGCGGGTGCTCGATGAGTTGAAGCCGATGGAGGTCAGCCTGGGGGACTACGTGCTGTCGGGGGGGGAACTGCCGGCGATGGTGTTGATCGATGCGGTGGTTCGGCTGCTGCCGGGGGCGTTGGGGGACGCGGGGTCGGCGGCGCAGGACAGTTTTGGGTTGGAGTCGGAGGGGTTGTTGGAGCATCCGCACTACACGCGGCCGGCGGAGTGGCGGGGGCGTGGGGTGCCGGGCGTGTTGATGTCGGGGGACCACGAGAAGATCGCGGCGTGGCGGCGGGCGGAGTCGGAGCGGATGACGCGGGAACGGCGTCCCGACCTGCTGGGATTGGGTGGAAGGGGTGATACGGGTTTGGTGGTGGTGCGTGGTGAACGGGCGGGGGATGAGGCAGGGATCACGGCCGTGCACCGGGACGCTTTCGGTGGCGATGGGGTTGAGGCGGAGTTGGTGGACCGGCTGCGGGAGCGTGGGGAGCTATTGGTGTCGGTGGTGGCGGAGGTAAAGGGTCGGGTGGTAGGGCACGCTGCGGTGTCGGAGATGGAGTTAGAGGGGCAGCTGGCGGTGCGGGGGTTGATGGGGCTGGGGCCGGTCGGCGTGGCAGAGGATTGGCGGGGGCGGGGGATCGGCAAGGCGTCGGTGCGGGAGGCGATCGAGTGCGGCCGGGAGCTGGGGGGGCGGGCGGTGTTTGTGCTGGGTGAGCCGGGGTATTACGGGCCGCTGGGGTTCGAGCCGGCCCGCGATCACGGGTTTGATTCGGCGTACGGGGACGGGCCGGCGTTTCAGGTGTGCGTCTTGAAGCCGGTGCGGGAGGGGCAGCGTGGCAGGGTGCTGTATGCGTCGGCGTTCCGGGATTTACTGCCCGGGTCGTGAAGCGGGTTGAGTCACAGGCAACGGGTCTTGTGCGGGTGGGGCGGGTTGGGCCATGCGGATGGTGTCGAGTTCCCAGAACCGGCAGGCGGCGAAGTTGGGGTAGTCGATCGGGTCGCCGGTGATGTCTTTGCCGAGAGGCAGGAGCAGCGTGGGCTGCACGGGCAGCGGCGGGATGACGACGTCGGTCTTGCCGCGTGCCTTGGCTTCACGGATGACGGCGTAGCGTTCGTGCATGGCCTGATGGAAGGGCTGGACTTCGACACGGAGCTGGACAAAGGCCTTGATGCCGTTGCCCTGGGCGAGCAGTACGGCGGCGAAGGCGAAGCGGGCGGTGGTGAGGAGGCCTTGGGGGATCGTGAGTCGCGCGGGGGCTGTTAGGGGGGCCTGGGCGCAGAACACGGCGATGGAGCCGAAGACCCCGATGAGCGTGAACATGCTGGTGGTGTTGATGGTGCGGGGGGGCGGGTTGCCCTGCATGATGTACTGGGCGGGGAACCAGGAGCAGACGATCATCAGGGCCCAGAGGGCGACGATGCCGAGCATCCAGCGGGTGTGGCCGTTGGTGATCTCGCGGAGGCGTCGGCCGATCCGCCAGCCGAGGGGTAAGAACAGCAGCGACGCGAGCAGGACGGTCGGGCTGAGCAGGAAGGGGATCAGCCACTTGAGCGAGTTCGTGATCGAGAAGTCGATGGCCTGCATCAGCGGGGCACGCTCAAAGTGGGCTTCACGGACTTCGTTGCCTGGGGCGATGACGACGATGACGGCACTGATCACAGCAACCACGAACGCGACCGAGAGCTGCAGCCGGCGGGGGTTTTTGGTGTAGAGCGCGATGCCGGCCGCGACGAGGAGCATCCCGCCGAGCATGGGGATCGTGTTGTCGTAGCTGGCGATGGCCCCTGAGATACAGAGCGACGAGCCGATGACCAGTGCCCCACGCTTGAACCGCCCCATGCCGCTGGGGTCACGCAGCAGCAGGGCGAAGGCGAAGAAGGCCATGATGAGCACGAGCTGGTTGGTCGCCGCACCGGTGAGCCAGAAGAACGCACGGGACGGCGTCGCGAGCAGCGCGCAGTAAACCGCAAAGAGCCCGATGCTCAGGCCAACCGCCTGCCAGCGCGAGAGGATGCCGAGCGTGGCGGTCCGCATGAAGCAGACCATCGAGAGCAGCAGGATGGACATGGTGGCCAGCCCCACCATCCAGAAGTCTTCGATGAGGTCCATCTGACTGATGACGATCGCCTCGACGGTCATGTAGAAATAACGCCCGGTCCAGCCGGTGTAGCGTTTGACGATGGTCTGGCCGACGCCGAGGTCGCGGACGTCGTCGTACATCCCGAAGTCGTCGGTCTGCGGGTGGGCGTAGAAGCTGAGCATGACGAACATACCCAGCAGCGCACATATGGCCAGGACGAGCGCGACCCACGACAGGCGACTCAGCCAGCCGGGCCGGGTGGGGCGGGTGGGTTCTGCGGGTGGCTCGTTCATGCCGACGCTCAATGGGGACTGTTAGGCGGCGGCGCTCAGGGGCGACTCGGTCGCCTGCGGCTTCGGCATCGCGAGGCTGATCGGCTTGCGGACCACGGCGATGAGCGACGAGCCGAACGGCACCCGGACCTTCTGAGCCAGCGTGGATTCAGCCGTGCAGTAGGCCTGCAGGATGCGGTTGACCGGGCCACCCGGCGACTTCGGCGGGCTCGGCTTCGCGGGGCGGAAGCGGTGCATCGCGGCGAGCAACACCTTGGGCAGCGCCAGCGCGTTGTAGAGGTGGCGGCAGTCGAGCAGCTCGCCGTGGCGTTCGAGAAGCGAGGTCAGGCCGCCGCGGGTGTACCGCCGGAAGTGCAGGTTCAGCTCGTCGTGAGCGGTCCAGAGGCTCGGCCCCGCCGGGACGGTCAGGACCAGCCAGCCGCCGGGGTTCAGCATCCGCATCATGTCGTCGATCGCCGCGTCGTCGTCCTCGATGTGTTCGACCACGTCCAGCGTCGTGATCAGGTCGAAGGTCATCCCGCGGTACATCGCATCGCCCAGCGGCTTGTTGTAGATGCGGTCCCGCAGCGGGTTGTCGGGCAGGATCGTGTGCTCGTCGATCTCGATGCCCCAGGCCTCGGCGTCCGGCGCAAGCGAGCTGAGCATCGGCAGCGACAGCGCGTCCCCACAGCCGACATCCAGAATGCGGGCACCCGCGGGCAGGTCGGTCAGGCGGCGAATGGTTTGGACCACCGCGGACTCTCGGCTGCGCCACCACCAGTGCTTGCGGTAGAGCTCGGCGTATCGGATCGCGTATTCGTGTTGCATGGCAGCTCCATCGGGCTATGCGTTTGCGTGAAGACCTCGGCCACGAAGGCGGACGGCCGTTGACGGACCTCGGTAAAAGTGCGGTGGATGTATTCGCCCAACACCCCGACCGAGAGCAGCTGAACCCCCGCCAAGAACCAGATCGAGATGACGAGTGTGGACCAGCCCGTGGGCAGCGGTTGCGAGCCGAACAGCGACACGCCGAGGTAGCCCGCCGCGACGGCCATGGCGACGATCGAGATGCCGAAGCCCGTGAGCTGGACCAGCTTGATCGGGACGGACGAAAAGCCGAACACGCCCTGCGCAGCGAGGCCCAACAGCTTCCAGACGTTGTACTTGCTCAGCCCCGCGTGGCGCTCTTGACGCTCGTACGGCACCCCAACCTGCGTGCCGCCGACCCACGCCCGCAGCCCCCGCACGAACGGGCTCGACTCGTGCAGCTGATTGATCCGCTCCGCCACGCCCCGCCGGATCACGCAGAAGTCGCCGGCGTCCAGCGGGATGTCCACATCGCTAACCCACCGCAGCAGGCGGTAGAACCCGGCGTAGGCGATCTTTTTGAGCGGGTGTTCCTTGCGGTGCTGGCGGACGCCGTAGGCGACGTCGGCCCCGGCTTCGATGGCCGTGATCATCTCGGGGATGACTTCCGGGGGGTCCTGCAGGTCGCCATCCAGCACAGCGATGAGCTCGCCCCGTGCCTCCCGCAGCCCCGCGGACAGGGCCGCCTGGTGCCCGAAGTTCCGAGTCAGCCGAACCGCCACCACGCTCGCGTCCCGCTCCGCCATCCCCCGCAGCATCGCGTCGGTGCGGTCCGTACTCCCATCATTGACGAACACGATCTCGTACGGCCGGCGACCAAGGCTCTCCAGCATCGCGGAGACCCGTTCATAACAATGATCCAGCGTCGCCTGCTCGTTATAGACAGGGATCACGCACGAGATGGCCGGTCGGTCGGTCATGGTCGAGACACCCCCGTGGGGTATCGTCGTGATCCGGCAATGCCCAATAATGTCGGGCTAGGCCGGGATGGGTTATCAGGCCTTGCCACGGGTGGACAGGCTCCTGGGGGAGCCGCGCCCGGGAAATACCGCTCGACAAGCCGGATTGATCCAATTACACTGCTTGGCTCGCCGAAACTTCCCCTCAGAAGCGTCGGCGACGCCCCGAAATCGCAATCCCCACCCCGCACGACCGATCGGGCCCACGCCCGGGAGACCCGCCATGAGCGATGCCATCCTCGCCGAGATCCAGAAGTCCCAGATGAAGGACGACCTGCCCCGCATCGATGTGGGCGACACTGTTGATGTCCACGTCCGCATCATCGAGGGCAGCAAGGAGCGTATCCAAGTCTTCACCGGCGTCGTGATCGCCGACCAGAACGGCGGCCTGGAACGCACGATCTGCGTCCGCCGGATCGTCGCCAACGAGGGCGTCGAGCGGACGTTCCCCGTGCACTCGCCCCGCATCGCCAAGATCGAGGTCAAGCGGCACGGCGACACCCGCCGCGCCAAGCTGTACTTCCTGCGTGACCGCGTGGGCAAGAAGCGTCGCCTGCGTGACCGCCGCCGGGGCATCGGCTACCTCGACTCGGCCGCGTCCGAGTTGCTGGAAGCCAAGAGCCGGCAGCGTAAGGCCGCCAAAGCCGCCGCCGGCAAGGACTGACCCCCTTTCCATCTCGACCCGGCGGTCTGCTGTGCCCGATCCTCTCGTCACCTTATGAGGTTCTCCAACATGCCCACCCGCCGATACATCACCGCTGTTCTTGCTACTGGCCTGCTCGCTCTGCCCCCGGTGTCCGCCCCGCCCGCCGCCGCCGACGTGGTCATCAGCGAGATCATGTACAATCCCGCCAGCTTCGAAGGCTTCCCCGCCCAAGACGACAAGCCCGGCAAGCCCAACAAGGCCGAGTGGGTCGAGCTCTACAACACCGGCGACACCCGCGTCGACCTCACCGGCTACCACCTCGCCGACGAGGAGGGCAAGACCGGCTCCATCCCCGGCGGCGTCAAGCTCGAACCGAAAACTGCCCTCGTGCTGATCCCATCCGACCAGTCCATCGCCGAGTTCCAGAAGGCCTGGGGCGAGGGCTTCCGCGTCATCCGCCTCACCGACTGGGGCACCGGCGGTATGAGCAACCTCGCCAACAGCCCGTCCTCCACCAACGAGATCCTCAACCTCGTCGATGCCACCGGCTCCAACATCGACACCGTCAACTTCGACGACGAATCCCCCTGGCCCACCGACGACCCGCACGGCCCAAGTATCTACGTCCTGCCCGGCCAATTCGACAACAACCACCAGCCCGGCAGCTGGGCCCGCTCCGCCGCCGGCGTTCACGAAGCTAAAGCCGCCGTCCGCACCCAGCACTACCGCGATCAGGACATCGGCTCGCCCGGCGTGGTCGTGGCCGAGTAGCCTCGCACTCAACTTCAAACTCCACGAAAAACGCCCGACCAATCGGCCGGGCGTTTTTGTTGTTCACCTGGATACGCGGATCATTCGCTCGCTTCACCGCGCCGACGCCGCGCGACCATCAACCCCACCAACGCCAGCCCGCCCAGCGCCGTGCTAGGAGACGGCACGGAGATCGCCGACACCCGGGCCGAACCTACCGTTGCACCGGTGAGGTCTGACGCCGCCAGGCCCTGATCGAACAAGAACGTCGCGAACTCGTTCGAGACCAGCAGGTCAGCCTCGATGACCAACGACTCGTCCTGAGCGTCCAGCGTGCTGGGAGCCCCGATATCGAACAGCACCGCAGCGATCCCGGTCGTGCTCTCCACGAAGAAGCCGCTGGCGTCGCCGCCGACGCGGGCCGCGTCGAAGCCGATCGTGAAGTCGCCGACCTCAACCGTGTCGCTGTTAAAAAAGACCGAGCCGGTGTGCTCGATCGCCCCCGAGAAGGTGCCGAGGAAGTCGGTCGGGTCGTAGGCAAACGTGGTGGGCAAGTCACCGTCGGTCGGGTTGATCGAAAAAGCGACCGAGTTGGGGCCCAGCTCGCCGGGGGCGATCACATCGCTGGAGACGCCCGAGAGGTCCAGGCTTGCTGCGGCGCTGAGTGTGGCCGTGTCGAGCAGCACGCTGGTCTGTCCGCCGACGACCTGGACCGAGTCGGCCGAAGCGTCCGCCGCGAGCATCCCGCCTGTCACACCCACCGCTAACCCTGCCGCCGCTGTCATCCCTTGCATCGTTCGCATGTCATTCACCTTTCACAGCCCGAGCACCGCCCGAGCCAAACCGTCGCCCGTGCAGCCTGCACACGCGCACCTGAATTAGACCGGCCACGCGGCTCGGCCCACTCCCGATCAGCCAGACATTCGTCCCCCACCGCCAAACGGTTTCAAGCCACCCAACCCCACCAAAGCCGCCGCCAAACTCCCTTACGCTGCCCCCATGAAACCGCCACTGCGCTGGGGCATCATCGGCTGCGGCGACGTCTGCGAGGTCAAGTCCGGCCCCGCCCTGCAGGAGGCCAACGGCAGCGAACTCGTCACCGTCTGCCGGCGGAATACAGAGCTCGCCCGGGACTTCGCCGAGCGTCACCGCGTCCCCCGCTGGACCGCCAACCCCCAGGCCGTGATCGATGACCCTGAGGTCGACATCGTCTACATCGCCACCCCGCCGGGGGCGCACCGCGACTACGCCGAACGCGTCGCCACCGCCGGCAAGCCCTGCTACGTCGAGAAACCCATGGCCCGCTCCGCCGCCGAGTGCGACGCCATGAACCGCGCCTTCCAAGACGCCAACCAGCCGCTGTTCGTCGCCTACTACCGCCGGGCCCTGCCCCGCTTTGTCGAGCTCAAACGCCTGCTCGACACCGACACCCTCGGCCCCATCACCTCCGTCAGCATGACCCTCACCCAGCCCCCACCCGCCAACACCGACTCCTGGCGGATCGACCCCGCGGTCAGCGGCGGCGGCCTCTTCCTCGACCTCGGCTCCCACGCCCTCGACCTCCTCGACTTCCTCTTTGGGCCGCTTGCCAACATCCAGGGCCACGCCCAACGCATCGCCCCGGTCCCCGACAATACCCCCCCGGTCGAAGACCACGTCACCGCCCGCTTCACCCTCCCCAACAACGCAACCGGCAACGCCCTCTGGGACTTCTGTGCCAACACCCGGCAGGACACCCTCGAGATCAAAGGCAGCCGCGGCTCCGCCCGTGTCGCCGTCTTCAGCCACACCCGCCTCGACACGCGCATCGACGGCAAGACCACCACCACCGACCACCCCGACCCCCCGCACGTCCACCAACCCCTCGTCCAGTCCCGCGTCAAGGAACTGCTCCACCCCAGCCAACACCCGCCCTGCCCCAGCACCGGCGAATCCGCCGCCCGGACCTCCCGCGTCATGGACGCGCTCCTCCACACCTACTACGCCGGCCGAGACGACGACTTCTGGAACCACCCGCAGCGCTGGGGCAGCCCGCCTCGCTGATCACCGGCAAAACTCTTTGACACCCCGTCACCCGCGAGCCACACTACTCGGCCCCAGCACGGAGGTCGTCGGTCGCCACGCGGCGATGTCAGGAGGGACGTGCTCACCCCACCCGCCCGCCAACCCGCCCCTCACGGGCCCGGGCGCACCGGAGCCCTCCCATGCCCGACCGTGTCTTCCCCATCGATCAGCACAACGCCCTCGTCGCCGCCGCTTACCGCCACCGCGGCTTCACCGACGACGAATCACAACAAGCCGCCCGCTTCTGCGAGCTCGCCGCACGCCACGGCATCAAGACCCACAACGCCCTCAAAGCCCTGCACCTCGACCACCTCTTCGGCTCGGGCAACGCTGACAACCCCGGCTGCGTCCCCGGTGCCGCCATCCGCAAACTCCCCTCCAGCTTCGACGCCGCCCAGGTCTGGGACGCCCAGAAAAAGCTCGGCCAGGCCGTCGCCTTCGAGGCCATCGCCACCTGCGAAGCCATGGCGGATAAGCACGGCGTCGGCATCGTCTCCGTTGATCACGCCTTCCACTACCTCTGGGGCGGCGGCTACGTCATGGACTCCGCCAAGCGCGGCTACATCGCCTACACCAACTGCACAGCCGCCCTCGCCGAGGTCGTCCCCTTCATGGGCAAGCACCCGACGCTCGGCACCAACCCCCACTCCTGGGGCTTCCCCACCACCGAAGCCATCGGCTTCCCCATCGTCATCGACTGGGCCACCTCCGTCATCGCCATGGGCCGCGTCCAGCAGTTCAAACGCGAAGGCCAATCATTACCCCCCAACGCCGCGGTCGACGCTGAGGGCAACCCCACCACCGACCCCAATGCGGTCAACGCCCTGCTCCCCTTCGGGGCCCACAAGGGCTACGGCCTGTCCCTCATCAACGAGCTCGTCGGCGCCCTCATCGGCGGCTCTCTCCCGACCCTCCGCTCCCGCCCCGAAAAGGCCGGCCCCGGTGAGAAGACCACCCCAGCCTTCTACTTCCAGGTCATCCACCCCGAAGCCATGAGCTCCGGCCTCTTCGCCCAGGACCGCGACCAACCCGCCAACCTCAAGGCCGTCATCGACGACGTCCTCGGCCACGGCAACGAATCCTGCCTCCTCCCCGGCCAACTCGAACACCAGGCCGCCCAAAAATCCGAAGCCGCCGGCGGACTCCTCTTCACCGACGCCGAGCTCGACGAGTTCAAGCATCTCGCTGACGAGGCCGGTCACCCCTTTGACCCCGCCCAGTGCCCCGCCGCACCGGCCACCTAAAGCACAAACACGGTTAACCGCAAAAACAAGCCTTTTGTAAGCAGATTGCGCTGGTACAGTGCGGTCAACCTGTCATTTCTCCCTCCGGAGGCCGCCATGTCCCGTCTGCCCGCCCCGCTGCCCGCTCTCGCTGCCGCGTCCATCGTCTTGGCGCTGCTCACCAGCACCACGCTCGTTGCCGAGACACCCACCCCACCCACAACACCCCCAGCCTCCGAAGACGCCAAGCCGAAGCCCGTCCTCGGTGCCGCGGCCATACTCGAGCTGGCCAGCACCCCCCTCGACCCCGACGACCAACCGGGCCACGCCGGCAATGTCACGCAAGCCCAGCAGGCCTTCCTCGCCGACATCCGTCAGCTCGATCGGCTCACTCCCGGGGAAGCCGGGCAACGCTGGGCGACCCACCTCGCCACCCTGATCGAGCAGCCCGAATCGATCTCGCCCCAGGGCCTCTTCGCCTTCATGCCCGGCCCCGAGTCCTGGCCCGCCATCGCCGAGCACCTCCAGGCCACGCCCGAGCCCAAACGACCGCTGGCCCGGTTCCGTCGGCACCTGTTCCTCGCCCTGTCGCATTCACTGCTCAACGAGGCCGACGCCGCCGACCAGCAGCTCGCCGACGCCCGCCAGGTCATCACCCGCCGCGGCTCCCGCTTCGCCATGCAAGGCCACAGCCCGCTGCTCGAATCGCTCAACGAACTCACCGGTCAAGCCACCGAGCCCAACGACGCCAACGCCTACGAACAGCTCCTCGCCCGCATCCGCAGTATCGAAAGCCAAGGCTACATCGATGACATCCGCCTCAACGACCTCATCCCCCGCTTCGGCGAAGAGCGTGCCCGCACCCTGCTCACCGAAGCTTTCAAGAAAGACGTCATAGTCGAGCCGACCGGCGACCTCCCGTCGCGTCGGCTCGCCCAACGCATCGCGGTCGAGATGGCCAAGGCCGGCACGCTCAAGGTCCCCCAGCTCGCCCTTGTCGACGGGTTCAACACCATCGCCGTCTACGAAGCCCTTACCGGCGAATCCGCCGACGCCCAGCAGCCCCCCGCACACAATAGGCAGCCCGGCCTGTTCTCCACGCTCGGCCAAGCCTTCGGGCTCTCCGGCCCCGACCTCTCCGACCACACCCCCTTCGAGAGCTGGACCCTCCGCTCCGCCCGCCGCCAAGCCCAAACCCATTACCTCACCGCACTCGTCGCCGCCAACCGCCTCGATGACGCCGAACGCTTCCTCGCGTCACTGCCCACACCAGATCCTGACGACGACGCCACCCCCCTCGAAGCCGGCCTCCTCTTCGAGCGCGCCAAAGCCACCGACACCGTGGCCGAGCTGCTCGACACCTTTGACGCCACCCTTCAAGCCCGCGTCGATCGCTCGCTGCTCAGGACCTACGCGCAGCTCGCCCTGCTCACCGGCCAAGCCGACCGCGCCGTCGAGCTCTTCAAAACCCCAGCCTTCACCGAGCAGCTCAACACCCTCTCCGCCGCAACCAAGGCCGACGCCCTGATCGAACAAGCGTCCCTGTGGCTGGCCCTCGGCGAGCACGACCACGCCGTCGCCCTGCTCCGTCGCGTCATCGAACAGACCCCCACCACCGAACCCGCGGGCCAACACCGTGTCGCCGCCACCGCCCGCACCCTCGCCCAGATCGGCCGCGCCCTCGACGACCCCGACCTGCTCCACGACAGCGCCCGCCTCGCCGCCCAGCATCACGACTTCAATGAAGACCAGTGGCAGACCCAGGACGTCGCCGAACTCCTCGCCGATGCCGGCCTCCCCGCCCAGGCCGAAGCCTTCCTCGGCCGCGCCCTCCGCATCGCCGTCCAACAGTCCGCCAACCCCAACAGCAACTACTACCACGGCTCCAACACCCCAGCCGCAACCCTCGCCAGCCTGACCGCGCTCTACGCCCAGCAAGGCCGACACCACGACGTCCTCACCCTCCTCCAACAGGCCCCGTGGTGGGGTGCCGCCGATCTCGCTGATCTCGACTTCTGGGGCGACACCGACCCCGCCGATCTCCAGCTCTTCGTCATCCAAGCCCTCGCCGAGACCGGCCAAGCCGACCGCACTAAGCAACTACTCACCGCCGCCATGCCCGACCACCTTGGCAACGACACGGCCTACGCCCTGCTTGTCGAGCTCATGGGACCCGACGCCCTGCCGGTGCTCGACCAGCTCATCGCAATGGACCGCTTCGAGGAACGCCCACTGATCTGGAAGGCCACCGTCCTGCTTCAGCAAGGCGACGCCGACACCGCCCTCCGCCTCGCCGAGAAGGCCATCGCCATCGACCCCTCCGACGGCGAGCAGGGCCACGGTGACCGCATGCGTGCCTACGCCGTCCTCGCCGACGCCCACGCCGCCCGCGATCAGCCCGACAAGGCCGCGTTCTTCCAGGACGTCGTCGCCGCGATCCGTCAGTCCGAACAGGCGGACCGCCTCTACGCCGCCGGCCTTGTCGCCCCCGCCCTCGACCTCTACGCCATCTCCCTCGACCGCTTCTCCGACGCCTACTGCATCCAGGCCCGTATCGCGTTGCGCCTCGCCAGCCAGGGCCGACTCGAAGAAGCCAAGCACCACTACCGACGCTCCTACGAGCTCATGCCCGGCAGCTTCGGCCGCATCGAGTCCCACTGCTTCGGCTGCGAGGGCGCCTTCTCCGGTGACACCGCACAGTCCATCGCCCAAGAAGTCTTCGAGGACATGCTCGAAGACGACCAGACCAACCCCCAACTCCACTACCTCGTCGGCTACCTCCGCGAGTCCCAGGACCAACCCCACGACGCCCTCGCCGCCTACCGCCAGGCCGTCACCCTCGACCCCGACTACTTCAATGCCTGGAAGAAACTCGCCAGCCTCGATAACACCCCCGCCGAGCTCCGCAGCCAGGCCGGCCTCCGCATGCTCGAACTCGACCCCCTCCAACGCCATCACTCCGCCCGCCAGCTCACCGTCACCGACTACGCCCAGCTCTGGGGCATCCTCGCCCACGCCCGTACCCTGCAACCCGACACCACCGCCGCCGGCTTCCCCCTCCCCGCCGCCGCCGCCCACCTCAAAAACGACCCCAACGCCCAACACCACTACGACCGACACCCCACCAACGAGACCTTCTTCAGCTTCCCCGATCGCAACGCCAACGCCAACGCCGCCCAACGCATACTCCGGCAGACCTACCAGATCGACGCCCCACCCACCATCGGCTTCGAACTCGCCCGCACCCGGCTGTTCAGCCACACCGCTCGGCTCATCGAGTTCAGCCAATACTTCGAGCACTAGCCTACCAGTCAGCACCACCCGGCACGTCTACTCAAACACGCCGTTTGCTTGAACGCACCGCTCTGGTAGAGTCCTCGGTCCTGAATTCCCGGACCGAGGCCTAAACCATGAAGCGATACAAACTCCCCAAAGACATCAAGGTCGGCGTCATCGGCTACGGCGGCGCCTTCAACATGGGTAAGGCCCACATGTCCGGCATGAAGCAGGCCGGCATGACCCCCTTCGCCGTCTGCGAACTCGACCCCGCCCGGCTCGACGTGGCCACCGCCGACTTCCCCGGCATCGAGACCTACGACTCCCTCGACGCGATGCTCAAGCACTCCGACGTCGACCTCATCACCCACATCACCCCCCACAACCTCCACTACCCGCTCGCCGCCAAGTGCGTCAAGGCCGGGAAGCACGTCGTCACCGAGAAGCCCTTCGTCGTCACCACCGCCGAGGCCGACAAGCTCATCGCCCTCGCCGAGAAGCACGACGTCATGGTCAGCACCTACCACAACCGCCACTGGGACGGCCACATCCTCCGGGCTGTCGATCAGGTCGTCGACAAGGGCCGCATCGGCGAGGTCTACCGCACCGACCTCAGCTTCGGCGGCTACGGCATGCCCCGTGACTGGTGGCGCACCTCCCGCTCCATCTCCGGCGGCATCCTCTACGACTGGGGCGTCCACCTCCTCGAGTACGCCCTGCAGGTCACGCCCGGCGATATCGTCGAAGTCGCCGGCTTCGCCAAGACCGGCTACTGGGAATCCCAAGCCAAACCATCCTTCCCCTGGATCGACGACATGAACGAGGACGACGCCTCCCTCTCCGTCCGCCTCTCCACCGGGGCCGTGATCAACCTCCGCATCTCCCAGCTCAACCCCAACCGCGGCGCCCCCGTCACCATCTACGGCACCAAGGGCTCCTACACCATGAACACCTTCGGCTGGGGCGACGACAACAACCACTGGACCACCCGCATCGCCACCAAGACCGGCAAGATCACTGAGAAGTCCGGCAAGCACTTCAAGGGCAAGCAGCACCTCTACTACCAGAACATCGCCGATTACCTCACCAAGCAGGCCGACCTCATCATCACCCCCCAGTGGGCCCGCCGCCCCATCCACATCCTCGACCTCGCCCGCCAGTCCGCCGAAAAGGGCAAGGCCCTCAAAGCCAAACACGCCTGATAAATCACACACCCGCCGCCTCTCATTTATAGCCGCGATGCGACGCGTCGCCGGCCTCTCTTCTATGACCCAGCTCCCCGAAAACCTGCTCGCCACCCTTCGCCCCGACCGCCCCAGACTCCTCGCCCCAGCCGACGCCTGGACCCGCCTCGCCTCGCCCGACCTGTCCTCAGACCTCGCCCAAAGACTCACCGCCGTCCACACCGTCGCCGATCGTCTCCTCGACACACCCCCGCTCACTTACGACATCCCCGACGGCAAACGCCTGCTGATGACCAGCCGAAAGGCCGTCGACCGCGCCTATCACCTCGCCATCGCCGCCCGCCTCCACCCCACCGGCCCTTACCTGCCACGCCTCGCCCAAGAGCTCGATGCCGTCTGTGCCTTCCCCGACTGGAATCCCTCCCACTTCCTCGACGTCGCCGAGATGGCTCACGCCGTCGCCCTCGCCTACGACTGGCTCCACGACCACTGGTCCGACGACCAACACCAACGTTACCAGGCCACCCTCCTCTCCCACGCCCTCGAACCCGCGCTCGAGCGCTACGACGACTGGCGACAGAACCGCAAGAGCCAGTACCACGACTGGCCCGCGATGACCAACAACTGGAATGTCATCTGCAACGCCGGCACCCTCTCCGCCGCCCTCGCCCTCGCCGACACCCGCCCCGACCTGCTTGCCCAAGTCCTCCGGCACGCCTTCGACTCCCTCCCCGCCTGCCTCCAGCACTTCGCCCCCGACGGCGGCTGGCCCGAGGGCACCGGCTATTGGGCCTACACCGCCCGCTACCTCGACACCCTCCTCCGAAACCTCGACACCGCTTTCGGCCACACCTTCAACCTCGACCAGACCCCAGGCCTCAAGCAGACCGCCCGCTTCGTCCCCTACCTCACCGGACCCACCGGCCTGCCCTTCAACTTCGCTGACTCGAAGCTCAAGTCCCCCTCCCCGCAAAAAGGCGGCAACCCCTTGTCCTATCTGCTCTGGCAATTCGCCCGCCGCTACCGCGATCCGATCGCCCAGGCGTTCAGCCCCGAACCCCCGGAAGACGCCCCACTCGCCCTCCTCAGTCACACCCCCAACCCGAAACCCACACCCCCGCCAGCACCGCCCCTCGACGCCTACTTCCGCGGCGTCGAAGCCGTCGCCTTCCGATCCGCCTGGCACGACCCCCACGCCCTGTTCGTCGCCACCCAGTGCGGTCGCAACACCGTCGGCCACAACCAGACCGACCTCGGCTCCTTCGTCCTCGACGCACTTGGCGTCCGCTTCATCGCCGACCTCGGCCCCGACGACTACAACCTCCCCCACTACTTCGGCCCACTCCGCTATCACTACTACCGCAACCGCGCCGAAGGGCACAACACCCTCGTCATCAACCCCAACGACTCCCCCGGCCAAGACCCTCAGGCTGGCGGCTCCGTCACCCATTTCGACCCCCACCCCGACAACCCCATCGCCGAGATGGACCTCACAACGGCCTACCCCCAACTCACTCGCTACACCCGACGCTTCACCCTCCCCCACCGAAAAGCCCTCACCGTCGAAGACACCCTCCAAACCCGCGACCACCAACCCGTCGACCTCTACTGGTTCGCCCACACCCAGGCCGACATCACCCTCAGCTCCGACGGCCGAACCGCCACCCTCATCCGCCTCGGCCAATCCCTCCGCGTCACCCTCGACACCCCCGCCGACGCCGCCTTCCAATCCCGCCCCGCGTCCCCCCTGCCCACCTCACCCAACCCCGAAGGCCAGAACCCCAACGACGGCTCCCAGCCCGAAGGCAACCGACGCCACGTCCACCGCCAGACCGTCGTCGACCTTCCGTCCAACGCCCACCGCCCCGACCCCTATCGCAAGCTCTCCATCCATCTCCCCCAAACCACCAACGCCACGATCCGGGTCACCTTCACCCCACAACCGGCCTGACCCTCACCCCTCCACCTCCGCCCCCAATACCCGCGCCAACTCGCCGTCATCCCCCCCCATCAGCTCCCAACGCCAACCCTGCAACAACGGCGACTCCGGCAGCACATGCCCCAGCTTCGCCGCAATCACCAACCGCGCCAACGCCTTCTTACTCGTCACCACCGCCGGCGATACCGACCGCCACGCACACCGCCCCTCCACCAACGCCCACACCGACTCCACCGCCGCCCGCAGCTCGTCATCCTGACGCGGCGGCGGCGCCACCCGCTTCGGCAAAGGCCCCGCCTTCGCCCCCGCAATAACCCCCAACAACCGCTCCCCGTACTGCTGCTTCAACGGCCTCGGCACCCCCTTCACCACCGCCAACTCCTTCTCATCCCGTGGCATCGCCCCCGCCAAATCCACCACCACCGGGTCCCCCAACAACGACCGCGGCGGCACATCCAGTTCCTCCGCCAACCCCTCTCGCCACAGCAACAACGCGTTCAATACCGCACGCTTCCGACGCCCCAACGCCCCCGCCCCCCTGGCCTTGACCTTCCGCTGCAGCGGGTCCATCTCGAAGTTACTCGCTTCACACAGCTCCCCCTGCGCCGCCCACATCGCGGCCGTGTTCCTCAACTGCTCCACCCGCTCCTCCACCAGCTTCGCCGCCGCCGGCAGGTACCGCACATCGTTCGCCGCATACCGCAGCTGCACCTCCGACAACGGTCGACGGTCCCACCGGCTGAACTTCAGTCCCTTGCCCATATCCGCCCCCAACAACTCCAGCACCAGGTTCGCCAGGCTCAGCGGATACCCCATCCCCGCAAACCCCGCCGCCACCTGCGTGTCCAGAATATTCGCCGGCGGTCTGCCCGTGTGTCGCAGCACCGGCTCCAAATCCTGCAGCCCCGCGTGCACAATCACCCGCACCCCCTCGTCCGCCAGCAGCTCCCAGAACCCGCTCAGGTCCACACCGTCCGCCATCGGGTCAATCAGCTCCACCCGCTCCGCCGTCGCCGCCTGGATCACACACAGCCGCGGAAAGTAGCTCTCCTCCCCAATGAACTCCGTGTCGTACGCAAACGACCCAGCAGTCCTCAACCGCTCCACTACTTCATTCACCCCCGCCTGATCCGTCACCAGTTCGGGCCGATTCACCGGCCCATGCTCCGGGTCCAATTCCTCCTTCGCCCCCGCCTGCCCCGACTCCTCCAGGTCCGCGTGCGCCGCCGCGTCGCTGTCCTCCCGATGCCGACTCCGGTAAGGCCGAAACCCGACAAGCCCGCCATGATCTTCACGACCACCCCTCAGGCCATCCCGCTTCAGCGGGCTGGCTTCCCCCCCATCACCGGCTTCGTTACGCGAATCATCAACCATCACAAGAATCAAGACACGAGCAAGCCGCCCAGCGTAACCCATCCCGCCCAAACCCACAGCATCCCGTCCACCCCCCACGCATAAAACCCCTCCCCCCGCTCCTTCTTCACCCCCATCACCACCAACCCCGCCAACGCCGCCGCCGCTCCCCGCTCTTCCCAACCGTCCCC
>JBCCOW010000060.1:0-25246 GCA_039025195.1 Planctomycetota bacterium
CGTGGGCGAGGGTGTCGGTGGGTGCGGGGGGCGCAGCGGGGGTGGGGCCGGTAATGAAGGCGGCGAGGAGGGTGGCGAGGAGGGCGGGGGTTTGCGCGGTGCGCATAGGGGTGATATCGGTTGGATTTGGGGCGGGGTTGGGTGGGTCGCGGTACGATCCACGGACGTCCTCCGTGGGCTTCTTAGGTGATGGTTTGGGGGGCGTGGTTTGCGGGGTGGGGGGCTGTGAGATAATTTGCGGGGTCGCGGGCCGCCGGGAGTGGTCTGTTGGCTGCATGAGTAGGAAGCGAAGCGATGAAGGCTATTTGTGACCGTGGTGCGTTGGCGGAGTCCCTTCAGTTGGTGGGGGGGGTGATTGTGGCGCGGACGCCGAAGCCGGTGCTGACGTGTGTTCGGGTGGAAGCGGGGGAGTCGGGGCTGACGCTTTCGGGGACGGATTTGGAGGTGTCGATTACGCTGTCGAGCCCGCGGGCTGAGGTGCAGGAGCCGGGTGTCGCGCTGATCCCGGCGGACAAGCTGCAGCAGATCGTGCGGAACTCGATCGACCCGACGATTACGCTGAGCACGGACCAGCAGACGACGGTGATCACGGGGCAGGACTCGAAGTTCACGGTGTATGGCCACGCGGTGAGCGACTTCCCGGAGGTGCCGAGTTTTTCGGGCGACCCGGACTTCGAGGTCTCGGCCGCGGAGCTGCACCGGCTGATCGCCATGACGATCTTTGCCACCGCCCGGGAGAACTCGCGGTATGCGATCAACGGCGTGCTGGTCGAGCGGGACGGGAAGAATTTGTCGGTGGTGGCGACCGATGGGCACCGGCTGGCGATGGCCAAGGGTCTGTGCCAGACGGCGGCGGAGGGGACGCGGAACGCGATCGTGCCGACCAAGGCATTGAACCTGCTGCTTCGGCTTTTTGACGATGCCGAGCAACTGGTGAAGGTCAAGCTGGCGGACAACCAGGTGCTGTTTGCGACGGACGACGCGACGCTGGTTTCGAACCTGGTGGAGGGGAACTTCCCGCCGTATCAGGATGTCATCCCGAAGGACGGCGACAAGCGGGCGACGCTGGTGACGGACGTGCTGATCTCGGCGGTGCGGCGTGCGGCGCTGCTGACCAACGAGGAAAGCAAGGGCGTGCGGATGGCGTTTTCGAGTGACGGGCTGGTGCTGTCCAGCCGAGCCCCGGAGATGGGCGAGGCGACGATCGACGTGGAGGTGCCGGAGTACAGCGGGGACGAGATCGAGATCGGGTTCAACCCGACGTACCTGCTGGACGCGTTGAAGGTGGTGGACGCGAACGAGGTGCATGTGGACCTGAAGGCCCCGAACAAGCCGGGCGTGATCCGGACGGGCCCGAACTTTTTGTATGTCGTGATGCCGGTGAACCTGCAGTAGGGCGGTTGCGTTCTCAGGGTGTGAGGTATTCCACGGCCTGTTTACAAGTCTGGGCGGGCATCGGCTATCCTGTATGGTTCGCTAGTCGCGGGTTTGGCGTGAGGCTTGAAACGCGGGCTTGACGGATGCTGGTGGGGGGGGCATCGGGGGTCATCCGGGGCTGAACGGTTGGCTGGCCATGAGCACGACGAACGCGAACATGATGCAGAACCCCCAGGCGATCGAAGCCGAAGCCACGCTGGAGCACGACGCGGGGGCGGGCCAAGCGGTGCAGCCCGAGCGGTTGCCGACCGTGCAACGGCCGCCGACGATCGATCCGGACGCGGGGTGGTGGGCCCGGATGGTGCAGCGGATCGAGGCGAAGTGCTCGAAGCTGTCGGTCAAGAACAACTTCTGGCACCGGATGATGGCCCGCATCTTCCTGCCACTGGCGTGGCGGTCGGGGATCAGGTTCCGGTCCAAGGCGGGCGACCCGTTCCAGATGGTCGTGCCGTTCCGGCGATTCAACAAGAACTGGTACAACGCGATGGCGGGCGCCGCGATGCTCGCCAACTCGGAGGTCGCGGGGGGCAGCTACATCTTCCAGTCGGTGGGGGCGGACTACACGGTGGTGTGCAAGAAGCTGGAGTACAAGTTCCTTCGGCCGTGTTTAGGCCCGGCGATCTATCAGGTCGATCCCGCTGAGGGCACCGACCTCGAAGAGCTCAAGCGGACGAAGCTGGAGTTCAACGTGACCGTCGAGATGACGATCTACCAGGCGGTGGTGCACAAAGACGAGAAGCAGCGGCGGGTCGGGAAGTCGACCGCGACATTCCATGTCGCCCCCAAGGCCCAGCTGCGGGAACGGAAGCGGAAGGCCAAAGAGCGTTCGCTCGGTGTGAAGTAGGCGTCTGCCATGATCTCAAGACAGCTGGGCAGGCATGACGTGCGGTTGTCGGTGTTGGGGATGGGCGGGATCGTAGTGTCGAAGGTGGAGCAGTCGGTGGCGGATCGGCGGGTCGCGGAAACGATCGATCGGGGGGTCAACTATTTCGATGTGGCCCCGCAGTACGCGGATGCGGAGGAGCGGCTGGGGCCGGCGCTTCGGCCGTACCGGGACGGGGTGACGCTGGCGTGCAAGACGCTGCAGCGCAGCGGGGCGGAGGCGACAGCGGAGCTGGAGCGTTCGCTGACTCGGCTGCAGACCGATCGGTTTGACATCTATCAGCTGCACGCGATGACGACCGCGGAAGACGCGGATGAAGTACTCGGGCCGGGCGGGGCGTTAGAAGCGGTGGTCAAGGCCAGGGAGCAGGGCAAGGTCCGGCTGATCGGGTTTAGTGCTCACGACGAGGCGACGGCCCTTCGGCTCATTGAGACCGGGGCGTTCGACACGGTGCTGTACCCGCTCAATGCGGTGGCGTACGAAGCTGGGGTCTTCGGGCCTGGGGTTTTGGCGGCGGCGAACGAGCGTGGGATGGGGGTGATGGCCCTCAAGGCGATGGCACGGGGGCGGGTCGAGTCTTGGGAGGATCGGCCCTACCCCAAGTGCTGGTACCAGCCGGAGGATCGGCCGGAGGTGGCCCGCCTGCTGCTGCGGTACACGCTGAATTTGCCGGGGGTGACGGCGGCGATCCCGCCGGGCGAGCCGGCGCTGTTTGAGATGGCGCTGGACGCGGTGGACCGGGGGTTGGAGCCGTTGTCGGAGGAGGAGCAGGCCGGGCTGATGGCGGCGCTAGGAGCGGATCTGGTGCCGATCTTCCCGGCTCCGGAGGAATAAGGGCGGATCGGGGCCAGAGAAAGGTGTTCCGTTGCGGCGGGTAGGCCGATATACTCTCGCCATGGATGCGTTGCTCACGCAAGCTGT
The DNA here is from genome assembly GCA_039025195.1 of Planctomycetota bacterium. Lineage (GTDB taxonomy): Bacteria > Planctomycetota > Phycisphaerae > Phycisphaerales > Phycisphaeraceae > JBCCOW01. Next base: position 3,242 of record JBCCOW010000060.1, read on the forward strand.
TGGTCTTTCGATCCCCGGCGCGGTCTGCGTCGGTGGGCTCGTTGTTGGCTGAGCGGACGACCCGTAAACACCCCCGTGATCCCTGTTGCCGCCGATTTGGCCGCTGCTTTGTACCTAACCGATCCAAACCCCCACCCGCCCCCCACCCGATCACACCTAGCGACCGGCCCCTTTGCCCGCCGCTCCCCAGGAATCCCGCCATGTCCGCCAACCCCGCCTCCTCTGACGCCGCCACCCGCGCCGCCAAGGCCCTGTCCACCCAGTCCTACGAGAACTTCCGGGCCGCCGGCCCATCCACCACCAAATACGCCGGCAAGACCGGGGCCCAGATCTTCCATGACCTCATGAAGGAGCACGGCGTCGACACGATCTTCGGCTACCCCGGCGGCGCGATCCTCCCCGTCTTCGACGCGATCCACGAGTCCGACCAGTTCAAGTTCATCCTCACCCGGCACGAGCAGGGTGCGGGCCACATGGCTGAGGGCTACGCCCGGGTTACCGGCAAGCCCGGCATCGTCCTCGTGACCTCCGGCCCCGGCGCAACCAACACCGTGACGCCCATGCAAGACGCCCTCATGGACGGCACCCCGATGATCGTCTTTGCCGGGCAGGTCGCGACCTCCGCGATCGGCACCGACGCGTTCCAGGAAGCCGACATGACCGGCATCACCCGGCCGTGCACCAAGTGGAACGTGCTGGTCAAGCGGGTCGAGGACATCCCCCGCGCGATCAACACCGCCTTCCACATCGCCACGACCGGCCGGCCCGGGCCCGTGTTTGTGGACCTGCCCAAAGACGTGACCGCCGCGGTACTCGAGGGCGCGTGCTACGACCAGGTCCACCTGCCCGGCTACCACGTGCGGGAGGCGGGGACCAGCAGCGAGATTGAGCGGGCCGCTGAGCTGATCAACCAGGCCAAGAAGCCGGTGTTCTACGTGGGCCAGGGCGCGATCCTGTCGGGGGCCGAGAAGGTTCTGGCCGAGTGTGCCCGCAAGGCGAACATCCCGGTGACGACGACGCTGCAGGGCCTCGGCGCGTTTCCCGAGACCGACCCGCTGAGCCTGCACATGCTCGGCATGCACGGCGCGGCTTACGCCAACTGGGCGATGCGCGACGCCGATGTGATCGTCTCGATCGGGGCCCGCTTCGACGACCGCGTGACCGGGAAGATCAGCGCGTTCGCGCCCGCCGCCCGTGCCGCGGAGAAGGCCGGCCGCGGCGGCATCATCCACTTCGATATCGCTCCGGAGCAGATCAACAAGGCGGTCCCCGTGACCATTGGTGTCGAGGGCGACGCCCGGAAGAACCTCGAGCTGCTGCTGCCGCATCTGACCGGCGGTGACGAAAAAGCCCGCAGCGCCTGGGTCGAGCAGATTACCCAGTGGAAGACCGACCACCCCTTCGCCTACGCCAAGGACGAGCGTGAGTTCCATCTCAAGCCGCAGGCCGTGATCGAGGAGCTCTACCACCAACTCGGCGAGGACGGCATCATCACCACCGGCGTCGGCCAGCACCAGATGTGGGCCGCCCAGTTCTACCAATACACCACCCCCCGCCAGTGGTTCACCTCCGGCGGCCTCGGCACCATGGGCTTCGGCGTGCCCGCGTCGGTCGGGGCACAAGCCGCCGAGGACCTGCTCGCCAAGCAAGAGAACCGCAAGCCCCGCCAGGTGATCAACATCGACGGCGACGGCTCGTTCTCCATGACCGCCATGGAGATGGTCACCGCCGCCCAGTACGACATCAAGGCCAAGTCGATCATCCTCAACAACGACTTCCAGGGCATGGTCAAGCAGTGGCAGGACCTGTTCTACGACGAGCGGTACAGCCACACCGAGATGCACAACCCCGACTTCGTGGCGTTGGCCGACGCGATGAACTGCAAGGGCTTCCGCGTCACGAAGCTCGCCGACCTGCCCGCGGTGATGAAAGAGTTCCTCGCCCACGACGGCCCGGCCGTGCTCGAAGCGCTCGTCGAGAAACACGAGCACGTCTACCCGATGGTCCCCGCGGGCAAGACCGTTGACGACATGGTGCTCGGCCCCGCCGACGGCAGTGGCGGCGGCTGCGAGGTCAAGCAGCCGCGGTAGACGCAAAGCCTTTGGGCTGCCCTGTGCCGGGTGTATGCTCAAGACACGCTGACGTTGCGGCCAACCCCAAGCGGAGATTCACGATGCCCGAGACGAACCGTCGGACCTTCCTCAAAACCGCTGCCGTCGCCGCCGGTGCGGTAGGGACAGGTGTGGTCCCACACGCCGCTGCGCAACAGGCCGATCCGCCAAAGCCCGGTCAGATCACCCAGCGCCGCCTCGGCAAGCTCAACACCCGCGTCGGCGTCCTTGGTGCCGGCCTCGGCTCGGTCTTCACACGGTCTCACCGCAACGCCGAGGAGGCAGCCGCCACCCTCACTCGCGCCCTCGACGCCGGCGTCAACTACTTCGACACCGCCCGCTCCTACGGCCCCAGTGAAGAACTCATCGGCCCCTTCGTCAAGCAACGCCGAGACGACATCTTCCTTGTCAGCAAGTCCGGCTGGCGTGACCACGACGGGTTCCGTCGTCAGCTCGAACAGTCGCTCAAGAACCTGCAGACCGATTCCATCGACCTGTACCACCTGCACAACCTCAAGCCCAACCGTGATGGCGATCTCGCCGAGATCGAGCGCGGGGCTGTCGCCGCCGCCCGCAAGGCAAAAGAGGAAGGCCTGATCAAAGCCTTCGGCGTCACCGGGCACACCGGGGCCGACATCCTGATGCGGGCCATTGATGCCTGGGACCCCGACGCCCTGCTCACCGTCTTCAACGTCAACCGCTCCGACGCCGGCCGATACGAAGACGAACTGCTCCCCATGGCCATCGAGCGCGACCTGGCCATTGTTGGCATGAAAGCCATCCGGCATGTCCGCGACGCCGACCTCCCCGGCCCCGACCTCGTCCGCTACGCCATCAGCCTCCAAGGCGTCCACTCCGTCATCGTCGGGCTCGACACCGCCGCCCACCTCGACGCCAACGTCGCCATGGCCACGAACTTCCAGCCCATGGCCCCCGCCGCCATGCGTGAGATGTCCGACGAAGCTAGCCTCGCCCTCGGCGGCCACCCCGCCCCGTGGGAACGCCCCGGCTACATCGACGGCGTCGCCGAGGTCTAAACGAGACCGATGGCCACGCCTCCGCTCCATCCCCTTGCGTCACTCGTCGTGGCCGTGTGCTTCACGCTCATCGGTGCGGTCGCCCATGCCGAGGACCACGCTGACCTGCTCGCCAACCCCAGCGACTGGCGGCTCGAACCTGCGGAGTCGTGGCGATGGAGTCAGGCCGACGGCGATGCCACGCGCAATGTACTGACCCTCCACCGCCCAGGCCCGCCCAAGACCCAACCCGTCCGACGCATCGCATCGATCGCCCTCTACGAGCCGGCCGTCTGGTCGCAGGCCACGCTTGACCTTGAGGTCAGGTCCCTCGAACCCGCGGCCCGCAAAGGTGCCGACGTCTGCATCGTCCTGGGCTACCGCGACGACACGCACTACATCTACATCCACCTGAGCAACGACGCCGACGGCCGCACGCACAACGTGATCATGCAGGTCGACGGCGACACCCGCCGTGTGATCCATACGCCTGCCCACCCCGAGCCCCGCCTCGGCGAAGGCTGGCAGCGTGTCCGCGTTGTGTTCGACGACGCCGGCCGCATCGCCGTCTACATGGATGACCTCGAAGCTCCGCTGATGACCGCCGAAACAGGCCGGCCATTAACGGGCCGAATTGGCGTGGGCTCGTTCAACGATCGGGCCGCGTTTGCTGGGTTTACCGTTACGGGTGAACGCGTTGATACCCAACCTAAGACCCGTTGATTCATATCGCCTCGGTCGGCGCGGTCTGTTAGAACTCAGCGTGTGGATTACGAAACAGACGTTCCGAACGCCGAGGCTTTCGATATAGGCGGCACACTCGTTGATCTGTCGCGGGTGCTTTGGCTTTTGGCGGGGCGGTCGGTGCTTCGACTGATAGTGGTTTTTGTGTTGGTTGCAGTGGTGATGATCTCGCCAACGCTGCTTGTGATCGCATGGCTGTTTGCGGACGCGCAGGGATGGTCACGGACGGGTATTGCGGTTGTTGTTGTGGTCTGCCTCTTGCCGGTGTGTGGGGTGGCGGCGTTCAACCACACGACGTACCGCGTGCTGGCAGAGATCGTGCGCCGGCTCGCACTGGGGCGGCGTTTTGCCAGGCTTTTTATCCGCGGCCTTGGCAAACGGCGGGAAGGGGCAATCACGGCTCGCAGCTTTGACAAGGCGTGGACAGGCTTTGCCAAGCAACGCGTGGTGGATGCCCGTCAGCAGAGAGATTCGGGGTTCAGGGGCAAGGTGGAATGGTTGGGGTTTCGTGCGACGCTTTGGTTCGTGGGATGGACAGTGAAGCGTCTGGCAAGGCGGAGTATGGTCGATGGCCGTGTCGATCTGGGTCGTTTTGCAGACTCGGTAGGCGAGCGGATCGACAGCGAGGTGATCCGTACGCTTCGCAGGCTACTGTGGGACGTGACTCGTTTGGTTCTTGGCTTCCTGTGGCTGCTGCTTGTGGCGGTGCTGTGGCTCTTAGGCTTGATCCTGGCTTGATTCCTGCTTGGGCGCTACTGGCTTAAGCGAGCTTGGTATGTGTGGCGTGACGGCGCGAGCGGGAACGGCGGTGCATGATCCAAGCGAGTGTGGTGAAGAGTGCGATGACGAGCAGGTAGGGGCCGGCTGTCACCGCTGCATACAGGCCGATGTTGGTGGACCAGCGGGCGGAGCTGATCAGTTGCATCTGGGCGAGGGACCAGGTGTCGGCGAAGGTCCAGCCGGGGCCGCCGAAGGGCTTGCCTGGGACGGAGTCGTCGAGGCGGGAGAGCGTGACAGTGATTTGTGAGAGGGCGACGCGTCGGGTGAGGTGTTCGCGCTGGGCGGTGAGGCGTTCGATCTGTTCGCGGGTGCTGCGGAGTTCGCGTTGGACGGCGAGCACGTCGTCGAGGCCGGTACGTCCGGAGCGGGCTTCGGTGAGGAGGCCGCGGAGTTCGGCTTCGGTGGCGCTGAGGTTTTTGAGGCGGGCGTCGATGTCGACGGCCTGATCGGTGACGTCCTGCGAGGAGAGCGTGTCGTGGTGTACTTCACCGACGCCGCTGCGGAGCTGGTTCAGTGTGTCGGTCAGCTGGTCGGCGGGGACCTCGAGGGTGAGTTCGGCGGGTGGGGCGCCGTGGTGATCGGGGCCGAGGTGGGATGAGGCGACGCGGCCGCTGTGGGTCTCGGCGATGCGGGCGACGGTGGCGGCGCTGCTGCGGATGTCGGCGACGCGGAGGTGCAGGCTGGCGATGCGGGCGATGAGTCGTGTGTTGCCGGCGTGGCGTGATGCGGTCTGGAAGACGGCTTCCATGGGTATGGCTTCCACGGTCATAGCTGCCAGGGGCTGAACACGTGGGGTGCTGGGCGTGGGGCCTTCGTCCATCGCGCGGCTTGCCAAGCGCTCGGATGGTGTTGCCAGGGCAAGGGCCATGATGATCGCGAGGGCTAGCGCGGACAGTGCGACGGCGAGGCGGCGGGCGTTGCGGGAAGGCTGAGGCATGCCGGGTTGGACGCGGTGGGTGGCGTACGGTTCCCGTGTATGTATCGGCGGAGCGTGTTAGCTGCGGGGTCGGAGTGAACAAAAAGTTTCGCCGGGCAGGAACAGGCTGGCTGCGGCGGCGGTTGTGCTGGGGTTGAACCACCCGCGAAGCACAGTCCCTGATCGAAAGGAAACCGCCATGAAACGTTCGCTCGCTCTATCGCTTGGTCGTGCTGTTCTGCCCCGTGGTCCGGTACTGGCTGTTGCCGCGGTGTTGGCGATGGTGGGGTTTGGGGTCGCGCCTTCGGTGGAGGCGGAGGCCAAGCATGACCTGCTGCGGGGGCATCTCGATTTCCCCAAGCCGCGGGTGATCCATCACCACGGCCTGCAGTCCCGGGCGGTGCTCCATCACCGGCCACGTACCCTGCATCGTCCGATCGACCGCATCGGCGTTGGGGTCCACAGCCGGCTTGTGCCCCTGCACACCCAACGCTTCGGGCACAGCCCTCGGCTGCAGACATACCGTTCCTTCGACCGCCGAGCCGTGATCCAGACCCGCACGCTGCGGCGGGAGTTCGGCAGCCTTCAGTCGTTGGAGATCAAGCGGAGCGTGAAGCTGGGGCCGGTGTACAAGCCGGTCCACAAGCCGGTGTTCCGGCACCGTACCTTTGGGACGCGGTCGCACCGGTTCGGCCATCACGCGTTCCACCGCTCCTTCCACCGTTCGTCACACCACTTCGGCCACCACCCCCACCGCTTCCACCGCCCCCACCGCTCCCGCCACTGAGCGGGCGTCTGCAAGCCCACCGCGTGCTGGCTGCGCGCGAAGGCTTTGCCCAACGCCTCCGGTGCGACGGTTTGGCGGATAAAACCCCAAGCCCCCTAGACCCCCCAGACTGCCGTCCGAGGCGGTCGTTTGACCCAACCAACGGCCTAATTCTCCAGCGAACCGCACGGAAGTTCCGGTAACTCGGCGGGTCCATGGTAATTATTGAAGCCTGAACGCCGTTTTTAACGAATATGACGGTGCTACGGTTGCCGATCACCCAGCGTGGGCGATAATTAAGCGGCCGCTTGCGAAAACACCCCGCCACCACACGGGGAGGCAGGAGAATCGCTGTATGAACCTTTCGAAGAAGATGCTGTCTGTGCTTGCACCCACCGCCACTGCAGCCGCTGCTGCGGTGGCTGCCGGTCCGGCCATGGCGGGATTGACCCCGATCGTGGAGTCCTCGACCGAGGCCACCCACCTCGACATCTTCAACGCGACCTACGGCGGCGGCTTCTCCGCCAGCGGGGCTGGCTTCGTCAGCTCTGATGTGACCGTCGAGCGGGTGGACGATGCGGAAGACATCTCGTTCGGCTTCGGCTCGTTCACCGCCCAGTCGATCGCCCGGTTCGCCTCGCTTGACCAGTCGTTTGGCTACGTCGATGCCGAGGGCGACTTCCAGATGCTCTTCGAAGAGACCGGCAGCGGCTTCGATGTCACCGGCTCGGTTGGCGAGACCACGCTCGACACCCCGGTCACCTTCGCCCGTCTCGGCACGGGCGGTGTCGTCAGTTCCGACCCGACCGCCAACAGCGACGGCGAAGACCACCTGATCACCTACAAGGTCACTTCGGGTTCGGACGAGTTCTACGTCCTGTTCTTCGAGGACCTGTTCGGCAGCGCCGCGGACAACGACTTCCAGGACCTGGTCGTGGAAGTGCGTGCGATCAGTGCGGTGCCGACCCCCGCGGCCGCTGGCCTCGGGCTGGTGCTCATGGGCGGCCTCGCCTTCCGGCGTCGCCGCGACGGCGTCTGATAACGCGGCCCCGTTCACGGGCCACCTGAGATCATCATGCTGTAGCGGGTGCTGGCCCGATATCACACGGGTAGAGCTTTCCCGCGCATGCGGATTGCCTTAGTTGGCGTCCGCGGATGCGCGGTTAGCTTTGAGACGGTCGGTTGCCGGGTGCTTACCCGGTTCCGGCTGGGCTCTCGGGGCGGTCTGCATTGTGCGGGCATGCCAAGCGCGAGAGCCGGGACAGCCACCTTCTTCAGAAGGACACAGCATGTTTTGGCGAAAGGCGATGGCGGCGGGTGCAGGGCTAGCGGTTCTGGGTTCGGCTTCGATGGCCCACGCGGGGTTCACGACGATCGCCCCGCCGTTCCCCGGCGAGGCCCTGCACGAAGAAATCTTCCAAGAGACGTTTGGGGGTGATTTCATGCAGGTGGGTCTGGACTTCACCAACGGGACAATCACCGCGACACGAGTAAGCGATGACGACAACCAACTGTTCGTGATCCCGGTGATCGATGCCGAGGTCGAGGCGGTGTTCGCGTCGCTGGACCAGACGTTCGGCTACCTGCCGGGCCCGTCGGGCGGCGACTTCGTGACCATCTTCGAGGTGGACGGCAACGCGTTCGACGTGACCGGCTCCGTGTCGGGGCTGACGATCGAGGACCAGCCGTTCCGATTTGCCCGGATGGGCATCAACGGGCTCGACTCCTCGCTGGAGGCGGACAACGGCGGGCTGGACAAGCTCGTGACCTACGAGATCACCGGGCTGGACACCGACGACACGGTGACGATGCTGTTCTTCGAGGACATCCTCGGGACGTCGGCCGACGACGACTTCCAGGACCTGGTGGTGAAGGTGACCGCCCGGCCGATCCCCAACCCGGCGGCGTTCGGGGCGGGTGTGGTGCTGCTGGGTGCACTGGTGCTGCGTCGGCGTCGTTCGGCCTGAAGCATCTGAGAACGGTTTAACCTACGCAACGCCCCGGTTAATTGCCGGGGCGTTTTGCTTTGGCGGGTTGGTCGCCCGTGGTTTGCGATAGCCGGATGTCGTGAAGACGGAGCTCGACGTTCGTCTGGCCGTTCCAGGTGTTGAGGATAGGTTCGGCGATGAGGTCGAGGTGTTGGCCGGTGTGGTAGGGGGGGCGGCCGTCTTCGGCCACGCCGAAGCCGATGGCCTGGAGGGTCGTGCCGTGCTGCTCGAGGGTGAGCTTGAGGTGCGTGCCGGTGCGGCCGATGACGCGGGGCTCGGCGGCGACGCGGACGTTGGAGAAGAGGAAGCGGGGGGCGGGGTTGGATCGGCCGAACGGGGCGAGTTGCTGGATGCAGCGGACGAGCGGGTGGGTCGCCTCGGGCAGGGTGAGCTCGGCGTCGTAGGTGAAGCGGGGGCAGAGGTGGGCGATCGGGAGCAGGGGGGTCAGGGCCGCGTTGGCCTGAGTGCGGAAGGCGTCGAGGTTTTCGGCGGGGAGGGTAAGGCCGGCGGCCATGGCGTGCCCGCCGAACTTGTCGCAGAGGGATTCGGCGATGGGGGCGAGGGCGGCGTGGAGATCGACGCCCTCGACGCTGCGGGCCGAGCCCTTGGCGGTTTGCGTTTCGGGGTCCACGCCGAGGAGGATGGTGGGTCGGTGGAAGCGTTCGGTGATGCGTGAGGCGACGATGCCGAGGACGCCGGGGTGCCAGTTGTCGCCGGCGAGGACGATGACGCGGTGGTCGTCGCTGGCGTAGCCGAGGGTCTCGACCTGTTCGAGGGCTTGTTTTTCAATGTCGCGTTGAAGGCTTCGGCGGTCGTCGTTGATCTCGGTGAGCTGTTGGGCGAGGTCGGCGGCGCGGAGCGGGTCTTCGGTGAGGAAGAGTTCGAGGGCGTCCTTGGCGTGACCAAGCCGGCCGACGGCATTGAGTCGTGGGCCGAGGGCGAAGCCGCAGTGGTAGGCGTCGATGGTGTCTTCGCGGAGGCGGGCGGCGTCGATGAGGGCGTTGAGCCCGGTGAAGGGGGTGTGCTTCATCCGGGACAGGCCGAAGGCGGTGAGGGTGCGGTTGTCGCCGGTGAGGGGGACGACGTCGGCGACGGTGCCGAGGGCGGCGAGGGCGAGCAGGTCGATGAGTAGCTCGCGGAGGGGCTGCGGGAGCTGGTCGGTCTGGAGATGGGTCTTAGCAGTCTGCCAGGCGAGCTTGAGGGCGACGCCGGCGCCGCAGAGGGGGGTGGGGGGAGGTTGTAGGTTGTAGGTTGTAGGTTGTAGGTCGGGGTGGACAATGGCTGCGGCGGTTGGAAGGTTTTCGGAGTTACTTCCGGGGGTGTGGTGGTCGGTGATGATGAGGTCGAGGCCGAGGGAGGCGGCGTGGTCGGCGGCGGTGTGGGCGGTGATGCCGCAGTCGACGGTAACGATCAGAGGCTTGGGGTTTTGCTGTGCGAAGTTGGTGAGGGCGTCGGTGTTGAGGCCGTAGCCTTCGTCGAGGCGGTGGGGGATGTAGGGGGTGGTGGTGTCGGGGTCGGCGCCGAGGGCGTGGAGGGTTCGGGTGAGGATGGTCGCGGCGGTAATGCCATCGACGTCGTAGTCGCCGTAGACGACGATGGGCTGTCGGTCGTGGAGGGCTTGGCTGAGTCGGGTGGCGGCGTCGGTGCAGCCGGGGAGGTCGGCGGGGTCGTCGAGGTGGGAGAGCTTGGGGTGGAGGAAGCGGTGCTGGGCGTCGGGGTCGGCGATGCCGCGCTGGGTGAGGAGGGATTGGAGGAGGGGGGGGACGGAGCCGGGGTGGGGGGTGGTTTGGGGGGCTGCGTCGGGTTTGGGGAGAGGGCGGGGGATCCAGCGGGTGGGGCGTTGGGTGGTGATCTCAAAACCGGCGGCGGCGGTTGTGGTGAGAGGCGGCGTCGGGTGGGTGGGGCCGTGCGTCCGTGCGGCGGTCATGAGTGGAGTTTAGGGCAGAACGGGCGTTGCGATCGTTACAGGCGTCAAGGTTTGCCGGGCTTGAAAGGCTGGGTTGACGGGTGGGGTGATGTGTGTGGGGTGTCGGGTCGATCCGTCGGCAGAGGTGTGATGTGCCACCCACGCACGGCAGGCTTAGGAGCACTTGATGCGGACACTCGGTTTTGGACAACGCGCTCAAGCAAGCCAGCGGGCGCAGTGGGGGTTCACGCTGGTCGAGATCCTGATTGTGGTAGTGATCCTGGGCATCCTGGGGGCGATTGTGATCCCGCAGTTTTCCAACGCGAGCGAGACCTCGAAAGAGAACGCGTTGAAGAGCAACCTGTTCCGGCTGCGTCAGCAGATCGAGCTGTACAAGGCGGACCACGATGGGGTGCCGCCTACGCTGGCGAACTTCATCGACCAGATGACGCTCTCGACGAACACGGCCGGCGACACGGCCGCGATCGGGACGACGGGTTATCCGCACGGGCCATACCTGAACCAGATGCCGGAGAACCCGTTCACAGACACGGTTCCGTTGGGTTCGGGTGCGGTGGGCAGCAGCGCGTGGTACTACGACGAGACGACGGGCGAGATTGCACCAAACAGCACAGCCACGCACCGGACCTGGTGATACTTGGGTTGGATGGAAAGCGTGTTTCGTTCGTGTGGAGCGGTTACGCCGAGGTGCCCGTGGAGACCGAGCGGGACGCTTCGCGTCTCCCGCTACACGCTTGGGGCCGGTGCTAGGCGATACGCACCGTGCGGGTGGGCTATGGTGCGGGGATGACGAGCCGGTGGCTGGGTCTGATTTTGGGGGGTGTGATGCTGGCTGTGGTGTGGGGTTGCGGGGAGGCGGACCGGATCAAGGGGACTTCGGGAGCCGCGGCGGATCAGTCGGCGGTAGCGCGGGGGACGCCGGTGCATGATGGTGCGGTGCTGGGGGCGACCGGGGTTGAGGCGGTGTCGGTCGTTAATGACATGGTGGGTGTGGAGGGGTCTTCGTTAGGGCCGAGGCTGGCAGAGGTGACGGCGGAGCCGGAGCTTTGGGTGCGGATTGGGGTGGCGGTGCCGGGGGTGAATCTGAGCGTGTCGGGGCCTGGGGCGTCGCGGGGGTTGGCGGTGCGGGCGGTGGGGGAGGTGGGGGCGGATGGGCGGGCGCGGGGGACGACGCTGTTGCCAGCGGTGGGGGTGGAGTTTCGGCCAACGGCGGATCGGCGGGGGGTATCGGCGTGGCGTCGGGGGCAGCGGTTGGGCGTGTGGTACGGATTAGGCATCGAGGTGCGGCGGGTGTTGGCGAATGGTGGTGCAGCGGGCGACCCGGCGGGTGGGGTGCTGGTCGATGGGCGAGCGTTCCCAGCGAAGGTCCGGCTGTACCCACTGACGCGGGGCGGCCGGCCGGCGGGGCGGTTGGACGTGGTGACTGTGGTGGGGGTGGAGCGTTATCTGCCGGGGGTGTTGGAGCGGGAGCTGTACGGGAGTTGGCCGAGGGCGACGTATGAGGCGCAGGCGGTGGCGGCGCGGTCTTACGCGCTGTGGGAACGCCGGCAGGCGGGGCGTCGGCACTACCACCTGGAGTCGACGGTGGCGAGCCAAGCGTATGTGGGCAAATCGACACGTGCGGTCGCGGTCGAGGCGGTCACGGCAACGCGGGGGATGGTGCTGGCGTGGGATGGCCGGGTGCTGCCGGCGTTTTATTCGAGCACGTCCGGAGGGCGGGGGCAGGACGCGTTGGCGGCGTTCCCGGAGCGGGGGTTGGACCTGCCGCCGCTGCGTGGGCGGGACCACGGTCGCTGGGGGCAGGGCAGTGGTCGGCACCGGTGGGCGGTGATCGAGCGGGATAGGGGCACGCTGGCGGCACGGATGGCGGCATGGGGCAGGGCGGCCCGTCACCCGGTGGGTCGGCTGGACGGGCTGCGGGCGATCCGGGTGGTGGGAAGGAACGCGGTGGGGCGTCCGACGCGGTTTGCGGTGGTGGGCGTCAACGGGCAGCGGTATGAATTGGCGGCGGAACGGCTGCGGTTTGCGGTGAATCACCCGGCGGCGGGCTTGCCGGGCTTGGCGCGGGAGGTGGTGTTGCCGAGCAGCGATACCGAGCCGAGGGTCGTGGGCGGGGTGGTGCGGTTCGAGGCGGGGCGGGGGTTCGGGCACGGCGTGGGGCTGGCACAGTGGGGCGCGAAAGAAATGGCGGACGCGGGTAATGACTTCCGTTCGATCCTCGTCTTTTACTACCCGGGGGCACGCCTGATCCGCGCGTACCGCTGAGCGGTGCCCGAGAGCTGGCGTGTTTGCGATAAACTGGGAACGGATGTGAAACGCTCGCCGACCGGAATGGGGACGCGTTTGAAACAGCTTGGAGCCAGCTTTGGAGGCTGATGCGATGGTAAAGAGACTGGCAGGAACGGTTTTGTTGTCGGGCGTGGTGGTGCTGGCTTCGGCTGGCTGCGACGCGACGGGCGGGATGAACGCGGGGTTCGCTCGAACGACGCCGTCAGCCAACCGTGATGCGGGTCAGGTTGAAGCGCGGGAGACCTACCGCCGTGATTCGACGATGCAGGCTCAGATTGAAGCGATGGATCAGCAGATCCGTCAGCTCACGCAAGAGAACGCGAGCCTGCGGGCCCAGATCGCTCGGCTGCAGGGTCAGTGATCAGCTGGCGGCGGGGTGGGGCCGTCGCCTGGGTCGGGCTTTGAGCCGTTGTCCCGGTTTTTTTTGTCCGCGAGTTCTTTGCGGTTGACTTGGGTTTCGCGGGGGAAGTCGAAGGCGAGGCGGACCTTGTCGCCGTGGATATCGACGACACGGATGAGTCCCAGCGGCTTGCTGGGGTCGCCGATGACGATCTCTTCGCCGATCCTTCGGGTGAGTGCGAGCATCCTTGGGGTTCCGGTGGGTGTCCGGGGGTTGGGCGTGGCTTGAGTGGCTGGGTGGGCTTGATGTGGCGGGTGATCCGTGTTCCGTGCGGGTCCCGCGTGGAGGGTTCGTCAGCCGGTTGGGCTGGGTGGTTTTCAGAGGGCTTGATGTGTTGGTCGGGCGTGGGTCGGACCCAGGGGCGTCACGCGATCCGCTGGGGTCTTAATCGATCTGCTCGACGCCGGTGATCTGGGGGACCTTTTCACGGACGTAGCGTTCGACGCCCATGTGGAGGGTCATGTTGCTGGAGGGGCAGCCGACACAGGCGCCGTGGAGGCGGATTTGGGCCACGCCTTCTTCGGTGATGCGGACCAGTTCGAGGTCGCCGCCGTCGTCCTGGACAGCCGGGCGGATGTGGTCGAGGATCGCGCGGACCTGGGCGTGGATTTCGGGGCTGGTGATGTCCACGAGGTCCTGAGCCGCGGTGGTCGGGGCGGGGGTCGGGTTTTCGGCAGATTTGGCCATGGTTTAGACTTGCTGCAAGATCATAGCGGGGTCGCCCGAACGGGACAATAACGGGGATTCCCGGTGGTTAACCGGGAGGAAGCTGGAGGTTTGGGCCGCGTCGGGGTGCTGGAGACGGCGGCGTTCGGTGGGCGGGTGGTGGGGGCGTGGCGGGAAAATGGGGCTGCCGATTGACGGCCAAGCGGGGTGTTGCTACGTTTACCGGTTCGTGAGACGGCGACGCCGTGGGCGGTGTTGTTTCACGAAGGTTCGCCTTGCCGTAAAGGGGCGTCCATCGGAGTTGGACTGGGTCGAAGTCGAAGGCTTGACCGGGTCAGAAGAAGCTCCTCTTGGTCGCCCCTTATCCATCTCAGGCGGGGCCTTAACGGGCTCTGTCGAGGAAGGATGGGGTCACCCGAGGCAGGCGGACGACATCACGACGCAACCCGCCAGCGCGGCATGCCACCCTAGCTCAGTTGGTAGAGCACACCCTTGGTAAGGGTGAGGTCGTGGGTTCGAGTCCCATGGGTGGCTTCTGGGTCCGACGACATGGTCGGCCTGATACCCGCCGAGCCCGTCGCCCGGCAACAACCCGATACACCGATGGCCGTGTGTGCCATCCCGACTTTGGGGCACGTCCCCGTTCACGCCCCTGGGGCAATTCACTCGCCCCGTCACTCCCGTAACAAAGGTTCCCTCCCATGGCCAAAGATGTCTTCAACCGGACCAAGCCCCACGTCAACGTCGGCACTATCGGCCACGTCGACCACGGCAAAACCACCACCACCGCGGCAATCACCGCCGTCCAGGCCGCCAAGGGCCTGGCCAACCACATCTCGTACGACGACGTCGCCAAGGCGTCCGCCGCCGACGGCCGTCGTGACGCCACCAAGATCGTCACCATCGCCACCTCGCACGTCGAGTACGAAACCGAGAACCGGCACTACGCCCACGTCGACTGCCCCGGCCACGCCGACTTCGTCAAGAACATGATCACCGGTGCCGCCCAGATGGACGGCGGGATCCTCGTCGTCTCCGCCGCCGACGGCCCGATGCCCCAGACCCGTGAGCACGTCCTGCTCGCCCGTCAGGTGAACGTGCCCAAGCTCGTGGTCTTCCTTAACAAGGTCGACCTCGTCGACGACGAAGAGCTGCTCGAACTCGTCGAGCTCGAAGTGCAGGAGCTCCTGACCAAGTACGACTTCGAAGAAGACACCCCGATCATTAAGGGTGCCGCCTTCCCCGCCCTGCAGAACCCCGGCGATGATTCCGCCAACGCCTGCATCGGCGAGCTGATGGACGCCATCGACACCTGGATCCCCGAGCCCGAGCGTGAGCTCGACAAGCCGTTCCTGATGTCGATCGAAGACGTCTTCTCCATCAAGGGCCGCGGTACCGTCGCAACCGGCCGTATCGAGCGTGGCAAGGTTGTTGTCGGCGACGCCGTCGAGATCGTCGGCCTCGGCGACACGCAGGCCACCACCGTCACCGGTGTCGAGATGTTCACCAAGACCCTCGAAGAAGGCATCGCCGGCGACAACGTCGGGTGTCTGCTGCGTGGTATCGAGAAGAGCGATGTCCAGCGTGGCCAGGTCCTCGCGGCACCGAAGTCGATCACCCCGCACAGCCAGTTCGAGGCCGAGGTCTACGTCCTGACCAAGGAAGAGGGCGGCCGGCACTCGCCGTTCTTCAACGGCTACAAGCCGCAGTTCTACTTCCGCACCACCGACGTGACCGGCAAGATCGAGTTGCTCGGCGGTGCCGAGATGTGCATGCCCGGCGACAACGTCACCATGGCTGTCGACCTCGAAGAGAAGCCGATCGCGATGGAAGAAGGCCTCCGGTTCGCCGTCCGCGAAGGCGGCCGCACCGTCGGTGCCGGCGTGGTCACCAAGATCACCAAGTAAACCAAAACCAACCGCGTGGCCGGTGGACACACCGACCACGCGTTTCAACACCCCTGTCGTTCCGATTTTTGAAAGGCCCCGACCATGGCCAAATCCAAAGACGCCGTCGAATACGTCTGGCTGCAGTGCACCGAATGCGGCGACCTGAACTACCGCACCCCCGTCAACGTCAAGGGCGGGCTCCCGGAAAAGCTCAAGGCCGGCCTCAAGAAGCACTGCCCCCGGCTCCGCAAGCACACGCTGCACAAGATCAAGCGGAAGTAAGCCGGAAAGCCCAAGCCTCAAAGCCCCTACGGGTGTAGCTCAGTCGGCTAGAGCAGCGGATTCCAAATCCGCAGGTCGTGGGTTCGAGTCCCTCCACCCGTGTTGTTCCCACCACTCCCGGACGCCCCCCAAAACCCATGGCCCTCTCTGTCTACAAACCCGGTCAAGGCTACTGGACCCGCACCATGTCCGTCGTCGGGTTCGGCACCCTCGTCCTCGCCGGCGTCGGCTGGCTCTGGCAGGAGTTCACCGCCTGGTTCGCCGGCTTCGACCAGATCCTTTACCTCCAGGGTGGCATGGCCGTCCTCATCATCGCCGGCTTCGGGCTCCTTTTCTACAAGCTCTTCGGCACCAACCAACGCATCGTCGATTTCTGCATCGCCACCGAAACCGAAATGAAGAAGGTCAACTGGCCTTCCAAGCAGGCCGTCCTCGGCCTCACCATCGTCGTCATCGGCGGCACCCTGCTCATCGCCCTGCTCCTCTTCGGCATCGACTTCGGCTTCAGCCTCCTCTTCCAGAAGATGGGCATCCTCAAGCTCGACTAACTACCCACCATGAGCGAAACCGACCCCACCCTATCCACCGCCCCGGTCGAAGGTGCCCCCGACACGCCCGAGACCCCCGAGGAAGAACCCCTCGTCACCGAGGGCATGAACTGGTTCGTCCTCCGCGTCGCCTCCAACAAGGAAGACTCGGTCCGCCGCACCCTCCTACGCAAGGTCAAGATCGAAGGCTTCGACGGCACCCACGACGAGAAGCCCATGCTCGTCAACCGCATCCTCGTGCCCACCGAAAAAGAGAAGACCATCAAGGCCGGCAAGCAGAAGGTCATCGAGACCAAGCTCTACCCCGGCTACGTCTTCGTCGAGATGCGCCTCGAGTCCGACGGCCGCATCCCCCAGGACGTCTTCTTCCTCATCAAAGAGACCACCGGCGTCGGCGACTTCATCGGCACCGCGGGCCGACCCAGCCCCATGTCGATGCCCGAGGTCGAGAAGATGATCAACGCCGCCAAGCCGGCCGAAGAGCAGCCCCAGGTCAAGATGGAGTTCGAGCCCGGCGACCACATCCGCATCAAGGAAGGCGCCTTCGAGAACATGGACGGCACCGTCGACGAGCTCCTCCCCGAACAGGGCAAGGTCCGCGTCCTCGTCACCGTCTTCGGCCGATCCACCCCCCTCGAAATCGAGTACTGGCAGATCGAGAAGGTCGTCGAAGAGTAATCCCGCCTTTCACGGCCGCGACGCGACACACCGCGGTTCTCGTTTAGCCCGGTCGCTTGCGACCGGTTCCCGCGCCGCAACCCCCGATAACCATTCACCCCGAACACCGATCATGCCGATGAATAAGGCATGAGCGCGATGAGCTCCATTCTCGCGGGCGGCGTCGCCGGTGCCCCCCTCAGCACCCGCACCGCTCAGGCTCCCCGTTCTCAGGCCGCCGCCCAGGCCCAGCGATTCTCCGCCGAGCTCCGCGGCGTCGTCGAGACCGACAAGGCCGACCTCCAGACCAAAGACACCGACGAAGAGATGCCCGACCACCAGGCCCCGGGCTACGACGACCTCTGGAAGAAACGCCAGCAGCAGGCCAACGAACAGACCGACGCCCAGTCGCTGCCCCAGCTGCCCATCGACGCCAACCAAGCCCCGTATCACCACATCGACATCCAGGCCTGACCCTAGCCGACATCACCCATTTCGCGCTAGCTGCGAGCACACCTGCTCGCAGCCGCGTTGTCGTGAACCCGGTTAAGCCGTAACGCCTGTAACGCCTGTAACGCCTGCGTCCTCCCCTTGGCCCGCCCATACCCCTCGAAAGCGTGGCATCCCGCCCCGCTGAATCGGTTACTCCTCCGTCAACTCACCCCGCCAACCCGGTCCGATCCATGATCCAACCGATCTCCAATCCATCCAGCTCCCCGCTGCCCCGCACGCTCAGTCAGAACCAGCAGGCCGCCGACCGCGCGACCAACCGCCTCGCCACCGGCCTCCGTCTCAACACCGGCAGCGACGGTCCCGCCGACCTCATCAGCTCCGAGCGCCTCCGCGCCATCCTCGAAACCCTCGACGCCGAGTCCGCGGTCATCACCCGCCAAGACCAGGTCGCCAACGCCGCCGACGGCTTCCTCGCCGAGGCGTCCAGCCTGCAATCCGAGAACCGGGCCCTCCAGGTCCAGCTCGCCGACACCACCCGCTCCCAAGCCGAGCGCGACGCGATCCAATTCCAACTGGATTCCAACAACCAGGCCATCGACCGCATCGGACAAACCGCGTCCTTCAACGGGGAGCGTCTGTTCTCCGGCGAAACCACCCTTGCCCTCGGCGACACCTCCATCACGCTCCCCACGATCGACTCTGACTTCGACATCGCCACCCTCCGCGGCCAGATCGGTGCCTACCAGTCCAATACCCTCGACAGCGCCCAGCGGTCCAGCCGCGTCGCTGCCGAGCAGACCGCCGCCGCGACCAGCGATCTCCGCGACACCGACTTCGCCGAAGAACTCGTCAACCTGCGTAGCGCCCAGCTCCGCACTGAAGCCAACTTCGCCGCCTTGGCCACGACCAACGAGACCCGCAGCAGCGTCCTCAACCTGCTCGGCTAACCCTCCCCGTACGCCGTGGCAACCCCCGCGTGGGTGATCTGCCCATCACGGATGTTTAACGCCGAGCCCAACGCCGCATCGGTCTCGAATACCGTCGACAGGTCGCTCCCCGCGAGCTTCAAGACCCACGGCTGCGTCGCGTGACACAACGCCTGCGTGCTCGTTCGGCCCACCGCGCCGGGCATGTTCGACACGCAGTAGTGCACGACGCCATCGACCACATACGTCGGGTCCTCGTGCGTCGTCGGCCGGCTCGTCTCGACACACCCGCCCTGATCGACGCCGACATCGACGATCACCGCCCCGTCCCGCATGTCCTTCAGCATCTCCCGCGGGATCAGCGTCGGGCACCGCCCCCCCGGAATTAAAACCGCGCCAATCACTAAGTCACTGTTGGTGACGTGCCACCGGATCGCGTGCGGCTCGCTGTAGATCGTCCGGACGTTGGCCGGCATCACCGCGTCCAGCTCCCGCAGCCGATCGAGGCTGACATCCATGATCACCACGTTCGCGCCTAATCCCGCCGCGACCTTCGCCGCGTTCGCCCCCACGATCCCACCGCCCAACACCGTCACCTTCGCCGGCTCCACCCCCGGCACCCCGCTCAACAAAATCCCTCTACCCATCTGCGGCTTCTGCAACGACTTCCCGCCCTCCAACACCGCCATCCGCCCCGCCACCTCACTCATCGGCGTGAGCACCGGCAGCTTCTTCCCCACCGCCAGCGTCTCGTACGCCACCGCCGTGATCCCCGCCTCCAGACACGCCGCCGTCAGCTCCCGCGACGCCGCAAAATGGAAGTACGTAAACACCACCTGCCCCCGCCGCATCAACGCCCACTCGCTCGATTGCGGCTCCTTCACTTTCACCACCATCTCAGCCCGCCCCCACACCTCGCTCGCTGCTTCAACCACCTCCGCCCCCGCCGCCGCGTACTCGTCATCCCGATACCCACTGCCCACCCCCGCCTCCGCCTCCACGATGACGCGGTGCCCCGCCTTCACCAACAACTCCACCCCCACCGGCATCACCGACACCCGGTACTCGTGCGACTTCACTTCCTTCGGAACGCCAATGATCATGCGGTGGGTCCTTGATCGGGCTTGATTACCCTCGTCCGGCAAGCGATCCTATCGGCATGGTTTCTCAGCCGCATCCCCAAAGCCTTGACGAATTCCGCCGCGACGCCGAGCAAGTCCTCGACCGCCTCAACGCTGGCGGCGGCCCCGAATCGCTCACACAGGACGGCGAGACGCGGGCTGTGCTGCTGAGTCCTGCCGATTACCAACGCCTGCTCGACGACGCCGAGTTCGCCCAGACGATGGCGGCGATCAAGCAGAGCCAGTCCGAACTCGCCGCCGGCCAAGGCCGACCCGCCGACGTCGCGTTCGCCGAGACGCGCGAGCGGCTCGAAGCCGAACTTGCCCGCCGCGATCCGGCCTCGTCTTGAACTACACCGTCATTATCCCGCCTGCCGTCGATTCCCAACTCCTCGACGCCGCTCTCTATATCTCCGAAGACGCTCCCGATCGTGCGTTGACTTGGTATGACGAGACGATCGCCAAGTTGCATTCGCTCTCCGATCTACCGGACACCTACCCGGTGAGTGATCGCGAGACCGCTGCGGCTGGTTACGACATCCGGAAGATGACCATCGGAAACTATCACGCGTTTTATCAGGTCGATCATGGCGCTAAGCGAGTCGAAGTCCTCGCCTTCCGCCATGCAGCCCGGCAACCAGAAGATTTTTCGTAGGGCCGGATTTATCCGACCACTTTCTGAGACATCAGTAGCTCTGTTCGGCCGGATAAATCCGGCCCGAACTGCTAAGGCCCTTAGTTAGCTTGGTGCGATTTGTCGCTCAAGGTTCTCGATTGCTTGCTGGTTCTTCTCCGCAGCAGCGGAAGCTCCCTTGCAAAGGGAATCGCAGAGCGACGGTATTTCATTTCCAACAAGCTGAATGATCTCAGACAAGTCTTTGGAGCCTACGTGCATATCAACTACGGTTGTCCCGCCTCCTTTCGATGCCATCGAAAAACGGAACATCAATTGGCTGTTGCCTTGCTTGCGGTAGGGATGAAAAAAACTTATCTCACACTCGCTTGTTTCAAAACTCATATCCGGCGCAGTGGCTCCGCCTCTGTAAATCTTTGTGTCTTCAAGTTTTGTCATTACTGTCCCCTAGATAATTTGGTAGTAGTAGTTAAACCCACAATATACAGCATGGTCACTGGTATCCATCCGGATGCGCTTGGAACCACGCCCAGGCGTGTTTTGCCATGGTGCCGGGGTCGGTGATGGTGGCGGACCAGTTGAGGTCGCGTTTGATCTTGTCGGGGTTGGCGTAGAGCTGGGGGGGGTCGCCGGGGCGGCGGTCGGCGAGTTCGACGGTGAAGTCGACGCCGGTGGCTTGTTTGACGGCATCGACGATCTCTTTGACGGAGAAGCCGCGGCCGGTGCCGAGGTTGTAGGTGCGGGTGTCGCCGGGCTGGAGGGCGTCGAGGACGACGGCGTGGGCGTCGACGAGGTCGCAGACGTGGATGTAGTCGCGGATGCAGGTGCCGTCGGGGGTGGGGTAGTCGGTGCCGAAAATGTAGGCTTTTTCGCGGGTGCCGAGGGCGGCCTGGATGAGGACGGGGATGAGGTGGGACTCGGGGGTGTGGTCTTCGCCGAGCGAGCCGTCGGGCTGGCAGCCGGCGACGTTGAAGTAGCGGAGGGCGGCGAAGGCGAATTGGGGGTTCGCGGCGGCGTAGTCGAAGAAGACGCGTTCGTTGAAGAGCTTGGACCAGCCGTAGGGGTTGATGGGGGACTGGGGGAAGGTCTCGGTGATGGGCATCTCGGCGGGTTCGCCGTAGGTCGCGCAGGTGGAGGAGTGGACGAGCTTGGTGACGCCGGCGGCGTCCATGGCGGTGAGGAGGGAGATGACGCCGGCGGTGTTGTTGGCGTAGTAGAGCAGGGGCTGCTCGACGGACTCGCCGACCTGGGCGAGGGCGGCGAAGTTCATCACGGCCTCGACCTGGTGCTGCTTGAGCGCGTCGGTGATGGCGTCGGTGTCGCGGAGGTCGAGCTCGAGGAGCGGGACGTCGGCGGGGTTGGACGAGTGTTTGCCCGCGGCGACGACGGCTTCGCGGTGGCCGACGGCAAGGTTGTCGAGGACGACGACGGAGTGGCCGCCGTCGAGGAGGCGGCGGACCGCGTGTGAGCCGATGTAGCCGGCACCGCCGGTGACGAGGATGGTCATGGTTGGGGAGGAGTAAGGAGCACGGAGTAAGGAGTAATGGCGTGAGGCGAGAGTTTATGGCAACGCGGCTGCGGGCAGGGGTGCCCGCAGCTGTTGGGGGTGTGGTTTTGGGGCTGGGTCATCGCTTGGCTTTGCGGTCTTTGCCGATGGCGTCGATGCCGAGGGTGAGGAGGAAGCCGGTGAGGATGAGGCCGAGGGAGCCGGCGACCTGTACGACGCTGGGGTTGAAGGTGGCGGTCGGGTAGTCCTCGGGGTCGATGGGCTTGCCGGTCTCTTCGAGGATGAGGTTCTGCTGGGCGTCGAGGGCGACGGTCTGTGACTTGAGGGTGTCGCCGGGGCTGGGGGCGACGCCCTGCTGGAAGGGGTAGAGCCCGACGACGGCCCC
>JBCCOW010000061.1:0-25126 GCA_039025195.1 Planctomycetota bacterium
CATCGACGTGCTCGACGGCGCGTGCGGCAACGGCGTGACCGAGGAGGGCGAAGAGTGCGACACGGGCCCCGGCTTCGACACGGCCTGTCCGTACGGCGGGGAGACGTGCACGGTGTGCGCAGACACGTGCACACTGAGCGCGACAGGCACCCCTGGCCCGAGCTGCGGCGACACCATCACCCAGCCCGAGGAAGAAGCGTGCGACGCCGGCCCCGACCCCGACCTGGACTGCGCCCCGGGCGAGGCCTCATGCACGGTGTGCAACGCGCAATGTGAGGAGCAGCCCGGCAACCGCGTGGGCGGGTGCGGCAACGGCATGGTCCAGCCCGACCAGGGTGAAGAGTGTGACCCGGGGCCCAACCCGATCTTCACCCTTCGCCGCCGCCCACCCCCCCGCCGTCCCGATCACCACCGCCCCCAACGCCCCCGCCAACCCCCCAGCCAGCCCAAACACATACCCCATCCCCAGCGACACCGCGTGCGTCGGCAGCAACGCCCCCGCCGCCAACACCCCACCCACCAACACCAGCAACCCCCACCACCCCAGCAGTACCAAACCCTCCGCCCCCCGCACCGCCTCCACCCCCTCCCGTACCGGCTCCCACAACCCCCACACCCCAAGCCCAGGCAGCACCACGACCAACGCCCCCAACAGCAGCACCCGCCTCAACCGCCACACAGTCTCCACAACAGACGTCTTCATTCAGCAGCACTCACCGCAACCATCCTGCTCACCATAGCCAACGATCAACGATCGCCGGTCGAGCTACGCTAACCCCACGCCAGAATGATCACCCCAAACTCCACAAACCCACCACCAAGGAGCACACCATGAGCCTCGAAGGCCAAGTCGCCGTCATCACCGGCGCCAGCAGCGGGATCGGACACGCCACCGCGACCCTGCTCCGCCAAGCCGGCATGAAGCTCGTCATCAACGGCCGACGCGCCGACCGTCTCCATGCCCTCGCCGATGAACTGGGCGACACCCACGCCGTGCCCGGCGACATCACCGACCCGCAGCTCCCCAAACGCCTCCTCGACACCGCTGTCGATGCCTTCGGCCAATGCGACGTCGTCTTCAACAACGCCGGCGTCCTCCACGTCTTCCCTTTCGAAGACCTCGACCTCGACAAGCTCTGCGACATGGTCCGCATCAACGTCGAAGCCGCCTACCGACTGATGTACGAGACCGTCGCCTACTTCAAGACCGTCGGCCCACCCGACCGCGGCGGACGCGGCCAGCTCATCAACACCTCCAGCGTCCTGGGCACCAAGGTCCGCCCCACCGCCGGCTGGTACGCCGGCACCAAATACGCCATCGAAGCCGTCTGCGAATCACTCCGCATGGAGCTGGCCGGCACCGACATCAAGATCAGCGCCGTCGAGCCCGGCCTCGTCCTCACCGATCTCCACCGCGAATGGGACCAGCCCAGCAACGTCAAGCTCGGCATGGAAAAACCCCTCCGCCCCGAAGACATCGCCCGCTGCGTCAAGTTCATCCTCGACCAGCCCGACCACGTCCGCATCCCCAAGCTCATGGCCCTCCCCGGCGAGCACGCGATTTAGTCAACCGCAACCCGCGGCGGGTTTACCCGGCTGTCCACGGTGCTTCACTGTCGCCGATGCCCAAGGCGAGGTAGCCGCCGTCGACGGGGATGGTGATGCCGTTGGTGAACTTGCCCGCATCGCTGGCAAGGTAGACGGCGGCGCCGGCGATCTCGTCGGACGTGCCGAAGCGGGCCATCGGGGTGTGTTCGAGGATGCGTCGGCCGCGGTCGGTGCCCTCGATCATCTTGCGGTTGATGTCGGTGGGGATGAAGCCGGGCGCGACGCCGTTGGTGCGGATGCCGTGCTTGGCCCACTCGTTGGCGAGGCTGTGGGTCAGGCCCATCATGGCCGACTTCGCACAGGCGTAGGCGGTGACCTCGGTAAGCGAGACGTAGGAGGAGATCGAGGCGACGTTGACGATGCAGCCGTCGTGCTGTTCGCGGAAGACGTGGCCGGCGGATTGGGCGGCGCGGAGGGCGCCGATGACGTGGATGTCGTAGAGCGAGGCCATGTCGTCGGCGGTGAGGTCGAACGTGGGCTTCTTGCACATGATGCCCGCGGAGTTCACGAGGATGTGCAGCCCGCCGAAGGTGTCTAGGCACGCCTGCACCGCGGCGTCGACCGAGTCCTGCGACGCGACATCCAGCGACACGCCCACCGCCGGCGGGTGGTCATCGTCGTGGGCGTGGTCCAACCTGAGCAGCGTCGCCACCGCGTCGTCCACCTTGGACTGGGTGCGTGACCCGACCACGACCTTCGCGCCGTGCAGCATCAGGGCTTCAGCGATGGCGAGCCCGATCCCGGAGGCCCCGCCCGTAACTAAGGCGACACGGCCGGTGAGATCGAAGAGGGAGGTGGGGATGGGCATGGCACGGATTCCTCGGGGTCAGGGTCGGTGGAGCGGGCTGTAAGATAGCGTTGGGACCTGAGCGAGTGAGCGGGTCGTCTCGGCGTGCGATCAATCCCATGCCCGACGGGCCAAGACAGGAGTGCTCTATGAAGCGTTGGCTGCGGGCGTCGTTGGTGAGCACACTTACGGCACTAGGCGTCACGGGCTGTATGCATTCGACCGTGACCGACGATCCACCGGCGGCTCTCGCCCAGAGCGACGAACGCTTAGCCAGCTACGACGCGGCCATGGCTCGACTCGCGACGCCGATCACGGCCCGACTGGATGGAGTCCCCTACCGCGACGCCTTCGAGAGGCTCTCGGAGCAGACCGGCGTCCGCTTCGAGGTCCATACCGCCAGCCTCACGGCCCTCGGTGTGCCCGAGACCCTGAAGATCCGTATGACCCTCGACGACCAGCCCGGGACCTCACACCTCGATCTGATTCTGTCTCAGGTCCGCGACGCGGTATACCCGCGGAAGGTCTCCATGGAGTGGCTGGGCGATCGGATGCTCGTCGGTTCGGACGTGTGGGTCGTCGAGGCTTCTCGCTGGGTCAAGGTCTATCCGATCGCAGATTTGCTCGACGCCTCAACCGAAGACTTCGCACGTGTGTTCCGCAGTAACACCAATACGCTGATCAAGACGTTTCCGAATTTACCGAGTCACGCACCACAAACGCGGCCCGCTGAGGCCAGACCCGGGGCAGGCCCTGAATCGGATTTAGCATTTTTCGATGACGACCGGCCAAACACGGAAGGACCTCTCTGGTACAGCGACGCGACGCGTGTCGAAGTGCTGGGCAGGCTGGTCATGGATACGGTGGGCGATTACGGGCATTGGCTCGACGAGCACGCACAACTCCGCATGATCGACGGACAGATGATCGTCAGAGCCCCGACGAGTTACCACCTGCAGATCAGGTCATTGCTTCGATCCCTACGAGCAGCAAGTAAGAGCAATCGAGTCTTGGAGTTGTCCGTCAAACGCTTCTCTGCCATCCATCATGCCGCGACGGCCGAACGCTTCCGTCGGGCCGGCGACCACACCCAAGCATTAGTTGAGATCAGAACCGCCCAACAAATCCTGCCCGACCACCCCTTGGTCCGTGCGGTTGCCGACATGATCACCCAGACCACGCCGCCCGCGACCACGCCCACCACGCCTTAACGACCGGCGGCCCCGCTCGGCCCGTCCCCCCCTCGGACCGGGTCGCCACCTACTATCACCAGTCTGCCGATTAGCCTCACCTTCAACGCCCGACCCACGAGAATATCCACAAGCCCAAAGCCCCACGATGCCAACCCCTCGAACCTTCAACCTTGCCGCTGCCCCCCTGCTTTGCCTTGCACTGACCCTGGCCTGCTCGCCCGACGCCGCTGCCAACCCGGACGCCGACGGCGTCTACCGCAGCGACCACGAGTCGTTCACCAAGACGGTCGTCGTCGAAGGCCTCGACAACCCCTGGTCAATGGCGATCCTCCCCGACGGGCGGTGGCTGATCTGCGAGAAGAAAGGCACGCTACGGGTTGTACAGAACGGCAAGCTCCTCGACCGCCCCGTCCGCGGCACACCCGAGGTCCACCCCGCCGGCCAGGGTGGGCTGCTCGAAGTGGCTCTCCACCCGGACTATGCCCAGCCCGGCAACCGGTGGGTCTACCTCGCCTACAGCCACCCCATCGAAGATGCCAATGGCCGGACCGTCGCCATGACCCGCGTCGTCCGCGGACGCATCACCTCCGACAACCGCTGGACCGACGAGGAACCGATCTTCGAGGCCCCGCCCTCCAGTTACCTCCGCGGACGCAACCACTACGGCACCCGCATCGTCTTCCACGACGGCTACCTCTTCCTGCCCATCGGCGACCGCGGCGTCATGCGCCACGCCCAGGACCTGTCCCTACCCAACGGCAAGGTCCACCGCGTCTTCGACGACGGCCGAATCCCCGACGACAACCCCTTCGTCAACCACCCCGACCACCCCGATGCCCTGCCCACGATCTGGACCTACGGCAACCGCAACCCCCAGGGCCTCAACCTTCGCCCCGGCACCGATGAACTCTGGTCCGTCGAGCACGGCCCCCGCGGCGGCGACGAGCTCAATCTCATCCGCCCCGGCATCAACTACGGCTGGCCCGAGATCACCTACGGCATCAACTACAACGGCACCCCCATCAGCGACAAGACCGAAGCCCCCGGTATGGAACAGCCCGTCGTGTACTGGACCCCGTCCCTCGCGGTCTGCGGCATGGACTTCTACACCGGCGACCGCTTCCCTAACTGGGCCGGCGACCTGTTCATCGCAGCCCTGATCAAACAGGAAGTCCGCCGCGTCCGGCTCCACCCCACCGAACCCCGCGTGATCGAGCAGGAAGTCATCATCAAAGACGAGGGCCGGGTCCGTGACATCCACGTCACCGAAGACGGCCAGCTCTACGTCGTTTTCCACCGGCCAGGCCAGATCGCCCGACTCGACCCGACCAACCGCCCCTGAACGGGCTGAAACCCCCAAACCTCATTTATCTTTATGTTGCCTGCTTTACCATGAGCAATTCTTATAGTAAAATCGGGCGATGCAGAACATGCGTCTGTTCACAGATGTCGCCCGCTACCGCAGCCTCTCCGAGGCGGCGGAGCTGCACGGCATCACGCAGTCTGCCGCCAGTCAACGTATCCAGAGTCTTGAAAAGCGTTTAGATGTTCGCCTGCTCGATCGGAGCGTCCGACCAATCGCCCTGACCCCAGCCGGGCAGATCTTCCTGAAGGGCTGCCACGAGATCGTGGCCCGGATCGAGGCGATTGAGCAGGAGGTCCGCATGATCGACCGCGAGCCGGTCGGGACCGTCCGGGTTTATGCCATGTATTCGACCGGGATCGGCTGGCTGAACGCGGTCCGCGATTCTTTCGCGGTCGGCTGCCCCGATGTCGAGGTGCAGGTGCACTACGACCGCCCGGACATCATTCAGGAAGCGGTGCTGGCCGGGGAATGCGACCTCGGGCTGGTGTCGTTCCCCGACGACTGGGGCGGCGTCGGCGGCCTCACCGTCCGCGACGAGCCGATGGCCCTGGTGTGTCGGCCCAACCACCCCCTCGCCAACGAACGCGAGCCGCTCCCGCTCGCCCTGCTCACCGAATACCGCATGGCAGGCATCAGCCTCGACCTGCCGCTGGGCCGACGCACGCTCCAGGCCATCAAGAACGCCGGCGGCTCCCCCGACGTCATCGACACTTTCGACAACACCGACACCCTCAAGTCGTTCCTGCTCGAAGCCGGCTGCTTCGCCATCCTCCCCGAGCGGATCGTTGAACGCGAGTCAGATGCGGGTACCCTATGCGTCCTTCAGACCACGCCCCGCCTTACCCGGCCGTTCGGCGTGATCCACAAAAAAGACCCCGGCCCCGGGCCCGCCGCCCAGGCCTTCGCCAACCACATCGTGGCCCACGGCGATCAATGCCCCCCAGTTGAACCTAAACCGCCCCCAGAGGCCCGACCCGACCCGGATGTCGCCGAGCACAAGGATTCAGAAGCACTCGCCCATCAATAACCCCAAACGCCCCGCTCTCGACAGACACCACCACCCCAAGCACAGCGCCTACAGTGCTAAGCTCGGGGAATCGCCGGAAGTCAACTCGGATACCGGCAAGCTCACCGCGCCGCAAGATTAACCAAATCGATCCGCGGTTCACAGCTAAAACCGCCACCAAACGCCTCCGCCAACGACGCCGCGGGGCCGCCACCCGACCCGACCCCGCTCGCCCAAGCCCACCCGCCCCACCACCCAACGTGAACAACGAACACCCGCGACATCCCGATCCACCCACCAGCGTGTCTGACCCGGCCGAAGCCGTCATTGATCCCTACGCGGCGAGCCAACCGGTTGGCTTGTACGACCCCGCGGACGAGCGTAGCTCCTGCGGTGTCGGCTTCCTCACTCGTAAAGACGGCACCCAGAGCCACGACCTTCTGATCAAGGGCCACGAAAGCCTCTGCGGCGTCCCCCACCGCGGCGGCATGTCGTCCGAGGGCGTCGGCGACGGGGCTGGCATCTCCGTCGATCTTTCCCTCAAGTTCTTCCGCAAAGTCACGGGCGTCGAGCTCGAGCCCGGGGCCTTCGGCGTCGGCAACTTCTTCCTCCCCTCGGACCCCAATGAACGCGAGCGGGCCACCATCCTGATCAACGAGACCCTCGCCGACTGGGCAGGCTTCGACGTGCTCACCGTCCGCGACCTGCCGGTCAACAACGACGTCATCGGCGAGCGGGCGGTCAAGTGGCAGCTCCCCATCCGGCAGTGGGTCTTCACCGCACCCGATGATCTGCGCGGCAAGGACCTCGACACCCGGATCCATGAGGCCCTGCTCGCCATCGAGTCGGTCGCCTACACCGACCCCAGCCTCGACGGGCTGTACCCGCTGTCGCTCTCCGCCCGGACGCAGGTCTTCAAGGGCCGGCTCAATTCCTGGGAGATCATCCCCTACTTCCAGGACCTCAGCGACGCGGACCACGAAGTGCACACCATGTACTTCCACACCCGGTTCTCGACCAACACCGACCCGCACCCCTCCATGGCCCAGCCGTTCCGCCTCATGGCCCACAACGGCGAGCTCAACACCGACAAGAAGAACCGCCTCTCCGAAGCCGCCGTCGCCCTGGCCCGCAACAAAGAGATCGTCCGGCCCCGCGGCCAGTCCGACTCCTGCCGGCTCGACCAGACCCTCAACGCCCGGGTCTATGGCGAGGGCATCGACCTGGTCACCGCCGTCGTCTCCATGATGCCCCCCGCCTGGGAGAACGACACCCGGCTCTCCGGCCGAGTCCGGGCCATGCTCGAATACTTCTCGCTCTTCGAAGAGAAGAATGACGGCCCCGCCGCCCTGATCTTCGGCGACGGCAACGTCGTCGGTGCCCGCCTCGACCGACTCGGGCTGCGTCCGCTCCGCTCGGTTGAGACCGACGAATACCTCGCGGTCATGTCCGAAGCCGGGCAGGTCTACTTCCCGCCCGAGACCGTGATCCGCCGCGGCCGGGTCGAGGCCGGGGGCATGATCTACTACAGCCACGCCGACCGGAAGACCTACGAGACCCACGATGCGCTCGAGAACCTCGCAGCGCAGGCCGACTACCCCGCACTGCTCGACGCCGCTCGCGTCAACCTCGACGACCTGCCCGAACCCGACGCCGACCCCGTCACCGCCGCCGTCCGCTATGCCGGCGACATGTCGACCCCCGCCCGGTACGTCGGCTACAACCTCAACCAGGAAACCTTCAAGTTCCTCATGGACCCGATGCTGCAGAATGGCGTCGAGAAGGTCTCCGCGATGGGCTACGGCAACGCCATTAACGCCCTCTCAGACCACGAAGGCGGCGTCGCTAAGTACTTCTCCCAACGCTTCGCCCAGGTCACCAACCCGCCGCTCGACTCCATCCGCGAAAAAGACGGCATGACCCTCCGCGTCGCGCTTGGCGAGAAGCCGTTCCTCGGCCAGTCCCGCAGCCCGCAGATCGTCGTGCCCAGCCCGATCTTGAAGATGACCGACATCCTCAAGATCAAGGCCCAGAAGCAGACCCCCTGGGCCCGCTTCGACCTGCTCTATACGCCGGTCTTCAACGACGGCCCTGCCAACGAAAAAGCCCTGGTCGACGCGATCGACCAGCTCGCCAACGACGTCGTCGATTTCGCCCGGGACCACGGCGGCATCGCCATCCTCACCGACCGACACATCGCCAAAGACCGCGCGGCGATGCCGATGACCCTCGCCATTTCCGCCGTTAACCAGCGGCTGATCGAAGAAGGCCTCCGGCTTAAGGCCTCGCTCGTGATCGAGGGCGGTCAGATCGCCTCGTCCCACCACATCGCCACCGCACTCGGCTTCGGCGCTTCCGCCATCTACGCCCTCGGCGTCCGCCTCCGCGCTGAGCAGTTGTTCCCCAACGACGAGCAGCAAGCCATCGAGGCTTACTACAAGTTCCAGAAGGCCGCCGAAAAAGCACTCATGAAGACCATGGGTAAGGTCGGGCTCTGCACCGTCGAGTCCTACTCCGGTGGCGAGTTCTTCGAGCCCAACTTCCTCGACACCGACGACCCGGTCTTCAAAAAGTACCTGCCCAACATGAAGACCCCGGTCGGCGGCGTGCAGTTCGACACCGTAGCCCAGTCCGTCGCCGACTGGCACGAGCGCGCCCTGACCGTCAAGGACGAGAAAGACATCCCGATGCTCGGGCTGTTCAAAGAACGCTCGGAAGGCGCGGGCCACAGCTACGGCTCCACCGCCGTCCGCGGCTTCGTCGATCTCACCGAAGAAAAAATCAGCTTCACCGATGCCATCAAGGACGCCGAGCAGCACCTCGAAACCCGCAACGGCCACGCTGTCGCCACACCCGCTGGGTACGCCGCCACCGATCCGGTCACCCAGCAAGACGTCCGCGATCTGCCCAAGCCCAAGCTCGCCCGCAAGGCCGAGTCCGAAGAAGACGCAAAGACCTTCCGCCTCCTCACCCTCCGCCAAATGGACGACGCCTTCGGCATCACCGAAGAGGGCTACGTCAACACCAGCTTCGATCAGCTCACCCCCGACCAGATCAACCGCTTCCAGATCACCCCCGGCTACCGCACCTTCATCCGCATGATGACCGAGGAGCGCCACCGCCGGCCCGCCGCCCTCCGCGATGTCCTCGCCCTCCCCGCGGACATCACCTACAAAGAATCCGCGGAAGACATCAAGCGCGAGATGATGCTTTTCAACCGGGCCGGCAACGTCGATTTCGTCATCCGTGGCCTGGCCTGCGAAGAGCTATCGCGGTCCGACGACATCGATGAAGGCGTCTACCTGCTCAAACTCACCGGGCCCCACGCCAAGAAGCTCGCCCGGCTAGACGCCCTCGCCCAGACCCTCGTCGAACGCTTCGGCGACTGCGTCAAATCCCACTTCCTCGGCGACGGCGGTCTCCGCGTCACCGTGACCGGTAAGGCCCTCGATTACGTCTCTCGGCTGCGCCCCGCGAACGACCCGATCGACGTCAGCGAAGTCCAGCCAGCATCCGAGATCACACCCCGCCTTGCCTCCGGTGCAATGTCTCACGGCGCGCTGGTCGCCACCGCCCACGAGGCTGTCGCCCACGGCACCAACATGGCCGGCGCGATGTCCAACTCCGGCGAGGGCGGCGAGCACATCTCTCGCTACGGCACCATCCGCGCCTCACGCATCAAGCAGTTCGCCTCGGGCCGCTTCGGCGTCTGGGCCGGCTACCTCGCCGACCCCAACCTCCAAGAGCTCGAGATCAAGATCGGCCAGGGCGCCAAGCCCGGTGAGGGTGGCCAACTCCCCGCCCCCAAGGTGACCGTCGAGATCGCCGCCGCCCGTGGTGGGACGCCCGGCGTCGAGCTCATCTCCCCGCCCCCCCACCACGACACCTACTCCATCGAAGACCTCGGCCAGCTCATCCACGACTGCAAGGCCGCCCGCGTCCGCGTCATCGTCAAGCTCGTCAGCTCCGAAGGCATCGGCACCATCGCCGTCGGCGTCGCCAAGGCCGGGGCCGACGTGATCAACATCGCCGGCAACACCGGCGGCACCGGCGCCGCTTCCGTCACCTCCCTCAAATACACCGGCCGCGCCGCCGAGATCGGCATCGCCGAGGTCCATCAGGCCCTCTGCGCCAACGGCATCCGTCAGAAAGTCATGCTCCGCTGCTCCGGCGCGATGCAGACCGGCTCCGACGTGGTCAAGGCCTGCCTCCTCGGCGGCGACTCCTTCGAGTTCGGCACCACCGCGCTGATGATGCTCAAGTGCGTCATGGCCAAGAACTGCAACATCAAATGCCCCGCCGGCCTCACCACCAACGCCGAGGCGTTCAACGGCGACCCCCGCGCCCTGGCCCAGTACCTGGTCAACGTCGCCCACGAGGTCCGCGAGATCCTCGCCACCCTCGGCCTCCGCTCCCTGGACGAGGCCCGCGGCCGCGCCGACCTCCTGCACCTGCTCGACCACCCCTCGTCCGTCGGCCGGCTCAACCTCCGCAAGATGCTCACCCGCGTCAACGAGAACCACATCGCCAACCCGACCTATCTCGAACGCGATTACGCCGTGGACGACGCCCTGCTTGTCGAGGTGAAGAAGCGCATCTTCGAGGGCGGTGAAACGCAGATCGAACTCCGCCCCGACCAGCCGCTGTGGAACTGCAGCAAGTCCGTCGGCGGACAGCTCGCGATTGATCTTGAGCGCATGCTCAATCACGAGATCAAGGATGGCGACCCGCTCCCCGCCGCCGCGATCCAGGAGCCGCACGGCCGACGCCTGCTCCGACCCCGCACACTCCGCGTCATCACCGAGCGCTCCGCCGGCCAGTCCTACGCCGCGTTCTGCAACGACGGCATGGTCATGGACCACACCGGCACCTGCAACGACGGCGTCGGCAAGGGCGCATGCGGCGGCGAGATCATCGTCCGTGCCCCCGGAAGTAAACCCGGCCAAGGCAAAGGCGATGGGCAGAACGTGCTCATCGGAAACTTCGCGCTCTTCGGCGCGACCGGCGGCCGGCTCTTTGTCGAGGGCCAGGCCGGTGACCGCTTCGCCGTCCGCAACTCCGGTGCGACGGCCGTGGTCGAAGGTGTTGGCGACTTCTGCTGCGAGTACATGACCAACGGCGCCGTGCTCAACCTCGGCGGCTTCTCCAAGGGCTTCGGCAACGGCATGTCCGGCGGCTTCGCCTACCAGTACGACCCCGACAACATGCTCCCCGAGATGATCAGCCACGACTCGGTGCTGTTCGGCAGCCTCGACGACGGCACCTTCCAGGCCGACATCCACGCTCCCGCCGTGAAGCAACTCCTGCGGTGGCACGTCGAGGCGACCGGCTCCAAACGCGCCGCGTTCCTCCTCGACGACTGGGAACACACCCGCAAGCACATGCGGTGGATCATGCCCAAGGCCCTGCTGCTCTATCAGGACGCCACCGCAATCCTCGAGGCTCAGCCCCGAAAGGCACTGATCGAAGAGCTTTCCACCGCGCTCGCCGCCCATCAGATTGCCGAGCTTAAGGCCGCCTGGAAGCGCGGCCAGCCCGTGTTCAACGGCCTCACCCCCGGATACGGCGAGACCGACACCGCCGACATGCTCCGCCTGCTCAACACCTACACCGTGCTTGAGATGTCCCAGACGATCGCGTCCAAACGCGTCGGGGCCGACGACGCCCTGCGTGACCGCATCGCCCGCAACCTTGTGATGACCGAGGACTACGACCTGATGTCCGCCCTGGCCAAGCACGCCAAGGAAGCCATCACCGGCTACAAAGACCCGGCCCTGGCGACCCTTGTGTCCGACAAACGGCTCAGCGACTTCAAGCGGGCCCTCCGCCTCCGCGTCAACGTCGCCATGGACAGCCCCGGCACCTACGCGTGGATCCTTTACCAAGACGCCAAAAACCGGGCCGAGCTCGGGCAGATCCCCAGCTTCGACGAGCTCTTCGCCCGCCACGCCCTGCCCGACCTTCTGTCGCGATCAACCCCGCCCGCCACACCCGCACCCGTACCACCCCCCGCCCAGTCGGCCGACACGCTCCCCGCGACGCCGCCCACGATCCCTCCCGTTGTCAACCAATAAACCCCAAGCCTCATGCAAGTCCCCTACATCCCCAACGACGCGCCGTTCTCCGGCGACCAGAAGGCCTGGCTCTCCGGCTTCCTCGCCGGCCTGCACTCCCGCGTGGCCATGTTCGATCAGGCCGCCGCGGCCGCTTCCGGCGGCGCTGCCGCACAAGCCCCCGCCGCCACCAAGCCCATCGATATCCTCTACGGCACGCAGACCGGCAACGCCGAGGGCCTCGCCAACGAGGCCGCAGCGCTGGCCAAGACCCGCGGCTTCCAGCCCCGTGTCAAAGAGTTCGATGCCGTGACGATGGACGAGCTCGTCGAGATGGAGAACATGGTCGCGGTGATCTCGACCTACGGCGAAGGCGAGATGCCCGACAACGCGCAGATCTTCTGGGACAGTCTCAGCGCGTCCACCGCACCCCGCCTTGAGCGCCTCAGCTTCGCCGTCCTCGCGCTCGGCGATACCAGCTACGAACACTTCTGCCAGGCCGGAAAACTCCTCGACACCCGGCTCGAGCAGCTCGGCGCGAACCGCCTCGCCGACCGCCTCGACTGCGATGTCGATTACGAAGAGCCCGCCGCCGCCTGGCTTGAAGCCAACCTGCCCGATGCCGCCCCCGGGACCGCCGTCGCGGACACGCCTAAGCTCCCCGCCGCCAACACCGGCTGGTCTCGCAAGAATCCCTACCGCGCCAAGGTGATCGAGAACACCGTCCTCTCAGGCCCGAAGTCTGCCAAGGAGATCCGCCACATCGCCTTCGACCTCGGCGATTCCGGCCTCGAATACCAGGCCGGCGACGCCCTCGGCGTCATCCCCGTCAACCAGCCCGACCTCGTCCAGGCCTGGCTTGACCGACTCGGCGCAACCGCCGACACCAACATCCCCGGCAAGGACCAGACGCTCGGCGAACTGCTCTCCACCGGCCTCGAAATCATGACGCCCTCCAAGGAACTCATCGAAAACCTCGAGCCGCTGGTCAAGGACGACGAACTCACCCGCGTGCTCCACGGCGGCGACAAGCAGGCCATCGACGACTACCTCTGGAAAAAAGACGCCCTGGACCTGCTCAACCTCAAGCCGGACCTTCAGCTCGACCCCGCGACCGTCGTCGGCTGGCTCAAGCCGCTCCAGCACCGGGCCTATTCCATCTCGTCCAGCCCCAAAGCCCACCCCGGCGAGGTGCATCTCACCGTCGCCGCCGTCCGCTGGGACTACAACGACCGGCCCCACCGCGGCGTCTGCTCGACCTTCCTCGCCGACCACGTCCCCGCCGGCGAAGAGGCCGGCATGTTCATGATGGCCAACAAGTCCTTCCGCGTCCCCGAAGACGACACCGTCCCGATGGTCATGGTCGGCCCCGGCACCGGCGTCGCCCCGTTCCGCGCGTTCCTCGAAGAACGCAAGCACCGCGGAGCCACCGGCGACAACTGGCTGTTCTTCGGCGACCAGCACCGCGAATCCGACTTCATCTACGAAGATGAAATCACCGCGATGTCCGAGGCCGGCGTCCTCAACCGACTCCACCTCGCCTTCTCCCGTGACCAGAAAGAAAAGATCTACGTCCAGCACCGCATGGAAGAGAACGGCAAAGACCTCTACGCCGCCCTGCAAGAAGGCGGCTACTTGTTCGTCTGTGGCGACGCCACCCGCATGGCCAAGGACGTCGATGCCGCCCTCCACCGCGTCATCGAGACCCACGGCGGCTACTCCCCCGAAGCCGCCGTCGAGTACGTCAACGACCTCAAGCGCCAGAAGCGGTACGTCCGCGACGTGTACTGATCTGGACCCACTGGCGTGTAGCGGCAGACGCGGAGTATCTCGTACGCTTCGCGGGCACCTCCGGTGCACCCGCTATACAGCCACGGGTTGCGTGGTGTTATGGCGTTTTGACGTTTTGCCAATCCCCGGGTTGAACGTGTTGGTCGGGTCGAGTTCTTGATAGAACGACGCGAGCGTTTCGCCGGCTTCGTAGAGGTGTCCGACGTTGTGTTCGGCGGGGTATTTGGCGTTGGCTTGATCGAGCGCGTCGAGCAGCAGGTGCTTCATGCGTGTGGTGTCGGTGCCCTTCTTGAACACGTAGTCCTGATGGAAGACGTGACAGAAGAAGTGGCCGTAGACGAGCAGGGCTTCGAGGTTGGCGGCGACCTCAGGGTGGGGGGCGTCGAGCCAGGTGCGGTCGTTATCAAGGCGGGCGACGTCGAGGGCCACGACGTCTTCGGTGCGGCGGTCGTGCACGGTCTGGTAGCGGATCGCGGCCCCGGCGGCAGCGAAGCGGTGCAGCAAGGCAGCAGACTGCTCGGCGGGGTTGAGCTCGATGAAGTCGCCGGCGTCGGTGTCCGTCCAGTGCTCAGCCAAGTAGGCGCGGGTCTCGTCGATCGCGTCGTCGGCGGCGTCGATCAGCAGGTAATGCTCGAAGCGGTCACGCATCCCGAGCAGGCGTTTGGGGATGTGCTGCGGGAACAGCCGGCTGGCGTAGCTTAGCACGCGGTCGGGCATGTACTTGGGTAGCAGCGGCAGGCGGTTCATCCAGAACTCGACCGCGGACTTCAGCGCGTAGGCCCCGGGCAGGCGTTTCGTGCCGAGGTACTTGATCGAGAGGAAGACGTCCTTGCCGTAGCGCTCGGCGATCTTGAACGTATCGCGGTTCATGTACTCGCCCATCTCGGGGAGCTGGGTGAAGTGGTCGAGGACGTGGCAGCGGAGGTCGATGAAGCGGGCGGCGTCGTTGGTGCCGAGGTAGAAGACCTGCTTGCGCTTGGGGGCCGGGTAGGTATCGACGCGGACTGCGAAGGCGGCGACCTTGCCGGCACTCCCGCTGACCTCGAAGAGCCGGCGGGGATCAGCGTTGTAGCGGTTGGGCAGGTCGTCGCCGCGTTGGCGGATGCGTTGCTCGTATTCGCGGTCGGAGGCGGGGACATCCCAGTCGTGGACGGCGTCGTCGGGGATGTCGTCGGACTGCAGGCGTTCAAGGACCTGTTCGGGGGTGTCGCCGAGGCCGGTGATGCCGAGGTGGTTGACGAATTCGAGCTGGCCGTCGGCGTTGACCTTCGCGTAGCAGGCGAGGCGGGTGTAGGAGGAGCCGCGTTTGCAGAGGGCACCGCCGGCGTTGTTGGCGATGCCGCCGATGACGGTCGCGCCGATGGAGGTCGAGCCGATCACGGAGTGCGGGACCCGGCCGATCGGGGCGAGGGCTTCCTGGAGTTCGTGCAGGGTCGAGCCGGGCAGGGCGAGGGCCTGCTTCCCACCGCCAAGCAGGGCGATGCGTTTGATGCGGGTGATGTTGATCACGACGACGGGTCGGCCGTAGTCGTCACCGCTGGGGCAGGAGCCCTCGGTGAGCCCGGTCTTGGCGGCCTGCATGATGATCGCCGCACCGGCTTCGACG
This sequence comes from Planctomycetota bacterium, assembly GCA_039025195.1. Taxonomy (GTDB): domain Bacteria; phylum Planctomycetota; class Phycisphaerae; order Phycisphaerales; family Phycisphaeraceae; genus JBCCOW01. The sequence goes on from JBCCOW010000061.1 coordinate 15,411, forward strand.
CAGGCCTGCAGGACCCGCCACTGTTCGACGAGTGTCTGTGGGAAGACGACCGCGGCGGCCTCGCCCTGTCCCGACCGGAAGCCGGTGCGATAGTAAGCGGTACGGCGGGAGCCGGTCTTGACATGCCGGTTGCCGACGATGCCGCGGAGGGAACGAATCAGGCCGTCTGATTGCATGGAGGGATTAATCAGGCGGTCTGCAGTTCGCCGGTGGCTGCGCCCTGGGGGAGGGTAAGGTTACGACCGAACTTGCCGGGCTCGAAGACGTGGATCTTGCTGGGGTCGAGGTACATCTTGACCGCAGCGTTCTCGTCGAGCTGTTCCGCCTTGACCCGGGCGGTCACGCGGGGGCCGCTTGTGCCTTGTGCTTCGCCGAACGACAGGAACACGTCCATCGTGTTGCCCAGGGGCTCGGTCACATCAACCGTCATGTCGAGCGTCTGGTCGGTGTCGTTGGCGAAGTCGTTCGGGTGCAGGAACAAGCCCTCGGGGCGGATACCCAGGACGACCGCGTCGCCGGCGTGAGACGCGGCCCGTTCAGCGTGGTGCCCGGTCAGCTTGATGCGGGCGCCGTGCTCGCTGGAGAACCAGAGCCCGTTGCCATCGTCGGACAGCCGGCCTTCGATGAAGTTCATGGGCGGCGTGCCGAGGAACGCGGCAACGAAGCGGTTGGCGGGCCTGTCATAGATCGTCAGCGGCTTGTCGCACTGCTGGATGAGGCCATCGGACATGACGCAGACGCGGTCGCCGAGGGTCATGGCCTCTTCCTGGTCGTGGGTGACGTAGATGGTCGTGGTCGCGAGGCGCTTGTGCAGCCGTTTGATCTCCGCCCGGGTCTCGACGCGCAGCTTCGCGTCGAGGTTGGACAGCGGCTCGTCGAAGAGGAACACCGCCGGGTCGCGGACGATGGCCCGGCCCAGCGCAACGCGTTGGCGTTGACCGCCGGAGAGGGCTTTGGGCTTGCGTTCGAGCAGGGCTTCGATCCCGAGGATGTCGGCGGCTTCGCGGACCCGCTTGTCGATCTCGACCTTGGGGAACTTCCGCAGCTTGAGCCCGAACGCCATGTTCTTATACACCGTCATGTGCGGGTACAGGGCGTAGTTCTGGAAGACCATGGCGATGTCGCGGTCTTTGGGGGCGACGTCGTTGACGACGCGGTCGCCGATGGCGATGGTGCCGTCGGTGATCTCTTCGAGGCCGGCGACCATGCGGAGGGTGGTCGATTTGCCGCAGCCCGAGGGCCCGACGAGGACCATGAACTCGCCGTCCTGGATGCCGAGGGAGATGTCGTTGACCGCGGTGACGTTGCCGGGGTAGGTCTTGACGACGTGGTCGATGGTGACTTGTGCCATGTGGATTGCCTCGTGTGGGTTGGCCTCGCCCTTATCCCTTGACGGCCCCGAGCTGGATGCCCTTAACAAGCTGCTTCTGCAGCACGACAAAGACGACGATCATGGGCACAACGCTCATGGTCACCGCCGCCATCAGGAGGTTGGTCTGCTGCCCGGCGGTGCTGTCGAACGCCAGCAGCCCGATCGGCAGCGTGTACTTGTGCTCGCTGGTAAGCATGACCAGCGGCCAGAAGAAGGAGTTGTAGTTGCCCATGAAGGTGAAGATCGCCAGCGTGACGAGCCCGGGCCGGGCCAGCGGCAGGATGACGTCCCAGTAGACCCGCCACTTGCTGGCGCCGTCGATCTCGGCCGCCTCGTCCAGCGACGCGGGGATGCTGAGCATGAACTGCCGCAGCAGGAACGTCCCGAACGCCGTGAACGCCGCGGGCAGGATCAGCCCGATCATCGTGTCCACTAGCCCGAGCGTGATCATGATCTGGTAGTTCGGGATCATCATCACCAGCCCGGGCAGCATCATCGTCGCCAGGTACATCAGGAAGACCTTGTCCCGGCCCTTCCACTGGATCCGGGCGAAGCTGAACGCCGCGAGCGAGCTGGTGAACACCTGCAGGAACGTGACCCAGGTCGCGATGAACAGGCTGTTCCAGTAGTAGCGAGCGAAGGGGATCTGCGTGAAGACCTCGGCGTAGTTGCCGAGCTGGAACCCGCGGTCGCCGGGGATCCACGACCGGAGCCCGACCTCTTGCAGGTGTTTCACCGAGGTGAGGATCATCCAGAGGAACGGCAGGAACAGCAGGAAGCCGATGACCCCGAGCGCGAAGTGCAGCGCGTAGGCCCTGGGCAGCTTGCCGCGCGCACGCCGCTTACTCGCGGGCTTCGTGGGCAACGTCGGCGGCTGGGCGGGTGCCGGGCGGTCGTCGCCGGGCATCGCGTCGATCGGCCTTACCGGGACCGCGGCGTCCTGTGGCGTATCAATCGTTGACATACTTGTTGCCGAACTTCCAGTTGAAGAGCGTCACAGAAAAGATCAGGAGGAACAGGGTCCACGCCACCGCCGAGGCGTAGCCCAGCCGGCCGGTCTCGAAGCCCTCCTCGTAGATGAAGTAGCTGAGCGTGGTCGTCGCGCCCGCGGGGCCGCCCTGCGTCATCACCCGCGCCATCTCGAAGCCGCCCTGCAGCCCGGCGATCGTCGACATCACCAGGATGAAGAACGTCGTCGGTGCCAGCTGCGGCCAGGTCACGTTCCAGAACCGCTGCAGCGGCGAGGCCCCGTCGATGTTGGATGCCTCGTAAAGCTCGCCCGGCACGTTCGTCAACGCCGCGAGATACAGCAGCATGTTGTTCGACCCGATCGCCGCCCAGAACCCCATGATCATCAGCGCGGGCTTCGCCCAGCTCACGTCCGTCAGCCAGCTCGGCGGGGTCAGCCCGTCACCCGTGCCGGTCGTCGTGTCCGCCATCGCGGGCAGCGCCCCGAACACCGGCGCAAGGCCTAGCAGCACGAACTGCCCCACCAGCACCATGAGCGCGATCACGAACCCGCTGCCGAACCCCTCGCTCGCCTTGGCGGGGAACCGGTCGGTTCGTTGGCTGTAGACCCAGGCGTGGTACGCCAGGATCGCTACCGCACCGATGCTCAGCAGCCACCACGCGTGGCTCGTCATCCCCCAGATGCAGCCGACCACGACCGGGATCAGCAGCAGCCCGAACGGGACCACCGCTGCCCCCTTGCCCAGGTCGCCATCCACCAGCATCCGCCGCAGCTTCGCGCTGCCCCAGTAGAACAGCCCCAGCATCAAGACCAAGCCCACCCAGAACAGCGTCGAATAGATGGCGGGTGGTGTCGTGTTCACCACACCACCCAGCCCGCTGAGCGCGGGCTCCAGCGACAGGTTCACCGGCCCGGTCTTCGCGGCATAAAGCTGCTTCCAGAGGATGAACGTCGCCACGCCCGCCACGAAGTGCGGTGTATAGAACAGCGTGCGGTAAAAGGTCAGCCCGCCGGTCACCCCCGCCAGCAGGATGCCCGCCGCCGCCCCGACCAGCAGGATCGTCATCGCGGTGCTGCCCATCCCGAGCACCGATAGCAGCGAGACCCCCGCGACCAGCCCGATCACCGACAGCAGGTAGAGGTAGTTGCGTCCGCCGCCGGCCCGCGTGTCCGAGCTCAGCAGCATCGCCGCGATCAGCGACGCCGCGACAGAGAAGGGGATGCCCATCATGAAGAACAGCGTGTTGCCGAGGAACCGCGGGAAGCGGTCGCCCGTCACCAGCTCGATGAAGTTGTCGAGCCCGATGAACTGAATTGACGCGTCCTCCTTGAACTGGTTGTGCAGCGTCAGGTCCCAGTTGGTGAACGCCATGTAGAAGCTGAACACCACGGGGAACACGACAAACGTCAGCACGCCGAGGATGTTCGGCGTCAGGAACGCGATCCCCGAAATGAAGTTTCGGCGGTCTCGGGTCATCGTGTGTTGCCCCCTGCCGTGTCCTGCGGAACCGCGTCACTGGCAGCGGCGGGGTCGCCCAGTTCCTCCAGGATCAGCATACCCTTCGAGGCGTAGTACTGCCGGTAGAACGGGTTCAAGACCCAGGCCTCCGGCACCTTCCGCCCCTCGGCAAACGCCGCATCGATCTTCGCCTGAAGCGCCACACGCTCGTCATACAACGGCTTCAGCTCGGGCTTCCGCTCGATCTCGTCCTGGATCGCTGTGTTGATCTCTTCGGCGGTACGGCGGGCGGCTTCTTCAGCGGTGATCTGGTCCGCGAAATACAGGTCGCGATACTCGTTAACGCGGTTGTTCACCACACTGCTCAGAACGAACGGGCTGTAGGCTCGGGGGATGGCGATCTCTTCCGCCATCTCGACGAACCGGCCGTGCACGCCCCACTCGTTCGGATGGTCCGGCGGCCGAAGGAACGCCTCGCTCGAGGTGAACGCGGGGTTTGGCGGCAGCGCGTCGGCGTCTTCGATGATGAGCTCGTTGTAGTCCTCGCTGGCGAGGTAGGCCAGGAACAGCTTCGCCAGTTCGGGGTAATCCGAGCCAGCGTAGACCACCGCTGCCCGGGTTGCGATGATGGTGTTGGGGAAGCCGCCGTGCGGGAGCTCGACCACGCGCAGCTGGCCGAGGTTATCGAACTCGCGGAAGCGGATCAGGAAGTACCGCCCGCCACTGACCAACGCGTAGTTGCCCGACCCGAACAGCGACAACGCCGGGCCGCCGTAGCCCTGCTCTGCAACAAACGCCGAGGTGTCGTCGGGGGTGGGCAGGATGTTGTCTTCGTAGATCCACTTGTAGTTCAGCTTCAGCCCACTGATGTACCGCGGGTCGTTCAAGTCGGAAGCGGTCAGCGTCTCGTTAAACACCGACACACCCATGCCGCGGTGGATGATTTCGGGGTCGATGAAGTTGGCAAAGAACCGCCGATCGCCCGGCCGCGTGCCCGGCGGGTTCGCCCGTTCCATGAACTCCTTGCCCCGCCGCTCAAACTCTTCAACCGTCCACCGGTCCGGCACCGGTTCCAGGCCGAGCTCTTTGAACAAGTCCTCGTTGACCCACAGCACCCGCACCGACACGTTGCACGGGAACATGTACTGCCTGCCGTCCAGCGTGATGTCCGGCTCGAGCGCCCGGTACGTCTGCGACGGGTCGAACCCCAGCTCCAGCCCGGCGTCTGTGACGTCCCGTATCACTTCCATCCGCTGGAACAGCCGCATCGCCTGACCGCCACCGACATCCAGCACATCGCTAGCCACACCCGAGACCGTCTGGATGATCTGCTTGGCCTGGTCCCGGTTGGCCATGTCCAGCCGGAGCTCGGCGAGCGGTCGGCCCTGCTCATCCACATGCCCATTCTTCTCCAGCCAGGCGTGGAACCGCTTGACCTGCTCCACCCGTGCGGGGTTCCGGTCGGTCACCCAGTAGATGACCGGCACCTCACTCCGCGTGTCCGGGTAGGACAGGTAAGTCCCGATCGACGCAACGACAAGGATGGCCAGGATGACGCCAAACAGGATCTTCATTCGGACAAGTGCTCAGTGAAACAACGGATCAAAACACGCGATGCACAGCGCAGAGCCCACTAGATATACCACCGAAGCCGCAAAGAAGCGAACCCAAAAGACACGGGATTCACCCATAACCCCCCCAGCTTCACACAAAGCCCGATCACAGCACGTGCAGCACCGACGCACCGAACGTAAACCCGCCCCCAAACGCACACACCCCGACCGACTGACCCTTCTTCCAGTCGTGCGCCGTCTTGGCGATCGCCAGCGGAATCGTGGATGACGAGGTGTTGCCGTGGTCCGCGATCAGGTCGACCACCTTGTGCGGCGGGATCCGCAGCCGCTTCCGTACTGCCTCCATAATCCGCCGGTTCGCCTGGTGCGGCACCAGGTAGTCCAGCTCTTCGATCGTTAGGCCCGCCGCCGCGAAGGCCTTCTCCGTCATCATCGTCATCGCCCGCACGCCCTCGGCAAACACCTTCTTCCCGTCCATCGCGATCGGCGCCTGCCCCTGGAAACCCACCGTCAGGATCGACCCCGCATCGGCCTTGCCCGAGAGCACCGGCTGCTGCATCCGCAAGTAAGGCAGCCCGCCCTCACCCTCGCCCGACACCGGCGGCGTGAACGCCCCGTCACCCGAATGTGCCCGCAAGATCGTCGCCGTCGCCGCATCACCGAACAGGATGGCCGTATCAAAGTCCGTCGGGTCCACCACCCGCGAGAGCGCCTCGGTTGTCACCACCAACACCACCGAGTCGGGCCGCGTCAGTGCGGTGTGATATGCCGTGTCGATCGCGTACAACCAGCCCGAGCACGCCGCGTTCACGTCGTACACCATGCACTCGTGTGTCGCGTCCGGGTCCAGCTCGTTCAGGATCAGGCACGCCATCGACGGCGTGTTCGCCGGCGGCGTCGTCGTGTGGCACACGATTCCTGTCACGTCACCAAGCTCCAGCCCCTCGGCATCCAACGCCTTACGTGCCGCTTCCGCCGCAATCGACAACGCCGACTCCCTCGGCGCCAGGATCGGCCGAGACTCGATCCCCGTCCGCTTCACGATGTCCTCCGCTTCCCGGTCCGGGAACCGCTGCACCAGCACGCTGTTCGGCAGCCGGTTGCTCCCCTCCGCGATCTGGATCGGCGACAGATACACCAACGCCTCGCTCGACCGCACAACGTCAGAAGACGCTTCGGCCGAAACCCGCTCGGGCTGGGTCAGCTTCGGGTTCCCCTTATCCTCCCGGTTGATCCGCTTCACCACCGCATCCCCCGCCTCCGCCGACTCCGTCCGCAGCCGCATCATCGGCGTGCCCACCGGCACGTTCTCGCCCTCCTCGATCAGCAGCGCCTCCACCACCCCCCGCGCCGGCGACGCCACCTCGTGCGCCGCCTTGTCCGCCTCCACATCCAGCAGCGGGTCGCCGATGTCCACCGTGTCCCCGACCTTCACGTGATACACCCCGATCGTCACCGCCTGGTCTGCCGGCGACGGCGCGGGCGCCTCGATCGTCATCAGCCCCGCCTCGTCACCCACCCCACCTGCCGCTTCGTCTTCCCACGCCAGGTCCACGCCCAGCATCTCACACGCCACCGCCAGCGTTCGCCGATACGACGGCAACACCTCAAGCTGGTTCGGGAAGTTGCACGGCACATACGTGTCCGGCCGCGTCAACCGCTTCACCACCACATCACTCCCCGCCAAATCTTCCGACACCGCCGCCACCACCTCCGCACCAAACCCCGCTGTCAGGTTGTCCTCGTGCACCACCAGCAGCTTCCCCGTCCGCTTCGCCGACGCCACTACCCCCGGCCGATCCCACGGCACGATGCACCGCAAATCCAACGCCTCTACCGACCCCACACCCGCCGCCGCGATCGTGTCCGCCACATCCCGCGCCACACTCACCGTGCTCCCCCACGCCACCAGCGTCAGGTCGTCCCCGCTCCGCACCTGCCGCGCCTTACCCATCGGCACCAGGTGCTCCGCCGCCGGCCCCGCCGCCACCGTCTCCGGATGCCGATCGTTCAGGCACACCTTCGGATACAGAAACGCTGTCGGCCGATCCGACTCAAGCGCCGCCCGCAGCATCCCCGCCGCGTCCGCCGCGTTCGACGGCATCATCACATCCAGCCCCGGTACGTGTGCCAGCGTCGCCTCGTGCGTGTGCGAATGGAACGGCCCCAGCCCCGGCCGATACCCCCCGCACGTGATCATCAGCAACACCGGGCACGAAAACTCGCCCCCGCTCCGCCACCACATCGACCCCAACTCCGACATCACCTGCGAAATCCCGTTCGGCAAGAAGTCCGCGAACTGGATAAACGCCACCGGCTTCCCGCCCGCCAACGCCTGACCGATCGACTTCCCGATAATCGTCGACTCCGCCAGCGGCGCGTTCTTCACCCGCTCCGGGAAGTCCGTCGACAGCCCCTTGGTCACCCCGAACACATCGCCCTTCGGGTCCTCGATGTCCTGGCCGAACAGCGTGATCTCTGCGTCGTTCTCCAACGCGTGCCGCAGCACACCCCGCATCGCTTCGATCATCGTCAGCGACGCCTCCGCCTCGCCATTGACCGAGCCGTTGGCGTGCGTTGTCCCGTTGCTCTCCGCAGCGGCACGCTTCGCCACCGGGTGTAGTTCTTCTGCGTCTCGTTCCAGGTGTGCCGGCAGATCGGGCTTCGCCGTCAGACACGCGATCGGGTCCCCGATCCGCCGCGACGCCTCCATCGCCGACCGGCACGCGGCATCGACCTCGCCATCGACCCCGTCCAGATCAGACGCATCGATCTCCACCTCGCCGTCGATCAACCCACGCCGAAGCGACGCCAGCCCGTCGTACTTCTCCCGCAGCTCCTGCAACTGCTCCGCCGTCCGGTACACCCGCTGGTCGTCCGCGTTCGAGTGCGACCGCAGCCGCTCCACCCGCAGCACCATCAGCCCCGGCCCCCGCGTCTCCCGCAGCCCGTCCACCACCGCCCCGATCCCCGCCGCCTCACCCACCAGGTCGTGTCCATCAAACCGGTGGATCGGCAGCCCCATGAATTCCTCCACCCGCCGCCCATCCGCACCCACCAGATCGAAGAACGTCTTGCCCGCAGTCTGCGTGCTGATCGCCACCCCGTTGTCCTCGACATAGAACAGCACCGGCAGCCGCTCCCGCACCGCCTCGCCCACCGCCTCGTAAAACTCGCCCTGCTGCGTCGACCCATCCCCGATCCCGCATAGCACGATCGGCCGATCCGCCTGCCCCTTGATCCGGTCCGCGATCCCGCACACATGCAGACAATGATTCGCCACCGGGATCACCGTGCTCGGCAGGTTCAGCTTCTTCGACGCCATAAAGCAGCACATCTGCCGCCCGTGCGAATAGTTCCCCGCCGTCGTCAGCACCGAATCAAACCAAGCCTTCTCGTCGATCCCCCGCGCGATCATGAGCGCCTTGTCCCGGTAGTGCCCGTGCACCCAGTCGCTCGGCTGCAGAAACAAATCCAGCACCGCCGCCGGCTCATGCCCCGTCCCCGCGATCTGGAAAAACGCCTCCCCCGCCGCTGCCAATTCCAACTCCAACTCATCCACCCGGCGTGCCGTCGCCATCGCACGGTACAGCCCGAGCCAAGCGGCACGGTCCAAGCGGGTGTCGGTCTGGCGGGCTGAAGTCGTGGGCATCAGTCGAGTCGAAACACGGACGCCGGCTCCAAGCCACCTCTGGCCGCGTCGCTCAATCCGGTAAGGGTATCGCAAGCCATGTCACAACGCTCCCTTGCACACCCAAAACACACCCACACGCCCCACCCTGGCCCCGCATTCTAGGACGCCCCACCCCCAGCACCTTCGACCCCCGCCACCTCCTCCACCGCCCGAACCGCCCGCTCGATCAGCCTCGCCCGCAGCCGTCGACCCGCCAAGCCTCTCGGCATCCGCCTCCCCGGCACCCCCAACCACCGCCGCCAGCGCTCGTCCCCCCGATCCACCACCCCCTCCACGTACAGCCCCATCAACCGCTCGTACCCCAATAACGCCCCACGATCCACCGGGCCCATCCGCCCCAGCGTCCGCTCCAACACCCGCAGCCCCCGACGCGTCGCCAACCGCCTCGCCACCCAGGGCCACACCGGCACCCGTGTACTCACATTCAACCCATAAGCCTCGATATCAATCCACAGCTCGTGCCGCACCCGCGCCAACGCCGCCACCTCTTTACTCACCCCCAATGCCTCCCACTCCCCCCGCCAACGCTCCCGGTCCGCCGCCAGCCCCGCCGTCCACACCAGGTCCTCCACCTGCATCACCGCCGCCAACCCCTCCGCCGCCAGCACACTCAACCCCCCACCACCCTCACCCTCACCTTCGAAGCC
>JBCCOW010000062.1:0-24551 GCA_039025195.1 Planctomycetota bacterium
CCTCAACCCCTTTGCCCCTCCCCCAAGGCGTCATCCCCCCACGCCGCACCCTCCAACGCGTCGTCGACGGCGTCCGCGACTACGGCAACCGCATGGGCATCCCCACCCTCAACGGGGCTGTCCATTTCCACCCGGACTTCGTCGCCAACCCCCTCGTCTTCGCCGGCTGTGTCGGCCTCATCCCCCTCGACAAATGCTTCGGCGAACCACAACCCGGCGACAGAATTGTGATCTTGGGTGGGGCCACCGGCCGCGACGGTATCCACGGCGCCACCTTCAGCTCCGCTGAGCTCACCGACACCCACGCCGACGAGTTCGCCCACGCTGTCCAGATCGGCAACGCCATCACCCAGAAGAAAACGCTCGACGTCATCCTCCAAGCCAGGGATTACACCGACCCCACCACCGGCGAGCAAACTTGCCTCTTCAACGCCATCTCCGACTGCGGGGCCGGCGGCTTCTCTTCCGCCATCGGCGAGATGGGCGAAAAGGTCGGGGCCCGCGTCACCCTCGACACCGCCCCCCTCAAGTACGACGGCCTGACCTACACCGAGGTCTGGATCAGCGAAGCCCAGGAGCGCATGCCCCTCGCCGTCCCGCCGCAGCACATCGACACCCTCAAAGCCCTGTGCGACGCCGAGGACGTCCCCTTCTGCGACCTCGGCGAGTTCGGCTACACCGACCCCGAAACCGACACCCCGACCCTCCAGCTCCTATGGCACGGCACCGAAGTCGGCAAGCTCGCGATGCCCTTCATGCACGACGGCATCCCCACCCCCACCCGCCAAGCCGCCTGGCCCCCACCCGCCCCAGCAACTCCACAAGCCCGCGGCTGCGTAGCTGCCGCGCGGTCCGCACAGACACAACCCCCCACTCCCGGGAGCGACCTCCAGACCCTCCTCCTCCAACTCCTCGCCCACCCCAACCTCGCCTCCAAGCACTGGATCATCCGCCAGTACGACCACGAGGTCCAAGCCGGCTCCGTCGTCAAGCCCCTCGTCGGCCCCGCCCAGGACGGCCCCTCCGACGCCGCTGTCCTCCGCCCCAAGCTCGATAGCGCCGCCGCCATCACCCTCTCCAACGGGCTCGCCCCCCACCTCTCCGAAAAAGCCACCGCCACCGGCCTGGCCATCAACGGCGACTCCTATCAGGCCACCCTCCACGCCATCGACGAAGCCGTCCGCAACGCTGTCTGCGTCGGCGCCGACCCCAACCGCCTCGCCATCCTCGACAACTTCTGCTGGCCCCGCTGCGATGACCCGTACCAGCTCGGCTCCCTTGTCCGCGCCGCCGAGGCCTGCTATGACGGCGCCCTCGCTTACCAGGCACCCTTCGTCTCCGGCAAGGACTCCCTGTCCAACCAGTTCACCACCGAGGACGGCAAGCTCATCACCATCCCGCCGACCCTGCTGATCACCGCCCTCGGCTACATGCCCGACGCCACCAAGGCCGTCACCATGGACGCCAAAGCCCCCGGCCACACCCTCCTTCTTGTCGGCCACACCACCGCACACCTCGGCGGGGCCCACCTCCTCGAACTCGGCTTCTCTCCAGACAACCCCGACCGCCGCATCCCCCCCGTCGACCTCACCGCCGGCCCCCGCCATGCCGCCGCCGTCGCCCACCTCATCGGCCAGCGCCTCGTCGCCGCCGCCCACGACTGCTCCGAGGGCGGCTTCCTCCCCGCCGCCGCCGAGATGGCTTTCGCAGGCCGTATCGGCCTAGACCTCAACCTCTCCGCCGTCCCCACCCCCGACCCTGCTAACCCGCTGCCCCTCCTCGCCGCCGCCTTCGCCGAGTCACCCTCCCGCTACCTCCTCGAAATCGCCCCCGATCACCTCGACGCCGCCCTCAAGCACCTCGAGTCTCAAGGCGTGCCCTACGCCCCCCTCGGCACGTTCACCGACACCAGCACCCTCACCGCCCGTACCGACAGCCTCGGGCGAGTGCTCGACACTCCCCTCGACACCCTCCGCCAAGCCTGGCTCGGCACCCTCGACTGGTAGCCCCATGCCCGACTCAGGCTCAACGCCGCCTACCCTCTACCTCATCGACGGCCACGCCCAGATGTACCGCTCGTTCTTCGCCATCCGTGGCGGCATGACCAGCCCCGTCACCGGCGAACCCACCGGCGCCTGCTTCGCGTTCACCGCGATGCTCATCAAGCTCTTCGAGCAGTTCAACCCGCCATATGCCGCGATGGCCATCGACGCGGCAGACACCTCCTTCCGCAACGCGATCTACCCCGAGTACAAGGCCAACCGCGACAAGACTCCCGACGACCTCAAGGCCCAGATCCCCCGCATGCTGGAGATCGCCCGCGGGTTTGGCCTGCCCATCCTCGGCGACCCCCAGGCCGAGGCCGACGACATCCTCGCCACCCTCGCCACGCAATACACCACCACCCCTCCGAAGGACACACCCAAAGACCTCCACGTCCGCCTCGTCTCCAAGGACAAAGACCTCGAACAGGTCATCTCCGCCCGCGTCACCCTCTTCGACATCCACACCGACACCGAGCTCGACATCGCCGCACTGCTCGAGAAGAAGGGCATCACCCCGGCCCAGGCCATCGACTACCAAACCCTCATCGGCGACTCCACCGACAACGTCCCTGGCGTCCAAGGCATCGGCCCCAGGACCGCCTCCAAGCTCATCCAGCAGTTCGGCACCGTCCAGGCCCTCATCGACAACATCGACCAGCTCAAGGGCAAACAGAAAGAACGCCTCCAGGAAGCCATCGATACCGGCCAGCTCGAACTCACCCGCCAGCTCGTCACGCTCGATCAATCCGTCGAGATCGACTTCGACCTCGCCGCCGCCAAGGTCGCCCCCGACCAGATCGACACCGAAGGCCTGACGGAACTCTTCAAGCAGCTCGGCTTCAACCGGCACATCACCGACCTCCAACGCATCACCGCCCCACCCACTAAACCCAAAGGCAGTAAGAAGACGCCGCAGGATGACGCGGCCGGCTTCGGCCTCTTCGCCCAAGACCAAGGCACCGCAGCTGCAGCCACGTCAGATGCCGCCGACCACCCCCTCCCCGACGGCGACTACACCGCCATCAAAACCCAAGCCGAACTCGACGCTCTCGTCTCCACCCTCCGCAAGCAGACCCTCATCGCCGTCGACACCGAGACCATCGGCCTCGGCCACCGCACCGAGCTCTGCGGCATCTGCCTCGCCTGTACCCCGGAAGCAGGCGTGTATCTCCCGATCAAATCACCCGAGCCTGAATCCCACCTCGACTGGCCGACCATCCGCGACGCCCTCCGACCAGTCTTCGAAGACCCCGCCATCGCCAAGTGCGGCCACAACATCAAGTACGACCTGCTCGTCCTCAGACACGCCGGGCTGGACCTCCAAGGCATCACCTTCGACTCGATGGTCGGTGCCTTCCTCGCCGGCACACCCGGCATCGGCATGGACGAGCTCGCCCGTTCCGAGCTCGGCTACGCCTCCATGCCCATCACCTCCCTCATCGGGCCACGCCCCACCCGAAAAGCCGACCCGCCGCAGAAGACGATGGACCAGGTCCCGCTCGACCGCGTCACCGCCTACGCCGCCGAGGACGCCGACATCACCCTCCGTCTGACCCAACTTCTACAACCGAGGCTCGAACAGCTCGGCATGGCCGACCTCGCCGCCGACGTCGAGATGCCCCTCGTCGACGTCCTGGCCACCATGGAACGCCACGGCATCCGCGTCGATCCCACCGTTCTCGACAAGCAGAAGGCCGACCTAGAAGCCCGCGTCGACCAGCTCCGCACTGAGATCCTCGACGCGGCGAAGGCCGACTTCAACCCCGACTCCACCAAGCAGCTCGCCGACGTCCTCTTCAACCAGCTCAACTTCCCCAAGCTGAAGAAGACCAAGACCGGCTACTCGACCAACAGCGAGGTCCTCGAGAAACTCACCGACATGTCCGATGAGCAGGTCACCAAAGTCCCCGAGCACGCACGCCCCATCCCCGAGCTCGTCCTCGAATACCGCAGCCTCACCAAGCTCGTCGGCACCTACCTCGGCAACCTCAAGGACGCCATCTGGACCAAGGCCGACGGCGGCGATGATCGCGTGCACGCCTCCTTCCACCAGACCGGAGCGGCGACGGGCAGGCTGTCTTCATCCAACCCCAACCTGCAGAACATCCCCATCCGTACCGACGTGGGCCGACAGATCCGCCGTGCCTTCGTCGCCGAGCCGGGCCACCGCCTCGTTGCCGCCGACTACTCCCAGATCGAGCTGCGTATGCTCGCCCACCTCGCCGAGGACGACGCCCTGATCGAAGCCTTCAACGCCGACCAGGACATCCACACCGCCGTCGCCGCCGCCGTCTTCGACCTCCCCCCGGAAGAGGTTTCATCTGCGCAGCGGGGGCATGCCAAGATGATCAACTTCGGCATCATCTACGGCATCACGCCCTACGGCCTCGCCCGCCGCGTCGAGTCCCTCGATAACGACGCCGCCAAACAGCTCATCGACGACTACAAGGCCCGCTACGCCGGCATCGACCGCTTCATGGGCCAGTGCGTACAGCACGCCGCCGAGCACGGCCACGTCACCACAATCCTCGGCCGCCGCCGCGCAATCCCCGACATCCACTCCAGCAATGGCCAGAAGCGTGCCCTCGCCGAACGCCTCGCCATCAACTCCGTCGTCCAGGGCTCCGCCGCCGACCTCATCAAGAAGGCCATGGCTGATCTGCACCGCCGCATCGCCGACGACCAACTCCCGATGAAGATGCTGTTACAGATTCATGACGAGCTGGTCGTCGAAACCCCCGAGGACAACGCCGACGCAATGGCTGACGTTCTTGCAGACACAATGGAATCCGCGATGTCGCTAAGCGTCCCGCTCAAGGTCGATACCGGCATCGGTGCCGATTGGTACCACGCCAAGTAGAGCCGCCTCAGCCCGCCACCACCGGCCCGTCCAGCTTCGTCAGCACGTCCTGCGTGATCTCCCAGAACTCGTTTTCGCGGAACGGCGTGGCGGTGCCTGGCATCGAGCCGTAGCGCTGCGTGTGGTGATTCCAATGCGCCTGGGCCGACAGCAGACGCTGACGAGACTCGTGGGCGTGCGTCGGGTCCGCCGACTTCGAAAACCGCCGATACTGCACCAGCCCGATCACCAAGTCCCGCAGCGCCTCATAAAACGCCTCGGTGTACAGCATCGAGTTGACCAGGGGCAGCACGCTCTGCTGCCGACGATCACCGGCGGCCAACTGCAGGTCTCCCCGCAGGTGTGACATGCGATCGGCCGCAGATTGCTTCTCCTCGACGACCGATTTGAGTTGCGACTCGGGCAGCCGCTGGATCAGCCGCCACAGCGCTCGGACATCCAGCACGTCGTCCTGGATGTAGTCGGCCGACGGGTGCCAGGCATCGCTACGAGATCGGGCGTACGCCCCGACATAGAACGCCTGCTTCGCCAGCTGCGCCGACTCGCCCAGGATCGCCGACAACGCCGACGCCACCGGCTTCCGCCCGACGCCCAACCGCTCGTCCACCCAGCGCATCGCCAACGCGTCCGCATCCAGCCCCGGCTCATCCACCAGCCGGGGCACGGACCACACGTTCGCATCGATCCACTCCTCATGCCCCACAAACGGCCCGCCCCAACCGCCGCCCCGCACCCAGGCCATCACCCCCGCCCAGTTCACCCGCTCGCTCACCTGTCGCAAGCCGCCGTTCCAAGCATCACCGTCCCCGTCCGTCGCCGCCACTTCGCCCGCAGCCGGCCCGTCCTGCCACACCGGCACCAACCAGTTCGGCACCCCGCCCTTGCCCTCGAACTCCCGCTGACACTGCAGCTCGTACAGGATCGGGCGATCACCAAAGCACTGGCTCGCCATGTTCCACGGCTGGTACCGCCAGAAGTCCGTCTGCGTGTACTTGAATGACAGCACAAACCGTTCATCGTTTGGATCACCGGGCAGCCGATCCGCCACCCGCTCCGCCAACTCCGGCGTGTCGTGCAGCCCACCCGGATTCACGTTCCACGCCCGCGCGATCAGCCGCTTACCCAGACGGTTGACCACCGACTCGTGGAATCGCTCCAGCACCGCGATCACCCGGTCCGCCCGGCCCGCCGACGACGGCGGACTGTAGATGTCATTGCCCATCAGGTAAGGCAGCCGCGCCGCATCCGTATCCCCGAATCGCAGCACCACCCCCTCGACCCCCGGCACCCGGCCGACCAACGCCTCCAACGCCTTAACCGATAGCTCAAGCGCCTTGGGCCTAGTCGGGTCCAGCACATCCGACCGGTGTTTCGAGACCACCGCTGACGCGTGCCGAGCCACCACGTCCCGCGGCAGCACAATCACGTCGTACGCCACATACACGCTCAGCCCCGCCGACCGCGCCGCCTCCGCTCGACGCTGCACCCCCTCGAGCATCTGTTCCACCCAACGCCGAAGCTCCGGGTCCGTCACATCATCCGGCGACGCCACCCCAGACAGCGCCGACGTCTCGTATAGCACCAGCCCGTTGTACCCCAGCGCAGCTAGCTCCTCCGGCCGGTCGTACCTCGACTCGGCCTTCGGCTCACCCGGGTTTTGCAGCAGCGTTGCCAGCTTCAGCATCAACCAACACCCGACGCCTCCATCAAGCACAGGCCTGCCCGGAAGGCGTCCCTCTCTTGCTGCAAAGCATACCCCTAACCACCGCCGCCCGCCCGCCGTCGGACCGCCTCACGCGTACCCCAAACCCGCTAAGTCGTCCTCGTCTAGCCCGTAGTGGTGCCCGATCTCGTGCAACAGCGTGATATGCACCTGCCGGACAAGCTCGTCGTAGCTTGGCCCCGCCGTCCCGTGCAGCAGCGAGTACCCCGCCAGCCGGATGATCGGCCCCCGGAACAGCATCATCCGGTCAGGCAGCCGACCGCTCTCCTCCACGCTCCGCTCCGTCAACGGCACCCCCTGGTGCAGCCCACACAGGTCCCCCTCCCCTGGGCTACCGGGCCCCATCCCCATCTCCTCCAGCAGCCGCCACGACGGCTCGTCCTCCACCACCAACGGCACCTCCTCCAGCATCGCCGCCACCCCCGCCGGCAGCGCCGCCACCTCCTCATCCAACACCGCATCAAACAACGCTCGCAGCCGTACCGACAACATCACAATATCTTAAATGCAACGATCACACCCCATCACTCACAGCCGCGATACGACGCATCGCCGGCGCGTCGCCATCACCTAAACTGCATACGCAGTGACATCGCCCAAACCGCACTTCTTCGACCAGACCCCCGACTCCCTCACCGACCTCCTCGCCGGCTGGGGCATGCCCCGCTTCCGTGCCCAGCAAGCCCTCGACTGGGTCTACCGCAAGGGTGTCGCCGACCCGCAGGCGATGACCAACCTCAGCCAACGCAACCGCGACACGCTGAGCCAACGTATGACCTTTCTGCAGGGCCGAGTCATCCGCCAGCAGACCGCTACCGACGCGACTCAGAAACTGCTCATCGACTGGTCCCTCCCCCCGGAAACGCCCGCCCAAAACGGCCGCAACCTCAACACCCTCACCGTCCTCGGTGATAACCAAGGTTCGTCGAAAACCCAGACCGAGTGCGTGCTCATCCCCAGCACCTCTCGCGACTCGGGCAAGGCCCGCCGCACCGCCTGCGTCTCCTCCCAGGTCGGCTGCCCCGTTGGCTGCAAGTTCTGTGCCTCAGGCCTCGGCGGGCTCGACGCCAACCTCACCGCCGGCCAGATCGTCCAGCAGGCGTGGCAACTCTCCCGGCTAGGTGTTACTTCCGGTGGCGGCCCCCTCACCAACGTCGTGTTCATGGGCATGGGCGAACCCCTGGTCAACCTCAAGGCTGTGCTCCCCGCGCTGCACACCCTCGCCGCCGACTGGGGCATGAACCTCTCGGCGCGCCGCATCACCGTCAGCACCGTCGGCGTCCCCGCCGGTATCCGACGCCTCGCCGCCCTCGACCTGCCCGTCACCCTCGCCATTTCCCTCCATGCTCCTAACGATGCCCTCCGCAAGCAGATCATCCCCTGGGCCGAGGGCGTCACCATCGACCAGCTCGTCGAGGCCGGCCAGCACTACTTCCGTACCACCAAGCGCGAGATCACGCTCGAGTACATCCTCCTCGGCGGCCTCAACGACCAGCCCCAGCACGCCCACGAGCTCGCTACCGTGAGCAAACGCCTCCGCTCCAACATCAACCTCATCCGCTACAACGAAGTCGCGGGCCTCCCCTTTACTCGCCCCGACGCTGACGACGTCCACCGCTTCCAACGCATCCTCACCGACACCGGCCGGACCACGCACATCCGCGCCAGCCGCGGCCGCGACATCGCCGCCGCCTGCGGCCAACTCCGCCACGAGAACCAAACCACAACCGCCGCGGTGTAACCCATCAATCCTGCATTCAGGACATCACGCATTTCCTCAATCACTCACATCATGGAACAGGCCTCCCAGGCCCTCGCCGACATGCGTTACGCCGACGCCGAGACCGGCTGCCTCGAAGCCCTCCAGCTCGCCCGCGCCGAGTCCAACTGGCGGCTCTACCGACGCGTCGTTCTACCCCTCCAAGAAGCCCGCCGCGGCCGACGCATGAACGCCTCTGACCGCGCCATCCGCCTCGGCTCCTCCGACCTGCCGACCGATCCCGACGCCCTCATCCAGCAGGTCCTCGACACCGGCCAACGCCCCGACGACGTTGAACGCCCCGGCTGCCTCGTCCTCACCCACCCCCACACCACCGAGCACCTCGCCGCCCTCAGCGCCGCAGCCCACGACCGCACCCTCGACGCCGAATTCCTCTTCGCCGACAACCCCGCCCACGCCGATCACTGGCGACTCACCACCACCACAGATCCCCCCATCACCACCGAGATCAGTAAGCCCGATATCCCAACCGACCGTTGGCTCAATACTGTCGCCGCCCGCCACGCCTTCATCGCCGCATCCGAAACCCTCGGCAACGCCGCCATCGCCGCCGCCACCGCACCGCTCGGCTCCCCGGAACGTATCGACCAGCTCGAACACCTCGTGACCGCCGTCCCCGATCACGAACTCCTCCATCAGGCCCTCATCGCCGCCGCCGACGCCCTCGCCCAGCCCGACACGGTGGTACCCTCCAACGCCTTCAACCCCGCTTGCCCTACCCCACCTACCGACCCACCCGCCACTTGAGCGAAACCGCCGCTGCTAACCCCGAACACCCCGCTCGAAAGCGTCGCTCCAAACGCCGCCTGCTCCTCTACGCCGGGCTGATCCTCCTCGGCCTCGCCGCCCTCGCCGGCTTCGCCCTCTTCCACCTCTGGTCGTCACTCCCCACCGCCTGGGGACAGGCCACCGCCCAGCTCGACCAGCTCTCCACCGAAGAAAAGCAGGCCCTCAGCGACGCCTTCGAGAAACGCTTCGTCGGCGAGCTCTCCACCCATTCCGAATACGCCGACGGCGACGCGGTCCGACAAGCCCTCACCAGCAACCGGCCCACCCCCCCGCTGCTCGGCGACATCCGCACCCTCCGCGTCGGGCTCGACGAGATCAACGCCTACCTCGAAACCCACCTGCCCCGCCTCCTCGAAAACCAGGGCACCGAGATGCCCCCAGAGATCGACCGCATCCTCGTCGGGCACCGCGACGGCCGGCCCTTGGTCATGGTCCACATCAAGGCCGACCAGATCGACCAGGTCTTCACGTTCGATCTCGATATCGCGGTCCACGAGCAGGAGCCCGACACCCTCCGCATCCGCAGCGTCGAGGCGGGCCAACTCCCCCTGCCCCGCGACCGCGTCCGCCAGGAAATCGCCGCCCTCCCCGCACTCGAGGACAACCCCGAAGCCGCCGCCTTCCTCGACGACCTCTTCACCGGCCGCCAGCTCCCCGCCGTGATCGATGTGATCGACGACGACTTCGCCGCCGAGCTCATCGGCTTCACCATCGACCCCAACGGGATGCAGCTCACCCGCCGCATCGTCCCCGCCCCAAGCGAATAAACCAACACAGTTCTGACCTACAACCTACGGCCTACCACCTACAACCTGCCCTACTCCCCCCAGTACTCCGCCGCGTTCTTCGCCGTCTCCTCAATCCGCACCGACTTCAGCTCCGGCAGCCCGGGCTTCAATCGGTCCCACACCCACTTGCACAGCATCTCGACTGTCGGCACCTCCAGCCCGGGGATGTCGTTCAGATACGCGTGGTCCAGCTCGTCCTCGATCGGCTTGATCAACGCCTTGAGGTCGCCGAAGTCGACGAAGTACCCCTTCGCGGGATCGACCTCGCCCTCCACGACGATCTCGCCGTGGAACGCGTGCCCATGCACGTTGCGGCACTTGTGCCCCTCGGGGAACGTCGACAACGAATGCGCCGCGTGAAACTCAAAACTCCGGGTCAATCGCACTTTCATCGGACAACACAATCTATCACACACCACCCACCTGATCCGACGACTAAACCCCACGCTCCGCCGGGTCCCAGATGATCTTGTGCAGCTGCGTCTGCACCCGCACCGGTAGCCGGTCCGCCAGCACCCACTCGACCAGCTCCCGCATCGCCAGCCCCTCGACCCCGCCGATCTGCACCGTCGGGCTCATCGGTGCCGCCGCGCTCACCAGCACCGCACCCACCCGCTCCGCCAGGCTGTACTTCTCCATCACCCCGAGCATCCACTCGTAGTCCGCCCGGTCCGTCACCACGAACTTCACCTCGTCCCGCTTGTTCAGCAGGTCCATGTTGGCCCACAGGTTCTTCTCCGCCTCCCCCGAGCCAGGCGTCTTCACATCCATGATCCGGATCACCCGCTCGTCGCACGCCCCGATATCGCACGCCCCCGATGTTTCCACCAACACCGTCTTGCCCAGATCGCAGAGCTGCCGCATCAGGTCGTGCACCCCCCGCTGCAGCAGTGGCTCCCCGCCGGTGACTTCCCACAGATCACACCCCCCGCTCAGCCGCTGCCCCTCCTCGATCACCGCCGCGATCGACCGCTTGTCCCCCTCGTGAAACGCGTACTCCGTGTCACAATAGTTGCACCGCAAGTGGCACCCCCGCAGCCGAACGAACACACAAGGCAACCCCGCCCACGTCGACTCGCCCTGCACCGAGTAAAACACCTCGTTGATGTACAGCATCGGCTCACCCACAGCTAACCCCCGCCAACAACTCACGCACCGTCTGGTCCAGACCCGGCACGACCCAGTCCGGCGCGATCTCGCTCAACGGCTTGAGCACGAACCACCGCTCCGCCAAACCAGGGTGCGGCACCGTCAGCCCCTCCTCCGCGACCACCGTGTCGCCGTACAACAACAGGTCCAGGTCCAGCACCCGCGCCGCCCAACGCTCTCGGCCAGTCAACCTCGGCCGACCGTACGCCAGCTCCATCCGCTGCAGCACACGAAGCAACGCCAGCGGGTCCAGTGTCGTCTCGACCAACGCCACCGTATTCAGAAAATCGGGCTGCGTTTCATCACTGCCCGGCAGCACCATCGCCGGCGTCTCCACCGCGGCTGCGATCTTCAACACACGCACCCCCTCCACGTGCCCCAGCGACTGGACCGCCCACGACAACGCCGCCTCCCGATCTCCGAGGTTCGCCCCGATCCCGATCGCAGCGGGCACCGGCTCGGCCATGACGCTTACCGCCTGCCGCCCGGACCCAAAGGCCCACCCGACACGCCCGCTCGGCCGTCGCGATCACCGACCAGCTCCGCGTTGGTCTTGAACCGGGCGATCGCCTTGAGCAACTGATCGACCTGCATCACCGGGGCCATGTTCATCAGCCGACGCCGCAGGGCCGTGACCGTATCGAGCTCTTTCTCGGACATCAGCCGGTCCTCGTTCCGCGTGCCGGACGCCGCGAGGTCGATCGCCGGGAACACGCGTTGCTCGGCGATCTTGCGGTCGAGGATGACCTCCATGTTGCCCGTGCCCTTGAACTCCTCGAAGATCACCTGGTCGCCGCGTGAGCCGGTGTCGACCAGCGCCGAAGCGATGATCGTCAGGCTGCCGCCCTCCTCGAACTTCCGGGCTGCACCGAAGAGCTGTTTGGGGATCGACAACGCCCCTGCATCCAGACCACCGGACAGCGTCCGTCCCGTATTGACCAGGCCCTGCGCCGTGTTGAACGCCCGGCCCAACCGCGTCAGCGAGTCCATCAACACCACCACATCCCGACCCTCTTCGGCGTGACGCTTGCAACGCTCGATCGCGTTGATCGCCAGCCCGACGTGCCGCTCGGGCGGGTGGTCGTTGCTCGACGCCCAGACGGTGCACGGCACGTTCCGGCGGAAGTCCGTGACCTCCTCCGGCCGTTCGTCGATCAGCAGCGCGTACACCTCGACGTCCGGGTGGTTATTCTGGATCGCAAAGGCGATGTTCTGCAGCAGCGTCGTCTTCCCGGCCTTGGGCGGCGAGACGATCATGCCACGGGTGCCGTAGCCGATCGGGCAGAACAGGTCGATGAGGCGGCACGCCGGTGGGCAGTCGGGGTATTCGAGCGTCAGCCGGGGCTGCGGCATGATGGTCGTCAGGTCGTCGAACTGGTGGACGGCCTTGGCGTACTCCGCCGGGTCCATGCCCTCGATCGACGTCACTTCAGCCACCCGCCGGGCCTTGGGGTCGATGAGCTGCAGCCGAGACTTCTTCTTCTTTTTACCGCCACCCTGGCCACTGCCGCCGAACGGCTTGCCGAGGGTCGCCTCGATCTGCACGCCCGCCCGCAGGCCTAACCGTTCGACCAGGTGGATCGGCACTACGGGATCGGTCGGCTCGGCGACGTAGGTCTCGTCCAGCTGCCTGATCCGGCCGTCGGCCTGCAGCCCGAGTTCCAGGATGCCCGAGGCGACCAGCGCTTCGCCACCCTGACCCGACGCCGCCTCCGCGGCATCGGACTCCGGAACCGATTCGACCGCGACGTTGCCATTCGCCTCGGCCGGCTGGCCGGAGTTGCCGTTCCCGCTGTTGCCACCGCCACTCCGCTTGCGCCGTCGGCGTCGTCGACGCTTCGGGGGTGAAGCACCGTCTTCAGTGGCCGTTTCCGTTTTCGTTTGTTCGTCGCTCAATGCTCTTCTCATTGGGTGTACGAGAATCTGAGCGAGCCCAGCATAAGGCTCGC
Organism: Planctomycetota bacterium; assembly: GCA_039025195.1. Classification (GTDB taxonomy): domain Bacteria; phylum Planctomycetota; class Phycisphaerae; order Phycisphaerales; family Phycisphaeraceae; genus JBCCOW01. Next base: position 13,084 of record JBCCOW010000062.1, read on the forward strand.
CCCGGCGGTACGGCACACCACGCACCTACCGCTCCTGCTCCAAACCGTCTCCGCCGAGCAACACGCTCGGCCCCACCCCGCCCCTCATCCCGCCAACTCGCCGCATCAGGCGATCTCTAATGAACTCAAAACCGACCCGCCTCCATACCGATCTCAATCTTTCCCGACCGCGAAACCGAGCCTGTCTGTCTACGCAAGGTCTGAGCCTTCTCTGAATAATTCAGGGCTATGCAGCCGGTCCGCACACTTTTGTCAAGCGTGCTCGCTGCAGACCCTGACATCCAACCGCACTCGCATCCTGAAACCCAGGCGATCCCGAGCCGATGCCGGCATAACGGGTCGTGCAATCTTGACCAACTCGAGGGCACGGGACCCGTGCCGCTGCGGGGGATTCAACAGGTACGCCTGCTGTGCCCCGGTGCAGTTCCGTGTGGGCCCGCCGTCGGGCATCGGTCACAGAACAGGAAAACGTGGTACCTCCCACCTGGAATACTAGATGTTGTACACCGTGTTCATCCCCAGATCAAGTCAACCGTTCACCCACCGTTTTTCCCCAGAACCCCTCACTTCACACCCCCGCTCGGTTGCCTTACCCACCACCGCGAAACCCCGCCTACGCTTGACACCCCCTCCGTCACGCCTTATCAAGCCTGTCTCGCTCCTCACGCCCCGGAGAACGGCTCCATGAACAGCAACGACTCTCGACTCGTGGTCCAGCAGGACGGCGACGTCACCCGCATCGGCTTCCTCGACCGGAACATCCTCGAAGAGGCCAACATCCAGCAGATCGGCGACGAGGTCGCCGCCGTCATCGACAGCCAGGCCAGCCCCAAGCTCCTGCTCAACTTCGAGTCGGTCGAGCACCTCTCCTCCGCAGCCCTTGGCACCCTCATCACTATCAACAACCGCATCCGTGATAAGGGCGGCCAGCTCCGCCTGGCCAACATCGACGCCCAGATCTACGACGTGTTCAAGATCACGAAGCTCAACAAGCTCTTCCAGATCCACGATACCACTGACAAGGCCATGGGCAGCTTCAAGTAGCCGCCCCGACCAAGCGCCCACCCGTCCCCGCCGGCCCAAGCAGTCCAGCCTCGGCTATGCCCAACGCCAAGCAACCCGACCCCGACGCCAAGCAACGCGTCATCCCCAGCACCTCCCCCGAGGCCAACGCTGTCCTCAAGCTCATCATGGACGACGTCGAGGCCGCCGACTACCCAAAGGATGCCGCCTTCGCCATCCGCCTTGCCCTCGACGAAGCCCTCGCCAACGCCGTCCGCCACGGCAACGCCGGCGACGCCTCCAAGACCGTCACCATCGACTGGTCCGTCACCCCCCAACTCACCACCATCAGCATCGAAGACCAGGGCCCCGGCTTCATCCCCGGAGACCTGCCCGATCCCACCCTCGACGAAAACCTCACCCGACCCTGCGGCCGTGGCGTCATGCTCATGCGGGCCTACATGGACGAGGTCACCTTCAACAAAACCGGCAACCGCGTCACCCTCAAACGCCGCCGCGACCCCGCCACCGCCAGCACCTAATAACCCACCGTATTTCCTAGCCGCGATGCGACGCATCGCCGGGGTACCCCCAAAAACGTTTGGCCCCCGACCCCGCACCGGATAAACTCTCGACACTCGCAACCCACGAGACCCAAGCCTTGCCCCCTTCCGAAACACCCGCCGTCCCCAGCACGGCTTCAGACACCCCCTCTTCCGACGCCGAACCCGGCAGTCCTACCGAGGCCGAGCCCCCGCAACCGGAGCCCGGCCTCACCCTGTCCCTGACCACTTCCAAGGACAACCCACACGCTCTGCCCCCCGCAGACCGCGACTGGATCACCGATCGCCTCCACGACGCCCTCCACCAACTCCGCGTCACCCACGCCACGCTCGCCATCCACGCCATCCGTGATGATGAGATGGCCCAGCTCCATCAGCAATTTTCAGGCGTTCCCGGCACGACCGACGCCCTCACCTTCGACCTCCGCCCCACCCCCGAAGGCCCCCCCCACGGCGACATCGCCATCGGGCTCGACGTCGCCGCCCGCCGCGCCGCTCAACTCCCCCACGACACCAAGCACGAGCTCCTGCTCTACGCCCTCCACGGCGTCATGCACCTCCTCGGCGAAGACGACACGACCCCCGACGCCGCGCAGCGCATGCACCAGCGCGAAGACGACACCCTGACCGCCATCGGCGTCGGCCCGCTCTACCACACGCCCCACGGCACACCCGCGGAGTCCCCCGCGTGATTACCCCTGCCGTACTCACCACCGCCGCCGCCTGCCTCCTCGGCTGCTACTTCGCCGCCTGTCATGCTGCGTTAAAAGGCTTCTCCCGCAAGCGGCTTGTCGATCTCTTCGACGCCGCCGACAAACCCGGCGAGAAGATCGTCGAACAGCTCCTCGAACGACGTCGCCGGCTGATGCTCCTCACCGCCATCCTCCGCACGGCCATGACCCTCGTCGTGACCCTCGCCGTCTATTACGCCGCCAGCATCCAGCTCGATAACCAGCTGCATCCGCTGCTCAAGCTCGGCTTTGCCTTCCTCATCGCCGGCATCCTTGTCGCCCTCTTCTGCGTCGCCATCCCCATCTCCTGGGCCCGCTATCGACGCGAACGCCTGCTCTCCTGGTCCACCCCCGTCCTCTACGCCCTGGCCCGCGTCTTCTCACCTGTCACCCAGCTCTTCCTCGTCGTCGATCCCGTCATCCGGCGGATCTCCGGGCACGACCTCGAAAAGTCCGAAGACGGCCTCTCCGACGAAGTGATCGACGCCATCGAGTCCCACGAACAGCACGACGAGATCGACGACGAACAGAAGCAGATGCTTCAGGCCGTCTTCGAACTCCCCAAGACCAACGCAGGGGAGGTCATGACCCCCCGCACCGAGGTCGAGGGCATCGACATCACCTCTCCGCTCAACGACATCAAACAGTTCATCATCGATATCGGGCACTCCCGCATCCCCGTCTACACCGAGTCGATCGACCACATCGAAGGCGTTCTCTACGCCAAGGACCTCATCGCCTACGTCGGCGACGGCGAACACTTCGACGTCCGCCAACTGCTGCGTGAGCCCCGCTTCGTCCCCGAAAGCAAGTCGCTGGTCGAACTCCTTGCCGATTTCAAGCAGACGAAAGTCCACATGGCCATCGTACTCGACGAATACGGCGGCACCGCCGGCCTGGTCACCATCGAAGACATCCTCGAAGAACTCGTTGGCGAGATCCAGGATGAGTACGAACCCGAGTCCGACGAACCCGCCATCACCCCCGAGGGCTACGGCATCGCCTCCGTCGATGCCCGCGTCGACATCGACGACCTTGCCGACCACCTCGGGTTCGACGTCCCCGAAGATGCCGACTACGACACCGTTGGCGGCTTCGTCTTCTCCCAGCTCGGGCATATCCCTGACCCCGGTGAACACTTCGACTTCCACGCTTTCCGTTTCACCGTCACCGACGCCGAGCGCACCAAGGTCATCCAGGTCCGCGCCGAACGCATCGTCGACGAACCCGCCACCGAAAGCGTTTAACGCCCCTCGTTTCACACTGCCCAATAGCCGGCGGTCGGCAACCGCCGGTCGCGTTACGGCTGTGTCACTCCCCCCACTCAAACTCCCGCACCGACACCCCAGATTTCGACCGAGGCTCCCGCATCTCTAACCGCAGATACCGCGCCCGCCCCCGCCAGCCCTCCGTCACCGCGAACCAGCCCCGCCCCCCTCTCCAAACCGACCAAGCCCACTGCCCAGGCTCAAGCCCCCAATCCACCGAAGGAAGCCCGGTCAGCATCCCGCTCCCGCGGTCGATTTCATACACCACCATCCCGTCATCCGCCATCGGCCCACTGCCCCACCTCTTGCTCAAGTTCCGATCCCAGGCCTGAGACGCCGGCCGATTAGGATGACTTAACGACGCCCGCACCGCCCTCAAACCCTCCACCCCCTCCACCGCGATCCACTCGCCACCGGGGGGCTCCTCCACCAACGCCGCCTCATCATCCACCGACCCCACAGCCAGATCACTACCCTGATCTCTCGCGGCTTCCACTCTACCCGTGCCGCCTCCACGCTGCGCCAACCACCACCCCACCAAACCACCACCCAGTACCACCGCCAGGACTACCGCGCCCAACACCCACCGCAACCCACCGCTAGGCCGCTGCCTCACTCGCCCGCCCCGCCTTACCGGTCTCGCCCGTTCCACAGGCTCCTTCAGCTTCGCCTCAGGCACCACCACAGCATCCAACGCCCGAGCCACCGCCGCCGCGTCACCCGGCCGACGCTCCACCTCCGCCCCCAATCCCGTCTCCAACAACTCCACCAACACCCCAGGCAACCCCGGCCGCAACCCCTCCAACGGCTTCAGCCCGATCCCCCGGTGCACCCTCGCCGCATCCTTCGCCCGCTCCAGCGCGAATGGCGGTTCCCCCGTCAGCACAAACCACAAAGTCGCCAATAACCCCCACGCATCACCTGCCGTGCTCACTTCTCCCCGCGCCGCCTCCGGCGACATGTAGTTCGGCGTCCCCGCCGCCTCCTTCTTACCACCCCTCTCAAGCTGCTCCAGCTCCGCCTCCATCGCCGCGATCCCGAAGTCCGCCACCTTGCACCGCCCGTGCGCAGACAGCATCAGATTGGCCGGCTTCACATCCCGGTGCACCAAACCCTGTGCATGCCCCACCGCCAACCCCTCCGCCGCCTGCTGCACCAGCCGGCACGCCTCCTGCACCGCCATCACCCCGTCCGCCTCCACCCGCTTCGCCAGGTCCCCCCCCGGCATCACCTCCATCGCGATAGACACCCACCCGCCCGCCTCCTTGATCCGCCCCACATCAAACACCTGAACGATCCCCGGGTGCGCCAACCCCGCCGCCCGCCGTGCCTCCTCTAGCGTCCGACGCCGGACCGTCTTCCCGCTCTCCCCCTCCGGCACCCTAACCAATTTTAACGCCACCTTTCGCTTCAGCGTCGTATCCACCGCCTCCACCACCACACCCACCCGGCCACGCCCGAGCTGACGCCGAAGCCGATACCGCCCGATCCGCTTCGGCAGCCGCACCCGGTCCCGCGTGTCAGCTTTGTCCGTCGGCCCTTCCACAGACATGCAAATAGTCTAACCCCGGCAACCGACCAACTACCCCGCCCTCAACCCCACCCGCTCCATCACCGCCTGCAGGTCGCTCCACACCCGCTGCCGGTTCTCCTTCGTGTAGCTCCGCAGCAGAAACGCCGGGTGGAACGTCGGCATCAACGGGATCGGCGGGTTCACCCGTTGCAAGCTCTGCCACTGCCCACGCAGCCGCGTGATCCCCGTCGCCGTATCCAGCAGGCTCTTCGTTGACGACCCGCCCAGCGTCACGATCGCCTTGGGCCGAATAATCTCCATCGCCCGCACCGCATACGGCATACACACCCGCGTCTCTTCCGGGGTCGGCGTCCGGTTCCCCGGCGGCCGGAACTGCACTGTGTTGATGATGTACACCGACTCCCGCGCCAGCCCCATCGCCCCGATCATCTTGTCCAACAGCTCCCCCGCCGGCCCCACAAACGGCCGCCCCAACCGGTCCTCCGTCTCGCCCGGCGCTTCCCCCACAAACATAATGTCCGCCTCCACCGACCCCTCCCCAAACACCAGCTTCGTCCCCGCCGGCTGCAACGCCCTCACCCGCTCATCCGCCGCCAACTCCGCCTCCACCGCCGCCAACGCCCCCGCCCGCTCCCCCACCGGCACCACCACACTCGGCCGCACCTCCCTAAACATCCCTCCGCTCTCCCGAGGCGGTGCGGCTTCAGCCGCACTGCGCGTTTCCGATGCCTCCACCTCAACCGCAGCCCGATCACCCACAGGCACCCCCTCCACCCCCAACAACCGCTCCGTCTCCACATGCTGCCGAAGCACCCGATGCCATCGCCGATCATCCATCGCACCATCCTAACCCGCTCACCTCTCAACCCGTTTAGCCCGGTCGCTCGCGACCGGTCGCCCACCAGATACTCTCACGCTATGTCAGCCGACTCGGCCCCACCGATTACGCTCGACCCCGAGGGGCTGCTCAAGGCCCACTTCGGGCACGACGCCTTCCGACCCCTCCAACGCCAGGTCGTCGATGCCGTCCTCGCCGGCCGTGACACGTTCGTGCTCATGCCCACCGGCGGCGGCAAGTCCCTCTGCTACCAGCTCCCCGCCGTCGCCGACCCGCCCGACGCTGGCCTCACCGTGGTCGTCTCGCCGCTGATCGCCCTGATGCAGAACCAGGTCGACGCCCTCAACGCCAACGGCATCCCCGCCGCCTACCTCAACTCGACCCTCGACCCCGAAACCGCCTACCACACCGAACAGGACGCCATCGCCGGCAAACTCAAACTCCTCTACCTCGCCCCCGAACGCCTCTTCGCCGCCGCCGGCCAACGCCTCCTGGCCAACCTCAACGTCGCCCGCTTCGCCATCGACGAGGCCCACTGCATCTCCGAGTGGGGCCACGACTTCCGCCCCGAGTACCGCATGCTCGCCCGGCTCCGCGAAGACTTCGACGGCCGATTCAAAGACACCCCCATCGTCGCCCTGACCGCGACCGCCACCCCCCGCGCCGCCGACGACATCCTCAAGCAGCTCAACCTCAACGACCCGGCCGTCTTCCGCGGTGATTTCGAGCGCCCGAACCTCTTCTACGAAGTCCGCCCCAAACGCGGCTACCAGGACGCCATCGTCGACTACCTCTACAAGAACCCGGACCACGAAGGCATCATCTACTGCGGATCACGCAAAAAGTGTGACGAGCTCGCAGAGAAACTCCAGAGCTATCAGTTCGCCGCCCTGCCCTACCACGCCGGCCTCGAGCCCGCCGAACGCGAAGCCAACCAGCACGCGTTCATCTACGGCGATGCAAGGGTCATCTGCGCGACCATCGCCTTCGGCATGGGCGTCGATAAGCCCGATGTCCGCTTTGTCATCCATGCCGACCTGCCCTCATCGCTTGAGGCTTACTATCAAGAGACCGGCCGAGCGGGACGCGACGGCCTGCCCGCCAACTGCATCTTCTTCTTCTCCGGCGGCGACCGCGCCCGCGTCGAGTTCTTCATCAATCAGAAAGAAGACCCCAAAGAACAAGAACACGCCCGCTGGCAGCTCGACCAGGTCATCAAGTACGCCCACCACACCGGCTGCCGCATGGTCCCCCTCCTCAAGTACTTCGGCGTCGACCACCCCGGTGCCTGCGGCCACTGCGACAACTGCCTCTCCCCCCCCAAGCTCGAAGACGCCACCGAGGACGCCCGCAAGCTCCTCTCCACCGTCGCCCGCACTGGACAACGCTTCGGCTTGTCCCACCTCATCGACGTCCTCCGCGGCTCAAACTCCAAACGCGTCACCGACCGCAACCACCAGGACCTCTCCGTGCACGGCCTCGGTAAATCCAAACCCACCGGCCACTGGCGCGCCCTCGCCGAACACCTCATCCACGAGGGCCACCTCGGCCAGACCGCCGACGAGTACCGGACCGTCTACTTCACCGACTCCTCCACCGCCCTGCTCAAGGGCGAGCTCAAGATCGACCTGCCCGTCTCGCGTGTTGCGGCACCGCCCAAGCCCACAAAATCAAGCGATGCCCCAGAACTCAACACCCCCGAGTCCCGCGACTTGTTCAATAAGCTACGCGAACTCCGCAAACGCCTCGCCGACGACCAGGGCGTCCCGCCATACATCGTCTTTGGCGACCTCACGCTCAAGGCCCTCGCCACCCAACGCCCCGCCACCGATCAACAGCTGCTGGCCATCCCCGGCATCGGGCAGACCAAGCTCGAACGCTACGGCTCGGTCTTCCTCCAAGCTATCCAGGCGTCCGACTGACTCGGTGCCTTGCAGGACACAACGGTCAGAAACGGATCGGCGGGTAAGGGGGACGCAGGCGGTAGAACGGGACAGGCGTAGTCGCCCGGACTTCCAGATCATCCGGCAGGTCAAAGCTGAAGCCGCGCAGGCCCGCGAAGAATCGGTAGATCGCTTGCGTATCGACGAAGTCCAGAAGCTGGTCACGGGTATCCGCGCCGTCATGCGGCGGATCAGCGTCCATCTGAATCTCAAAGACCGCTTCGCCCGTGCCGGCAGCGGGTCGAAGCCCCGAGGTGCCCAGTGAAACCGTGGCCGAGATATTGGTGGTCTGGCCGTTGCTTCCAACGTGGAGTTGGCCTTGTCCCGTTGTCAGCGTGCGGTCCGCCATAGCCACGGCGTGTGCATCGCCCAAGCGGATCAGCCGCAGTGGCTGCAATGAACCGTCCGGTGTTTCCCATTGGGCGGGCTCGTCCACAATCGTGCTCGGCGGGTCAACCGCCAGCCGGCGGCCCCAGACCATCTTGAGAGCAAGCCCGCTGACGACCACCGACTCGGCGCACCAGAACATCGCAGCCAGCATGCCGATGGACCAGCCCTTGGTCAGCCCGTATGCCGCGGCGAGCAGGCCGAGGCCGTTGGCGATGAAGATGAGCATGGGGAACGCGTAAGCGATCAGCGGGGCGGGGGCGCCGCCGGTCTTGGGGGTGACCACGAACTTGGGGCGGTGGCCCGAGAGCACCTGCCAGCAGCCCACCATCGTGGGGCCGGTGCGCAGGAGATTGAGCGCCCGGCTGCCGAGCGGCCGAGACTCGCAGCGCGACAGCAGCGGCGGCAACGCGTATGTCATCAGCAGCCAGCTGGCGTACACCGCCACCGCCCAAGGCACGCTCAGCATGGCCGGGTCGATCGCCTGCAGCCCGCAGAAGATGATGGTCGGGGCGATCAGCCGCAGCGGGAAACGCAGCATCAGGGTGATGTAGCCCGAGACGGTCTGGAGGTAGCTGAGGCGTTGGCCGAGGTTGAGCCCGCCCATACCGCGGAGCATGCGGAAGAAGAGCTGGATGTTGCCCTGCGACCAACGCATGTGCTGCGACCAGTACTGGCCGAGCCCGTCGGGGGCCAGGTGCAGGGCGAGGGCTTCGGGCAGGTACCGGCTGCTCCAGCCGCGGCGGTGCATCATCATCGACATGTGCACGTCTTCGGTGACGCTGTCGGTGGGGAAGCCGCCGATGTCGTCGAGCGCCGCCCGCCGGACGACAAACCCAGAGCCGACGCACAGGGCCGAGCCGATCCGGGCGAAGCCGCGCTGGATGGTCGAGGAGAACAGGTCTTGGCCGTTCCAGTATCGGCCGGTCCTGGGGTCGTAATCGCACTCGAGGGCTTCGACGTTATGGAAGACCTGCGGCGTCTGAACGAACGCGACCCGATCGTGATCAAACATGCCGAGCGTCCGGTCGAGGAACGCGGGATGAGCGAGGGCGTCGGCGTCGAACACCGCGATGTAGTCACCCCGCATTTGGGGTAGCACCGCGTTGAGGTTCCCAGCTTTCGCGCCTTCACCACGGTTACTTCGACAGTGGTACCGGCAGCCGAGTTCTCGACAGAGTACTTCCAGCCACGGCCGAGCACCGTCGTCGAGAACCCACGTCTCGTGTGGGTACTTGATGCCCATCGCCCGCCGGATGGTGCGTCGTAGCAGGGCCGGCTCTTCGTTGAGTGTCGGGATCAGGACGTCGACAACGCAACCCGGCGGTGCGGGCGGCGGCAGTACGCGATGCCGGGGCCCGCCGAGACCCAGCGCGTAGATGAACCCCAGGAAGGTGACGGAGTTGGCCAACTCGAATAACAACAGCCCCCAGCCGAATACGGGCGACTCGATATGCTGCACATACCGCCAACGCACCCAGCAGAACACCCCGAAGAGCAGCACGCAGCCCACCGCCACAAGGCGACGCCAGAGCGTCCCCCAAGTGGGGAAAACCGCGCGTGGGATAACAGGCTGTCCTGGACCGGGCATGAGGCTATGTATCGGCCCAAACCGCGTCCTACAGTCGTATCAAAGCCGGGTAACGGGGTCGAGCGACAAGGTCCGTGCTTGGTTATGCGTAAACGACAGCACAGCAAATTGCTTGTAACACCTCGTCGGTGATTGGTCTGGCAAAAAAACAACCCCGCCTGCGTTGAGCAGACGGGGCTGATTAAGCCGGCGATGACCTACTTTCCCGCGGTGGCAGTATCATCGGCGTGCTGGGCTTAACGGCCGTGTTCGGGATGGGAACGGGTGTGACCCCAGCACTATGGTCACCGACAAAAGCGTGGATCGCGGTTAAGCGACCGACGCCACTGGTTCAACAGTGGCAGGTTTTGGTAGGGAGGCGATACAAGCATCAGGCCGGGTTGGGAGCCTGATGCAGGCGACATGATCGGGGATCATATCGGTTTGCTGATTGGTGTAACACGCTCATGAGCACATGGGCAGTGTCTGAGTCATGACCCGTGGCCGGGCCCGTTGTTCGGGGAACGTGTCTTACGAACAACGGGTGATCGGCATGGGGTCGGAGTGACCAAGTCATCGACCGTTAGTACAGCTCAGCTGAGGACATTTCTGTCTTTGCACCTGCTGCCTATCAACCGGGTGGTCTTCCCGGGGTCTCTCGGCCTAAAAGGCCATGCACACCTCATCTTATGGGGGGCTTCCTACTTAGATGCTTTCAGTAGTTATCCCTGCCGTACTTAGCTACCCGGCGATGGACTTAGCAGTCCAACCGGCGCACCAGGGGTACGTCCTTCCTAATCCTCTCGTACTAAAGAAGACTCCATTCAAGTGTGCTACGCCCACAGCAGATAGGGACCGACCTGGCTCACGCCGGTCTGAACCCAGCTCGCGTGCCTCTTTAATGGGCGAACAGCCCAACCCTTGGGACCGCCTTCAGCCCCAGGATGAGACGAGCCGACATCGAGGTGCCAAACCGCTCCGCCGCTATGGACGCTCGGGAGCGATAAGCCTGTTATCCCCGGGGTACCTTTTATCCATTGAGCGATAGCCCTTCCACACGGGACTATCGGATCACTAGAGCCTACTTTCGTAACTGCTCGACTTGTCCGTCTTGCAGTAAAGCTGGTTTGTGCTCTTACACTCGACACACGGTTTCCAACCGTGCTGAACCAACCTTTGCGTTCCTCCGTTACTCTTTAGGAGGAGACCGCCCCAGTCAAACTGCCCAGCTAACACGGTCCCTCGCCCAGATTCATGGGTCGGGGTTAGGTCAAAATAATCAACAGGGTGGTATTTCAAGGACGGCTCCACACTCGCCGAAACGAATGCTTCAAAGCCTCCCACCTATCCTACGCAGTTAAAAATCTTGGCCAATATCAGCCTACAGTAAAGGTCCACGGGGTCTTTCCGTCTTGCTGCGGGTACACGGTATCTTCACCGCGTCTTCTATTTCACCGAGCCGGTAGTGGAGACAGTGTGCCAGTCGTTACACCATTCATGCGCGTCGGAACTTACCCGACAAGGAATTTCGCTACCTTAGGACCGTCATAGTTACGGCCGCCATTGACCGGTGCTTGGGTCGTGAGCTTCGCCGAAGCTAACCCACTTCCGTGACATTCCGGCATCGAGCAG
>JBCCOW010000063.1:0-24503 GCA_039025195.1 Planctomycetota bacterium
GCGGCGGCTTCGATGAGGCCGGGGGAGTTGTGGCCGACGTGGGCTTTGGTGCCGGCGTGGAGGGCGAGGAATTGGGGGCGGGGGAGGTGGTCGCGGACCCCGGCCGCCCCGCCGTCCTCCGCGCGATCGCCGACCACGCCCACGCATCCGAAGTCCGCGACCACCTCCCCCGCCCCGAATTCCTCGCCCTCCTCGCCGGCACGAAAGCCCTCGTCGGCAACTCCTCCGCCGGCCTCATCGAAGCCGCCGCCCTCAAAACCCCCGCCGTCAACCTCGGCCACCGCCAACGCGGCCGCCAACGCCCCGCCTCCGTCATCGACTGCCCCCACCCCACCCAAACCAACATCCGCAACGCGATCAAACAAGCCCTCACGCAAACCTTTCGGGGGCGGCATCCCTACGGCGACGGCACCACCGGTCAACAGATCGCCGACACCCTCGCGACCCTCACCCCCGCGAACGTCCCCGTGGCGAAACACAACACGTATTAACCGCCCCGTTTAGCGGGGGGCTTCAGCCCCCGCTCGGCGCCGCCCACAACGCCACGCCCGCGGGCCCTAAAGGGCACCGCTAAACGTCAATCCGACATCCGTCACCCTCCCGCCCCATCCCCTACCATCCCCGCCATGTCCCCCACCCCCACCGATCCTGCTACCAAGTCCATGGACGACCTCGTCGCCCTCTGCAAACGCCGCGGCTTCGTCTACCCCGCCTCCGAGATCTACGGCGGCCTCAACGGCTTCTGGGACTACGGGCCCCTCGGCACCGCCCTCAAAAACCACCTCCGCGACCACTGGTGGCACTGCATGGTCGCCGCCCCCCCCCTCGCCCCCGCCAACGTCTCCGGCTACGAGCAAGGCGAGCCCGTCTCCATCGTCGGCCTCGATAGCTCCATCATCCAAAACCCCAAGACCTGGGAAGCCTCCGGCCACGTCGGCGGGTTCAACGATCCAATGATGGATGACACAGAAACGAAGCAACGATTTCGTTCCGACCATCTATTCGTCTTTTACGTTGTTAGGTGTACGGAACCGTACATGGAGATAAAGCGTGGTGGACTTGTCGAAGGACTAAAAAAGGGATTCCTGCCACCGTCGTTTTCTGTAATTGCATCAACTGACGGCGAAGCCCTCGACGAAGCTCTTAAGAACAAGAAGCTCAAAAAGGCATTCAATTTCACAGGTGGTGGTGGAAAGGTTACTGCTGGCGGAAACGTGCTGTATTTGACAGGGCACACCGCAGACAACGAACAGTTCTTTGCGTTTCCTTTTGAACTTGAGCAATCACAGCTTCAAGAACATCACGCTGAAATCCCATCTCCATTCACAGGCAAGACCGGCTCTTTGACGCCACCCCGGGAGTTCAACTTGATGTTCGACACTACGGTCGGAGCCATCAAGTCAGACGACAACAAGGCCTACCTCCGCCCCGAAACCGCGCAGGGCATCTTCCTCAACTTCAAGAACGTCGTCGACACCATGCGGGTCAAGGTGCCGTTCGGGATCGCCCAGATCGGCAAGTCGTTCCGCAACGAGGTCACGCCCCGCAACTTCATCTTCCGCTCCCGCGAGTTCGAGCAGATGGAGATGGAGTGGTTCTGCCCCCCCGACGAATCGCAGCAGTGGTACCAGTTCTGGCGGGAGCAACGCTTCAACTGGTGGCTCGGGCTCGGCATCAACCCCGACCACCTCATCCTGCGGGATCACGATGAAGACGAGCTGTCGCACTACTCCAACGCCACCGTTGACGTCGAGTACAAGTACCCCTTCACCGCCCCGGGTTATGGCGAGCTCGAGGGCGTGGCCCACCGCGGGTGCTTCGACCTCACGCAGCACAAGGAGCACTCGGGCAAGGACCTGTCGTACTTCGATCAGGAGTTGCAGGTCCGGTTGCAGAACGAGGGCGTGGACAAGGCCGAGATCAAGGAACGCAGCCGGTACATCCCGCACGTCATCGAGCCGGCGTCGGGGCTGACGCGGGCCGTGCTCGTCATGCTCTGCGAAGCGTACACTCCCGACGAGTCTCGGCCGTCGAAGGTGTTCATGAAATTCCCGCCGAAGTTCGCGCCCATCAAAGCCGGCGTCTTCCCGCTGGTGAACAAGGACGGGATGCCCGAGATCGCCCGGAAGCTCTACATGCAGCTCCGCGAGAAATACGCCGTCGAGTACGACGCGAAGCAGTCCATCGGCAAGCGCTATGCCCGTATGGACGAGATCGGCACGCCGTTCTGCTTCACCATCGACAGCGACACGCTCAGCGACCAGACCGTCACCGTCCGCGACCGCGACACCCAAGAGCAGAGCCGCATCAACCTCGACCAGGTCGAAACCTTCCTCGCGGAGCATTTGGGTTAAACACGATCGCCGAATTGGTGTACGTGTAGCGGGTGCACCGGAGGTGCCCGCGGTTGCCGACGGGACGCTCCGCGTCTCCCGCTACACACCTACATCACGCGTAGAGCGTCCGCCAGATCGCGGACGGTACGGGTCGCGGGTTGTTCGGGGTCCTCGGGATTGAGGATCGCGCGCCGGACCCGCGCGAGCGATTCATAGCCCGCTTGATTAGGGTCGGCGTTGACGAGGCCGACAAGATCGGGGTTGTCGTGGGGGCGGGTCATCTGGTGGACGAGAGCGAAGAGGTCGATCGCGGGACAGATAGCGCCGGGGTGGTGGGTGTCAAAGCAGTGACGGAAGACGGAGGAGGTCACGCGCTTGCGGAACCGCAGCCGGCGGAGGTCTTCGGCGATCTGCGAGGCGTCAAGCATCTGCGTGAAGACCTTGGCGAGCACGCGGGACTGGGTGATGTCTTCGCCGAAGCGGATGGCGGAGCCGAAGTCGATGATGGACACGCCGTGCGGGGTGACGAGCAGGTTGTCGAGGCGGAGGTCGAGGTGCATCACGCCGACGTGGGTGTGCAGGGCGTTGAGCAGCTCGGCAGCCTGCCGTGCAAAATCTCTGAGAGACAAGGGTCCGTCTTCCGGGGGGCCCTGACGGAGCCAGGTCATCGTGAGGGCTCGAACGTGGCCCTGGTCATCGGTGTCGAGCCCGAGCGCTTCGGGGACCCGCGGACGCATCGGCTCGGGCAGGTGCTTGCGGAGGATCTTGAGGAAGGCCGCCTCGCGGGTGAGGAACACCGGGAACGCCTTGCGTACAAGCCCAACCGCGGTGCGTTCGAGGAAGCCTTCGTCGGCTTCGGGGTGCAGCGCCCGCAGGCGAGACACCGCCTGCTCCAAAGTCGGCACCCGCTTGACCACCGCGTAGCCGTGGGTCTCGTCGGGGTTCGGCTCCAGCGCGAGGTGGTAGGAGTAGCGGGACGTCAGGGTGTCCGGCGGATCGAGCAGGACCTTGCGGGCCACGCTGAACCGGACCGGCCGGGTCAGACGCCGAAGCACCGGGTGGGGATGCGGCAGAGCGATCGGGTCGCCATCGAGTTGGTAGCCCGGCGTCTGAACGAAAGCGCTACGGAGCGCGTCGAGTCTTCTGGGGGAAGGGCTGGCGAAGAGCACCACGCCGCCCCACCGCAGCCGATCGAACACCGCCGTCGGCGTGGTCTGCGGGTCGGGGTCCACCAGGACCAACGCGTCACGCAGCGTGGCCGGCGGGTCGATTGCACGGTCCGTCTGGCGTGGCTCGATCATGCTGGCCACGGCGGCACGGTCGGCGGCGTGGGGCAGCAGCTGGGCGAGCGATCCTGCCGTCAAGCGACGCCGGAGTCGGGCCGGCAACGTGGGGTCGGCGGGGCTCGAAGAAGGGTTCAGCAGGTCGGGGCGGGCCAAGCCCGGATGGTAAGTCAGGCCGGTCGTTCGGGCTCCGGCTCGGGCTGCGCGTCGTGGGGCGACACGGCCGGCGGCTGCCCCTTGGCCAGATCGGAACGCAGCAGGATCAACGCCTCGTTCGCCAGATCGTCCAGCGCCGCGTCGAGCTGCGCCGAGGTCTGGGCCTCCGCCTCGGCAGACCCCGCTTCACCCGCCAAGCCCTCTGCCCGGGCCTGCGCTTCCAGTTCACGACCGAGCGCCTCGTCGCTCAGGTCCTCGTTGGCTTCGTCGGTGTTAGCTCCTCCTGCAAGCTCGGGCGCGAACGGCTCGGACAGCTCCTCCGCTGCGGCGGCCAATCGATCGGACAGCGAGGCCCGCCCCGATGAATCCGCTGCAGGCTCTTCTTCGCTCGATACCGTCTCGGCTGCCGCCTCGTCTTCAGGCGTGTGCGGCGGCGGGTCGTCGGCGTGCGTCGTCTTGCCCGGCTGCTGGCTGGGCCGACGGGCCGCCCGGCTGATCATCGCCTCGACAAACGCATCCACATCCGGGTCCGCCTCGACCTGGATCGGCCGGGGCAGCACCCGCGATGGGCCGTCGGGCTCTTGATCGTTTGAACGCTCTGCCTCGATCGGTGCAAAGACATCAGGGGCCTCGTTCGCGTCTCCTCCATCGGGCTGAGAGTCGGCCTCCGCGGTGGGCGGGGCGGGTGGCGGACTGAAAGACGACTCGGGCTCGTCCCCGAGATAGGGCATGCCGCTGAGGCTGGTGGTGGACGACGCGACCAGCCCCGACCCAGCGTGACGGCCGAAGCCGGAGCCCCCGAAGGACGCCGGCTCGTGGAAGCCCATCGCAGCGGCGAACAGGCCTGAACCCCGCAGCGGCGCGACCGGCGGCCGATGGATCGGCGTAGCTTTCGGATCGGGCGGGGGCGTGGTGGCCTGCCGCGGTTGGGCACGATTGAACACCGATCCGAGCACCTGGGCGTGGACCAGCCGGAGCTGTGCCAACGCGTGATTGAACCGTCGTTGATCCAGGTTGGGGGCCAGCACCAGCAGCGTCGCGTCCGCTGCCGCCGCGGCCAGCAGTGCATCAGACCGCCCCGGGACCACGCCCGCATCGATGAGCACAGCGTCGTATCCGCCCTGCCGTGCCTCGTAACGCAAGCGGTCCAGCACCCGCCCCGCCACGCGGTCCGGGTCGCCCGGCTGCGCGGTCAGCGACGGCAGCAGCGACAACGTGGGCAGCCGGGTCTCGAGTGTGCACCGGCTCAAAGGCTGGCCATCGAGAAACGCGGGGAGCCCGAGCCGGTGCTCCTGGGGGGACAGCAACAGGTCGGCTTCATCGGGGTCCAGCAGCCGAGACTGGGTGAGCGCCTGGTCGAGCGTAGGGTCGGCCGGGGCTGCAGAAAGGCGTGGCGACGCCAGGCCCGCGATGTCGACGAGCAGGGTGCGCGTGCCTGCTTGCGCGAGTGCGGTGGACAAACCCAGCGTCAGCGAGGTCACCCCGGTGCCCGTGGCCGGCGAGGCGAGGCAGATCGTCTTGGCGTCGGTCAGCGGGGCCGCATTCGCTTCCAGGAGCACCCGCAAATCCGAGATCGCCGCCGCCGCGTGGGCCGCCTCGGCCGGGTCCGCCGGCGGGGGCAACGCCTTCGCCCCGCCCCCCACCTGAGGGGCCTGACCGTCCGCCACCGACTTAAGCACCGGCAGCGCCGCCATCAGCGGGGCCGCCGCATCCCGCAGTACCGCCGCGTCCGGCCGACGCATCGACCGGTCACGCCACGCCAACGGCAGCAGCAGCAACACCCCCAACATACCGCCGCCCACACCGCCCAACGCCGCAAACCACGGCCGATGGTCCCGCACCGGCTCCCGCGCCGGCGTCGCCCAGCGGATCGGCTCGGTCAGCCCCGCCGACACCGGCAGCGTGGCCATCGCCTCGGCGACCCGCGTGTCCAACGCCGCGAGCTGACGCCGGAGTTCCAGTATGCGTCCTTCCGCCGACCGCTGCGCCGCTTGCTCACGACGCGCCGCCGCCAAGTCCGCTTCCGCCGACTCCAGCTGCGCCTGCACCACCAGCCGACGCCGCTGCAGCCCTGACCGACGCACCGGCTCGCCGTCGATCAGCCGCGTCTCCGCCAGTACGTCCTGCACCATCCCGTCCAGCTCACGCAGCGGCTGGCGGTACCCCTGGTCCAGCAGCCATGCCTCGAACTCGGGCCGGATCGCCGCCGCCTGCTCCAGCCCCAGCCGAATCGTCCGCCAACGCTTGAGCCGTTCCTTGAGCACCGCATCCGACGCCGCCAACCGGTCCAGCACCCGGTCCGCCTCCGGCCCGCCCGGCAGCACCACCCCGCGTTGCCCCGCAAACACCGACAGGTCCGACCCGATCGCCTCAAGCGCGGCCGTGCGGTCCAACACGCGGCGCTCCAGCGTGATCAGCCGACCCTCGATCGACACCGCACCCTGCCCCTGCCGACGGCGTTCCAGCTCCGCCTCCGCCACCGCCAACTCGTGCGTCAGCCCCGCCGCCCGCTCACGCTCCGCCTTGACCCCCGAGACCCGCTCACGCCACGCCGACCCCGGCTGCGTATCACGGAACGCCCGCACCCGGTCGTTCAACGCCGACGACGCCACCGCCGGCTCGCTCGCCTCAGCAGTCAACCTCAGCGTCCCGCTCGCCGCCCCCGACCGATCGACCCGCAAAGCCACCTCACCATTGCCCACGCCGATCTCGGCACTAACCAAGCGTTCCGCGTAACCGTCGAGCACGCTGGCCAAGCGCGACGCCGAGAGCTCAGCATCCCTGCCACCATGACCCTCCAGCGTCCCCGGCCCCAACGCCCGGAAGTGAAGCACCGCCTCCGACGCGTACCGCAGCGGGGCGTACTGATACCCCAGCAACGCCCCGATCAATCCGAACCCGACCGCCGAGATCAACAGCTGCGCGTAATACCGACGCAGCCGACGGTGCAGCCTCACCCGTCGCCGAACCCGGCGCGGCTCCGGCGACACCCGCTGCCCCAGCATCCCCACCGGGATCAGCCCGCCCGCCCCGCCCGCCCCCTCCATACCACCATGGCCAGCCGGCACGGGCAGCCCGGCGTTCTCCTCTGCCATCGAACTGTCACGGGATCGGCTCGGTTCCAATCGCCAACGGATCCGTTGCGCCGCCGTCGCGGCAGGTTAGAACTGCAGTCATCTCAACACAGCAAGCCCGGCTCCAGACCCAGCCTCCTGCCAAGTCCAAGCCCGACTTCCCCCGTCTC
Source organism: Planctomycetota bacterium (assembly GCA_039025195.1). GTDB lineage: Bacteria > Planctomycetota > Phycisphaerae > Phycisphaerales > Phycisphaeraceae > JBCCOW01. The sequence goes on from JBCCOW010000063.1 coordinate 7,020, forward strand.
GAACGCCATTCTCCCCGACCCCGACCCCGCGTCAACCACCCCGCCTCCTCTCACCCCAACCAACCACCTCTTCACAAACCGCTCAACGGGCCGTTCACTCCCCCATCCTTCCACACCGACCGCAGCATCGCCTTCGCCTCGGGCCCCATCAAGATGAACTCTTCGCTCATCGGGCCAGGTGCCGCAAACCACTTCCAGATGAACACCCCCAAGACCGTCGGCTCGTTCTCCGCCGCCCGCAACGCCGACCGCAGTACCCGCAACCGATACGCCTCAAATTCTGGCCCGTGGTCGTCATACCGCCACGGCTCCGACGCCGCGAACGACGACCTCGGGTACCCCACTTCGACAAAGACAATTGGCTTGCCGTGTATCGTCGAAAACGCCCGCATCGTCTTCATCGCCTCCCGCCAGCCCCGGTCCAGCTCCGCATCGCTCGGGTTCGGCTGCTCCGAAATCGGGAAGTACCCCAGCACCCCGATCACATCCACCGCGTCCCAGAACGGCACCCGCGTGTACTCATCAAAGTTCGCCCCATACGTGATCGGCCCGTCGTACACCGCCCGCACCGCCGCGATCACCCGCCGCCAGTCCGCCTCCCGGTGCATCGTCCCCACATACTCCAGCCCGATGCAAAACCCCTCCGCCCCGTACCGCTGGGCCAGCTCCGCCTGGTGCACGATCCATCCCCGATACCCGTCGAAGAACCGCTGCCACGCCGCCTCGTCATTCCCGTACGTGATCTCACCCCGCCAGTTAAACGGCGTCCCCCAGTACGCGATGTGCGGCTTGATCATCACCTTCACCCCCCGCGCCCGCGCCTCCTCGATCGTCACCCGCACTGACGCGTCCTGCATCGCCGGGTCGTGCCACAACCGCCCACCCCGCCCCAGCCGAGCGTACGGGTGGATCGTCACCCAGTTCGCGCCCACCCCCACCGCACGGTCCAGCGTCGGCCCCATCAAGTCCCGCCGGTCCCACTCCCCAGGTCCCCAACGCCGCGTCGAAATCGTGATCCCCCGAATGGACTCCTGCGACTCCGCCATCACCTCAAGCCCAACCCCAACACTCATCAAGACGCCAAGCACTGCTCCCACCAGCCAACGCCATCCGTTCCGCATCCCGTATCTCATGATCAAAGCCTAGCGCGTGTGTCGTTCGCGTGTAGCGGGTGCACCGGAGGTGCCCGCGATTTCGGAGGGGACGCTTCGCGTCTCCCGCTACACGCCTTGGAAATCGGCTCTAGCCATCATCCCCGCCCCGCTCCCGCCGAAGTCCTGCCCTTAACCCCAAGGCCACCACAATCAAAACCATCCCCGCAATCAACACCCGCCAGTCCACCCACCACGCCAACCCCACACACCCGATCAGCCCCGCCACCGAGACCCACCGCGGGTAGAACCGCTCGTCATCGCTCAACTTCAACGCCGCTGCGTTCGTCAACCCGTAGTACAGCAGCACCGTGAACGCCGAGAACGACCACGTCAGCTTTATATCCCCAATGAGCACCAGCCCCGCGATGATCACCGCCACCCCCATCACCGCCGGCATCGGCGTCGTCCCGCTCGCGTTCACACTGCCGAACACGCTCGGCACATCCCCTTCTCTGCCCATCGCCAGCAACACCCGCGACAACCCCAGCAGCAAATTCAAGATCACCCCCAGCATCGCCGTGATCGCGCCGATCCCCACCACCGTCCCCCAGAACGCACCGCCCAGCATCCGCGTGATCGACTCCAGCGGTGCCGACCCCGCCTCGGTCATCACCGCTAACCCCAACGCCCCCAACGCATAAACCGCCGCCCCCGCAACCGCCAGATAAACCACCGCCGTGACCACCAAGGTGGCGATTACCGCCCGCGGGATGTTCTTCCTCGGCTCCGCGATCTCCTCACCAAGTGTCGCCACCCGCCCGTACCCCGTATACGCCACAAACATCAACGCACACGCCTCCAGCAGTCCCGGCACCCCGCCCGCCAAGAAGTCCATCTCGAAGCCCACAGAAGCCGAAGGATTCTGTGGGCTTCCCCCGCGCACCAACGCCACCCCCACAAACACCCCCAACGCACCCAGCGTCACCGCCACCAACACCGTGTTCAACACGTTCGATCGCCGCAGCCCCCCCAGCACCATCGCCGTCAACCCCACCACCACCGCCAGCCCGATCCCCGTCTGCACCCACCGGTCCACCCCCTGACCCAGCATCACCAACCCGTACCCCGCCACCGCCAGTGCCGCCGTCGCTGCCGACGCCGACTTCGCCGCGAGGAACAACCACCCCGCCGTGAACCCCAGCTCTGGCGTCAGATAGCGGTACCCATACGCATACGTCCCCCCCGCCACCGGATGATTCGCCGCTAGTTGGGCCGAGCTCAGCCCGTTGCACACCGCCACCAACGCCGCCACCCCCACCGCCAGCACCACGCTCGGCCCCGTCACCCCCGCTGCAATCCCGATGCTCACAAACACCCCAGTCCCCAGGATCGACCCCAACCCCAAGACGACCGCCCCCCCGATGCCGACCTGCCGCTTCAATGTTCCGCTCGCCTCAGCCATGCCGCGAGTCTAACCCCGCCCCGGATGTGAATTTTCGCTCAGCCCTCATCCCCGTGTAGCGGGCGGCCCAAAGGGCCCCGCCTCTCCCCTATTGCAACCCATTCTCACCTGCGTACAATTACCATCCAGCTCCGGACGCTCTCTCCCACACCAAACCAAAATGATGCCCCACACCCGCCCGACACTCGCCCTGCTCGCCCTCCTCTCGCTCGCCTTCACCGGCTGCGCCGCCACAGAAGTCACCCTCGAAGCACCCCCTGCCGAGACCATGTTTACCCAAGTCTCCGATAGGGCCCTGATCCAAGGCCTCCGCGCCGGCGGGCACGTCGTCTACTTCCGGCACGCCCAGACCGAAAAGGACTATGCCGACCAGGTCGACGCCGACCCCAACGACGGCTCCACGCAACGCGTCCTCTCCCAGTTCGGCTGGGACCAGGCCAAAGCCATCGGCCAAGCCTGGCGCGACCTCGAACTCCCCGTCGGCACCGTCACGTCCTCCCAATACTTCCGCGCCTGGCAGACCGCCGACCTCGCCTTCGGCACCTACATCAAGGACCCCGCCCTCAACTTCGAGCCCGCCGAGGAATACACCGACGAGCAGTTCGAGGCCATGCGGTCCCGCGTCCAGCCCATGCTCACCGTCAAGCCCCCCGTCGGCGTCAACACCATCATCGTCGGGCACGACGACCCCTTCGAGGCCTCCACCGGCATCTACCCCGAGCCCCAGGGCGTCGCCTACGTCCTCAAGCCCCTCGGCAAGTCCGGCGGACCCGGCGAGGGCTTCATCATCCTCGCCCGCATCCCCAGTGAAAAGTGGACCGAACTCGCCAAGCAGTTCCCGCCTGAAAACTAACTCTCTCCACACACCCCCAAACGTTTAGCCCGGTCGCTTGCGACCAGCGTCCCCACCGGAACCCACCACCATGCAACACCTCTTCGCCCTGCTGACCCTCACCCTCACCGCCGCCCTTCTCCTGCCGACCACCTCGGCCACCGCCGAGCAGGCGGGTGGGGTGGTGAACATCTACTCCTCCCGGCACTATGACTCCGACGACAAGCTCTTCACCCAGTTCACCGAAGCCACCGGGATCAAGATCAACCTCATCGAGGGCAAGGCCGACGAACTCCTCGCCCGGATCAAGCGTGAGGGCGACCTCAGCCCCGCCGACCTGTTCATCACCGTCGACGCCGGCCGGCTCCACCTCGCCGTCGAGGCAGGCGTCCTCCAGCCCATCTCCTCGCCCACCCTCAACGATCGCATCCCTGAAAACCTCCGCCACCCCCAAGGCCTCTGGTTCGGGCTCTCCCAACGCGTCCGCTGCATCTTCCTCAGCAACACCGTCGAGCCCGACTACGTCACCACCTACGCCGAGCTCGCCGACCCCCGCCTCGACCGCGGCCTGCTCATCCGCTCCTCTTCCAACATCTACAACCAGTCCCTCCTCGCGTCCCTCATCGCCAACCAAGGCACCTCCGCCACTCAGGCCTGGGCCAACGGCGTGGTCAACAACATGGCCCGTCGCCCTCAAGGCGGCGACACCGACCAGCTCCGTGCCCTCGCCGCCGGCGAAGGCGAGGTCGCCGTCGCCAACCACTACTACTACGCCCGCATGATCGCCGGGAGCAGCGCCTCCGACAAAATGGCCGCCTCCAAGATCCGCATCGTCTTCCCCGACCAGAACGGCCGCGGCGCCCACGTCAACGTCTCCGGCGCCGGCGTCCTCAAGACCGCCTCCAACAAGGCCAACGCCGTCAAGTTCCTCGAGTTCATGACCACCCCGCAGGCCCAGACCCTCTGGGCCCTCGAAAACCACGAGTACCCCGTCATCGAAGGCCTCCCCCTCACCCCCGTCCTCCAGTCCTTCGGCATGTTCAAGCCCGACACCCTCAACGCCAGCCAGCTCGGCAACAACAACGCCGAAGGCAAACGCGTCATGGACCGCGCCGGCTGGCGGTAAGCTCGGCAGCGTGCCCGACCCACCGCCTACCCCACACCCCCCAAGCCCGCGGAAGCCGAAGGATTCTGCGCGGCTCGCTGCCACGGCACGGTGGAGCCTCCGGCGCTTCCTCCCCTCCCCCTGGACCCTCCTCGCCCTCGCGATCTCCGCCGTCGTCGCGCTCCCCGTCGCCGTCGTCCTCTACTCCATCACGCAAGACTCCAACGGCGAGTGGGCCTTCCTCGCCGAATTCCGCCTCCGCGACTACCTCACCAACACCGCGGTCCTCGCCCTCGGCGTCTGTACCGCCTCCGCCCTCATCGGAACCACCACCGCGTGGCTCGTCACCACCTGCGACTTCCCCGGCCGACGCATTTTGAGCTGGGCCCTCATCATCCCCCTCGCCGTCCCCGCCTACCTCGCCGCCTACGCCTACACCGACCTGCTCCAGTTCTCCGGACCGATCCAGACCTGGCTCCGCGACCGCTACAACTGGGGCCGACGCGACTACTGGTTCCCCGACCTCCGCACCGTCGGCGGCGCGATCTTCATCCTCACCGCCACCACCTACCCCTACGTCTACCTCGCCGCCCGCACCGCCTTCCTCGAACAGTCCGCCTGCACTCTCGAAGTCGCCCGCACCCTTGGCCGCGGCCCCCTCCGCGCCTTCACTTCAGTCGCCCTCCCCCTGGCAAGACCCTCCATCGCCGCCGGCACCGCGCTCGTCCTCATGGAGACCCTCGCCGACTTCGGGGCCGTCGATTACTGCGCCGTCGACACCCTCGCCACCGGCGTCTACCACACCTGGCATCTGATCTCACCCGATAACCCCACCGCCCCCCAAGTCGCCGCCGCCCAGCTCGCCGCCCTGCTCCTCGGCATCGTCGCCCTCGCCGTGACCGTCGAAGCCCTCGCCCGTCGCCGTGCCAAGCACCACCAACTCACCACCCGCTTCCAGGCCCTACGACGACAACGCCTCGGACTCTTCACCGCCCCCCTCGCCCTGCTCGTCTGCAGCATCCCTGTCGTCGCCGGCTTCGTCATCCCCGTCGGCATCTTCGCCCACATGGCCTACACTACCACCGAACCCCGCGCCCTCGAAATCGCCATCGACCACGGCAGCAACTCCCTCAAGCTCGCCGCCATCGCCGCCGTCATCTGTGTCACCCTCGCCGTCCTCGTCGCCTACGCCCAACGCCTCGCCAAAGGCCCCCTCACCGCCTTCGCCGCCCGCTTCGCGTCCCTCGGCTACGCCCTCCCCGGCACCGTCCTCGGCGTCGCCCTGCTTATCCCCCTGACCTTCCTCGACCACCGCCTCAACGACCTCACCCAAACCCTCTTCGACACCAAGCCCGGACTCATCCTCACCGGCACACTCTTCGCCGTCCTCCTCGGCTACCAGACCCGCTTCCTCGGCGTCGCCCTCGCCCTCCTCCAGTCGGCCTTCCAACGCGTCCGCCCCTCCCTCGACGACGCCGCCCGCACCCTCGGCCAATCCCGCACCCGAACCGTCCTCCGCGTCCACCTCCCCATGCTCCGAGCCTCCGTCCTCGCCGCCGGCCTCCTCGTCTTCGTCGACGTCGTCAAAGAGCTTCCCGCCACCCTCATGCTCCGCCCCTTCAACTTCGAGACCCTCGCCGTCCGCACCTATCAGATGGCCTCCGACGAACGCCTCGAACTCGCCTCCTACTCCGCCCTCTGCATCATCGCTCTCGGCCTCCTCCCCGTCCTCCTCCTCGCCACCCTGTTATCTCCACGCCACCGAAAGAACACCGCAAACAAACCGATGCCCTGAAGCCCGCAGAAGCCGAAGGATTCTGCGCGGCTCCCGCGATACGCTTATCCCTCCGCAATGACCGACGCCCCTCCAGAAACAATCCCGTCCCTCGTCACCGTCCGCGACCTCTCCTTCGCCTACGGCCGAGGCCCCACCGTCGTCCAAGACCTCAGCCTTGAACTCCACGCCGGCCAAGTCCACTGCCTCCTCGGCGACTCCGGCTCCGGCAAGTCCACCCTCCTCCGCCTCCTCGCCGGCCTCGAACGCCCCGCCGCCGGCTCCATCACCGTCGGCGACCGCACCGTCAGCTCCGCCGACCGCTCGGTCAAGCACATCAAGCCCGAACGCCGGGCCGTCGGCTTCGTCTTCCAGGACTACGCCCTGTTCCCCCACCTCTCCGTCCGTCGAAACATCACCTTCGGCATGCGCCACCGCCCCCTCCGCGAACGCAAACCTGCCGCCCTTGACCTCCTAGACCGCGTCGGCCTGACCGACTACGCCAAGGCCATGCCCCACACCCTCAGCGGCGGCCAGCAGCAACGCGTCGCCCTCGCCCGAGCCCTGGCCCGCGACCCCAAACTCATGCTCCTCGACGAGCCCTTCACCGGCCTCGACACCGTCCTCCGCGACGAACTCCGCGACGTCACCCTCAAGGTCTTGCGCGAAGCGAGTGTCGCCACCCTAATGGTCACCCACGACCCCGCCGAGGCCCTGCTCGTCGCCGACACCGTCTCCGTCATGCGCGCCGGCCGCCTCCTCCGCACCGCCCCCCCCGACGAAGTCTGCGTCCTCCACCCCCGCCCCAAAGGCCCGCCCTCCGTACGCCTCTGTCTGGATGCAGCAGACACTACCTGAACACGTAGAGCACATGTTTTTGTTGTGTAGCGGGTGCACCGAAGGTGCCCGCAGCGATCAAGCGGGACGCTTTGCGTCTCCCGCTACACGCTTCAAAGATCCGCCTGAACCCCGCACCAAGGACGCGAAAAAAGGCAGCCGAGAACACTCGGCTGCCCTTACGTTATCGTGGTCTAAATCAGACTGTTGACTGAATCACAGTGCACCGTTCAGCACGTTCTCAAACAGCTCCTGCCGGCTACTCGGAACCTGCGTCAGGTTGTTCGACAGGGCGTGCTTCTCGCAGTCGGCGAGGGTGGCGTCGCCGGCCTCGATCTGCTGGCCGAGGTCGGTGGACCAGGACTGGTAGCGCGTCGTGACCAGGTCGGGCATCGTGCCTTCTTCCAATAGCTTGGCGGCGGCCTTGAGGCCACGGGCGAAGGCGTCCATGCCGCCGATGTGGGCGTAGAACAGGTCGATGGGTTCGCTGGACTGGCGGCGGACCTTGGCGTCGAAGTTCAGGCCGCCGGTAGTAAAGCCGCCGTTCTTGAGCAGCGTGAGCATGCACAGCGTGGTGTCGTAGAGGTTCGTCGGGAACTGGTCGGTATCCCAACCGATGTTGTCGCCGCCGCGGTTGGCGTCGATGCTGCCGAGCAGGCCGTTGATGCGGCAGTACTCGAGCTCGTGGTGGAAGCTATGGCCGGCCAAGGTTGCGTGGTTGGCTTCGATGTTGAGCTGGAAGTCCTTGTCGAGGTCGAATTTTTGCAAGAACGCGTGGCAGGTTGCGGCGTCGTAGTCGTACTGGTGAGTGGTCGGTTCTTTGGGTTTGGGTTCGATGTAGAACTGGGCGTCAAAGCCGAGCTCTTTCTTGTAATCGACGGCCATATGCAGCAGCCGGGCGAGGTGCGCGAGTTCAACATCGAGCTTGGTGTTGAGCAGCGTGTCGTAGCCTTCCCGTCCACCCCAGAAGACGTAGCCTTCGCCGCCGAGCCGGTGCGTGACTTCCATGGCCTTCTTGACCTGGGCGGCGCCGTGGGCGAACGCGTCGAGGAACGGCGAGGTCCCGGCCCCGGACATGAACCGCCGATGGCTGAACAGGTTCGCGGTGCCCCAGAGCAGCTTGATCCCGGTATCGCCCTGCAGCTTCTCGGCGAGGTCCACGACGGTGTCGAGCCGGCGGTTCGTCTCGGACAGGTCGTCCTCGACCTCCGGGGCGATGTCGCGGTCGTGGAAGCACCAGTGCGGCACGGTCAGCTTCTGGCAGAACTCGAAGTGGGCGTGCATCGTCCGCAGCGCCGCGTCCATCTCGTCCGACGCGTCCTGCTCCCACGGCATGATCCGTGTGCCCGGCCCGAACGGGTCGGCCCCCGCTCCACGCATGCAGTGCCAGTAGCACGCCGCGAACCGCATGTGCTCGGCCATCGTCTTTCCCGCCACCTCCGCCGACGCGTCGTAGTGCTTGAACGCCAGCGGGTTGGTCGAGTCGGGGCCTTCGTAGGCGATCGGTTTCACGTCGGGAAAGAACTCGGGCATGACGGGTCTCCAGGTGGGATATCAGAAGGGCGGGGCAGTGTAACGGTCTGCCCCACGGCTGTGCAGTGCTTCGGCTAGCATCGCGGCCATGGCCTTCCCCGACTCGATCCCCACCGTCACGCTCGACCGCCCCAACGTCGTGGTCTTCTTCACCGACCAGCAGCGCCACGACACCACCGGCACCCACGGCTGCCCGCTCGGCCTGACCCCGAACTTCGACCGCCTCGCCGCCGTCGGCACCGACGTCCACCGCTTCTTCACCTGCTACCCCGTCTGCGGCCCCGCCCGCGCTTGCCTCCAGTCCGGGCAATTCGCCTCCAACAACGGCGTCTACCGCAACGGCATCGGCCTACCCCACGACGGCCCCGCCCTCGGCCACTGCTTCGATGACGCCGGCTACGCGACCCAGTACATCGGCAAGTGGCACCTCGGCCACGGCAGGGAGACCGGCCCGGTCGAAGAACAGGACCGCGGCGGCTGGCGTGGGTGGCTCGGCGCCAACGCCATCGAGATGACCTCCGACGCCTACCAGACCCGGCTCTGGGACGAAGACAACCACCCCGTCGACCTCCCCGGCTACCGCGTCGACGCCCTGACCGATGTCGGCATCCGTTTCATGAACGAGCACCGCCGAGCCTACCCCGATCAGCCATTCTGCCTGTTCACCAGCTACCTCGAACCCCACCACCAGAACCACGTCGATGCCTACCCCGGGCCGCTCGGCACGCGGCTGCAGCACAGCGGCGCCTGGGTCCCGCCCGACCTCGCTGCGCTGCCCGCATTCGCCGAAGCCGAGCCTGGCGTCCGTCACACCGGCGGCACCGCCAACCAACAGCTGCCCGGCTACTACGCCATGGTCCAACGCCTCGACCAGGCCCTCGGCCGAGTCGTTGATGCACTCGTCTCGATGGGCGAGCTCGAGAACACCATCATTGTGTTCCTCTCGGACCACGCCTGCCACTTCAAGACCCGCAACGGTGAATACAAACGCTCTTGCCACGAGGCGTCGATCCGGGTGCCGTGCTTCATCCACGGCGGCGCCTTCACCGGTGGTGGCCGACTCAACCAGCTCGTCTCGCTTGTTGACATCCCGCCCACGCTGCTGGACGCCTGCGGCATTGATGTGCCCGACGCGATGGACGGCCGATCGATCCTGCCCCTGGTCGAACGCGACCCCGATGCGGCCGAGGCCTGGCCCGATGATGTGTATGTCCAGGTCGGCGACGGCCACTTCGGCCGGGCCGTCCGCACCGGTCGGTGGAAGTACGGCGTCGAGACGCTCGACCCCAGCGAGAAGGGGGCCAGCCTCCCCGAACTCCGCGAGGCCTACCTCTACGACCTGCTGCACGACCCGTACGAGCTGACCAACCTGATGGGCCTGCAGAGCCACGCCAAGGTTGCGGCCGTGATGCGGCAGCGCCTCGCCCGCTGGCAGGAAGCGATCGGCGAGCCGGTCTCGAAGATTCATGCCTCGCCGTTCGATCGCAAGAGCGGGCAACGCACCGTGACGGATGCCGAAGCCCACGCGTAGTGCGGGCTTCGCCGGGCTCGGGTACAACGGCAGGTATGGCATCCGCCGAAAATCAACGCGAGTGGTCTGAACGCCTCAAGGTCTGGGGGCCGTCGCTGCTGCTGGCTGGCGTCTTGATGGTGCTGGCCTGGTACTTCGCCGAGCCGGCTCCGCCCGAGCAGGTCGGGTTCGCCGCCGGCTCCTCGGGCGGGGCTTATGTACAGAACGCGCAGCGGTACGCCGACACGTTCGCCGACGCGGGCATCGAGCTGGTGGTCAAGCAGACCGCCGGCTCCATTGAAAACCTCGACCTGCTCCGTGACCCCGCCAGCGGCATTGACGCGGCACTGATCCAGGGCGGCGTTGTCCCGCCCAATCAACGCGACGGGCTCCGCGGTGTATTGGCGGTCTTCTACGAGCCCATCTGGCTCTTTGTCGCCGCCGACTCGGAGATCACGGGCCCGCTCGACCTGCCGTGGCAACGCTTGGCGGTCGGCACGCCCGGCAGCGGTACCCGCGTTGCCGCCGATCAGCTCCTGGCCGACTACCAGCTCAGCGAACAGGTCGAGGTCCTCGAGCTGGGCAGCGCGGACGCCGCCGATGCGCTGCGGACAGGAGCGACCGATGCGGCGTTATTCGTGATGGGCCCCAACGCACCGCTCATCCGCGAGCTGCTGACCGATGACCGGGTCACCGCCCTGTCTTTCGAGCGTGCGCCCGGCTACGCCCGCCGGGCCGACCACCTCGCCCACGTCACGCTCTACGCGGGCTCCGTCGATCCCGCTACGACGCTGCCCGCGACCGACCTGCAGCTCCCCGCCGCGGCCGCCGCCCTCGTGGTCCGTGAAGACGTCCACCCCGCCGTCGTGCAGCTGCTGGTTTGGGCTGCGGAAGAAGCCCACCGCCGCGGCACCCTCCTCAACGAGCCCGGCGTCTTCCCCGACCCCGACGCCCTCGACCTGCCCCTCCACGACGACGTCGATTACCACCTCCGCACGGGCAAGAGCTTCCTCCAGCGCAAGCTCCCGTTCTGGGCCGCCTCCCTGATCGACCGGCTGCTGATCTTCATACTGCCGCTGCTGGTGCTGCTCCTGCCGCTGCTCCGCACCGCGCCGTCGCTGTACCGCTGGCGTATCCGCTCCCGCATCTACAAGTGGTACAAGCTCGTCCGACAGATCGACGAGCGCTTCCGCCTTGGGGAGACCCACGATGCGCTGGAAGCCGACCTCGACCAGCTCAATCAGCTCGAGACAGAGCTGCTCGACGTACAGGTGCCGCTCTCCTATATGGAGGAGTTCTACCACCTCCGCCTGCACCTGGGCTACGTCCGCCAACGCCTGCGTGAACGGCTCGACAAACCATAAAGCCGCGACCGGCGGTCGCGATCGACCCACCAGAACCATTCTCCCGGCCGGCGCTTTTCGTCCAACAAGTCACCGGTTCGATAGCGCAGTTCCGGTACGTGTAGCGGTAAACGCGGAGCGTCCCGTTACGCACCCGCGACCACCGGTCGCGGCTTTACGGCCCAACGACTCACGCATACCCCGGCAGGAACTCCGCCTCGGCCTCGAACATCTCCAGCGTCATCGCCTTGATCTCGGCGGGCGTCAGCACCGCCTGGCACAACGGATCGAGCAACAACGCGTGCACCGCAGCCTCCTTGCTCTTCTCGATGCAGGCGGTCGCGCCGAGGTCGAACATCGCCATGTTGCTCGCACAGATGTGGGCCATCTGCGGCGGCAGGGCGCCGTAGCGCGTCGGCTGGATGCCGTTGCGGTCGATGAGGCACGCCACCTCGACACACCCGTCGCCGGGCAGGTTGGTGATCAGCTTGCCGGCCTCGCCCGTGCCGGTTTTGCCCGGGGTGATCGCGTGGTTCATCACGTTGCCGTGGAACCGGAACGGCGCGTCCTTCTCCCGGGCTTCGATCATCCACGACGCGTACTCCCACGACCGCGTCAGGTCTTCCTGCTCTTCGCCACGCACCATCGCCATCCGCTGCTCGTCGGCCTTCTTCCGCCAGTTCGGCCAGTTGCTGGCGTAGAACCGGCTGCCACCTTCGTACCCCAGCCGAAGCAGCTTTCGGCCCTCGTCCGACTTCCGGTAGTAGGGCAGGTATTCCGAGAGGTGGCCCGACGACTCGGTGATGAACGAGCCAAAGTGCACGCACATGTCTTTGCGGATCAGGTCGCCCTGCTCGTATTCCTTCTCGGGCTGCACGCCGTGGCTCGCCTCCCGGTTGTCGTGCGAGGCCTTGCCGGCTTCCGCCTCCGCGATCCCCTTCGCGAGCTCATCACGGAACTTGCTATATAGCACCGACTCGTACAGGTCCTTGCCCTGGTGCTCCAGCTTCGTGAACCACGCGAGGTGGTTGATACCCGCACACTCCCAGTGCATCTCGCTATACGGGACACCCGCGTAACCCGCCAGCAGCCGGCTGGTCCCCTGCACCGAGTGGCACAGCCCGACCACACTCACCTCCGGCACCGCACGGCCCGCCGCCAGCACCATCATGCTCATCGGGTTCGTGTAGTTCAGCATCATCGCCCCAGGGCACAGCTCCCGCATGTCCCGCAAGATGTCCAGGAACACCGGGATCGTCCGCAGCGACTTGAACAACCCGCCGGGCCCGATCGTGTCGCCGATACACTGGTCAACGCCGTACTTCAACGGGATGTCGTTGTCGTGTTCCACACACGCTACCCCCGACACCTCGACGCAGCACACCGCGTAATCCGTCCCCGCCAACACCTCACGCCGATCCGTCGACGCCTTCACGCTCCACACCTCGCCCTGACCGGTCGCCGCGATCAGCTTCTCGATCACCTGACGCATCGTGTCGAGCCGATCGGTATCGACATCCACCAACCGGATCTCGCCGCCCTTGTTCCCCGGGATCATCAACACATCTCGACACAGCTTCGGACAGAACTGCGAACCGGCGCCCAGGAACGTCAGGTTGATCGGCCGAGTGAATTCGCCCCGCAGCCCCTCCTGCGATTCCGCCGCCTGCGTGTGGGCGTTGTGCCCCTGTTCTTCTTCAGACACCTTGGACTGGGTCGGGGCTTGGACAGTAGCGGTGGTCATGGCAGCAGACTCCATCAATCAGTGAGAAACAGAACGGGACGAACACAGACGCTGTGAACCGGCCGACCGGTTCACAACACCACTCAATACATCAAGCATGACGGATCAGCCGCAAAATGCCAACCCCCATCGCGTGATCCATCGCGTATATTTTGTGATATGCGGCTCGCCCAGATCAACCTCATCGACGACGCCTTCCTCTGGCGTGTCGAGGCCTTCGGCCAAACCCACGCCCCCGCCGGAAAGCCCTACTGGTACGACAATCACCAGCGACAACCGGCAAACCGCTGGGTCATCGAGCACGTCACTGCAGGCCGAATGACCTTCCGCACACCCGCCGGCGACCAACCCATCCCCGCCGACCACATCGTGATCTTCGCCTACGGCTCCCCCACCGCCTACGGCCACCCGCCAGACCATCCCAAACCCCACGCCGGGCACGTCACCCGTTACGCCCTGCTCACCGGGGCCGGCCTCCACGACCACCTCAGCGCCCTCGCCCAACGCCACGGCCACCGCTTCCCCGCACCCCACCTCAGCCCCGCCTTCGACGCCTTCCAACACCTGCTCACCCTCGCCGACCCCGCCGCCCAGACCCCCACCCTCGAACTCTCCCGCGCCGTCCACCAGCTCGTTTTCGCACTCTTCGACACCGCCGACCGGCTCCTCCGCGACCGCCTCTCTCCCGTCGACCGCGCCATCCACCGCATCCTCTATCAACCTTGTCAGCCCGGCTCCCTCGACGAGATCGCTCAGCATGCCGACTGCTCACGCGAGCACCTATCCCGCTGCTTCAAGCAGCAGGTCGGCACCCCGCCCCACACCTATCTCACCCGCAAACGCCTCGACCGTGCCCTGCGACTCCTCGAACGCACCTCCCTCCCCCTCGCCGACGTCGCCGACCAGGCCGGCCTCCCCTCCACCACGACCCTCACCCGGCTCGTCCGCCACGCCACCGGACACCCCCCCTCCCAGTACCGTCAACAAGCCCACCGCTGAAAACCCCCAGCCCCGCTCGCCCTCACTCAAATCCCACCTCGACCACCGCGCCGCCGTCCAACCCCATCGCCAATAACCCCACGCTGATCCGCTCGACTTCCAACCCCAGCATTACCCCGAGCGCCGACCGATACAGCGCCATCTGCGGCCGATACCGCTCCACCAGTTCATCCCCTGACGACACCCGGTCCGTCTTCAGATCCAGGATCCGCGCCGACCCATCGTCCGCCACCATCACCCGGTCGAACACGCCCTTCACCAAATGCCCCTGGACCATTGCCGCAAACCGCCGCTCCCGCCACAGCTCCACCGCGTCGACGCCACCCACCGACCTCCGCCGAGACAACGCCGCCCGCACCTCTTCCCTGTCCAAGACCTGCGTGAAGCGTGCCGCCACCTCACCAGGCCCAACGTCCCGCAACGCGAAACGCCCGCACACCTCCTCCGCCACCTCCAACCATCCACCCCCACCACCCGGCCCCGCCTCTTCATCCATAAACCCCAGACGCTCCAACATCGCGTGCATCACCAACCCATACACCGCCCCCTCACCACCACCCCCCACCCCAGACCCCTCACCGCCCAACAACGCCTCCACCGACACCCGCTGCCCCGCCTCCGCCTCCGCCCCCGCCCCCGACGGCGTCACCACCACCGGGAACCGCACCTCGCTCGTGCCACCCCGCCCCAAACCAGAAACAGCCCGCTCCCTCGGCGTCCCGACTTCAGTCGGGATGTCACCCGCCCCACCACCCGCCTCACCAGCCGCCTCACCAGCCGACCCACCACCCGCCTCCAACTCCGCCCCCAACTCAAACAACACCCGCTCCGGCTCCGCCCACCCCTTCAACCCTTCAACCCCCGCCAACCCCGCCACCACTAGCTCCGCCACGCTCTGAAACACCCGCCGACCCTTCACCCTCGGCCGAACCAGCACGTGCAGCCCCCGCTCCGCACGCGTCATCGCCACATACAACAACCCCAAATCCTCCACCCGCTGCCGCCGCTTCGCCACCTCGTAAAGCCCCTCCAGCCTCGGCGACAACGCCCGCTCCTCTCCCCGACCCGCCCGGTACACCCCAACCACCTCCCCCAACGCCTCACCCCCCGCCCGCTCCACCAACACCCCCGGCCTAAAAGTCAGGTCCGACTCCAAATCCGGCAACACCACCGCATCAAACTCCAACCCCTTCGCCCCGTGCACCGTCATCACCCGCACCTCCACCCCACCCACCGCCCCGCCGTTTAGCCCGGTCGCTTGCGACCGGTCCCCACCAACATCCCCCACCTCCACCCGCGTCCCCTCCACCATCCGCACAAACTCCCCCAACCGCAGCCGGGACCCCGGCTCATACCCCTCCGCCATCTCGACTAGCCGCAACAACCGATCCCACCCCCGCGCCCCGCACGACCCCGCCAGCCCACGCGCCCACCGCCCCAGCATCCCGCCCGGCCCCTCCTCCATCCAAGCCCGCCGTACCGCCGACCCCACCCGCTCCGCCTCACCGCTCCGCCATCCCGTCATCCCCAGCAGTTCACCCATCGGCGAGTTCGCCACGTGAAACGCCGACACGCTGTCTCCTGGGTGCTCCGCCATCCGAAGCGCCGCCAGCACCGCACACACCGCCGGCTCCTCCGTCAACAACCGCCCCCCCCGACCCGACGCCTCCACCCCCGCCTCCCGCAGCGCCGCCAACACCGCCGCCGCCGCCGCGTTCCGCCGCACCAACACCCCCACGCTCCGATATACCCCGCTGCCCACCAACCCCTTCACATACTCCACGACATCCCGCTCATGCCCCCCCACCCCGTCTTCCGACTCCACACCCGTCGTCCGCACCACCACATACCCCGGCAACTCCCTAGCCGCCTCGTGCTCCTGGAACCGCCCCCCAAACTCCGCCAGCGCTCCCGCATCCCCCGCCCACATCCCCATCCCCGGCAACCCCTTCAGCCCCCCAAACACCCGGTTCACCGCCGACAACACCACCGATGACGACCGCCAGCTCCGATCCAACGACGCCTCCACCACCCGCTCGAAGCCCACGGATCCCATCCGTGGGCCCACCCCGCCATCTTCCCCGTTTAGCCCGGTCGCTTGCGACCGGTCCCCTCCCGCCTCACCCACCGCTTCACCCCCACCCCCATACCGCTCCACCACCGCATCAAACAGCTCCGCACACCCACCCCGCCAACCGTAGATCGCCTGCTTCGTATCCCCCACCGCGAAGAAGCTGTGGCTCCCATCCCCGTGCGCCGCCACCTCGTCCACCATCGGCTCCAGCACGTCCCACTGCCCCAGCGACGTGTCCTGAAACTCGTCGATCAACAAATGCTTCAGCCGGCCATCCAACCGGTAGTACACCCGCTCCCGCTCCGCCGCGTCCATCCCCGCCAACCCCGCCCGCAGCCGATCTGTCAGGTCACTGAACAGCACCACCCCCCGCGCTTCCCGCAGCCGATCGTAATGCCCCACAAACCGCTCCAGCAGCGCGTGCGTGGCCCGGGTCTGCCGCTCCACCTTCCCCAACACCACCGCCCGCGCATGCCGCACCAACGGCCGGTACACCGCCAACAGCCCCTCATCCAAAACCGCCCTCCCGTACCGCTCCGCCCCGCCCGCCACCGCCGCCCCGATCCCCGATTCCAGAAACGCCTCCCACACCCCCAGCTGCGCGTGCTTCACATCCTTGGCCCACGCCTTCGCCGCCGCCTTGTTCACCGCTCCCGCCTTCGTCTTTGGCAACCCCTCTTCCGCACCCAACAACGCCTCCACCGCCAACCCCAACGCCCGCTCATCCAGCAACGCCCCCGCATCCCCCACCAGATCGTGATCCCACAACCCCGCGTTGGACGCCTCCCGGTACACCCCAAGCAGCCCGCCCTCGGCCGTCAGGTCCAGCAGCGACGCCGTCACCGACCGCCGTGCCGTGTCGTGCGACACCTCCCGCATCAACCGCACCAGCGTCTCAAAGCCGGCACCCTCATCACCGTCCACTTCCGCCGCCAGCATCGCCTCGATCGCCCGCAGCCGAAGCCCCTCCGCCTCGCTCCCCCCCTCATCAATCACTCGGCCCAGCCCCGCACTGCCCATCCCCAGCTCCAACGCAAAACACCCCAGCAACCGACTGAAAAACCCATCGATCGTCCCGATCGACACCCGGTCTAACCCCTCCACCACCCCCCGCAACACCCCCATCCAATCCACCCCACCCGCCCCACCCGCACCGTTTAGCCCGGTCGCTTGCGAC
>JBCCOW010000064.1:0-21541 GCA_039025195.1 Planctomycetota bacterium
CCCCACCCACTCCAGGCCATCCCGCTTCAGCGGGATGGACCCCGACCATCCAAACCCCTCACGCCACCCTCGCCAACCTCATCTGCTGGGACCAGTGGTTCCCCGAACCCGCCCGCCTCGCCGCCCTCGCCGGTGCCCAGCTCATCCTCTACCCCACCGCGATCGGCCACTTCAATCACCCCACCCAGCCCCACCTCGGTGACACCGACCTCGCCCCCATCCAGCACGACGCCTGGCACACCATGCTCCGCTCCCACGCGATCGCCAACGGCGTCTTCGTCGCCGCCATCAACCGCCCCGGCATCGAACACGACCTCCACTTCTGGGGCCGATCGTTCGTCGTCGCCCCCGACGGCCAGGTCCTCGCCGAAGCCTCCCCCACCGACAACCAGGCCCTGCTCGTCGACCTCGACTTCGACCTGATCGAAACCCAACGCCGCGGCTGGCCCTTCCTCCGCGACCGCCGACCCGACACCTACCAAGGCCTACTCCACCGCTACCTCGACTCATAACATGTCATATGCCTTGAGTAGCGAACTAACAACACCGCCCTGAACGGCAAGGCCGTATCAGCCATGTTTAAGAAAGCACGAGATCGGCGTAGAAGAACGCGAGAGCTAGAGAAGAGGCAGGCGCTCGCCGCGTCTCAACAAGACGGCCCGAACTTGTATGACCCGATCGAAGACGATCCCGAATTCGTACAAATAATCGCTGAGGCTGATCGCCTGACAGACTTGAAGCTACACGGAGCGAATCACTTCGGCTCTTGTCACGAGTTCTGGGAAACCAAACAGGCGATCCTCAAAGAGCGGTTCGGGATCGAATGGTTTTCGCCGAACGATATGAATCCACTGACGCTGTTCGATTAGCCAAGATGCCCTACCTCCCCCCCGAGTGGCACCCCGTCGACGCCGTCTGGGTCGTCCCCCCGCACAACCCGGAGACCTGGCCCGGCTGCTTCGACCAGGCTCAACAACAACACGCCGACTGGTGCGCCGCCATGCAGCAGGCCGGGATCACTGTCCGCACCCCCGCCGACCTCGGCATCCCCACCAACGACTCCTGGATCCGCGACTTCGGCCCGCTCTTCACGTTCGATGAGGCCGGCCAACTCACGATCCAGAACCACACGTTCAACACCTGGGGCAACAAATACGAACCCCGCCCCCTCGACAACGCCGTCCCCGAGAAACTCGCCGCCGCGCTCAACCTTCCGATCACCACCCACAACCTCGTCCTAGAGGGCGGCTCCATCGAAACCAACGGCCACGGCACCCTGGTGACCACCTCCGCCTGCCTCCTCCACCCCAACCGCAACCCCCACCTCACCCGGCCCCAGCTCGAAGCCCACCTCCAACACACCCTCGGCGTCCAGCAAATCGTCTGGCCCCCCCACGCCCTGGCCGGCGACGACACCGACGGCCACATCGATGACCTCGCCCGATTCACGACCCCCAACACACTCGTCGCTGTTGCCGCCCCCCCCGGCCACCCCGACCGCGATGCCACCGCCGCCAACCTCGACACCCTCCGGCAAGCCCGCGACCTCGACGGCTCCCCCTTCCAACTCCTCGAACTCCCCGCGCCTCAACCCGTCTACTACACACCCCCTGACGACGCCCCCTTCCCCCTCCCTGCGTCCTACGCCAACTTCCTCCTCGCTAACCGCCACTGCTTCGTCCCCGTCTTCAATCAGCCCACCGACGACCCCGCCTGCCGCGTCCTCGAATCCGCCCTACCCCACGACTTCACCGTGATCCCCGTCCCCGCCGACCACCTCATCGTCGGCCTCGGCGCCCTCCACTGCCTCTCCATGCAGCAGCCCCGCCCAGCGCCACAAAATCCCAACAAAACCGTGTTCAATTCGGGTTGATCCCTAAGGCGGAACCCTCTATTTTCGCAGTCGGACGCGGAACGCATGCCTGCCGCCGCAACACAGTGCCCGTCACTCTTGGAGAACGACATGACCCCCCTGCTCACGCTCGCCCAGGCCACCCAACCCACCATGCCCACCATGGGCGACGCGGAGGAAACAGCCAGCCAGGCGATCGAGCTCCTGACGACCTACGGCATCCCCGCCCTGATCGCCCTGGGCATCCTCATCATCGCCTACTTCATCGGGAAGTTCCTCGGCCGAATCATCTCCATCCCCATCACCAAAAAGGTTGACGAAACCCTCGGGAAGTTCTTCGGCAAGATGATCTTCTACGTCGTCATGCTCTTCGCCGTACTTGGCGTGCTTGGGCGGTTCGGCATCGACGTCACCGCCTTCGCCGCGGTCATCGCCGCTGCCGGCTTCGCCATCGGCCTCGCCTTCCAGGGCTCCCTCTCCAACTTCGCCGCAGGCGTCATGCTCCTGGTCTTCCGACCCTTCAAGGTCGGCGACGTCTGCGTCCTCGCCGGCGAGACCGTCAAGGTCGAGGCCATCGACCTCTTCACCACCCTCGCCAACACCCCCGACAACCGCCGGATCATCTTCCCCAACGGCGACATCTTCGGCTCCACCATCGAGGTCATCACCTACCACCCCCACCGCCGTGTCGCGGTCGATGTCGGGGCCGACTACGGCGCCGACCTCAACGCCACCCGCGCCGCCCTCGAAGAAGCCATCGCCGCCACCGAAGGCGTCCTCGAAGAGCCCGAGTCCAAGGTCGTGCTCCAAGGCCTCGGCGGCTCGTCTGTCGACTGGACCTGCTGGGCCTGGGCACCCGCCGCCGACTTCCTCGCCATCAAGCAGGCCCTGACCCAGAACGTCAAGGAAAAGCTCGACGCCGCCGGCATCGGCATCCCCTTCCCGCAGATGGATGTCCACCTCGACGGTCAGGTCCACAACACGCAGGGTTAGAATGCAGACAGTTGGTCATCGTCCGGCATCCCAAACGCACCCCCAACGCACAGGAGCTCCCCGCATGAACATCCGTTCCCCGCTTACCGCTCTCGCCCTTACCGCCACCCTCGGTCTTGCAGTCGGCTGCGGCGGTGATGAGCCAGAGGCCCCGGCCCTCCCTGCGGATACCACTGGCCAAGCCGCCAGCGACGCCGAGGCTCTGGCCAACGAGGCCCAAAACACCGCTGAAGGCGCCGCCCCAGCCGCAGACGATCCCGCATCCATCCTCGGCATGGAACCGAAGGATGCCATCGCCAAGGTTGAATCCCTCATCACCAGCAACAAGATCAGCGAAGCCAAGGCGCTGCTCGACAAGCTCATCGCCATGAAGGACCAACTCCCCGCCGACTTGCAAGCCCAGATCGACGGCCTGGCCAGTCAGCTCGCCGGTGGCAACCTGCCCAGTCTGCCCGGCCTTGGAGGCTGACCTAAACCACGAAACCACTGCGTAATCAAGCAAAGAACCGACCCGCCGTCTGCGGGTCGGTTTTTTTGCTGCGCATCTGGCCGAAAGCCTTGACCGGCTCATTCACCGCGAGACGATCGATGGTCGTCAGCACCACCTGAAAACCATCACCTGCAACGAACCGTCAGGCGTGCAGACTCTCATCCACCTCGTGGTCCGACGCGATCGGCGACATCGGCTCCGCGATGTTCGGCGACCCCGACCGGTACGGCACCACACCCCCTGTACCCACACCTGGGTTCGCCCCGTCAAACGCCTCACCCTGCGCCGGCACCAACGGCTTACCCGACCCCGCCGGCGGCGCGACATACTTCACCCCGTTCGCCAACACCCGACGCACATCCTCGTGGTAATAGATCGGGAACGTCTCGTGCCCCGGCCGGAAGTAGAACACCTTCCCCGCCCCACGCTTCCATACGCACCCGCTGCGGAACACCTCGCCCCCCTCGAACCACGAGACGAACACCAACTCGTCGGGGTCGGGGATGTCGAAGTGCTCGCCGTACATCTCGGTCTGCGGGATCTCGATCCGGTCCTTGCCCAGCCCCGCGGTGATCGGGTGCCCCGGGTTCACCACCCACAGCCGCTCGACCTCACCCGCCTCCCGCCAACGCAGGTGACAATTCGTGCCCATCAGCCGCTTGAACGGCTTCGCGTAGTGCCCCGAATGCAACACGACCAGCCCCATCCCCTCACGCACCCGCTCCGCCACCTTCTCCGCCCACTCGTCCTTGACCTCGCCGTGAGCACAGTGCCCCCACCACGTCAGCACGTCCGTGTTCGCCAGCACCTCATCGCTCAGCCCGTGGTCGTCGTCCTGATCCAGCGTCGCCGTGGTCACCACGACATCACTGCCCAAGTGCTCCTCGATCGCCGCCTTTTTCGCCGCGTGCATCCCCTGCGGATACAGCTCGATACAACGCTGGTTCGGCTTCGGCCCATCGGGATTGTCGTGGCGGTATTCGTGCCAAATGGTGACGCGTAGCGGCTGACTCATGGCAGGGGTCTTTCAATCGGAGGCGATAGCTCAAGGCGAATGCGGAATGCTATCGCCTCCCCAGCCATGCCACCACCTCCGTACCTCCCGCTTCATCGCGGCCCTGTCCAGAGACACCCGATCCGCTCAAGCCGACCAAGCTCCATGACACCGCAAACCCCCTCGAATCCTGGCGTTCATCGCCTATACTTGCTCTGCTATGCCAAGCCCCATGACATTAACCGAACAGATCTTTGCCGCTCACTCCGGCAAGGCCCATGTCGCACCCGGAGACAATGTCTGGGTCGATGTCGATGTGTTGCTCACGCACGACGTCTGCGGCCCCGGCACCATCGGCATCTTCAAAAAAGAGTTCGGCCCCGACGCCAAAGTCTGGGACAACACCCGCATCCCCATCATCCCCGACCACTACATCTTCACCGCCGACGAAAAGTGCCACCGCAACATCCAGACGCTGCGCGACTTCGTCAAAGAACAAGACATCAAGTACTACTACGACCCGGACTTCATCAACATGAACCCGGGCATGCCCAGCCCCTACAAAGACCCCACCAAAACCAACTACAAGGGCGTCTGCCACAAGGCCCTCCCCGAGGAAGGCCACTGCCGGCCCGGCGAGATCCTCCTCGGCACCGACTCGCACACCTGCACCGCCGGGGCCTTTGGCCAATTCGCCACCGGCGTCGGCAACACCGACGCCGCCTTCACCATGGGCACCGGCAAGACCTGGCTCAAAGTGCCCCCCACCATGAAGTTCGCCTTCCACGGCGAAATCCCCCCCTACCTCACCGCCAAAGACCTCATCCTCGCCGTCATCGGCGACATCGGCTTCGCCGGCGCCACCTACAAAGCCATGTACTTCACCGGCGACGGCATCGGCTCGCTCTCCCTCGAAGACCGCATGACCCTCACCAACATGGCCATCGAGGCCGGCGGCAAGAACGGCATCTGCGACGTCGACGAAAAAACCCTCACCTACGTCCGCGCCCGCTCCAACCGCCCCGACTGGACCGTCTACGAAGAACACGCCGGCGCGTCCTACTGCTACACCCGCGAGTGGGACCTCGCCAACTTCGAGCCCCTCGTTGCCGCACCCCACTCCCCCGACAACACCAAGCTGGCCCGCGAGTGCTCCGACGTCAAGCTCCACCGCGCCTACATCGGCTCCTGCACCGGCGGCAAAATCACCGACATGATCTTCGCCGCCGCCATCCTCTACGGCAAACAGGTCAAGATCCCCTCCTTCGTCGTCCCCGGCTCCACCGAGGTCCACGCCGACATGCAGCGCCTCAACCTCTACGGCCTGCCCCTCGGCCAAACCCCCGCCGACGCCACCGCCCAAGACGACAACCTCCGCAGCTCGGGCAACAGCGTCTCCCCGGTCTCGTCAGACGACCGCTTCAACCCCAACACCTCCATCGAACAAGCCCTCGTCGACGCCGGCTGCATGATGGGCGCCGCCTCCTGCGCCGCCTGCCTCGGCGGACCCTCCGACACCTTCGGCCGACTCAACGAACCCCTCCTCTGCATCTCCACCACCAACCGCAACTTCCCCGGCCGCATGGGCCACAAAGAAGCCGGCGTCTACCTCGCCTCCCCCCTCACCGCCGCCGCCAGCGCCCTCACCGGCCACGTCACCGACCCCCGCGAGTTCGTCGACGCCCCCATCCTCACCGGCTCCGCCGGCGTGATGTAAAGCTTCATTGTGGGCGGCCAAGTCATCCAGCGCGCGTGATCGCCGAAGCTACAACCCTCAAATGCGTTGCAGGCTCCCGTAGTCTAGTCGGCAGATGGCCTTATCAATCCATCTCGTTCATCAAAAACAAATCGTCTACGCAATTCTGGCAGAACCCAAGCACAAGAATTTCTTGATGCAGGAGTCGGGCCAATTTGTCTTGCAATAGCAAACTGCACACAAGATAATCAACCGCAGTACGATATTTGTAAAGAGTAAGCCATGCCTACGAGACCTGCGGACTTCGGCTTTGGAACCATCCTGAGTTCTCTGAAAGACACCTCGCAACTGTCTCAGGCGTATAAAGCGCGCAGCGGGGACTCCAAATACGGACAAATCCTCCTGTTAAAAACCCTGCGCGACAACGGCCCGCAACAGTTTGGGCAGCTCCCGAAGGCATCGGGAATCTCTCCCGGCGACCTCTTAGAGGTGATGGATCCGCTTATCGGCTACAACCTAATCAAGGTCGTAAGTGATGCAGGGGGCTCTCTGGTCGAGATCACTGATGACGGACAAGAATTTATTAAGGCCTGACACCCCTTACATTTCCGAGCTTCCGGATGCCATCCAAAACAGAACGCTGTAAAGCATACTACCTCTACAGCGTACTCGTCGCCGCACTGATCGTATTTATCGCACTACTCATTGCGGATCTTTGGTCTGGCAACCTGCACGCACTCTTGTACACCGATTACATCTTATGCGCGCTGATCGGAGCTCTCGTCGGGATGGTGGAGATCCTGTCACGCTACAGCGATACCCCTTTCCGTGCGACGTTTTCCGCGCCTGGCTTCATCTATTTCGCGGTCAACTCATCCGCCTCTGTAATCGCCCTTTTCCTACTTGGGATATACAACCCGATCGGCCTAGGCCCCGATTACTTCAAAGACCTGACTAGCGCTGTGCTCTTTGCCGGGTTTGGGTCTGCTCTCGTGCTGCGGAGCTCTTTTGCTCAGGCTAAACAGGGAGATAAAACTGTCCCGATCGGCCCCGGTATCGCCATCGATACGCTCCTGCGTGTTCTTGACGACTGTATCGATCGCTACCTCGCTAACAAACGAGACACCTTTTTCGAGAAAATCACTTCGGTGAACAAGTGGAGCTTTGAAACCACCCGCGATAATCTGATGCCGTACTGCTGTGGGCTTATGCAGAATCTTTCCATTGACAATCAGCAACAACTTGGGCGGATCGCCAAAGAGATCGAAGAAAGTAAGAGCAGCGAATCCGTCAAGATCCGCCTGCTGATCCTTGCTCTGATGAACCTGTTGGGCCCGGTTGTGCTCGAGCGCGGTATCGAATCGGTAGAAAAACTGCGAGCGCAATCCTCTAACTCCGAGACTTAATAATCAGGCCTTGCGGCTCCGCTGCTCGGAGGGAGTCGGGACGCTGGCAGATGCGACCTAAATCATGCATCGCAAATAGCCAAGCTAAGCCATCCAAGCGATCCTGCAAATCTCGCAAGAATCGACCCATGCCGGGCCGGAGAATCTGCGGTTTCTGTATCCAAGCCAACCTGCGCACAAACCCGCACCACTCCGCCCCCGCGTGGACCTCCTCGACCGCCGAGTCATCGACGCCTGGCACCGCGTCATGGCCCGCTGCGAAGCCGACCCTGAAGAAACCCGCCGCCGCTGGCGACGCGTGACCGAGACCCGCACCGTCAACGGCGTTCCTCACGCGTGGACCCTCAAGCTCCGGGCCGGCAACACCCGGCTCGACCACACCTGGGGTGTCGAAACCGACTGGGACGCCGTCGATCGACGAGAGCCGCACACGCTCACGACCTCCGGCGACGCGATCCGTGAGCTCTGCGCGCCGGTCCGCCTCGACTGGCCGGGCATGACCCTCAATGAGGCCGCTAAACACCTCGGCCGACACCGCGAAGCCCTCCGCCCCTGGCTCCCCGTCAAGCAAGGCCGATCCAAGTCACAGAAACAGGCCAACCGAGTCCGCGCCTGGGAGCACTACCGCACCGCCCGCTGCCGCCCCCACAGCGGCACCTTCCCCAGCGAGCCGGGCCGTGTCGGCCCGGTGTCCCGCGGTGATCCCCAACCCACCGTTAAACTCGCGGGGTGAGCCCGACCTTTGCTTTAACCCCGCCCGCCGACCCGCTCACCTGGCCGGTCTACCTCGCCGCCGCCCTCGCGGTCGGACTCTGCGTGCTCCTCCATTACGAAACGATCCGACTACTGATCTGGGGCCTGCAGAAATACAAGCCCTCTCCGCGGATCAGCCTCGCCGGCAGCGTCCTCACCCTCCTTACCGCGCACGTCTTCCAGATCATCCTCTTTGCCGCCGCGCATGCCGTACTGCAGGCCGCCTTCGGCAAACGCATCGGCGAGCTGGTCGGCCAAACTACCGGCTCAACCACCGACGCGTTCTACTTCTCCGCGGCCGTGTTCACCACGGTCGGCTTCGGCGACATCGTTCCCGTCGGGCCGATCCGATTCCTGGTTGCCATCGAAGCCCTCGCGGGCTTGGTCCTCATCACCTGGTCTGCCTCGTTCACGTTTCTGGTCATGGAACGGTACTTCCTCAAGACGCCCGAGTCGCCTCAATCCAAGCCTTGAGTTTCTCTTGGCTATAGGTATTAACGACATCGTCGGCGGAAGCGCCGGACCGCCTGGCGGTCAAGACGCCGTAGCGGAGCTGGTCGAGGTCGGCCGGGCCGTGGGCGTCGGTGTTGATCGCAAGCTTGCAGCCACAGTCGAGGGCGGTGCGGGCGTGGGTGTCCCGCAGGTCTAGCCGGTAGTGGTTGGCGTTGATCTCCATGGCGATCCCACGTTCTGCACAGGCCTGACAGAGCTCCGGGATGTCTGGAGACAGTCCTTCCCGACGCAGGATCAGCCGCCCGGTGGGGTGCCCAAGGATGGTGACATACGGATTCTCGATCGCTTTGAGCAAGCGTGTCGTCGCCTTCTTCGGGTCCTGGCTCAACGCCGCGTGGGGCGACGCGACCACAATGTCGAGCTCGGCGAGCAGGCTGTCTGGATAGTCGAGTTTCCCGTCGGCCAAGATATCGACCTCAGAACCCGCCAGGACGCGGATCTTGCCCTTGAGCTTTGCGGCGACTTCACGCACCGCGACGATGTGATTCTCCAGGCGCTTGTTACTGAGCCCGTTAGCCTGGACCTGGCCCTTGGAGTGATCCGTGATGGCCACGGTATGGAACCCGCGGGCGGCGGCAGCCAACGCGTTGTCCTCGATCGACCACGTCCCATCCGACGCGGTCGTGTGCGTGTGCAGTTCCGCCTGGATGTCATCGAGCGTGATCAGCTCCGGGATGTCGTCAGCCTCGGCCAGCTTCAGCTCGCCGCGGTCTTCCCGCAGCTCCGGCGGCACCCATGCCAGCCCCAGAGCCTTGAACACGTCCTCTTCAGTCTTGGCCGCGATCACCTTGGCCTTGTCGTCTTTGTCAGCCAGAGCGTATTCGTTGAGCGTGTAGCCGTAATCGAGGGCGCGTTGCCGCATCTTGACGTTGTGATCTTTCGAGCCGGTGAAATACATCAGCGCGGCACCAAACGCGTCGGGCGAAACCACCCGCAGATCAACCTGCATCCCTATATCTGTGCGGACCGAACACTTGGTCTCGCCCCGTAGCAGCACATCGGTCACGCGGTCGTGCGTCGCGAACGCCTCGAAGATCGGCCCGGCATCGGACGCGTCGGCCGCCACGAGGATGTCGAGGTCGCCGATGGTTTCCTTGCCCCGGCGGAGCGACCCCGCAGGCTCGATGCGTTGGACCCCCGGAAGACCACCGAGGGCTTCGAGGAACCCGCCAGCCAGCCCATCGGCCGTGCCGATGCGGTGCCGCTTGCCGGCCTCGTCCATAAACGCGAGGCTCTTCTTGATGTTCTCAATCGTCTTCTTCCCGAAGCCTTTGAGCCCGGCCAGTTCGTCGGTCTCGAGCTTGGCGGCGAGATCGCTGCGGTTCTCTACACCGGCCTCTTTCCACAACAGTGCAACCGACTTCGGCCCCAGCCCCGAGATATCCAGCAGCTCGGTCAGCCCGGCGGGGACCTTGGCCAGCAGCTTCTGATGGTCGGCGATCTCGCCCGTGTCGAGGTACTCAGCGATCCGGTCGGCGGTCCCGCCCCCGATGCCCTCGACTTTCTTGAGATCGCCAGGGTCGATCTCGGTGACCGAACGGTCCAGCTCCCCGACGACGCGGGCGGCCTTCTGGTAAGCGATCGACTTAAAGCGGTTGCCGCCAAGGATGTCGTTGATGTCGGCCATCTGCTGGAAGAGGCCGGCGAGTTCGCGGTTGGATCGGGGCATGAGGGAGTCTTGCGGGGGTTGTGGGAGGGTTGAGTACGAGGGGGAAAAGGGTGGCTGCCGCCGGCGCAGTGGTCTAGACTTGCTACACCTGCGAATCCCGCCCCGGACATGCTATGACCCCACCCGCCGCCGCGTTTTCACGCCCCCCTGTCACCGTTAATCCCCCCGCTGCTGTCCCCGCCGAGCCCGGCTTCGAGGCCCGCCACATGGGGCTGCCCGAGGCCGATTGGCAGGCCATGCTCGACACGATCGGTGTCGGCTCGGTCGAGGCGTTGATGGAGCAGACGGTCCCGGCAACGATCCGGTCCGACGGGCCGTTGAAGCTGGAGGGGCTCGACCCGGAGCACGCGCTGAGCGAGACCGAGGCGTTAGACCGGCTGCGTGGCTACGCCGAGAGCAACCGCGTGACCCGACCGATGATGGGCATGGGGTACCACGGGACGATCACGCCGGAGGTGATCAAGCGGAACGTGCTCGAGAACCCGCTGTGGTACACGCCGTACACGCCGTACCAGGCCGAGATTGCACAAGGCCGGCTGGAAGCGCTGCTAACGTTCCAGACCATGGTGAGCGAACTCGTCGGGCTTCCGCTGGCGGGGGCAAGCCTATTAGATGAGGCCACGGCCGCGGCGGAGGCGATGGCGATGTGTTTCAACATCGGCCGACAGAAAAAGCGGCGTTTCCTAGTGGCCTGGAACTGCCACCCGCAGACGATCGCGGTGGTCAAGACCCGGGCACGCGGGCTGGGCATCCAAGTAGAGGTCGACGCACCGGAATCGCTGGACTGCTCGGCCAGCGATGTGTGCGGGGTCCTACTGCAATACCCGGCGACGTGCGGGCACGTGGGCGACTACGCGTCGTTGGCGGCCAAGGCACAGGAGCACGGCGCTCTGGTCGTCGCGGCAACGGACCTGCTCGCGTGCTGCGTGCTCACGCCGCCCGGCGAGTGGGGTGCGGACATCGCGGTGGGCAGCGCCCAACGGTTCGGCGTGCCGATGGGATACGGCGGGCCGCACGCGGCGTTCCTGGCGACCAAGGACGCACACGCCCGTAAAATGCCGGGCCGATTGATCGGAGTCTCGAAAGACGCAGAGGGCAAGCGGGCGCTGCGGATGGCGATCCAGACCCGTGAGCAGCATATCCGCCGGGACAAGGCCACCTCGAACATCTGCACCGCTCAGGCACTGCTGGCGAACATCTCCGCGTTCTACGGCGTGTACCACGGCCCCGACGGCCTGCGGGCGATCGCGGCGCGTGTCCACCATGCCGCCCAGACCCTTGCAGCCCGGCTGTCGGCGAATGACATCAACATCGCCAACGACGCATTCTTCGATACGGTCAGCGTTGATGTGGGAGAAGCTGAGGTTGAGGCGGTCCTGGAACGGGCCTGCGAACGGGGCGTTCGGCTCCGGCACCTGCGCCCTGGCGTGATCAATATTGCGGTCGATGAAACCACAACCGATGCCGACCTTGATGATGTCGTACTTGCGTTTTGCCCGGACTCAAACGTATCACACAGCGAGGCTGAAACCGCAGTGGGCGGCATCCCGGACGGCCTGCAGCGCAGCACGGGGTACATGACGCAAGACGTGTTCAACCGGTACCACACCGAGCATGAGATGATGCGGTTCCTGCACCGTTTAGTGTCGCTGGATTACGGGCTGGTTAACGGGATGGTGCCGCTGGGCTCGTGCACGATGAAGCTCAATAGCGCCGCCGAGATGGCGCCGGTGACGTGGCCCGGGTTTGGCGGGCTGCACCCGTTCTGCCCCCCGGAAGACGCGCCGGGCTACCGGAAGCTGTTCGATGAGTTGGAGCTGTGGCTGGCGGAGATTACGGGCTTTGCGGCGGTGTCGCTGCAGCCCAACGCGGGGAGCCAGGGGGAGTACGCCGGGCTGCTGGCGATCCGGTCGTACCACCAGGTCAACGGGGATGATCAGCGGGTCAAGTGTCTGATCCCCACCTCGGCCCACGGGACCAACCCGGCCTCGGCGGTGATCGCTGGGCTCGAGGTCGTGCCGGTCGCCTGTGCGGACAACGGCGATATCGATCTCGATGACCTGCGGACGAAGGCGGAGCAGTGCGGCGACACGCTCGCGGCCATGATGATCACCTACCCGTCGACGCACGGAGTCTTCGAGGAAGGCATCTGCGAAGCTTGTGAAATCGTTCATACCCACGGCGGGCAGGTCTATATGGACGGCGCGAATATGAACGCGCAGGTCGGGCTGACCAGCCCGGGGCTGATCGGGGCGGACGTGTGCCACCTGAATCTGCACAAGACGTTCTGCATCCCGCACGGCGGCGGCGGGCCTGGGATGGGCCCGATCGGCGTCGCGGCGCACCTGGCGAAGCACCTGCCGGGCGATCCGTTGGCTGAAGATGCGGGCGAAGCGCACGACGCGGTGAGTGCGGCGCCGTATGGCTCGCCGAGCATCCTGCCGATCTCGTGGATGTACATCGCGATGATGGGCAGTGGGGGTCTCAAGCGTGCGAGCGAGCAGGCGATTCTGAATGCGAACTACATGGCTGCTCGGCTGCGGGGACACTTTGACATCCTGTACACGGGCCCGAGCGGGACGGTGGCGCACGAGTTCATCGTGGACTGCCGACCGTTCGACAAGTCGTGCCACATCACGGTCGAGGACGTGGCGAAGCGGCTGATGGATTACGGGTTCCATGGGCCGACGATGAGCTGGCCGGTCGCGGGGACGCTGATGATCGAGCCGACGGAGTCGGAATCGAAGGCGGAATTGGACCGGTTCTGCGATGCGATGATCGGGATCCGGGCGGAGATCGCGAAGGTGGAGAGCGGGGAGTGGCCGGCCGACAACAACCCGCTGAAGCACGCGCCGCACCCGGCGTCGGTGGTGAGCGGCGAGGCGTGGGATCGGCCTTACTCGCGGAAGACTGCCGCCTATCCCGCGGAGGGTCAAGACTTGTCGGGGATGAAGTTCTGGCCGAGCGTGTCGCGGATCGATCAGCCTTACGGCGATCGGAACTTGGTGTGCACGTGTGAGCCGATGGAGTCGTACGCGTCTTAGGTTGGGTTGGTGATCGCGCGGGTCGGCCGGGGTGACGGGTTTCGGCTGGCGGGGTGAATCTGTGGCCGAGAGATTGAGCAGAGGCAACGGCCCTCTCTTGGTCGGCGATGCCGCCAACAGGTCTGATCGTGTCAGGTATCTGTATGGAGGTGGGGGGGGCGATGCGGATGTTTGCGGTCGCGGGCTGACGGTTCGGAGGACACCGATGGCCCAAGCAAGAGAGTGTCTGTCGATGCTATAAACAAAAAAGCCCGCAGGCATGCCTGCGGGCTTGAGAAAATCGATGGAGTGTTGATCAATCGCTGGCGGCGTCTTGCAAGGCTTCACCACCGGCGGAGACGTCTTCGCCAACGCCTTCGACGGTATTGCACGCGGCGAGAACGCTCACGAACATCGCCAAGGACATCATCACAAACACTTTTTTAAGCATAGTCGTTCCGATCTTATTTTTGAAAAGAGATTTTAGGTTACAGGCGTGTTATACAAGCCTTACCCTATACAGCTTGGGCGGTTCCCTTCACGAGGTGGACCGCCAGGAGCACGAGGAACACCAAGAAAAGAATGCTGGCAATCGAGTAGGCGAGCGAGCCGACACCACCCATTCCAAGGGCACCGGCGATAAGAGCGATTACGAGAAATACAAGAGCCCAACTAAGCATGATTCATTCCTTGTCAAAATAAGAGGTCGCGGTTTGGCCGACGCCTATGCCGGCCTATCACAGCAAGTTTAGGCACGCTCGCTGTCTGCTTCTATGCGTGTTTTAAATAATCTCTTAAACATGATCTAAACACAGGGTTCTATCTATCGTTTGACCGAATCTCAATGAGTAACGACGGTGTTCGTAAGGAGCGCGATGACTGGTTGACTTGTCCTTTGTTGCCGCACTCGCAGGGGAATCCATCGTTGCGGGCCAGGGCGGTCTGCTCGGCGGGTGACCGTGCCGTGTGGTGCTCGAAGCATCAGGGGAGCGGTGGATAAGCCTGGGTCGCTTGGGGCGATACGTCTTGGTTTGCTGGGGCACAAATGGGGTGTGGAGCTTTGGGCTCTGCGGAAGCGGGTATGGTGGGTGGCACAATGCAGCCGAAGGACTTGATTGAGTTGGGTATCCCGCGGGGGGAGGCGATGAAGCGGGCGTTCGTGGCGGTGGCGGTGATGGCCGGCGAGGGCTTGGATGTGTCGGCGATGCGGGAGCGATTACATAAGGCGGCGAAGGGGGAGTGGGATGCGGAGGGTTTGAGTGAGCCGGTGGTGGAGGCGTTGGAGGCGGTGGCGTCCGCGATGGAAGAGGCGGTGTATATGCCGCGGGCGGAGCCAGCGCCTTGGCGGGTTTGGGGGGAAGGATTAGAGGCTGAAGCGGTGAAGCAGATGGCGCGGGCGTGTGAGCTGCCGGTGGCGGTGCGGGGGGCGTTGATGCCGGATGCGCATTTGGGGTATGGGCTGCCGATCGGGGGGGTGTTGGCGACGCGGGGGGCGGTGATCCCGTATGCGGTGGGGGTGGATATCGCGTGTCGGATGAAGCTGTCGGTGCTGGATGTGCCGGTGCGGAACCTGGAGAAGTCGACGGGCCGGGAGCGGCTATCGGCGGCGATCGAGGAAGAGACGCGGTTCGGGGTGGGGGCGCGGTTTGAGCGTCGGCGGGAGCACGCGGTGATGGACGCGGACTGGTCGGTGAGCCCGGTGACCGCATCACGGAAGGACAAGGCGTGGTCGCAGCTGGGGACGAGCGGGAGCGGGAACCACTTCGTGGAGTTCGGGGTGTTGACGGTGTCGGATACCGCGCAGCAGGCTTCGCCAGCTGCGGGCTTGGGGGGTGTCGGTCCAGGTGATGGTGGGTTGGGTTTGGAGGCGGGGGAGTATGTTGCGCTGCTAAGCCACTCGGGGAGCCGGGGTGCTGGGGCGGCGGTGTGCGGGCACTACAGCAAGCTGGCGAGGGCGGCGTGTCCGGGGTTGCCGAAGGACTTGGAGCACCTGGCGTGGCTTGATTTGGCGGGTGAGGCGGGGGCGGAGTACTGGGCGGCGATGTCGCTGATGGGGGAGTACGCGGCGGCGAACCACGCGTGCATTCACGACGCGGTGGCGGAGCATCTGGGGGCGGAGGTGTTGGCGGGGGTGGAGAACCACCACAACTTCGCGTGGCGGGAAGAGCACGACGGGGAGGAGGTGGTGGTGCACCGGAAGGGGGCGACGCCGGCGGGGGAGGGGGTGTTGGGGGTGATCCCGGGGTCGATGGCGAGCCCGGGTTATGTGGTGGTGGGGAAGGACGGCGAGGAGAGCCTGCGGTCGGCGAGCCATGGGGCAGGCCGGGTGATGAGCCGACGGGCGGCATCGAAGAAGTTCAGGTGGCCGGAGGTGGAGAAGCAGCTGAAGGCGGCGGGGGTGACGCTGTTGTCGGCGGGGCTGGACGAGGTGCCGGGGGTGTACAAGGACATCGAGACGGTGATGGCGGCGCAGCGCGACCTGGTGGGAGTGGTGGCGCGGTTTGATCCGAAGCTGGTGAAGATGGCGCCGCCGGGGGAGCGGGCGGAGGATTGAGGGGAGATGGGGGTTGCGCCCGCAGGGTTGATCAGGGGGTGACTTCAGGTGCGGGTGCCTCGGGGGTTTGAGGCGTCGCGGGGGTGCTGATCACCGGAGCGGCGGTGGAGGGTGCGGGGGTCGTGTCCATCTGGGAGACCTTGATGCCGACGTAGGCCGCGACGACGATCGCGCCGATGGCCAAGGCCCAGCTGACCACGGTGAAGACGAGGGTCATGCGTTGGCTGCGTTGGAAGAGCTCACGGGTGGCGTCTTCCCGGCCACGGGACTCGTTGGCGAGGGAGACGGCGGCGGCACGAGACTCGTCGGTCGCGGCCTTGACCTCACCCATGGTGGCGTCGAGGGTCGAGAGCCCGTCGCGGAGCTCTTGGCGGGCGACGGTTTCCTCGGCCATGTTCTGGTGCATCTTGTCGAGGGACTCGCGCTGCTGGCCGGCGACTTCGCTGAGGCCGGTGATGGCGGTGGTGAGGTAGCCGGTGGTCTCGTTGGACTTCTCGAGGTTGGCGCGGATGGCTTCGAGGGCCTGGGTCTGTTGACGCGTGGCTTCGGGCAGGCTCTTGAGGGTGGCGGGGAGGTCTTCGAGGAGGGTGAGCATGCGCTCGGAGCGCTGCGACTGCTGATCGAGGTGATCACGGACGGACTTCATGGTCTCCATGACCTCGCCGTAGCCGGCCTTGACCTGCTGGATGGAGACTTCTTTACCGGGTTCACCGTCCTTGCGGACGACCTCGACGGCACCGTTGTCTTTCTTCCACTTCTTAAAGAACGTTCCGACCTTTTCCGCGACCGTGGCCATAGCTCGATTTCCTGGGTTTTCTCGACTCTCCGGATGTCTACTGGAGTATACAGGCCGGCCCATGCGCGACCGATTTATTTTCGCCCGGCGATCGACGCGGCCAACGCCAGGTAGTCGGCGGCCCCGTTGCTGTCGGGGGCATAGCTCAGCACCGACCGCCCGAAGCTCGGCGCTTCCGCGAGCTTGATGTTGCGGCGGATCGGCGGCTGATACACCACCGCCCCCGACCAGGGCATGCCCTGCCCCGCCGCGTCGGCAAAGAACCCGTCGACCTCGCCGATGACCTCTCCCGCTAGGAGCGTCTGAGACTCGTGCATGCAGAGGACGACGCCCGACACGGTCAACGCCGGGTTCAGCCCCGCCTGAACCATCTGCACCGTCTCGAAGAGTTTGGTCATCCCCTGGAGCGCGAGGAAGTGGGCCTGCATCGGGACGACGACTTCGGTCGCCAGCGTCAACGCGTTGATCGTCAACAGGCCAAGCGCCGGCGGGCAATCGATGAGGACGTAGTCGAACTGCTTCACGAGGTCGGCGGTCTTGTCGCGGAGCGTGGTTTGAGCCTTGCCCGTGATGACCTTCGGGGCCAGCTCGGCCTCGACACCGGCAAGGTTCGTCTCGGCGGGCAGCACCCCGAGGTTCGGGCGGTCTTCCACGGTCCGGCAGACCTCGGCGGCCGTCACGTCATCATCGGCCAGCAGGTCGTAGATCGACGCGTCGAGCTCTTCGGGGTTGATGCCGACCGACAGCGTCAGGTGGGCCTGAGGGTCCAGATCGATCAGCAGTACCCGGTGGTTCCCGCCGACCTCTGATGCCAACGCCGCCCCGACGTTCACGGCGGTGGTCGTCTTGCCGACACCGCCCTTTTGGTTCATCAGCGCGATGATGCGGGGCGAAGAAGAGGGCGTAGGGCGTGGGGTGTAGGGCGTAGGGTCCGGCGTCGGCGGGGCGGGCACGGGGCCAGCCGCTTCAGGCGTCGCCTTCGCATCCACCTCATCATCACCCCCCACCGTCGCCACCGAGATCGCCTCGCCCACCACCTCAGGCAGCCCCGCCATCGCCGCCGCTGCACGATCCCCCGCGGTCAGCAGTGACGCACCGTCCAGATGCAGGTCATCGGGGTAGCGCAGGTCGTCCACATCGACCCACGCCCCCGCCGGGTCCTCCGCCGCCCACCCCATGATCGCCCCGCGCACCGCGTGGTAGTGCGGCGTGTTTTCCGGCGGGCCGTTGTGCGGGTGCACCCGGAACGCCACCGCAGGCACCGCAACCCCGCCCATGAGTTCTTCGCGGAAACGCTGCATCAACACCCGCAGCCGCTCGCCGTGCAGCTCCGGCGACGGGTTGTCGCCCCGCGCGTCGCGCTCGCCCTGATACCACACAATCCCCCGCCACCGCGGCGCATAACCCTGCTCTACCAGCCACGCCACCGCCGACTTCGCCAGCCCGATCGCCCGGTCCGTCAACGCATCCGTCCCCGGCTCCGTCGGCCGCCAATCGTTGAACATCCCCGTCCCCCCCCGTGCGATCTTCACCAACGCCACCGGCTTGGCTGCGCCCGACGCCACCGTGTGCCCAAACGACAGCTCCGGCCCAAACCCCCCGTTCACCGGCTCCAACGGCCCCCAGTCCCGCACCACTTGATCGCCCTCCGCCGCAAACGGGTCCGCCTCATACAGCCACGCCGTCGCGTGCGGCCCCCGCAACACCTCCGGCAGCTCGTCCGCCGACGCCCTGCCGTTCATGTTCGATTGACCCGCCAACAGATACACATCCATCTCGTCCGACATGCCCGAGATACTACGGGCTAAACCCCTCCAGGGTCCGTCCACGCCGGGCAGGCTACTCCGACCCGCGTGCCTCCAGGACCACCGCGAACAGTTTGCATCAATTCACTCGCCATCCACACCCTCAGCCGTCGGCCGCATCGACTGACGCAGCAAGTCCGCCCGACGCTGGTGCAGGTTCGCGGTCTCTCGCCGGATGTCCAGAATCCGCTGACGGGTCTGTTTTACCCGCTCGTTCTCTTCCGCAACGCCCGAGTCCCTGAGCTGCGTGTTGACCTGCAGCAGGTTGCCCTCGATCCGCTGCAGGCGCTGAATGTCCTGTTCGATCCGCC
Source organism: Planctomycetota bacterium (assembly GCA_039025195.1). Lineage (GTDB taxonomy): Bacteria > Planctomycetota > Phycisphaerae > Phycisphaerales > Phycisphaeraceae > JBCCOW01. Next base: position 18,856 of record JBCCOW010000064.1, read on the forward strand.
GCAGCTCCGTCTCGCTGCCCCCGCCACTCGCCTCGCTCGCCACCGTCCGCTCCTCCAGCGTCTCCCGCATCTGATCCAGATAACGCTCCGCCGCCGCCAACGCCTCGGGGCTCCCCGTGATCGTCAGCACCCCCATCCACACATCCACGCTACGCACCCGGTCCTCGTACCCCAACCCGATGAGCACCCCGCTCACGTGATGGGCCAGCTCCATCTGCCGATCACGCCACCAGTCCGAGTGGATCATCTCGTTCGCCCGCTCGGGATCGTCGATCAGGAACGGCACGATCGTGTTCATGTCCACGATCAAGACCTCCGGCTCGTAGTCCAACGCCGGCTCCGACGCCGGCTTGATCTGCACCAGGTCATTCGGAGCCAAGTAAAGCCCCGTCGCACGGATCGCGTCGGGGTAGCGCACGCGGATGGTCGCTTTCGCCGGCTTGAACTCGCGCAGCGCCCGCACCACCTCCACCATCAGCCCTTCGCCATCCACCCCCTCCGGCAAGCCCCCCATGCTGGCCAGCAGTTGCGGCAACGTCAACGCACCATCGGCGGGCACCGTATACGCCCCCGGCCGACGCGTCTGACCAAGCACATAAACAAACCCGCCCTTCCGTCTCTGCATCTCCGCCCGCGCCTCCTCGTCAAACAATGGCTCATCCTTCTCCTCCGCAGCCGCGGGCTCACCCGTTGCATTGGCCACTTCTTCAGCGGCAATGCTCTGCCGCTCCTCCGCCGTTTCCGCCCCACCCGCAGCCACCGGCGGCACCGACGCCGGGTTACTACTCGGCAGCAAGCTCGTCGTGATCAACACCGCGATCGCCGCCAACGCCGCCGTTGCGAATGAGGTCTGCATCAATCGTCTCCTTTTCAGATCGCGCTGTGGCCGCGCTAGGTCGTCACTCAACACCGCCATATCACCAAACTCATCCAGCGCCCGCCGCACCGCCTCGTCCCGCTCCACCCCCAGCTCACGCAGCTCCGCCAGCCGGCTCTCCAGGTGGTCCCGCAACTCCCCCGCGATCGCGTCACGCTGCCCCGGCGACAACCGCAGCAGCTTCGCCATCGCCGCTAGATACGTTTCAAACTCGGCTTCAGGCATCGTTAAGCTCCGCTGGGAACGGCCTCGGCGACCCGCGCCACCGTGATCGCCGGGTCAGCAAGCCCCAACCGGGCACACGCGCCAACCAGCATCCACTCCACCTCCCGCTCCGACCGCCCCGCAACCCGCATCCGACCGATCGCCGGCACTTGGATGAACCCATGCTCGTCCACCCGCACCTCCGCCACATACTCATTCCCCACCGCCACCAGCTCGAACACCCCCACCTTCAACACGTCCCCGGAACCTAGCACCCGCACCAGACGCCGAGGCTCCTGAAGCGGAAGCTCGGCACCGGGCGGCCCTACCGCGACCGGGCTCGGTGCCGATGATGGCACGCCACCCCACCACACCCACAGCAACACGCCGTGCAACACCAAACCGTACACCGTCGCCGCCGCAAACCACCGCCGCGACCGCCGACGGCCCTGCCCATGCAACGCCCTGGCCTTTACCCGTGCGAACCGATCCGCCAAACGCTTGGCCCCGCCAAACTCCGCCAACACCCGGCGAACTGCCGGCTCCCGATCAACGCCCCCCGCGGTGAGTTCGGTCAGCCGGCTCTCGAGGTGGTCCCGCAGCTCGTCAGCGATCGCGGCCCGCTCGTCCGGCGACAGCCCCAGACGCTCAGCCATCTCCGCCAGATACGCTTCAAACTCGGCTTCGGGCATGGAAAGACTCCGTGTCATTCTGGTTGGGTCACCCATGTGTAGCGGGAGACGCGAAGCGTCCCGCTTGATTCCGCGATTACCCCTGCGTCGCCACCCGACGCAGGGCCGGCAAGATCAACCCCTGCAACCGCGCCAGATACGCCTGCCAATCCGCCGCCTGACTCTTCAACCTCGCCTGGCCCGCCGGCGTCAACGCGTACCACTTCCTCGGCCGACCCTTGCCCTCTTCCCACTGCGGCGTGACCAGCCCCTCCACCTCCAGCCGGTGCAGCAGCGGGTACAGCGACCCGGCCGCCACGCTCTGCCCCGACGCCTCCCGCACCTTCTTTTGGATCGCGTAGCCGTACTGCGGCCCGTCCACCAGCACCGCCAGCACCATCGTGTCCAGGCTCCCCCGGAACAGGTCGCGTCGGGCTTGGTCGTCCAGCTGGGCCACACCACCAATATATCGATCGGCGATATATCTGCAAGCGACATGTTCAGATTTGGCACGCAACCCCCCTTCCGCTACGCTCCGCAGCCCGTTTGAAACTGCCTCTGCCGCATCCTCCTTGACACCGAACCCGCTTTCCTTCAACCGGAACCCCCAACATGCCCGCCACCGGCACCATCTCCCAGATCATCGGCTCCACCTTCGACGCCCAATTCCCAGCCGACGCCCTCCCCGACATCTACAACGCCATCACCGTCGACTTCGAGGTCGCCGGCGAGAAGCAGTCCCTCACCGGTGAGGTCCAGCAGCACCTCGGCGGCGGTGTCGTCCGGGCGGTGGCCCTCGGATCCACCGACGGACTCGTCCGCGGTGCCGAAGTCAAAGACCTCGGCGGGCCCGTCACCGTGCCTGTCGGCGAAAAAGTCCTCGGCCGGGTCTTCAACGTCCTCGGCGAACCCATCGACGAACGCGACGACTCCG
>JBCCOW010000065.1:0-21492 GCA_039025195.1 Planctomycetota bacterium
ACGGGTGTGACGATGGCCGTGGCTTGGAAGGTTTTGCGTTGGATCGTTGGGGCCAGCGCATCGGCGATGGCCATCCAGCGGTCGCGGTCGTGCTCGAACATCTCGCTCCTCGTGGCTGCAGTTGGTTGGGGTATGCAGCCGGGGGTGGGGTTACTCAAAGATCACCAGGGGGAAAGCGTCGGGGTTCTTGCCGCGGGCGATGCCCTCGGAGATGCGGGCCCAGCCTTCTCGGCCGCCGCCGTCGTCGTCATTGACCACAAGCCCGAACTTCATGCCCTGGGTGCGGAGCTGTCCGGCGGTGGTGCCGAGGGCTTCGCAGGGGATGACGAGTCGGTAGAGCAGGCCGCCGGAGGTGGGCTCGATCGTGGTTTGGAAGGCGGCGGCGGGGTCTTCGTGGCCGGCACCGGCGTGGCGGTAGGTGACGGCGGCGGGGCCTTGCTCGTGGAGCCCGGCGCCGAACTCCCACGCCTGACTCTGACCGGGCAGCAGGAAGCCGAACTGGAGGCCGTCGGCCTTCCACATGCCCGCGGCGGGGTTGGGCTGGAGGTGGACGTCATCGCTGACCGCGACGCGGATGACCAGCGATTCGCCTTCGAGTGCGAGATGGATGTTGGCGGCGAGGTCTTCGGGGCCGGTCCAGACAAACTGCGCGCGGTTGGGGTCGGCCTGGTTGACGTTGATGATGGTGTCGTCCAGGCGGTTGAGGACGAAGTCGGGCTTGCGGCTGTCCATCGGTTCGGCGGGGATGAGCTGGGCAACGCGGAGCGGGCTCTGGAGTGCGCCGGCGAGGCCGTGCTGGGTGATGCGGTAAGCGAAGTGGAGTTGGGGGGCGTCGTCACCGGCGCGGGTACCGGCGGGCATGGACAGGCGGTAGCCCACGCGTTGCCGATCGGTGTTGGCGGGGACGGTGACGGACTGCTGGGCCGTCGGGTTGTCGGGCGCGGACCAGGTGAGGTCGAAGCTCAGCGGCTGGTCGGTGGGGTTGCGGAGGACGACCGCGGCCTCGACCGCTTGGCCCGGGATGCCTGCCGGCGCCGGCTCAAGCGAGGCGAGGGTGCCGGCGACGCTGCTGTCGATGCCGGGCAGCAGCACGTAGTGGACGTCGTTGGAGAGCGTGATGGAGGCGAGGCCGGTCGTGGTCTCCAGGCGCGTGGCGTTGCCCATGATGTCGATGAGCTGGGCGTTCGCGCCGGGCGAGACCGCGAAGAGCACGTTCTGCCCGACGGCTTCGGGCCGCTGTGCCCAGACGACGGCGAGCCGATCGTTTTGTCCCTTGAATTCCAGGACGAATGCGCCGGGGCCCAGGTCGTGCTGACGCTCGAAGGTGCGGCCGCGCATCATCTTGGCCAGCTCGTTGTAGGCGGCGACGGCGGGGAAAGGCGTGGGGTTCCGGCCGCTGGTGACCATGGCGTAGCGGTCTTCGTGCCCGAGCTGGAGGACGAACCAGATGAAGCCGACCGCGTCCCGGGCGCGGGCGAAGGTGATCTTCTTGACCAGCTCGTGGGCTTGAGCGTGGCGGCTGCCGCCGACGGCCTGGACGGCGGTGCCGGTCTCGGTGAAGAACATGGGCTTGTCTTCCCGGAGTGCGGCGCGGTAGCGGGCCATGGGGCCGTCGAGGCCCTGTTGGAAGTTGTCGAAGTGGCCGTGCTGGTGGAGGCAGACGACGTCGTAGAAGTCCTGGCCCTCGACGATGCTGCGTTCGGTCAGATCGGGGTTGAGGTTGTGACCGCCGTGTCCGCCGACGGTGGCGACGCCGCCGGAGAGGAGCATGGCGTCGGGGTGGTGGGCGCGGACCTCTTCGCTGGCGATGCGCATCAGCTCGATGAACTGGTCGGTGGTGCCGCGGTAGAAGCCGGAGAGGTCGGGCTCGTTCCATAGCTCGTAGGAGATGATGTTCTTGGTGCTGCCGCGTTTGGCGACCTCACGGACGAAGGTGCGCCAGGCGTCGGGGTCGGGGGGCAGGCGTGAGGCGGAGCCCTTGGCGTTGAGGCTGAGGCCCATGGCTTGGACGCGGGCCTCGAAGTCGGCCTGTGCGTTTTCGGCGATGGCCCAGGGCGGGGTGAAGGTGAGGCCGTAGGCGGCTTTGAGGCCGTGGCTGTCGAGCAGTGCGAGCTCCGCATCGAAGCGTGACCAGTCGAAGGAGCCGGCCGACTTGGGCTGGATGCGGGGCCAGGTCTGCCCCATGCGGAGGAAGTCGGCGCCGATCAGAGCGGCGAGCTCGGGCTTCCAGGCGTTGACCTTGGGGTTGCCGATGCGGGCGTCGATGCCGAGCCAGAACCCTTCAGCTGGCGGGTGTTCGCGTGGGCCTGCGGGGATGAGTCGGACGAAGGGGACCTCGGGCTTCTCGACGGTGCTGCCGCCGGCGGCGAGGGTGACGTCCATGCGGTACCAGCCGGTTTTGGTCAGGACGCCGGGGATCTCCAGCGCTTGTTCGCTGTTGCCCGCAAGGACGACGCCGGGCTTGGACCAGGGGGTGATCGAGCCGTCGAAGTGTTCAAAGCTGAGTTGGAGGTCGAAGGTGGCCTCGGCGGCCCCGCTGTTCTTGAGCTGGAGCACCACGGGGGCCTGCTCATCGGCGCGAACCATCGGGATGTTGGCGCTGCGTTGGATGTCGATGCTGACGCCGGCGAGTCGGGTCTGGAGCGAGATGGCGTTGGGGTCGAAGGCGTTTCGGGTGATGTGGCCGAGGCGGACGGACCCGGCGGACTTGTTGGGGGCGAGGAGGACCAGGCCGCGTAGCTTGAGGGGCAGGTCGATGACGCCCTTGCCGACGGGGTTCTTCCCGTAGCTGGTCTCGAAGGCGTCGGGGGCGAGGGTGACGCGGACGTCCTGCCAGCCGATGGCGTTGGGGTTGAGGCGGACGGGCCATTGGAAGGTTTCGCCGTTGGCGTCGACCGCGCGGACGGCGAGCTTGTGGAGACCGGGGTGCCCGGTGGCGTCGAGGGGGATCGAGAGGGTGACGCCGGCGTCGTAGGCGAGCAGGTCTTTGTTGCCGAGGCCGAGCTCCATGAGCGGCTGGGCGCCCGCGTTCCATTTCAGTTCGCGCCAGGGCTGATCGGGTTGGGGGTTTGAGGCGGCGTGGTTTCGGCGTTGGCCGGCGTGCAGCCGGATGGCGCGGCGTTCGGTCACGTTGACGAGCATGACCGGCAGCGCACCGGTGGCGGGGGGGGCGTCGATCGCTAGGGCTTGGACATGATCGGGGAGGGCGGCGGGCTGCTTATTGTCGGTCGGGGCGGTGGGGGGGGCGGCGGCCTGGGCCTTGACGTCACCGCCCTCGGCGGGGCTGAACCAGAGGTGGACGGGCGCGTCGGGTTTCTTGTGCGTGATCGCCAGGATGTGGAGCCAGCGCGGCTCGCCGTTGAGCTGCTTGTTCTTGTCGCCGCCGTAGACGCGCTCGGCCTTGGCGGGATCGAGGGTCCAGGTCACCTTCTGCCAGCCGTCGACGTTGGGCTTGAGTCGGCTGCCGAACTGATAGGTCTCGCCGGAGGCATCAACGAGGCGGAGGGCCATGGCCTTGATGCTGCCCGCCGGCTGGTCCCGGACCCACAGGGACGCCTCCATGCCGGGCTGCCAGGGCTGGACCGCGGGCTTCTTCGTGAAGACAACCTCGGTCAGGTTTCGGCTACCGGCGTTCCAGGTCACACGGTAAGCAACCCCGTCGGCGCCGTTGTCGGTGTAAACGCCAGACTGGTTGTGGCGGTCGGCACGCCAGACACTGAGCTGGGGCTTGTCGTCGAGGGGGACGGGGTCGGCCACGGGCTGCGGGGCGGGCAGCAGGAACAGGGCGATCGCGGCGGCTGAGATCAGTCGTTGAAGCATAGGGTTTCCGGATTAGGGGGCGGCGATGGTGTTGTTGTAGCGCATGCCATCTTCGATGGCTTGATGGACGTTGGCCTCGTCGAGCTCGATCAGGTCGAGGGCTTCGGCGTGGCCATCGAGGAACCAGACGTTGGCTCGGCCTTGATGGCGGGCGTGGACCAGTTCACGCCGGAGCCCCGCCCCGCCGACGCCTGTCTGAAGCCGGCGTTGCTGTGGACCGATGTCGTCGACCGCGTTGAACTGGGCGCTATCGCCGAGCATGCAGAACGTCGAGGCCGCGAAGACCTCCTGCATCCGCCAGAGCTCTTGGACCCAGAACTGGTCACGCGGCCGGGGGCTGGCTGCGAAGTTGGCCATGAACTCGAGGATGTCCTCTCGGCCGGCGACGAAGTTGGAGCGTTCGCCACCGAACGGGTTACTGAATGCCGCGGCGCGTAGGCCGTAGCCCGCGCCGTTGGGCTCGTACTCGAAGGGGGTCCAGGTTGGGCAGACAGTGGCCCCGCCGTCGGCGAGGTGGGCGCTGTCGAGCAGGCGTTCGGCCCAACCGGTCCGCGGCGAGATGCCGTCGTAGTCCTGCGCGTAGTTCAGCAGGCCCGCACCGCTCTGACGGATCTGCTGCAGACAGACGCTGGCCTGGGCGGCTTCGCGGGCGCTCCTGAGCGTGGGCAGCAGGACGCTGACGAGCAGCGCGATGACGCTGATCACGACCAACAGCTCGATGAGGGTGAAGCCTTTGTATCGCATGGCCAGGGTTCCGAAGAAGCGTGAAGCGAGCGTGAAGCGTGAAGCGGGGCGAAGGATCAGACGCGCGGTCGGCGGCGGAGCGTCAGACAGCAGCCGGCGCAGGCGAGCAGCGTGAGCGAGGCGGGCTCGGGGATGGCGTTGATGGCGTAGTTGTCGAAGTCCAGGTCGGCGGAGACGGTGTTGCCCGACCCGGCGATCTCGGTGCGGTAGCCGAAGAAGTCGCCGGTGAGCGGTGTGGTGTCGGTGCCGCTGACATTGATGGTGTTGACTCCGTCGGTGATGCTGGCGGTGATCTCGGCGGAGCCGCCGACGATCTCAATAGAGAACGCGAAGCTGTAGTCGGCGGAGGTGCTGACCGCGAGGGAGCCGGTCGAGACGGCGTCGATCTGGCCGTCGCCGCCGATCTCTTCGAGGACGAGGACGCCGTTGCCGATCCCGTTCTCGAGGCCCGTCACACCCGCGACGCCGTTGCGATTGGGGTCATCGAGGACGTAGGTCAGCCGGTAGTGCGAGTCGGTGCCGAAGTCACCGCCGGAGCCATAGGCGGCAAGGCCTGCGGTGACGGCGGCGCGTGTGCCGAGGGTACTGATGGTTCGGCCGTCGAAATTGAAGTCGCTGGTGATGATGACGCCAGCGGAGCCGGTGTTGGTGAATTCGAGCGCGGCCGAGCCGACGATCGAGGTGGCGTCGTTGTTGCCGCCGGTGGCGGTGACGCTGCCGGCATACTGGTAGTCGAATCCGGCGGTGTCGGGCTGGATCGAGAACGCCGACGAACTCGCTGTGAGGCTCGAACTGCCAAAGGTGTTGGTCGTCGAGGTCTCGGCGAAGGTCTCGGTGTTGTCGTCGAAGTCTTCGGCGAAGGGGACGACAGCTGCCGTCGCTGCGGGTGCCGAGAGCAGTGCAAGAGCGAGGAGCGGGGTTAAGGCTTGACGGGTTTTCATGGGTCCTCCGAGAGATGAATGTGAGAAGCGAAGCGAGCTTGTGATTGCGGGTCTTAGCGGGAGTCAGCTTTTGGATTGAAAGGGCTTGGTGTGGGTCGGTGTGGGTTCGACTAGCCGGGGCGGGATCGCGGTGAAGATGGGTTCGTGGTCGGGCTGCTCGACGCGTTGCAGCAGCATGTCGACCATGGTGGAGCCGAGGCGTTCGTTGTTTTGGCGGACGGTAACGGCGGGGCCAACGGGCTCCCAGGTTTGTTCCTGGCAGTGTTCCCAGTCGCCGTCGTAGCCGGCGATGAGGACATCTTGATTCGGGGTCTTGCCGAGGAGTCGGCAGGCGGCGGCGACCTCGTAGGCGTACTGGTCGCTGGGGGTGAGGACGGCATCGATGGGGTTGGGGCCGAGCAGGTGTTCGGCGAGGTAGCCGGCGGCGTGACGGACGTGGGCCTGGAAGGCGTCGGCTTCGCCGAGGCTGTCCATGTCGGGGCGGGGGAATTCGAGGGGGGGGAGGAGGTCGAGGCCCAATGCGTTGGCGGCCTGCTCGAAGCCCTGGTCCCGGTGGGCGAGCCAGTCGGGCCGGTGGGTGCGCGACATGCGGTAGGGCCAGTAGCGGAGGATGCGTCGGTGGCCCCTTTCGGCGAGCCAGCGGGTGAGGTCAGCGCAGCCGCGGATGTGGTCGCCCGTGACCATGTCGTAGCCGTCGCGGGTGTGCTCTTCGCCGAAGAGGACCGTGGGCACGCCGCCGGCTTCGAGCTGTCGGAGGATGGACCCCTCTTTGTCGCGTTCGAGGCCGGTGGCGATGACGACGCAGCCGAGGGGCCGGCCGTCGATCAGGCGTGCCAGCTCGCGGTCGCCGGTGGACTGCGGGTGGATGAGCATCGCGTGGCGTCGGCTGTTCTGAGCGGCGGTGAGCAGGCCCTCGATGACCTGAGCGACCCAACTGGTGGCTCGGCGTTCGTCTTGGGCACGATCGACCGAGGTCAGCACCAGCAGCGTGTCGCTGAGCAGCCCGCGCGGGGCGGGTGTGCTGGCTTGCGGTGCTACATGCAGCCTCCGGCCGGCACGCTCGACCACCCCGTCGTCTTGCAGCACGGCCATCGCACGGCAAACGGTGCCCTTGTCGACATCCAGGCTCTCGGCGACATCCCGCATCGTCGGCAGGGGGTCGCCCGCCGCGAGGTCCCCCCGGTCGATCCAGCCGCGGACGACCTCAAGCACTCGGCCTTGGCCGCGTGTGGCTGGGCTGCTGCGGTCGGTGGTGATGACAGACATGCGGGCTCCGGGATCGCCAAAGCCCTAATGTACGCATATCTGTACTCAAGTCAATCAAAAAATTATTTGTACGCAAATTAGTGGCTTCTTAGAGCATCAGATTGCGTACAATTCTACGCGTGGTGTCTGTTCGCTCGCCCGTCGAGTGCGAGCACAGGCATATCCCGCCTCATTGTTGAAGCCTGAGCGGATTCCCAAAGCGTGTAGCGGGAGACGCGAAGCGTCCCGCTCCGAAATCGCGGGCACCTTCGGTGCACCCGCTACACGCGAACGAAACACGCGCTAACGGCGTTAGAGCGTTTTTTGTCACGACTTCCCGTTTACCCAATAGCCGCACCTCGACGCCGGCTAAGACGGGAGGGCAGAAAGCAATCCGCTGTGAACCCCGCCAAACCGGTTTGCGGCTTGCATCACGGGTGGCGTGGTGAGCTGTTCGAGTGTCATGCGTTGTTGGGTGGTGATCTGGAGCACCACGTGGTCGCCCGGGCAGAGGGTCAGGCCGTTGTCCGAGACGGTCGCCGACCGATCGAGCCGGTCGGGGAAGACGCAGAGGTCGCGGACCAGGGACTTGGCGGTGAGTGAGAGGGCGTAGCCGTGTGCGGTCTCCGTGATGGACGGGTCAACGAGCTCCGAGAGATGCGTCACGGCGTAGTTGAGCTGTTTGTCGGGCACGAACCACCACCAGCCGGCGGGCGTGTCGTCATCCGCCACGGACGCGACCAGCGCGGTGGTCTCGGGTTGATCCAGCATCTCTTCGGGCAGGTCGTACCGCTGGACCGCACGGGCATCGAGGTCGACGGTGAACGCCAGCTCATCGCGTGTCTGGCCGGCCAGATCGACACGCCGAACCGCTAGGCGGGACTGCCACCTGCTGTCGGTGTCGTTGTGGAGGTAGACCGCGAGCGGCGTGACGGGTTCGCCCGCGGGGATAGGGCGTGTCGGTTTGATCGTGATCAGGCGGGGCGAAAAGAAGCGGCGGGTGGCGTACCAGAGCGGCTTGCATCGGCCCGCCGAGTCGATCGCCGACCAGCTCGAAACGGGCCAGCAGTCGTTGAGCTGCCAGTAGGTCGCGCCCGAGCACCAGGGCCACATGGCACGGAACCACGAGCAGCCCATCTCGACCGCCCGCGCTTGCATGACCTGGGCGAGGAACAGCCACGCATCGAGGTCATCGTGGGGCGGGACAAAATCGTCAGCCATCCGCAGGTCGGTGTGCAGCTGGCCGCCCTTCCCGCCGTTGCGGTTGTAGAACTCCAATGCCGGCGCATCCCATTGGCGTTGGTCGGGGGTGTTTGGCAGCACGGCGTCGAGGGTCGCAAACGCTGGCGGCCCGTGGTAGCCGAACTCGGTCGAGAGCCGGGGGTAGTGGCCGAGGTAGTTGCGGTATTGGCCGTCGCCGTGCCAGACGTCCCAGATGTGCCGGTTGCCGAAGGCGTTGTCGTTGGGGTGGCGGTCGATCGCCCCTGAGTACGGTGAGCCGGGCCAGTAGGGCGTGCCGGGCGAGACCTCGGCCAAGACCGCGGGCAGCGCGTCCAGCCAATAGCCCAGCCCCCACGGACGGTCGCCGTGCCGCAGGTCTTGGAAGGCTTTGCCCCAGTCGTGCGTGCCCCAGATCGTTTCGTTGACACCGTTCCAGAGCGCGAGTGACGGGTGCGACGCCAGCCGGGCGACGTTATCGCGTGCCTCGGCCACGACCTCGCCGAAGTACGGCTCCGCCTCGGGGTAGCCCGCACACGCGAACATGAAGTCGTGCCAGACCATCACCCCCAGCTCATCGCAGCGGGCCATGAAGTGATCGTCGGCGTAAACCCCGCCGCCCCATATACGCAGGCAGTTCATGTTCGCCGCTATGGCTTGTTCGATGCGTTGATCGAGGCGTTCGGGTTGGTGGGCGCGGACGGGGAAGCAGTCGTCGGGGATCCAGTTCGCGCCTTTCAGGAAGACGGGCTTGCCGTTCACCCTCAGCTGCATCTGTTCGCCCGTGGGCAGGCCTTCAACCGCGCTGCCGTTGCCGGCCACCGCGTCGGGCGTCGTATCGAGCTCGAAGGTGCGCAGGCCGATGCGTTGCTCGACGCGGTCCAAGACCCGGCCATCCGCGTGGACCAGCACGGTTTCGAGTGTGTACAGCGGTTGCTCGCCGTAACCGACCGGCCACCACAGCGCAGGGCGATCGACGACCAGCTCCGCAGGCGTCTGCTTGTCGCATGCGTCCTCGATGAGGCTAAGCGGATGCCCTTGGGGATCGATGAGTTGGTGCGTGAGGGTGACCGTGCTGTCGCCCACGATCTCGGGGTGGAGGCGGATCACGGCACGGTCGGCATCGGCCGCAACGACCTCCGGGATCACGCCGCCCAGACGCGCATGGTCCCAGGCTTCGAGCCGCAGTTCGCGCCACACCCCGGCGGTGGCCAGCATCGGGCCCCAGTCCCAGCCGAAGTTGCACGCCATCTTCCGCAGCATGTTGTGCGGTGGTTTGATGCTGTTGCTCCCGTGGCCCTCGTGCGGCAACGCCCCGTACTTGGCCTCGGCCTGCTCGGCGGCAAGCATTGGCGCTGCAAACGTGATCGCCAGTTCGTGGGTCCCCGCGCTCAGTCCCTTACGGATCTCGAAGCGGTACCGCCGGTGCATGTTGGCCGTCTCGCCAATCGACACGCCGTTGAGCCGGAGCGACGCGACGGTGTCGAGCCCGTCGCAGCACAGCTCGACATGCCCCCGACCGATCCACGCCGCGTCGACCGCGAACCGGCAGGTGTAACGCCAATCACTACGCCCGATCCAGTGCAGCGTCGGCTCGACGCCGTAGCCGTAAGGGTCTTCGATCAGCCCCGCCGAGAGCAGATCGGTGTGAACGCAGCCCGGCACGGTCGCGGGGATGCCGTCGCGTAACCGGTCCAGCAGCCCCGCGGGCGTGCCGGGGTCGGGCCGATCGATCTGGAGGGTCCAGTCCGCATCCTGCAGAGACCGGCTGACACGATGAAGAGGAGGGGACTGGTCTTTCACACGCAAAACCCTTGGAGGACCGCGATCGAAGCGGAGGCTACAACTCGGCGACGCTCGCGATCCGAACCGCTCCGGACCGACGCCTTGCCTTCTCTCCGGTCTGTTACCGATGGTCGGACCAGTGTAGGGGTTTGCCGATCAATCGTCGCCGGGCTGCAGGAGCACGGGCGTGCTGACTTCGCCGCGTTGCTTCGGACCGTCAACCACACCATCGTGATCGAGGACCGTCAGCTTGGCGACGGCCGAGCGTTGTCCGACCGGCAGGCTGAGTGAGCCTTGGAACCGGATCACACCCTTTGCGGACCCTTGCCCGGCAGGCTCTAGCAGAACCGTTTGCGGGCCGTCGGCTGTGTTCAGGACAAGCGAGATCGTGTCAGTATCGGGCTGGTAGCGGTCGTCGACGAGATCAACCGTCGCCTCAACCCGACCGTCGGCACCGGCCGCGATCCAGAGCGATGCCGAGAGGTCTGAAGCACCGGCGTACCAGCGGTTCGAGTCCGGGTGGGCTTCGTGGAAGTTGGTGACGTGGTCCGGGGTGAGCATGGCGATCGGCGGATGGAGCGTGTTGGCCTTGCCGTCGATCGGAGCCGCCACGGGCATAGGAAGGACGGGCACGATGCTGGTGGTCAGCGTGTTGTTCTCGCTGTCGGCCAGGGTGATCTCGATGCGGTCGGGCGGGCTCTGGGGGCGGAGCATCATGGCGAGCTCCGACGGGCCGGCGGCGGCGAGTTTCCAGCCACCACGGCCGCTGAGCACGCGCACAGCCACGGTGTTCCAGCCGGCCTTGAGTGTTGCATCAAACGTGTGGGCTGTGGCGGACAGGCCCCCGCCGTTGCCGCGGGCCAGCGTGTCGTACACCGGCTCGCCGTTGATGTACCAGGCCATCCACCAGTCGGCCGCAGCCCCTAGGGTGAAGGTGCCTTCCGCAGGTGCCCAGATGCGGGTCATTGCGATGGCGGGTGCCCGCTCGCTGTGGCCCCCCGCCAGGGCGTCGATCTCGATCGCGGGGGTCATCGGGAGCCACGCGCCCTCGACCCGCCCGATCACCTCTTGGATGGACGTGAGCCGACGCGCGTCGAGGTTGGCCAGGCTGGACCGTGCGGGGACATCGGCGTGAACACGCCAAGCCCCGGCCAAGACGGGTGTGGCGTAATCGCTAGGGACGTCGAGCCCGACACGCACCGTCGCCGAGTCGGCACTGTCAAAGGCCACCGGCTGGGATTGCTCCGACACGGTCTGATCGTTGAGGATCAGCCGGGTCCGCAGGTTGAGAGCCTGTGCATCGGGACCGGGACGCCGGACCAGCAGGTCGAACGACGCCGTATCACCCCCAGCGGCCGAGACCGTGCTCGGCGTCTCAAGCAGCGGCGGCAGCACCGCCAACCGGGCATCCAGCTCGGCACCCTTCGCATCGGGATCGGTCCAAGTCACAAACAGCGGGTCGGGCCCGACCGTGACCTCGAGAGAGCCGGCGGCGGGTTGCAGCGCGGTGCGGTTGCCGAACAGGTCGATAGAGGCCGCGGACGCCGGTTCGGCATTCACCGCCATGCGGAGCGTGCTGGGCTGATCCGCCTGCGACCAGCCCACGAGCGTCTGCCGCCCGGTGTCCGGATCGGCGAAGTGATACACACGCAGCGCAGACGCGACGCCATCCAGCTCGGAGACGAAGTGTGCCCCCCGCAGCGTGCGGACCAGGTTGCGGTAGGCGAGCACGATCGGCCGGGGCTCGCGGTACCGCTCCACCATCGTGTAAGGCCCGGTCCCCTGATTGAAGTGGAGCGCGAAGAAGAACGTCATCGGCGACCGCTTGCTCATCGTGAAGACGAACTTCTCCACGACCGTGCGGGCCTGTTCGTGGAGCTGCGCCTCGCCGGTCGCGGCCATACCCGTCTCGGTATCGATCATGGGCAGGTGGTCGGCGTTGTGTTTGGCGGTGGCTTCGACCTGCCGCTCGTAGCCCTTCCTCTGCGCGTCGTAGCCCGGGCCGTGCGAGTGGTACGACCAGGCATCGACGCCGTCGGCGCCGAGCAGCGCGATGAGCTCACGGGCACGCCGATCGCCGTCCTTGCCGTGGAAGCAGAGGCCGCCGGTCATGACGATCGCGTCGGGGTTGCCGCGCTTGATCGCCTGGCGCATGCGTTGGAACGAGTCGGCGTACTCCTCGATCGGGCCGGGGTAGAAGAACTTGAGGTCCGGCTCGTTGCCGAGCTCGTAGTAGGTGATGGTGTCGGCGTAGTCCCGGGCGAACGCTTCGAGGAACCGCTCCTTCTTGGAGAGCTCGCGTTCACGCTTGGCGGGGTCCATCCCGTCGGCGTCGTACTGGCTGGGGCTGCCGGGCTTGGGCGGGTCGATCATCGGCATCACGCGGTAGCCACGCTCGAACAGCTCGGCGTAGGTGGCGTCGGTGACCGATCGGTTGGTGTCGGCTTGTGTGTGGGTCTTCAGGCCGCCGCGGAGGACGTCGACACCCATGAGGTCAAGCCACGCGGCGTTCCGCGGCGCCAGCGGGTCCCCGGTGTGCTGAAGGCCGAACAAGAACTCGCCGTCCTCCGCTTTGCGGATGTCGCCGGGCTCGTAGATGCCGACGTGGCCGTCGATGCTGGCCAGGCGGACGTCTTTGCTGGCGTGGTCGAGGCGGTACTCGTAGCGGTACGGGCCGAGGTCCCAGCCGGCGGTGTCGAACGCGACGTCAAGACTGCTGGACTGGTCCGCCGCGAGGTCGTACGTGCCGGTCTTCTCGGCGACCACTTCGTCGTTACGGTCGATCAGCCGGAAGGTGTAGGCCACCGCCGTCGGCTCCAGCGCGAGGTTACGGATCGGCATCCGCAGCCGGATCGGCTCGTCGGCGCCGAACATCAGCAGCTCGTTATCCGCATGTCGGCCATCACCGAGCGGCCGTGAGGCGCGGATGAGCCGGGCCCAGTCGACATCGCCGGTCCGGGCGTATCCCTTAACGGTGACGCGGTGGACATAGAGCGGCTGATTCGCGCCGAAGAGCCGGAGGTCGTAGCCGTCGCTCTGGAGCTCACGGCCGCCGGAGCCGTGGTCTCGGCCCCCGAAATGCGCGTCGTCCAACTGGAACCGCAGGGTGCGCCAGTTCGGGCTGGCCCCCCAGACCATGCTGCCGCGGGTGCTGCCGCGCGCGGTGTCGGCATACGCCGTGATGCCCGCCCAAGTGTTCAGCCGGACGACCGCTTCGACATCGACCACGGGCATGCCGCCGTTGCGGAACGCCGGGTCCGTGAAGGTCAGGTTCGCATCACGGATCCAGGCCATGCCTCCCAACGTGCTGCGGTTCGACCGCCACGCGGACCTGCCGTTCACCGACTGGTAGGACATGTTCGATCGGTTGAAGGTCAGCCCGTTCTCTTTGGGGGTCCGGTCGAAGATGATCTCAGCCACCGTGCCGTTAAACACCGCGTCATCGGCGGGCGCTTCGCGTGCCTCGGGCTTCTTCGGCTCGTTGGTGTAGAGCAGGTCGCTGGGGTCGAACGCACCGGGCTCAAACGTGAAGACCCGGACCGCATCGATCGCCCCCTCGAACGGCTTATGCCCCTTCTGCACGGGCAGCCCCAGCGTCATCGAGCGCGATTTGGGGTAGCCCCAGCTGGCCGCGTTCTGGGCTTGGCCCGCGGGTTTGCCGTTGACAAAGAACCGGCCGACCCCGCCGTCGATGACCACCGCGAGGTGCACCCATTGGTCGGGCTTGATCGCACGGAAGCCGACGCTCGCCTTGCCGTACACCATGCCCCACACGCCTTCGTTCTGCTGAGCGATGCCGATACCCGATGAGCCGCCGAAGTTGACGAGGTTGCGGAAGCCGCCCTGCGCGGTGGGCTTGACCCAGAGTTCGACGCCGATGTTGTTCTTGGGGTTAACGGGCAGGCCCTTAAGCGTAAAACCGTCACCCGAGGCAAACGAGATCGAATGGGTGCTGCCGAGTTTCTCGTTCGCCCGCTCCGCCACGTCCTCGGTCACACTGGGCGAGCCCGTGGCCGTGAACTCAGCCCCGGTCGTTTCGCAGACTAGGTGTGCGGAAGGCCCGCCGGTCGACTCGCCCATCTGAAGGCGGACCACATCCTGGACCTCCGCCCATGCGGTCATCGGGAGCACACTCCAACACAAGGCTACACAGGTGACGGACAGCCAGGCCCAGCGGTGACGGTTCATGTCGATTCCTTTTCGTGTGTACGGACAGCCCGCGGTCATGGCAGGTCGTCCGGTCGTGCGGTGTGTGATGAGTATTGTACGGTTGGTCAGAAGGGAGCTGGCCGGTTCTTCAGGCAGTGATCGATGCAGCACCACAAGCCAGAATGATCAACACGGCCGGAAGGCTTAGTCAAATGACTGCCACATCGTGGCCTGCTCGTCGTTGTTGAGTTCGCTGAAGCCCAACACCTGGGTCGACAGGATGTCTTCCACCGGTCCCAGTTGGTGCCAGCGTGCGGAGCCATCGACGTAGGAGACATTTAATCCGTCGCCGTGCCGGTTGAGTATGTCGCTCACGCTCGAGCAGCGGTCCGCATAAAGCGCCCAGTTCGCTCCGGGCACGTCTTCAAGCGTCTTGAGTTCGGGCTTCGTAGGCAAGTCGGTCCAGTGTCTCGTAGCCGGCCGAGAGCCATAATCAGACCGGGTGGTGGAGTTGAGGATTGAGCCGGGCGGCCAGACCTGTGTCGCAAGCAGCCCATTGGTTTCAGACGGGCACGCAAAGGCTTCTTGAGTGGTAACCCGGTTGTCCTTGTAGAGGACACCATGCATCACGAAGCGGCCGTGCCAGTGACTCAGATTGGCGTCTTCGTTATAGATTGCGTAGTTGAATTGGCGGTGCTCTCCTGAAAAACCGATCAGGAGTTCCCCCTTGTTATCGATGGCGTAGCTGTAGGCCCCCACCGCGAGCTGCCGGACGTTACTCAAGCAGACCGAACGCCGGGCGGCCTCGCGTGCTGAGGTCAGAACAGGCAGCAGGATGGCGATCAATAGGGCAATGATCGACACGACCACCAGCAGCTCGATCAGCGTGAAGGCGTTCTGGCGTAAAGAGGCTTTGCGAATCACGGGGAGACCTCAAATGGCGGTAGAAAAAGCCCGCCCTCGGTTTCCACAGAAGGCGGGTAAGGAGGATTTAAGATTTCAGGCTTCTTTGCGACGCCGAGAGAGCATGCAGGCCGAGCTCAGTGCGAGCAGCACGAGAGACGAAGGCTCGGGTATGGCGAGGACGTCGCCAGTCAGGAGGAAGTCGTCGAACTCGACCGTCCGACCGCTAAGGTCGGTGAGCGAGTACACGCGGAACTCGATCGAGGTGATGCCCTGATACTTGGCACCGCTCAGATCGACCACGTTCTCGCGGGGGTTGGCCCGAAGAAAGCTCTCGTCATCAATATCGACAAGGAGGTCCGACGAGTCGAAGGTGCCGCCATCGACCTTAGCGTACACCTCAAAACCGCGTCGGTTGTTCGTCGTGAACGTAGCGGAGTCAAAGGTGAACTCGTCGAGGTTTAGAAAGAAGCCGGGTGCGGCTTCGATGGTGAACGCAAAGTGCCCGTTGGTGGCGAAGTTGCCTACGGTTGTGCCGGAGTTACCATCGGTGATGCTGAAGAAACCGCCATCGCCGATGGCGTTCCAGAAGCGGTCCAGGCTGACGATGCCGTTGCCATCGGTCCCGTTGCTGGCCAGGTCAGCGGCGGTGGGGCCGATGACGTTGGCGGCCAGGTCGATGGTGACCGCCGAGGGGTCATAGTTAAGGGTGACGCCCGAGCCCAGGCCGGAAGCGCCCGTCGTGGTCGAGATCGAAGAGATGACAGCCGCCGAGGCTGATGTACCCGTGGCGAGGGTCAAACCGGTGGCGAGAAGAGTGAGCTTATTCATGGTGGTGTTCCTCCTGAGGATGAGTGACGCTCTTAAGCAGTGAGACTGGGGGTGAGCAGTGAGTACGCCGCGGCACATCGCTGCGGCTCTTGGGGGAGACGCCCCTGGATACGGTCGTAGAGCAGCTCAGCAAGGGCGACGCCGACCTTGTCGTTCTGTTTGTCGATGGTGGCGGCGGGGGGATCGACGCGATCGGGGTTGTGCGCGTCACGCTGCCAAGTGTTGTCATAGCCGACGATCAGCACGTCTTTGCCGGGCTCCTTGCCGAGGCGGCGGACGGCCTCGGCAGCCTCCGCGGCGTGCAGGTCGTTGGCACACATCAACGCGTCGACCGGCTCGTCGCCGAGCAGCGGGCCGTGCAAGAACCCCATCTGCAGGCGGACCATGTCGTCGAAGTGCTCACCGTCGGCCTTGAGCCGGAGGTCGGGTGTCCGCAGTGGTTCGAGGGTGGCCAGGCCGGCCTCGTTCATCGCCTGGCGGTAGCCGGTTTCTCGGTCATCGACCCAGTTGAACCGCTCGGGGAAGCGCCAGAAGGGAAGGATGCGTTGGCGACCCTGGCTGATCAGCCACTGAGTGAGGGCAGCCGACCCGGCGGTGTGGTCGTGGAAAATACGGTCGCATCGTCCGAGGTCTTGCTGGTCGAGGGCGCCGTAGGCGGCGATGGTGAGGCCGAGCGACTCGAAGCGTTGGATCATCTTGCGGGTCGCCGCGGTCTGGACCGGCCGCGAGAACAGTACGCCGGCCGGTTGGTCATGCCCGAGCAGTTCGATCTGGGCAGGGGTGGCCTCGTCGGGGTTGATGGTCAGGCAGTGCCAGCCGAGCTCTTGCAGCTTGGCCGACGCGGTGAACTGGGCGTAGGTTTCCCAGCCGGTTTCGCTGGCGAGCCGTTCGTTGGGCATGCGGTCAAAGCCGATGATGACGACGGTGCGCGACAGGATGGATGTGGCGGAGCGGGGCGTGTTGACCTGGCGGATACGGCCCTGCCCCCCGTTGGAGAGCAACCCCTCACTCTCGAGGGCGGCGAGGGCTTTGCGGACCGTGCCACGCGAAAGCTGGAGGTCAGAAGAGAGCTGGCGTTCGGACGGGAAGACCTCGTCGGCCCCCAATCGGCCCGACCGGATCAGCTCGGCTAAGCGGGTACCAAGCTGACGACCGGGGACGCCGCGCAGGCTGTGCAGCGGCGAATTCTTGGGGTTTCGGCTTGGAGAAGTCGCGGTGCTCATACCAGTGGATAAAAATATACCAGTGGTACAAGCTGTGTCAACAGATATCTTCCCGCGAGCGGCATATCGCGGGGGTTGTGACGACCTGAAAGCGTTCGCTATGTTGGATTAACGTGGTTTTTTTTCGGGTCTTGCGTGAAGTGAAATCGCCATCTTGCCCGATATCGACCAGAAGATCTCGGGCTTCAGCTAGACCCAGATTAGGGTTCTCGCTAAGACCACTGGTTCAAAATGGCGTAACTGGGTACTCGGGGCGGGGTGGAGAAGTACTCGGAACCCGGTGTGGCTCAGGTCACGGACGCCGGCTGGGAGACTGGCGGGAGGATCGCTCCGTGTGCTTCCAGCTTCTCACGCAGGCGGGTGTAGGGCACATCACGAGAAGGGCACCCGAGGTCGACTCCCAACGCGGCGGCGGCACCCGTCGCCTGGCCCATGGCCATGCAGGAGGCCTGGACACGCAGCGCACTGAGCGCCGCGTAGTCGGCGCTGATGGACCGGCCGGGCGCGAGCAGGTGTCTTGATCCGCGGGGCACCATGGCCGAGAACGGGAGCGTCGGCTTGACGCCGTCGTCGAGGAACCGCTTCTCGACCGTGTGGTCTTTGTGGATGTCGATGAACCACATCGAGTAGCCGATCGCATCGGGGAAGATTCGGCCGGTCAGGTAGTCGGTCTCGGTGACGGTGGTTTCGCCAACGATGCGGCGGGTCTCTCGGATGGCGGTGTCTTGGCGTGCGTAGCGGATCGTGGCGTGTTCGCCGCCGGTCAATCCGCGGACGAACTTGAGGAGCCGGAGCATGGCGGCCCGGCCGGCGATGTTGGCGGCCGTCTGGGCATCGCTCGTGGTGTCGTCGGCTTGTGGCACATGCATGGCGTTGAGCGCGCCGCGTTGCAACGACCGGGCGATGGCTTCGCCGGACTTGTCGGCAAAGTAGTAATCCCCAGGTTGCAGCGACCCGTCCTCGAGCGCCTGCTGATAGCGGGCTTCGATCTCACGCGGGTCCGCGGCCTCGGCGTCGAAGCCGCCGATCTCGAAGGCCAGGGTGCCTGGCTGGCGTTGGCCGCTTGCTTCGTCGCCCAGCATGCGTTCGTGGCCGAGCATCCCGACGACTTCCGCGCCGCCCGTGCAGTCGATCAGCTCGCGGCAGCGGACTGTCGTGCGCTGGTTTTTCCCTTGCAGGTCGACGCGGAATACACCTTCGTCCTCAAGCCATTGAGCGCTGTGGGGCGCGGTGTGATACCGCAAGTCGACGCCCGCTTCGAGTACCGCTTGCTCGGCAACCGCCGCGTACAGGTAGGGGTTGACGTAACAGGTCTGCCCCGGACGCGGCCCCGCGCCGCGCTGGGTTGGATCAAACGGCCGAGCCGCGCCGTCCAGCGCGCGTGACGCCTCGGTGAGCTCCCAACCGATGCCTGCGATCAATTGTTCGCCGAAGCCGCCGAAGAGGGAGATCGAGAAGATCCCGCCTGTGGTCGTCGCCCCTCCCAGCTGGCCATGGAACTCCACGAGTATCACGCTCACACCCAAACGAGCCGCCTGGATGGCTGCGGGTACACCGGCGGGACCACCACCGACAACTAGAACATCAACGTCTTGCATGCAGCCGAGTCTATCGGGCTGCGCTGTCGTGACGACCCAGAAAACCGGAGCATCACGGATCGGACAGGTCTGCGTCCGGTGCGTTAGCGTGATCCCTGCGTGCGGTAAGCCCGTCCATAAGAAGGGTTAATCACGCCGAATGACGAGGCTACTGAGATGGGGTCGCTGTACGTCATGGGTCGGCTACGTGATCTGCAGATTCAGGCTGCCGCGCTCGGCCAGTGCGAACGGCGTGTCGGCCAGCGGCAGTCGCTGCCACAGCGGTTCGCCGGTGACGGGCGGCTCGAAGACCGTGCCGCTGAGCCAGTCCAGCAGCACGGGGTCTGCGAGTGGAACGGGCGTGAGGTTACTGACCTGCCAGAGGCCGAAGGTGGTCAGGGTTGGTGCATCGCTGGCGTTCCACCAAGACACGAGGTCGGGCTGGTCCGCGTGGCGTGGGGTCCAGGCGAACTGTTGCCAAGGGGCGGCACCCGGTTTGTGCAACGGCTCGAGCGCGACGAGCGGGTAGCGGTCGTCGAGCGTGGTGAAGACGTGCTGAGCCATGGCGTAAGAGGCCTTGCGGTGCGCAACGGTGCGGTCGTGATGGATCGAGAGCTGCCCCTTCGCGTTTCGGCCGTGAAACAAGGCCCCCTGCTGACGCTCGTATTGCATGTCGGCAAGCTGGAACAGGTTCATGCCGACACCCCGTGCGTGGTGCGCGAGCAGGCGCCGCAGGTTCCATACCGCCTGCTTCCGTTCCGACCATTCATGGTGCCGCATGGCCAGGAACCCGGTGGTTTCGGAGGGGGCGCCCGTCTCGCCCTGGTACGGCACCGCGTGCGGGGCGTATTGCTGGAGCAGTTCCCTCACCGTGTTGACGACGTGGTCAACGTGGTGGTCGGGGTTGTGCGGGTAGTAGTGGAAGGCGAGGCGGTTGAGTAGTTGGCCTTGGCCCAGATTGGCGAGGCGTTTAAGAAAGGCTTCGGCGTAGGTCAGCGGACCCGCGAGGGCGAGGCCGATGATGCACGCGTCGGGCTGGACGCCGCGGATGATCGTGGCGGTGCGGATGAAGAAGTCGGCGTAGGCCTCGGGCGTGAGCGTGTCGTTGTGGTCGGGTTCGTTCCAGATTTCCCAGGTCTCGACGCGGTCGTGGTAACGCTCAGCCAGAGCCTGGACCCAGGCATCCCACGCGGGCAAAGCGGTGCCGGTCGGGATGCCCTGGCTGAGCCCGATGCCGCCGCCGTTGGCATAGCCCGGGTTGCCGTAGCTCGTCTCGAGCCAGGGCTTGACACCCTGGGCGACGGCCGAGTCGATGATGCGATCAAGCCAGTCCCAGCGGTAAATACCGTCGGGGTGGGGCTCGCACTTGGCCCACCCCGCTTGGAGGCGCACGGCCTTGGCACCGAGCTCCCCGAGGTGAGGCCCGACCTGCTCGAAGTCGACGTAGCCGCGGTCGCAGGTCTCGCAGCCGATCGACCAGGGGGACCCGGCGATCTCCAGGGCACGGCGTGGCTTGAGCTTGGCACACGGCCGAAAGCCCTGCACCACAAGCCGCTGCACGAAGCCCTCATGCGGCCGACCGGGGCGATCGATCGCGGGATCGATCGTCGGAGAGGCGTGAGGCTGTAGTGTTGTTTGAGGGGTGCTCATCGGGCGGGCTCTTGGCGGAGGATGAGGATTATGACCGGTGTGTAAGGCTGGTTTTGGAAGGCAGAACTCGCGGAGCACAGTCTGACAGCGCCGGAATACACCTTGGTGTAATGGGAGCAGAGTTCTGCGATGGGCATCGTAATCTTGTGATCGTTGGGGGACTCGCGGATGGCGGCGAACTTATCGGTGTTCATCAGTGTGGACAGGGTCTCAGCCTTTTAGAGAGTTTAGGATTTGTCATGTTGGGACCTCATGAATCTTTAGAACACCCGAGTAAACAACCAAGCGCCATCGACGGGTACGGTAAGCCCGGTGACGAAGGAGCCCGCGCTGCGGACCATGCGTTGGCTCCGGTCGCGGGGCATGAACACGCACGGGCACGTCTGATCTGGACCGGCCTGCAGAAGTTCCGTATCCAAGACCGTGATGAAGTGTGGGCCGCCGCTCAGCGTGACCCCGAGGTACTGCGCCACCGGATCGACGGGCACTTCGTGGATATCCTCACCCAGACGGCGGGGCTCATCGATCATTGGGACGTCGTCAATGAGCCCTACACCCAGCACGAGATGCTCGACCTGTTGGGACGCGACGAGATGGTCCACTGGTTCGAGCTCGCCCGGAAGCACGCCCCGGACGCCGGGCTCTTCCTCAACGACTTCGGCATCCTGGCAAGCAGCGGGGTCGACTTCGAGAAGCAGCAGTTCATGCTGGACACGGCCCGTTTCCTGCGAGACCGTGGGGCACCGATCACCGCGATCGGTTTCCAAGCCCACATGGGCCAAGGCCTCACCCCGCCGACACGTGTGCTCGGCATCCTGGACCGCTTTGCCGAGCTGGACCTGCCGATCATGATCACGGAGTACGACGTGACCGTGCCCGATGCCCAGACGCAGGAGCGGTACACCCGTGACTTCATGGCCGCGGTCTTCAGCCACCCGAGCGTGAACGGCTTTACGACCTGGGGCTTCTGGGAGCCGGTGATGTGGGCCGGGCGGAGCGCGATGTACGATCGAGACTGGAACCTCATGCCGGTGGGTCGGGCTTACCGGGGCCTGGTCCTCGGTGAATGGCTGACCCACGCGTCCGGGCATACGGATGCCACGGGTCGCCTGACCGTCCGCGGGTTTCATGGCGACTACACGATCCAGATCGATCCGGGTCGAGATCAACCCAGCCAACTCGTAGCGGTTACGCTCCCTCCAGAAGGCACGCAGGTCAGTGTTGATCTTGCTGCAGACCGACTGCGGGTAGAGATTCGATCAAACGACTAGAGCGGGCCTACCCCGTTTGTAGCGTGTAGCCGCAATGCCGGATGCAGTTGACCGCGTCGCTTGGCGTGACGGTGTCGAGCACCGACTGCATCGCGGTCCACAACGCCTCGCGGGTGCGGCAGGCCAGGGACCGCAG
>JBCCOW010000066.1:0-20094 GCA_039025195.1 Planctomycetota bacterium
CCTCCGCCTACACCCTCCTGGCCATGGCCCAACGCGCCGCACCCCTCATGACCGACGGCGGCGCGATGATCAACATGTCCTACTACGGCGGCGAAAAGGTCACCCCCGGCTACAACGTCATGGGCGTCGCCAAGGCCTGCCTGGAACACACCACCCGCTACCTCGCCTTCGAGCTCGGGGCCAAAAATATCCGCGTCAACTGCATCTCCGCCGGCCCCTTCAAGACCCTCGCCGGCTCCGGCGTCGGCGGTATCGACGACATGATCAAGTTCCAGGAACACGCCTCCTCGATGAAGCGATGCAACACCGGCGAGGAGGTCGGCGACACCGCGGTCTACCTGCTCTCCGATCTATCAAGTGGCGTGACCGGCGAGACGATCCACGTCGACTGCGGCTACAGCATCGTCGGGGTCCCCGAAAAACCTACCGAAGACGTGCGGTAACCCCGCACCGCCAACGGTGTAGCGGGTGACGCAAAGCGTCCCGCTCACACGCCTCCGCCCGCGGGCACCTGCGGTGCATCCGCTACACACTCATCAAAAAGCGATAGCTGCGGGCACACCTGCCCGCAGCCCGCCCCCCCGCTTCCCTGCGACGCATCGCGTCGCGGCTACCAAGCAATCCTGCACCAACCACGCGTCGTGCGGCCCCACCGCCTCGAAGATGTTGTCTTCGGGAAAAGCGTGCCGAGTGACAGACACCGCTGATAAAGGCTCCGCGTACTCCGTATCAACCCGGTGGGTTTTCTCGTGATCAAGGCTGTTGTCATTGCGGACGATCATGCCTCGCCAATCTCCGACAGTTGATGTCCAAACGCTTTTGACATTCTCATTGGCATCAGACCCTGTGTTGCGGTCACCCAAGACGACCTCGCTAGAGCTCATTGTCTCAGACCACGCATTTACCCTGCCACCCGCAATTGTTAAGTCCAGCCCGGCGTAAGAGTGGTTGAAGATACTGACGACATAGCCCGAGCCATAGTCGATCGCTTCAGTCAGGTGACGGTCTCGCGGGTTGATCACGTAATCTGGTGTGACCCAGTTGGTGTCCATGAGTATGGCAAGCTGACCCGAAAGCGTCGAATCCATAAGCACGCCAGTACTGTCGATTCCCGGATAGTGGCCCTTATTGCTCTGCGCATAGACCACCATCCCCTGATGGATACCACGCAACTGGGAACCATTACTCCCTCTTCCACCATCCGCAGTGCTCTGCATTAGCCAGTTAAGGCTAACGACAAGAATCAGGGCTAAGACACAAAGAATCCCAACGAGCGTAATGACATCAATCCGCCGCATGACACCAGCGTACTGCAACCCGCACAAAAAACGCCCCGGCTTTTCGGCCGAGGCGTTTGGAGTGGTTCGGTTTGCAATCGGCGGAGCCGAAACCCTTAGCGGTAGTATTCAATGATCAGGTTCATGTTCACATCGAACGGGACCTGATCGGGCGTGGGGACCGACACGATCGACGCGGTCAACGTGGAGGGGTCGAAGCTCAGCCAGCCGGGGACTTCGAGGCCGGCGAGGGATTCGAGGGACTCGCGGACCAGGTCCTTGATCTTGTCCTTCTTGAGGGTGATCGTGTCACCAACCTTGATTTGATAGGACGGGCGGTCGACTTTTTTGCCGTTGACCTGGATGTGGCCGTGGGCGACGAGCTGGCGGGCGGCCCAGATGGTGCGGGCCCAGCCGAGGCGGCGGATGACGTTGTCGAGGCGCTGCTCGAGGAGGCGGAGCAGGTTGTCGCCGGTGTTACCCTTCTGGCGGTTGGCTTCCTTGACGGTGAGGCGGAACTGCTTCTCCATCACGTTGTAGTGGAAGCGAAGCTTCTGCTTTTCGTTGAGGCGGACGCCGTAGTCACGGAGGCGTCGGCCGCGGAAGCCGTGCATGCCGGGGGGGTTGAGCTGGCGCTTGGTGGTGTGCTTGGGGATGTCGGCGATGGGGACGCCGACCCGGCGGGAGAGCTTGACCTTGGGGCCGGTGTAGTTGGCCATGATGTGTATACCCGGCGGTTTCCCGGCGGGCCCTCGTTCGTGCTTGGCCGTGGCTACGGCGTCGCGGGGGGAAGAAGTTCAGGGCGGCGGTCGCCCTGCGTGGGATCGAGGAGTATGGCGGATCCGGGCCGTTTTGACAAGCCGCACGCCCCAACCGGCCGCCCGCCTCACGCCCCAGCAGGGCTCAGCAGGTGCTTCGCCACCGCGTACCCCAGCAGCGCCAACGCCAGCGCCCCTGCGTTGTGGGCCAACACGTGCAGCACCGTGCTCAGCCACTGCCCGCCCCGCATATGCGTCACCGCCTGGAACGTGTACGTCGAGAACGTCGTGAACGCCCCCATGAACCCGGTCAGCAGCACCAGCTTCACCGGCTCGGGCCAATGCGACCGGGCCTCGAACAGCCCGAACACCAGCCCATACAGCAAAGACCCCAGCAGGTTGACCAGCAGCGTGCCCATCACCACTCGCCGAACCGCGACGCTCTGCGACAGCACATCCATCCCGTACCGCGCCAGCGTCCCCGCACCCCCCGCACCCGCCAACGCCAGCCCCAAGATCAGGTGATTCCCATAAGGCATCCCGCCACTGTAACGGCCACCAAAACCCGTGCGAAATCACGCTTGCAACCCCCTCGCGAATCCGCCGGATGTCTATACTTTGGAATCTAGCCAAATCGAGTCGATGAACGTTTTCTGGGGCCGTTATCCGACTCGGTTTAGCCGAGCATCAAGCCATGAGTGCCAAGTACCGACGCGTTAAGGAAGCCGACCTCGCACTGCCCGCCCCGCTGCGCTGGCTGACCCGCGCGTTCTCGTCGATCACCCTGGCGGTCATCCTCCTGTCGATCATCTGCGTGTACGGCCTGTTCGCCTCCGTGCCCATCTACATGATCGGCCTCGGCTTGGGGTATGCCGTGATCGCCGCGTGCCTCGTCGGCCCCGTCGGGCTCGGCCTCCACGCCTGGCGTAAACGACTCCGCACCACCAACACCAACTGGCCCACCTGGAAGTGGCTCGCCCTCAGCCTGCCCCTGCTTGGTGCGGCCGGCACGCTCACCGTCTGGTGCTCACGCCAAGCCAAGGCTTGGGCCGCCGACTTCGCCCCCTTCGCCGAGCACCGCGCGACCGTGATCTATCGCCTGCCCGGTATCGAGATGACCGAGCTGGAGTTCTACTCCTGGTGGCCCATGCGGTTGCTGCTGATCCTCTTCGTGATCAACATGGTCTGGGCGACCATCCGCCGCATCCCCTTCGACCTGCCGCGGGCCGGCGTGCTCACCATCCACTCCGGCATCGTCATCATGGCCCTCGGCTCGCTGCTCTACGGCCAGTTCAAGCTCGAGGGCGACACATTCCTCGTCCGCCAAGACATCGCCGGCCCCGGCCAGTCCTTCACGCAATACTTCTACGACCGCAACGACCCCGCCCTCTACCTGAGCCTCAACGGCCAGCCCGCCACGCCCATCCCCCTCAAGGGCAAGCTCCCCCGATACAACGACTACACCCTCGGCGAGCTCGACATCGCCGTCCACGACACGCCCGGCTTCGCCCAACGCTTCGGCGATCGGCTCCGCGTCTCCATCGTCGGCTTCTTCGCCTATGCCGAGATGACCGCCCAACTCATCGACCTCTCCGACACCGCCGCCGTCCAGGCCGGCCAGACCGGCGGCCTCAAGCCCGGGCTCCGTGTCGCCGCCGGAGATATCAACCACGCCCACGGTGAGCCCAAGACCCTCCTCGCCGGTGTGCCCGACCGCCGCGCCATCGCCGCAGGTGACGCCATCGTCGAACTGCTCCCCGACCTCACCCCCGAGCGTCGCCGTGACCTCAACGAAACCTTCGACGGCCCCCACGGCCTCATCGTCGAAGTCCCCGCCACCGGCTTCCGCCAGGTCTACCCCATCACCCCCGGCCAGACCCTCACCCCCGAAGGCACCGGCTACACCCTCAACATCGAGAGCATCGGCCCCTACATGCTCCCCTTCGTCACCGACGGCTACCAGAACGCCCAGGACACCTACACCCTCGTCAACATCACCGGCAACGGCAAAGACATCCGCCGACACGTCTTCCACCGCTACCCCGAACTCCACACCGACTTCCTCCCCTCCGACTCGCCCTCCGCCGGCCCCATGGGCCAACGACAAGACGAGGTCGACCCCGACATCAAACTCACCTTCATCGACGACGCCGTCATGGTCTACCGGCTCATCGCCCTCGACGGCTCGACCGACCGGCTCGAGCTCATGCTCCGTGGCAAGGGCATGCGTCCCGACACCGCCCTGCTCATCGAAGACAAGTTCCCCCTCCCCGGCGTCGCCGCGCCCGGCGGCAGCGAACGCATGCCCTGGATGCACATCACCGAGAAGGCCGACTTCGCCCTCGAAGGCTTCGCGCCGACGCCCGTACCCAAGCTCGCCCGTGACCCCAAGGAAGAGGGCAACTTCACCCACGCCGTCGTCCCCGTCGTCATCGAAAAACTCGCCGCCGACGGCCAGACCGTCGAGGCCCGCGCCGAACGCCTGCTCCGCTATCACACCTACCCCGACTCCGATCAATCACCACAAGCAGTCAACCTGCCCGGCCTCGGCGAACTCACCCTCACCCTCAGCCGAGACCGCTACGAGCTGCCCTTCACCATCTCGCTCCAAGACTTCGAGATGACCCCCTACCCCGGCTCCGATCAGCCCCGTGACTTCGCGTCAGACCTCATGATCCAAGAGGTCGGCGAAGACGGCAGGCTCGGCCGACCCCGCATCCTCCGCACGCACATGAACAACCCGATCATGTTCCACCCGGAGAACGCCCCCTTCCACATGAGCCGTATCAAGATCAGCCAGGTCTCCTGGGACCCCGGCGACCCCGAACTCTCCGAGGCCGAAAAGGCCATGACCAACGACCGCGGCCGGTACGTCAACAAGCACCGCTTCTCCGTCGTTGGCATCTCCAACAACGTCGGCGTCCGCATCATCGCCCTCGGCGCCTTCCTCACCTTCGCCGGCATCCCCTACGCCTTCTATGTCAAGCCCTGGCTCCTCAAACGCCGCGCTCGCCAGAAGGTCGCCGACGCCCTGAACCGCAAGCCCGAAGCCCAACCCCCAACACCCGAACCCGCTGTACCCGATCGCGACACCGTCCCCCCCACCACCGACTACGCCACCAAGCAAACGCCCGCCCCCCCTGTCGCTTCCACCTAAACCCAACCCCGCACACCATGCGTTACTCCATCCCCACAAGTTTTATCGCCGTCACCGCCCTCCTCGGCCTGCTCACCACGCAGCCCGCGCAAGCCCAAGCCCGCCAGGACATCGCCGGCAACTCCTACGAAGCCCCCACCGCCGGCCCCATCGAAGCCCCCGCCACCCAAGCTGCGCCCAAGCACCCAGCCAAGCCCATCGACCGCACCGAACACCAGGCCTTCCACCAGGCCGTTGATCTCGAACCCCTCGCCGCCCTCGCCGTGTTCGACGACGGCCGCGTCAAGACCCTCGACACCCTCGCCCGGGAGCACGTCGCCCGGTTCAACGGCCGGACCCACCTCCGCGACATCGTCGCCGTCGACGCCAAGCTCCCGCCCGGCCAACGCCAGATCTACAAGTACGACCACCTCTTCGCCTTCTTCGACGTCGCCTTCCGCGACCCGACCCACCACGACTCCTACCTCCACAGCAAGCCGCTGGTCTACGTCGAGTCCCTCCCGCTCCGCCGGCAGCTCATCGCCCACCTCCCGCCGGACGAACAAGAGCTCTGGAAAGTCCGCGGCCGGCTGTCTCCCGCCATGCTGCTAAGTCCCCAGGTCCTGGCCAACCTCCGCAGCGAGACTGGCGACCTCCGCGAAGCCAACGCCAAGGGCGAGGTCTGGCTCGCCTATACCGCCATGCGCGACACCGCCCAGCGCCTCAACTTCGTCAGCCCCCCGCCTGGATCCGACATCTGGGCTCATGTCAGTTCCCTCGCGCCGCCCGACCCTTCCATGAGTAACGGTGACGCAACCCTGCTCAGTACAGGCAACGTCGAAGCAGCCGACGCCGCTCACGCCGCTTTCACCGCCCTCCGCGACGCCTGGCTCGCTTCCGATGCCGCCGGCGTCAACGCCGCCGCCGCCGAGCTCGCCGCCGCCCTGCCGCTTATCAACCCCGAGACCTACCCCGAGCAGACCCGCCGCAGCGTCGAGGTCATGTACAACCGCACGGGCCGTTACGCCATGGGCTGGCTGCTCTTCGCCGCAGCCGCCGTCTGCATGATCCTCGCCGCCTCCACCGGGCGTCGCCTCGCCATCGGCTTCGGCGTCGCCCTCCTCGGCCTCGGCATGCTCACCCAGCTCGCCGGCCTGCTCACCCGCTCGGTCATCTCCGGCCGCTGGCCCATCCACAACCAGTACGAGTCCTTCATGGCCATTGCCTTCTTCGCCGTGGCCTTCGGCTTCGCCCTCACCCTCATCAAACGCCAATGGCTCTTCGGCGCCGCCGCCGCCGGCGTCGGGGCCGTCGCCCTCATGTTCGCCCACTTCGTCCCCACCGCCTTCCCCACCAAGGCCGTCGCCAACGACATGCCCATCCTTGCGACCTCCAACATCCTCTTCGTCCACGTCAACGTCGTCCTCTTCTCCTACGGCCTCATCGCCCTGGCCTTTTTCATCTCCCTCATCTACCTCGCCATCCACTACTTCAGCTCCCGCGAGGTCGCCAAAGTCGTCGCCGATTCCGTGAAACCCAGTGCAGCAACCCCCACGGGCAAGGTCAACTTCGGCCCCGGCGCGATGAACGCCGACGAACCCGCCGCCGCCTCATCCGGTGCCGTCGCCGCTACCGTGCCCAAGAAAAAGGCCCTCCTCCACGACCTCGACACCGCCCAGCTCATCGTCATGCAGCTCGCCTTCTGGCTGCTCGGCGTCGGCATCATCCTCGGCGCCTACTGGGCCGACCACGCCTGGGGCCGCTGGTGGGCCTGGGACCCCAAGGAGACCTGGGCCCTGATCACCTGGATCGTCTACCTCATCGCCATCCACGCCCGCTTCGGCGTCAAGAACCGCGGCCTCATCACCGCCTGGCTCGGCGTCATCGGCTTCTTCGTCATGCTCTGGTGCTACTGGGGCGTCAACCTCTTCCTCGCGGGGTTGCACTCCTACGCCTAAACTCTGCATATGCGGACATCTGGAAGTAAACCGCTCGATCAGCCTCAGATATCGCCCGGTCCCGACTCGCTCCCTCGGTTTGCAACGACCCTGAGGGTTTGTGTGGTCCTTCAACTCCTCCTTGTCATCGTGAGCTTTTTGGCAAACAAGCCTTCGGAGTGGGGAGGTGCTTACCTTGTCATAGCCTTCTTGCACGGTTGCCCTGGGTTGGCAGCACTTATGTCCTGGTCGCTACAAACTTTCGCGTTGCGTGCAGCATGCAAATTCAGTGGTACTTTTTGTGTTTTGATGGTGCCAGCAGCCGTGATCGCCTCACCTTTTCTATTGTCGGCTTCAGCATGGTCCGACACTTTAGGACTCGCACTGTTGCTTTACGCTCTGGTCATGCTCTTGTGCGTTGTGATTGCTTTCTTGTGTGCTGAGGTTGCTCAAAACCAGGAAATCTCCATACGCCAACTTTGGAACACAGACCGAGAGGCGTATTACAAGCACCTTTACGATAGTTAACAGATATCCATATGCGCTCCGACGCCTAACCCCACCCCTCACCGTTTAGCCCGGTCGCTCGCGACCGGGGGCGTCGCGCCACGCGTAGTGGCCGCAAGCGGCCACGCTAAACAGATCAAAGACTTAGAACCTATCCGGATAACCAAGCCTGCTGGAAGGTGATGAGCCCGCAGGCGAGCTGGATGCAGCCGAGGTAATTCTCCGGCTTCTTGCACCAGCGGGTGAGGATGGCGCGGTAACGGTTGATCCAACTGTGGGTCCGCTCCACGACCCAGCGTCTGGCCTTGGCTCCGGGTTGACGCTTGAGATCGGCCGCCTCTTCACCCCGGCTGCGGATGTGGGCGTCGATGCCCAGGTCTTCGAGCAGCTCACGCACCGACCCCGCGTCGTAGGCCTTGTCCAGGCACATGCCGTAGCGTTGGCCGCGGCGTGGCGGCGGGCACTCGATCACGACGCTCAGCAGCGTCGCCTCGAAGAGCTTGACGTCGTGCCGGTTGGCACCGCCGATCACCACGCCCAGCGGGATGCCCGCGGCCTCAGCCAACGCCGACCGCTTGACGCCGCGTTTGCCGCGATCGGTGGGGTTGGGGCCGGTTTTTCCCCCCACCCAGCGGGGCCTTGCCCATCGCCCCATCCACGGAGAGCCACGACCAGTCCAGGCCCTTGAGCCCGTCGTACTCCAGCAGCCCCGCTTGCCAGAACTGCAAGAACACCCCCTCCCGAACCCAGCGCTGGAAGCGGTCGTGGGCCGTGGACGCCGGGCAGATGCCCGTCGCACTTAACGCCTTCCACTGACACCCCGTCCGCAGCCGGAAGAAGATCGCGTCGAGGCAGTCGCGGTCCGACGCCGGCGGTCGGCCCCCGCCAAACCTGTGCGTGTTGACCCGCGGCGGGATCAGCCGCTGGAACCGAGCCCACATCTCATCGCTCAACCGGAACACCCCGCCCATCGCCGAACGCTTCATATCGAGCCTCCTTGCCCGAGGCACCATCGCCATTCAACCTATCGGCTATCGATGGGTTATCCGGATAGGCTCTTAATGGCCTCTTTCGCTTTCGGTACCCTCTAATCCATGAGCGACTTCTGGGTCTGGTCAATACTCGTCTTGATGTCTGTTGGGATCGTGGGGTTCCTCTTGTGGTTCTACATCAAGCTGTTGAAGTGGTTGGTTCGCATATTCCGCGAGTCGCGCGACATACAACAAGACTCTCGCCAAGAAAAATAGCCCCGGGCATGCCCGGGGCCATTTAGGCGTGATGGGTTGTGGCGGGTAGGCTTATTTCAGCTGCTGCCAGTACTCGCGGGGCATGTCCATGGCGAGCTGGAGGGCGCCGTTGGCGCCGGCGAACATGGGCTCTTCGACGACAGTGACGGCGCCGCCGCCGACGCGTTCGAGGCCGTCTTCGATGGCCTTGTTGAGGCCGCGGAGGAGGCCGCCGCCGCCGGAGAGGATCACGTTGTTGCGGATCTTCTCCTGGAACTCGGGGTCGAAGCTCGCGACCAGCTTGTGGATCGAGTCGAGGATGGGCTCGACGAGGATCATGGCCGAGTCGTGGAGCAGCTTGGTGATGTCGTGCTGGGTGGGCTTGCCGTTGACGGGCATGGTGACCTCGACCTTGTCGCGCGTGTCGCTCACGAAGCTGAACTTCTCCTTGAAGCCCTTGCACATGTTCACGGTGACCTGGGCGTTGGGGTATTCGGCCTTGATCAGCTCGTAGAGCTTCTGGTCGACGGCGTCGCCGGCGATGTCAAGGGAGATCTGGTCTTCGGCGGACGGAACGGTGCCGTGCATGCGGCAGAGGTCGGTGGTGCCGGCCCCGATGTCGACGACTAGGACGTCGCTGATGCGTTCGAGGGCATAGGCGACGCAGAACGGCTCGGAGACGATCATGACCGAGTCGAGGATGCCCTGGGTGGCCTCGATGATGGCCTGCTTGTTCTCGGTGGAGGCTTCGGAGGGGACGCCGACGACGCCGTAGAGCGTGTCGTCCCGGCCGGGCTCGACGAGGTTGACCAGGTGGGCGAGGAGGTCGCGGACGGCCTCCATGTTCTTCTTGCCGGCGTCGCCGGTGGTCTGGATGACGCCCTTGGCGAGGGGTCGGTAGAGGTCGACGGAGAGCTTGTTGTCGAGGGCGTGCTTGCCGTAGACGAGGTCGGCCTTGAGGTGCTTGCGGGAGATAGGGTCCTTGGCGTAGCCGACATAGGACTCGATGGTCTTGCGGGCGCCGGTGAGGGAGGAGATGGAGGAGCGGGAGGTGCCGAGGTCGATGCCCAGGAGCAGGGCGTTCTCGGTCGCGCCGGTGTCGGCCTCGTCTCCTGCGAGGATGGGCTTGCCGGCGTTGGGGTCGGTGGGAGAGGTGGGGGCTGCGGTCATGGTGGGTCCTCTGATCGGTTGCGGGTCACAACGGGGGATAAGTGGGTGGGGTTAGGGGGGTGGGGTTAGGGGGGTATCGGCTGGATTAGCCGGCGGTTTCGGCGGGGGTGGGTGGAGTAGGTGCGGGGGTTTTCGAGGCGGGTGGGGAGGGTTTCGACTTGCCGTCGATCTGGTCGCGGAGGTCTTTGTTGCTTTGGAAAATCTCGAGGAGGACCTGGTTTTGTTCCTCGGAGCGTTTGCGTTGGTCGTAGCGGTAGTTGCCACCGCCGCCTCCTCCGCCGCCGGCGACGAGGCGGTTGACCGCCATCTCGATGCGGCGGGTGACCTTCATCAGCCGGGCGATCTGCTCTTCCATGGCGACCATGGACGCGGGCTGTTCGGAGGTGAGGTTCTTGTTGTCGCCGAACATCTTGTCGAGGGCCTCGGCGACCATGTCGAGAGTTTCCTGCTGGCCGTCGTTACCGCCCTTGCCGGCGGCGCTGATGGCGTTGCCGACGACGGTCTTGACGCGGTCTCGGATCTTGTCGCGGTCGACGACGCGGACCTTCTGGCCGCGGAACTTCTGGGCGAGCTTGTCGACGGAGACGTCGGTGGCGGAGAGGTCGAAGGCCGAGTCGATGGCCTCGGTGAACTCGTCGCGGGGCAGGTCGGAGAGCGGGCCGCCGGCGGGTGGCGTGGCGACGGGGTCGGGCCGCAGGGAGGAGGTGACGATGCCGTTGTCGGCGAGGACGGCGAAGGCGACATCGGTGTCGGGGGCGGTGACGTGGCCCTCGACGGGTTTGCCGGTTTCGCGGATCAGGCCTGAGAAGCGGTAACGCACGTGGGAGAGGGTCCGGGAGGAGCGGGAAGCGGCGGTGCCGACTGTAGAGGGTCGGTTGAGGAAAGTACCCCAGTTTAACGTCTGGGGCATGGATTCTGAGGTTGTGTGCGTGGGTTACCGGGCGTTGCGGTTTGGGGCGGTTGTGGGGGATAGATGGTCACTGTCGTCGGCTCAGAGGGCGGGTGGGGCTGGCGCGGGGGCGGGCTGGATGAAGCCGGCGGGCTGGAGGACGTCGGTGCGGAGCCAGGCGGGGGGCTGCGGATCGGCGTTTGGGGGTGGCTCGTATTCGAGGACGAGGCCGCCGGAGACGGAGAGCAGGGCGAGGCGGAATTGTTCGACGGTGTAGGTCTGGTCGGCGATGACGATGCGGCGGTGGCGGGGTTGGGTGCCGGCGTCGGGGTGGGGTTGGATGGAGAAGCGGAGGGTGGGCTGGCCGGGCGAGGTGCCGCGTGGGGTGGGCTGTTGGTCTTGCCAGAGGCGGTTGAAGGCGGCCCCGGCGCGGGCGAGGCGGAAAAGCTCTTGGAGCTGATCGGGGTCGGTCCACTTGGGGGTGTAGTCGGGGTGGACGGCCCCGCTGACGACCATGGTCAGGTCGGTGCGGTAAGCCTCGCCGAAGTCGACGGGCGAGCCGTCGGCGAGTTGGCCTTGGGAGATGGCGTTGCGGAAGGCACGGTATTGGGCGGGTGTGAGGCCGGGGACGACGGCGGTGAGCTCGAGGAACTCGGCACGGAGGTCGCTGAAGTAGCGGGACTGTTCGATCTCGGAGAGGCCGGCGGGGGCCTGGGAGCGGGCGAGGATGTCGCGCGGGACGGGGTGGACGCGGACGGTGGCGTCGGGGGTGACGCCGGACCACTGGTGGGCAACGACCCAGCGGGGCGGGTCTCGGCGGTCGGTGAATCGGTTGACGCCGAGCATTCGCTGCATGCGGGTGCGCTGCTGGGCGATGCGTTGGCGGAGCTGATCAAGCTCGGCGGAGCGGGCGTGGGCGTCGCGGCGGAGCTGGGCAAGCGTGTCGGCCTGCTGCTGGGCCTGGGCCTCGCGGTCCACGATGCCCTGTTCGAGCGTGGCGAGCTCGGCGCGGCGCTGGGCGACCTCGGCCTCGTCCACAGCCACCGCTTCGGCTTTCTCGCCGAGGTTCAGGGCCATGGCCATGACCACGACGAGGAAGAGCACGAGTGTGCAGAACACCAGGTCGCTGAAGGACTCGAAGGTGTTGAAGGTCGAGCGTCGTCGGATCAGGCGGATGGCCATGGTTGGGCCTCCGGCTGGATGGGGGTTTTTGAACGCCAAGGCGCCAAGACGCCAAGACGCCAAGGAGAGAAGAAAGACAGATCATTAGCGATACTGCTATCCACCCGCCAACCAAGCCAAGACGATCCGGCCTGTTCAACACCGGGATAATTCCGTGTGGTTCTTGGCGTCTTGGCGTCTTGGCGTCTTGGCGTTGGAAACACTGCTGGCCCCTGTGCAATCACTCGACGATCGACTGCCCGACGGCGAGGGCGGCGTCGCGTTGGTGCTTCTGGTATTCCTCGTTGATGCGGGCGGCGCGGCGGAGGATCGGGAGGATGTAGACCTCGGTGAGCTCGGCGATGCGGGAGACGATGTGGTCGATCGCCGCGTCGACAAGCGAGGAGAGCAGGCGTAGGCAGACGCCGCCGAGGATCGCACCCATGAGGGTGGTATAGAAGGCGATGCCCATGCCGTTGAGGGTCTGACGCATGCCTTCGAGAATCCCATCGCCCCCACCCGGCCCACCACCACTGCCTGCCGCGCTACCGGTGGCTTGGGCCGCGGCGTCGAAGACCTGGCCGAGGCCGCCGGCGGAGGCGATGAGCCCGATGATGGTGCCGACGAGGCCGAGCGTGACCAGGACGCCGGAGGCGAACTCGACGACGCGGGTGCGGGAGAGCAGCCGGGTCTGCATGAGCGTGACGAGGTTGTCCTGCGAGATGTTGACGTCCCGGCGGAAGACCTCGTACAGGTTGGCGATGTGGTCGCGGAACAGCGACGGCTCGGAATCTTTGAGGAACGCGGCGATGTTGTTGGTGGCTTGGAGCTGGCGGACCTGGGCCTCGGCGAGGGCGACCTGGCGGGCGATGAACCGCATGTCGAGGAAGTTCTTGGCGACGGCGGCGAGGAAGAGCATGCCGATGACCGCGGAGATGTGTGACGTGTCTGCGGTGAGCGCTTGCCCGAGGAGAGGCCCGGCGAGGATGGCGACGCCGATGGCCATCGCTCCGGCGTAGATGGTCCATTCGAGCAGGGGGCGGCGTGCGCCAAGGGTGTGGATATCGGTGCGGTGGGCGCCGAATGCGCCGCCGGCGGCGGGGGTGGGTGTGGCCGTGGGTGTGGGTTCAGAGCCGGTCGCGTCGGAGGCGAGGTCCTGCTGCATCACGGTGTCGGGCGGCATGGCCGAGGGGCTGTCGGTCGGTTCCGGCATGGCGGCGAGTATAGTCGGCGCGATGGCCCCACCACCCGCCCCGACCCCTGCTTCATCCTCATCGCCTGAGCCTGATCCTGAGGCGGGCGTCACGGTGTACGACGTGATCGGAGAGGACGGCTTCGCTCGGCTCACGCGTGCGTTTTATGAGCAGGTCCGGGCCGACGACATCCTTGCGCCGATGTACCCCGATGACGACTGGGACGGCGCGGAGCAGCGGCTACGCGACTTCCTTGTGTTCCGGTTCGGTGGGCCGGCCCGTTATATCAAGGCACGCGGTCACCCCCGGCTACGCATGCGGCATATGCCGTTCCCGATCGACCGGGCGGCGCGAGACCGCTGGATGCTGTTGATGACCAAAGCCATGCACGACGCGAAGCTGCCGAAAGAGGTGGCTGTGGTGCTCGGTCGGTTCTTTGACGGCACGGCGACGTTCATGATGAACCGCGAGGGTTAGGCCGCTTCGTCGGTGAGCTGCACCACGTGCTTGCACAGCGACGGGTTCACGCCGAGCTCGTCGTGGGCGTCCGCTGCCGAAACGGCCGCCTCGATGTGTTCCTGCATCACCGCTCGGACCGTCTCGGGGTCTTGGCCGACGACACGCTTGTTCCATGCTGGGCAGTAGGCGTAGTGCTTGCCGTCCGCTTCCCACTCGACGAACGCGATCTGCACCAGTTCACGCCGAACCTGCTTGAAGCTCGGCGTCTCGAGGTGCCGCACCAGGTGCTCCCGCAGCTCGAGCATGTTCATCGGCTTGGCGAAACTCTCGTTCACCCCCGCCTTCATCGCTTCGTATTCCAGCTCGTTGTTCACCGACGAGCAGTACAGCACGATCGGCACATTGGCGTACCGCTCATCCGCTCGGAGTTCACGCGCCAGCTCCAGCCCGTCGCCGTCCGGCAGCTCGTAGTCCAGCACCACCATGCTGTACACCGACTGCGCCACCAGCGCCCGCGCCCCCGCCAGGTCTTCCACGCCCGTGAACTCGGCCACCGGCTCGATCACCCGCTCGAGCAGCTTCTGTGCCACCTTCGAGTCTTCGACGTACAGCAGACGGATCGTGTCCATAGCGACAGCCTCATGCCCGCCCGGAACGCCCCGGCACACATGGATGAGCTATCGGCCGTTACCCTCCAAGCCATGAGCCGGCCGCACCGCAACCCCATGGCCCTCAGACCTTCGCCATCGTCGCAAACGCCCGCCGCAGCCCCTCCATCGTGATCAACGGCTTCGCCTGCACCCCATCCCGGAACGCAAGTAAGTCCGACCGACGCACCATCCGGAACGCCCGACCGTCCCCCGCCCGGAACGTGCTCACCCGAAGGCGCCCCGCCTTGATCGCCGACGCCACCAGCATCGGCGGCATCCCCAGCAGCTTCGGCACCCGTTCCAACTCCACGGCATCGCCCAGACCCGCCCGCCACTGTCCGTATGTCATCCGCTGTGAAGCCATGCTTTGTGCATCGGCCGACCGTGTTCCTAAACCATCCCGCGAAACCCTGCGAAGACCGGTTATCAGACGTCCGCCCCGCCCCGCGTTTACCCTTCGCCTATGCCCCATTCGCCGGGACACCCCAACGCATCACCACCTCACCGCGCCATCCGCTGGCTCGGCCACGGCCTCTTTGCCCTGCTCGACCAAGGCCTCTACGCCGCCGGCCAGTTCGCGGTCCAGATCCTCCTCGCCCGACTGCTCCCCGAAGCCGACTACGGCGCGTTCGCCGTTGGCTACGCCCTGCTCATCCTCGTCGGGGCCGTCCACCGGTCCTTCCTCACCGAGCCCATGTTGGTCTTCGGCTCCGGGCGATACCACCGCCAACTCCCCGCCTACCTCCAACAACTCCTCCGCAGCCACCTCAAGCTCACCTCATCCTTCACCCTCATTATGCTCGGCTGCGCTGCCGTCGCGTACACCAATCACCAGACCGCACTCGCCGAAGCCCTTGCCGCGTTCAGCATCGCGCAGCTGGCGATCCTCCTGCCCTGGATG
Source organism: Planctomycetota bacterium (assembly GCA_039025195.1). Taxonomy (GTDB): domain Bacteria; phylum Planctomycetota; class Phycisphaerae; order Phycisphaerales; family Phycisphaeraceae; genus JBCCOW01. The sequence continues at coordinate 15,265 of JBCCOW010000066.1, forward strand.
CTCCGCGACGCCGCGTACATCAACACCCAGCCCCGAGCGGCCGCTATCGCCTCTGGGCTCTACTGCGTCGCCGTCGTCCTCGGCCTCGCCATGCTCCAAGTCACCGGCACGCTCCGCATCGCATCGGCCATCGCTGTCATGGCCGGTGCCTCCGCCGTCGCCTGCGCCTACCTCATCCCCGCACTCGGTATCCCGCTCAAGCCCAACCGCGCTCAACCCAAACGCTTCCGCCCTGCTCTCGCCCGACACCGCCGCTACGGCAAGTGGGCCGCCCCCAACAACCTCATCCGTTTCTTGCCCGAACACCTGCCCTTCCTCATCCTCCCGGTCCTCCTCTCCTACGCCGACAACGCCGGCTACAAGGCGATGAACAACCTTACGGTCCCCTTCGTCCTCTTCACCGCCTCGATGTCCGCTCTGACGCTCCCCGTGCTCGTCCGCAAACTCCAAGACCCCGGGTTCAATCGCCTGCTCACCACGCTCACCCTCGGCGTCGCCCTGCCCCCCCTCGTGTGCTGGCCCCTCATCGCCGGCCTCGCCGACGGGTACATCCCGCTCATCTACGACAACAAGTTCCTTGACGACACCCACTTGCTCTGGGTCCTCGGCGCAGTGCCCGTCGTCGCCGCCGTTCACACCCTCCTCCACGCCGCGTTCAAGGCCGCTGAGCAACCGCAACACGTCTTCCCCTGCGCCGCCGCCGGCTGCCTCGTCCTGCTCGCCGCCTGCTGGCCGATGACCCACCACTTCGGGCTCACCGGCATGGCCCTCACCGTCCTCGCCTCACACCTCACGCAGGCCCTCGTCGCCTTAGTCCTCATCCGCACGCTCAAACCCCCACACACCCCAACCCGCGCAACACCCACAGCCGCCTCCGACTTATCGTGACCCCACAAACCAAGACTCGCCGCTCCTGACTCCATACTCCTTACGCCGTAATCCTCCACATGAACGCCATCGTCCTCCTCTTCGACTCGCTCAACCGCCGGATGCTGCCTCCCTACAACCCCGACACCGAGGCGATCGCCCCCAACTTCGCCCGCCTCGCCAAGCACACCGCCACCTTCGACAACAGCTTCGTCTGCTCCATGCCCTGCATGCCCGCACGCCGTGACATGCACACCGGCCGCCCCAGCTTCCTCCACCGACACTGGGGCCCCCTCGAACCCTTCGATGACTCCGTCCCCGAAATCCTCTCACAGCACGGCGTCTACACCCACCTCATCACCGACCACTACCACTACTTCGAGGACGGCGGCGCGAATTACCACGGCCGATTCAATTCCTGGGAAGCCTTCCGCGGCCAAGAGGGCGACCCCCACATCGGGCAGGTCGAGGATCCCGTCATCCCCAACCACATCAACGGCAAGGGCCGACGCCAGGACTGGGTCAACCGCCAACAGCTCCACACCGACGCCGACTACCCCCAGACCCAAACCTTCGACGCCGGGCTCCGCTTCCTCGAACGCAACGCCCACACCGACAAGCCCTGGATGCTCCAGCTCGAGACCTTCGACCCCCACGAGCCCTTCGTCTCGCCCGACACCTTCCTCGACCAATACCCCACCGACTACGACGGCCCCCTCTTCGATTGGCCCGGCTACCAGGAAGTCACCGAAACCCCCGAGCAGGTCGCCGAGGCCCGCCGAAAGTATCTCGCCCTGCTCACCCAATGCGATCACTCCCTCGGCCGAGTCCTCGACCACATGGACCAGCACAACCGCTGGGACGACACCCTCCTCATCGTCATGACCGACCACGGCTTCTTCCTCGGCGAACGCAACTTCTGGGCCAAGAACTGGATGCCCCTCTACAACGAAGTCGCCCACACCCCGCTGTTCATCCACGACCCCCGCGCCCCCCACGCCGACGGCACACGCCGCGCCGCACTCACCCAACCCGCGCTCGACACCGCACCCACCCTCCTCAGGTTCTTCGGCCTCGAACCCACCCCCGACATGACCGCCCAAGACCTCGGCCCCGCCATGGCCAACGACTCACCCGCCCACACCGACTGCCTCTTCGGCTACCACGGCAACCGCATCAACTACACCGACGGCCGATACGTCTACCTCCGCGAACCCCTCCTCCAAAACCACTGCCCCTCTTACCTCCTCATGGGCACCGCCATGCGCGGCTTCAAAGACCACAGCCAGATCGAGCTCGTCCCCCCCTTCTCCTTCACCAAAAACACCCCCGTCCTCCGCACCGCCCCCGTCCCCACCGACCCCACCCCCATCGACCGCGAGCCCCACCACCTGCTCTTCGACCTCCACACCGACCCCGACCAACAAATCCCCCTCGAGGACCCCGAGCTCGAAGCCCGCCTCTGCACCCGCATGGCCCAGCTCATGCACGACCTCGACGCCCCACCCGAACAGTACGACCGCATGGGCCTCACCCCACCCGCCTGACAACCCCGCCTCGTAGCGTCGTCGCTTGCGACGACTACGGTCACATCCACCAAACCTATAGCTGCGGGCACACCTGCCCGCAGTACGCGTCACGACACCCCTACCTCACAACAACGCGATCGGGTCCACATCCACCGCCGTGTGCGCGTCACTCACCAACTCCCCCGCGTTGCGCAGCACCGTCATCACCCGCTGCAGCCCCGCCGCGCTCGGCCCGATCAACTCCACCTGAACCCGGTAGTGATCCGCCACCCGCGCAATCGGACACGGCATCGGCCCCCGCACCCTGATCACCTCACCTCCACCGTTTAGCACGGTCGCTTGCGACCGGTCCCCCCCCCGAGACGCCCCCCCCTCCACCGCCGCCCGCAGCTCCGCCGCCAACCGCCCCGCCCGCACGTTCGCCCTCGCCTGATCCTTATCCCGGCACACAATCCGCACCATCCGCGCACTCGGCGGCAGCCCCGACGCCTCCCGCAACTTCAGCTCCCGCTCCGCAAACCCCGCATAGTCGTGCTCCGCTGCTAACGCCACCGCCGGCTCGCTCGGCGAAAAACTCTGCACCACCACCCGCCCCCCCGCATCGGGCCCCGTCCCCCGTCCCGACCGCCCCGCCACCTGCGCAATCAGCTGAAACGTCCGCTCCGCCGAACGGAAGTCCGGGAAGTTCAGGCTCGTGTCCGCGCTAATCACCCCCACCAACCGCACCCCCGGGAAGTCCAACCCCTTCGCAATCATCTGCGTCCCCATCAACACCCGCGTCTCACCCCGACCAAACGCCCCCAGCACCCGCTCGTAGTCCCCGGCCCGCTTCATCGTGTCCGAGTCCATCCGGCAATAGCTCACCCCCGGGAACTTCGACTGGAACTCCTCCTCCACACGCTGCGTACCCAACCCAAACACCGTGATCCTCTTCCCACACACCGGACACGCCGACGGCAACACCGACTCCGCCCCACAGTGATGGCACTTCAACAGACCCCCCTTGGGCAGCTGCCGGTTCACGTGGTACACCATCATCGCATCGCAGTGACCGCACGCCATCTGCCAACCACACGTATGGTCCGTGCACGCGATGTAGTTCGCATACCCCCGCCGGTTCAACAACAACATCGCCTGCCCCCCCGAATCCAGCACCGTCGCCAAACGCCTCTCCAACGCCCGGCTCATCAGGTGCACCCCCCGTCGTTCCCGACGCTCCTGCACCATGTCCACCAACTCCACCCTCGGCAACACCGCCCCCGGCACCCGCTCCGGCAACGCCAAATAGCTCCACGAGCCGCCCGACTTCTTACTCCTTACTCCTTGCTCCTTACTCCTCCAATAGCTCTCCAACGCCGGCGTCGCGCTTCCCAACACCACCGGAATCCCCAAGCCCTGCGCCCGCTTGATCGCCACATCCCGCGCGTGATACCGCGGCAACTGGTCCTGCTTATACGACCCGTCGTGCTCCTCATCCACCACGATCAACCCCAGCTTCGGCAGCGGCGCAAACACCGCCGACCGTGCCCCCACCACCACGTCCACCTGCCCCGCCCGCACCCGCTGCCACTCCGCGTGCCGCTGCCCCGGCGTCAGCCCCGAATGCAGCACCGCCACCCGCTCAAAACGGCCCACAAACCGCGCCACCGTCTGCGGCGTCAACGCGATCTCCGGCACCAGCACAATGACGCCCACGCCTGCCCCCCCACCCTCGCCGTTTAGCCCGGTCGCTTGCGACCGGTCCTGATGCAACAACCCCTCAATCAATCGCAGATACACCTCCGTCTTCCCCGACCCCGTCACCCCGTGCAACAAGTGCACCCCAAACCGCCCAACCTCGGCCTGCAAACGCTCCAGCGCCGCCGCCTGCCCCACCGACAACTCCACCCCACCCCCCTCCACCCGCTCACCTCCACCAACAACTTCCTTACTCCTGACTCCTGACTCCTGACTCCTCAACTCCAACACCCCCAGCTCCACCAACCGCCGCACCGGCCCCACCGTCTTAGTCCCCGCCCGGTCCGCCAATTCCTTCTCCTCCACCCACGCCCCCTCAATCTCACCCGCCACCTCCACCACCCGCCTCTGCAACTTCGTCAGCTTCTTCGCTTCACGAGGCGACGCGGCTTCAGCCGCGTTGTCTGCCGCCAACCCACCCCTCACCCGCACCACCCGCTCCGCCGCACGCTGCCCCACCCCCCGCCGAACCCCCGCCGGCGTCATCGCCTGCAGCACCATCCCCAGCGGACACACGTAGTACCCCGCGATCCACTTCGCCAGCTCCACCAACTCCCCCGACAGCTGACACCGCGACACCACCCGCTCCACCCCCCGCACCCTCCCCGCCTCCAATCCTTCAGGCAAATCCTCCCGCACCCCCACCACCACCCCCTCCACCCACTTCCGCCCCAACGGCACGCCCACCCGATCCCCC
>JBCCOW010000067.1:0-19972 GCA_039025195.1 Planctomycetota bacterium
CGCCGATGATGATGGCCCAGTCGTCGACGGTGAGGTCGTTGAGGACCTTGTGGATGACGTCGGTCATCGCGTGGTATTGCCCCTTGGGGTCACGCCCGGTGATGAGCCCGAAGTCGTTCATGAACTTCATGAGTTTCGGGATGTTGGCCTGGGCCTTGGTGTCCCAGACGGAGGCGGTGTGGCAGCCGGACTGGTAGGCGCCGTCGACGGAGGGGGCGATGACGGTGGCGGCCATGGCCTCGAGCTCTTGCGACGTCATGAGGCCGGTCGTGTCCTGGGAGCCGACGATGTTGACCTTGACGCGGACATCCGAGCCGGCGTGGAGGACTTTGCCGGGGGTGACGCTGCCGGGGGCGACGTTTTTGTTGAAGATCTTTTCGACGGCGGTGAGGCCTTGGCCTTCGTGCGAGACTTCCTTGGAGGGGGCGTAGACGGTGGGCGGGGTGATGCCGAGGGTCTTGGCGGCGAAGGTTTGGAGCTTCTTGCCGAAGACGACGGCGTAGGAGCCGCCGGCCCGCATGAACTCCATCTTTTGCGGGGTGAAGGCTTTGGAGACGTCCTGGACGACCTCGCCGTCTTTGTAGAGCTTCTTTTCCTTGGTGTTGATGGTGAGGAAGGTGCCGGTATCGACGGAGTAGGCCTGTTCGAGGACGGGGTCGCCGTTGTCGTCGCGGACGGTGTTGCCGTCGACGTCCTTGGTTTTGACCCAGTTCTGGAGGTCGAGCCCGATGCCGCCGGTGACGTCGACGGTGGTGAGGAAGATGGGAGAGATGCCGTTGGTGCCGGCGACGACGGGGGCGATGTTGATGAAGGGGACGTAGGGGGAGGCTTGTCGGCCGATCCAGAGGGCGACGTTGTTGACGCCGGACATGCGGGAGGAACCGACGCCCATGGTGCCCTTCTCGGCGATGAGCATGACGCGTTTGTCGGGGTGCTGCTCCTTCATCGCCACGAGCTCGTCCTGAGCTTCGGGGGTGATCATGCACTTGCCGTGGAGCTCGCGGTCGGAGCGGGAGTGGGCTTCTGCGCCGGGGGAGAGGAGGTCGGTGGAGATGTCGCCGACGCCGGCGATGTAGGTGACCAGGTCGATGGTCTCGGGGACCTCGGGGAGCTTGGTGAAGAACTCGGCCTGGGCGTAGCTTTCGAGGAGGTCCTTGGCGATGGGGTTGTTGGCCTTGAACGCGGCTTCGAGACGCTGGGTGTCGGCTTCGTAGAGGAAGACCTGGGTCTTGAGGACCTCGGCGGCTTGCTTGGCGATGGTCTCGCGGGTGGGGTCGTCGTCGAGGGCGAGGTCGAAGAGGGCTTCGACGGAGGGGCCGCCCTTCATGTGGGAGAGCTGCTCGAAGGCGGAATCGGGGGTGATTTCGGGGACGGTGGCGGTGCCGAGGATGATGTCTGTGAGGAAGGCAGCCTTGACGCCGGCGGCGGGGGTGGTGCCGGGCAGGGTGTTGTAGATGAAGAACTGGAGGCAGTCTTCGCGGTGGGGGCTGTTAGGAGTCTGGATGAGCTGGATGATTTCGGTGGTAAGCTCCGCGCTGTCGATGGGCTGCGGGTGGAGGTCGACTTGCTTGCGGGCTTCGATTTGCTCTAAGTAGTTTTCGTATAGGGACATGGTTCGTCTCTGCAAGGCGTGGGCCGGTCAAAGAAGGCGCGTCTTTTGAGTCATTCTAGGCAATGGGGCCAACGCGCCAATCACCAAGACGCCGGTCGCAAGCGACCGGGCTAAAGGGGGTTGTGGGTATGAGGGGTTATCGACGCTATTCGTCGGCGTATTCGTAGACGACGACGTCGAGGCGTTGGGCACCCCACTGGAGGGCCCGCTCGTGGGTGGAGTAGAGCAGGTCGAGGCGTTTGCCCTTGATGGCTCCGCCGCGGTCGAGGACGGGGACGGGCTTGCCGTCGTTGTAGCCGGGGATGCTGACGAGGGTGCCGAAGGGGAGGAGCCGGGTGTCGGCGGCGACGAGGGCCATGCCGTTGGTGTAGACGGAGTAGCCGGAGGCGGTGATGCCATCGGCGAAGATGCCGCAGGACTGCTCATCGGGAGAGTAGGCGGTGGTGAGCATCCGGATTGTGCGGACGGGGCGGAGGGGGCGGTTGTTGAAGGTGGGGCCGGCTTCGGGGATGATGGCGGGGGTCGCGGCGGGCGGCGTGAAGGCTTGGTTTTGCGGGGATGCAGGGGCGATCACGGGCGTGTGCTGGGGGCTAGGAGTTGTGGCGATGGGCTGCGGGGCGGGCACCGAGGATGTGTCGAGTGCTACCAGGGCAGTGGAGGTGCTAGGCGTGGTGTGGGCCGATCCGTCGTGGTGTTGGCCATCGAGTGACCAGGTGACGAATAGGAGCAGCAGGGCTGCGGAGACCGGGGCGGCGATGACGAAGGTCAGTGCCCGGCGGTTAAACCGCTTGCCTTGGCCGGCGGGTCGGCGGGGGGCGGATTGTGAGAGGGGCTGGAGGTCCATGGATCGTCGGGCCGGGCGTTAGGGGATGCCACGCCCCTGTAGAAAGAGAGACGGAGCCAACAGCGTAACCCGTACAGACCAATAATCAAAGATTTCTGGCCGGCGAGTTCTCAAGTCGGGGCCGAGTCTTGGCCGATAAAGCCGCCCTTTCGCAGAAAGCTGGCGGACGGACTCGTCTAAGTTGAGCCAGAACATGCGGTTGGCGCAGCTTGTCGGCCAGGGGTATACTCCGCGATCGCTCAATTGCAGAGCCCTTGCTCATCCCCCCTGCCGGAGACCCCCGCGATGGAAACCACGCTTTTGTTCCTGAAACCCGACTCGGTCCAGCGTGGGCTGATCGGCCCGATCCTCTCGCGGTTCGAGGCCAAGGGGCTGCAGTTCGTGGGGATCAAGCTGATGGCGGTGCCGCGTGACTTGGCGGAGAAGCACTATGCGGAGCACGAAGGCAAGCCTTTCTATGACGGCCTGCTGAAGTTTGTGACGAGCTCACCAGTGCTGGTGCTGGCGGTGCGGGGGGTGAACGCGATCGCGGTGTGTCGGAATTTGATCGGGGCGACGAACGGGCAGAAGGCGGACGCGGGAACGATCCGCGGGGATTACGGCATGTCGGCGGGGAACAACCTGATCCACGGCAGCGACTCGGCGGAGTCGGCGGAGCGAGAATTGGCGCTGTGGTTCAAGCCGGAGGAGCTGACCGATTACGAGCCGAACGCGGCGAAGTGGGTGTATGACCCGCAGGATCTGGGGTGAGTCGAACCTCTCGTGTCGTTAAGCTCGGCCATGGGTATGCGACATGGGCTGGTACTCGATTTACGGCACCGGAATCACCATTCAAGCGGTAGAAGCACGTGAGGACGGCCGGGTTGAGTTTTCGACTTGGTTTACTGTTCTGTGGGTGCCCTCGATACCCCTCAAGTCGTGGTCGGCGATTTACGGGGGTGAAAGTCCCGCTGACGGCATCAGCGACGAATCACACCTGTTCTCTGATCTTCAGCGTGTGCCCCACATCTGGTCGCGGCATCTGGCGACCTATCTGTGGTCGGTTTTAATAGTGGTGATTGCGATCGGGCCGAATGCCTTCATGATCGTTGTCACGTAAGGTCGGTCACCCTCCACCTTGGAGATGGTGATTGTGTTTGCGTCGATCATCTGGGCGGTGGTTGTCATTCTCTGGTGTGAGAAACTGCGAAAGAAGGAATTCGCGAAGTCGCGACGTGGGCCATCCCGCTGAAGCGGGACGGCCTTCGCGCAGCGTGCTTTCGTTCTAGGTCAGCGGCGTTGTGCCGTGGGCTTAGGGTGGGGTTCGGGTAGACTTTCGGGATGAGCGATACGGACGTGGCGGTGGATGAAGCTGTGATTGGTGCGAAGGTGGAGGCGGCGTTGTTGGCGATGGGTCGGCCGTTGACGTCGGGGCGGTTGGCGGAGCTGCTGGGGCTTGAAAGCACGGCCCCGGTGAAGCAGGCCATTGAGGGGTTAAACGCGGCGTATGAGGAGACGGGGCGGGCGTTCCGGATCGAGGCGGTGGCGGGCGGGTGGCAGGTGATGACGTTGGCGGAGCACGCGGATGTGGTCGGGGCGCTGCAGGCGAAGAAGGGGGACGGGAAGCTGTCGGCGGCGGCGCTCGAGACGCTGGCGGTGGTGGCGTACAAGCAGCCGATCCTGCGGGCGGACCTGGAGGCGATCCGGGGGGTGGCGTGCGGGGAGGTGCTCAGAGCGTTGATGGAGCGGCACCTGGTGAAGATCGTGGGGCGGGCGGAGGAGCTGGGTCGGCCGATGCTTTACGGGACGACGAAGCGGTTTTTGGAGGTGTTCGGGTTGGCGACACTGAAGGACCTGCCGAGTGTGGAGGAGTTGGCGGCCCCACCCACCCCATCCGCCCCGCCCGCCCCGCCGACGGAAGACGGGGGTGCGGCGTGATGGGGTTACGCGGTTGGTGCATCGAAGGGCGTGGCCCACGGATGCAATCCGTGGGCTTCGTGGTGTTGGTGGTGACGGTGGTGTTTTTGGGGGGTTGTGGGGGGTATGTGTTGAAGGGTCGGGTGGTGGAGGGGCCGGGGCCGGCGGTGATGGTGGTGGGGACGGGGGAGGAGCGGTACCGGATGCGGGACGGGAGCGGGTCGGGGGCGGAGGTGTTGGTGACGATTGATCCAGACTCGATCCGACCGAACCGGATGCGGCCGGTGGTGGCGAACGGTTCGGGGTATTTCGAGATCCCGATCCGGGAGAGCGGCGCGGGGTTCTTGGAGTACGAGCTTCGGCTGATCGTGAAGCGGCCGGGGTATCTCTCGGCGGACGAGACGCTGGCGCTACCGAAGTCGGGTCGGCGGTTGCTGGTGAGTCTGCCGCGGGGGCGGGACCGGGTGGAGCCAAAGCGGGAGGTGGATGTGTTGCGGGAGGCGTTAGAGGAGGGCGGGCCGTATCTGCGGGGGGAGAAGTGAGGGAAATGACGAATGCCGAATGACGAATGTCGAAAGTGGTTGGGCATCGGGGGTGTGGGTTGAGGCGGGTGCGTGGGCGATGGACGGTGGGGCCGGGGGGGCTGGTGTATGTGATGCTGACGGGGGTGCTGGGGGCGGGGGCGTGGTACACGCAGGCGAACCTGTTGTTTTGGGCGGTGGGGTTGATGATCGGGGGGCTGGTGGCGTCGGTGGGGTGGGTGGTGCTGACGCTGCGGAAGGTGTCGGTGGAGCGGATGGTGCCGGAGCAGGCGGTGGCGGGCGAGGCGACGGTGCTGCGGTATCGGCTGCAGAACAGGTCGCGGCTGCCGGTGTTCGCGTTGTCGATCACGGAGGTTTGGCGGAAGGGCGACGGGACCGAGGACCCGGTGCGGATGCGGCCGAGGCGGCTGAAGGGTGCACCGATGGGTTGGGTCTTGCACCTCGCACCGCGGTCGGCGGGCGTGGCGGAATCGACGTGCTGGCCGCTGCGTCGGGGTCGGCTGCGGTTCGACCGGGTTCGGCTGACGACCTCTTTCCCGTTCGGGGTCCTGGGCCGATGGGTGGAGTTTGAGGGGACGGGTGGCAGCAGTTCGGTGCTGGTGTACCCGACGATTTACCCGCTGTCGAAACGGCTGGCGTTCCGGGCGTGGTCGATGACCGGGGGGTTGGAGGACTCGGTGCAGCAGGGTGGCCGAGAGGGCGAGGTGATCGGGATGCGGGGATATCGGCCAGGCGACCCGGAGCGGTCGATCGACTGGAAGCGGACGGCGAGGACGGGCCGACTGATTAGCCGAGAGTACGGGAGGCCGATGCCGCCGTTGGCGATGATCGAGCTGGACCTGACGCCGCCGGGGGCGCTGCGGGGCGGGGCGTCGGGCGGGCTGCGGGCGTTGGTGGATGGATCGGGCAGGGGTGGACGGGATGGACAGCGTGGTGCGGAGGGCGAGGCCAGGGACGAGGCGTGGTTCGCGTGGCTGACACGGGCGGAGTCGGCGATCGCGCTCTCGGCGTCGCTGATCCACGACGCGTATGTCCGGGGGTATCGGGTGGGCTTGGCGGTGCGGGGGGCGGCGGGCCGAGCAGCCGGCGGGGTGTGGTTCGAGCCCAAGCACGCGGCGTCACACCTCGCGTTGCTGCTGGACACCCTGGCGGAAGTGGAGGTGCACAGCGGAGCGGCGTCAGCGGGGACGGATGCGGTTGGGGCGGGAAACGGGAGTGGTCGGCGGGGGACGCTGCGCGTGGTGGCGGCATCGGCGGGTCAGGGGCTTGGTGAAGGCTTGTCCGGGGGATCGGCCGGGGGACGGCGTTTGGGCGGGGGGATGGGTGGGGGTGATTTGGTGGGGCGCGCGCGGGGGCGGGTGCCGGTGCTGGTGCCCGAGGATTTGGAACGGATCGCGGGGGGCGGGACGCTTCGGCCGGCGGTGCCGGTGGGTCTGTCAGCGGCGGTAGGAGGGGGCAACGCGTGATGGATGTAGCCCAACGGTTCCGCCGGTTGGCGTTTATCCAGGTGGTGCTGGGGGTGGTGTCGTTCTGCATCGCGGCGGAAGACCCGGCGTTGCTGTTGTTGGTGGGGGCGATCGCGGTGCTGTCGTGGTACGTGACGGAGGGGCCGTCGGCGTGGGGGCTGCCGAGGGTGTGGGTGAACCTGGCGGCGCTGCTAGCGGTGGCGTGGTTGGGGTTCGGGCTGCTACAGGCTCCGGAGGAGGTGCTGTCGGGGATGGGGCGATTCATCATGGTGCTGCAGGTGCTGATCCTGTACATGCGGAAGACGAACCGGGAGTACGCGCAGCTGCTGGTGTTATCGCTGCTGCAGATGGCGGTGGCGTCGGTGCTGCCGGGGGGGACATCGGTGGTGTACGGGTTGCTGCTGGGGGCATACGGGTTGGTGGGGCTGATGACGGTGTTGCTGATGCACCTGAAGGTGTCGGCGGACCAAGTGGAGGAGGCGAGGCGGGAGGCAGCCCCGGCGGGGGTGGACGCGGGGGCGATGGCGGTGTCGATGGGGCGGGGTCACCGGTGGCAGCTGCGGGGCTTGGCGGTGGTGTTGGCGGTGGTGTGCGTGGTGGTGGGGGTGGGGGTGTTTGTGGGGACGCCGAGGACGGAGTCGGGGGTGCTGGCTCTGACGCCGCAGCAGAATGGCAAGCAGACGGCGACGGTCGGGTTTTCGGAAGAGATCCGGCTGGGGGGCCCGCCGATCAACGCGGGGTCGCCGGAGGCGGTGCTGAATGTGGCGGTGACGGACCAGACGGGGCAGGTGGTCGGCGGGCAGGGGACGACCTGGCTGCTGCGGGGTGCGGTGCTGGACCAGTACGACCCGCTGGTGCGGACGTGGCGGCGGTCGACGGGGTTGACCCAGCAGGACCGGCGGGTTGCGTTGTCGGGGGGTGCGGTGGAGTTGCTGGCGGACGCCACGGCATCGGAGATGCGGAGTATGCGTTATCGCACACGGATCACGTCACGCCCGGCCTCTCGGCGTCACCTGTTCACGCTGAGCCCGACGATGGGGGGCGTGGGCGCGGTGGTGGGCGTCCGCAGCGAGCATCTCGCGGGGGTGATGTTCAACGGCTGGGATCAGCAGGCGATGATGACGGAGGTGCCGCGGGGAGCGTTTGTGTACGAGGTGGACTGGGTGGCGTACACCCGGGCGGGGTTGGCTGAGCGTTATGAAGAGCACCTGGGGCCAGCGATCGAGGAGGGGATGCCTTGGGAGCTTCAGGAAGGTGAGGGTGAGGCGGAGACCGAGGCAACAGGCGGCTCGGAGCGGGGCTTGCAGGCGTCGCTTCAGGGGGCGATCGACGCGGTGTGGGCGGGGGCGTGGCGGAGTAGGGGTGCGGGGCCTGGGTCGGGGGAGTCGGCGGCGACCCAGCCGGTGGGTGACAAACGGCCGGGGTCGGCGACCGGTTGGAAGGTGGGGCCTGACCGGGTCCGGGCGTTGGCGCGGTCGGTGATCCGTGCGGAGCTTCGGCCTGAGGAACGCAAGCGGCCGGCGTCGATCGCTCGCGCGCTCAGCGCGTTCCTCGAGCGGGAGTACCGGTACACGCTGGACAACCCGCCGTCGACGAACGACCCGGTGCTGGCGTTCCTGTTCGAGCACAAGCAAGGGCACTGCGAGCTGTTCGCCTCGGCGTTGGCGGCGATGTGCCGGAGTGTTGGAGTGCCGGCCCGGCTGGTGACGGGGTACCGGGTCTCGGAGTTCAACACGATCGGCGGGTACTACGTGGTGCGTCAGACCGATGCGCACGCGTGGGTGGAGGTGCAGCTGGGCGAGGGCGGGCCCTGGCGAGTGGTGGACCCGACGCCGGCGGCGGACCTGGCGGAGGAGCACGACGTGGAGCAGACGTGGTGGCGGCCGGTCGTGCACCTGTACGAGCACCTGGAGTATTGGTGGTTGCGTTCGGTGATGGCGTACGACGAGAACGCGCGGCAGGAGCTGATTGCTGAGGCGCAGTCGGTGGTGGACCGTTCACGCGACGAGCCGGGCGGGGTGCTGCACCGGGCGAAGGAGTTGTGGGATTGGGTGCGGGGTCGACTCCGGTTAGACATGCTGGGATTGGCGGTGCTGGGGTTTGTGGGGGCGGCGTTGATGCTCGGGCTGGGATTGATGCTTCGGCTGTACGTGCTGCGTCGGCGTCGGCTGGCGGCGCTACACCTGGAGAAGCTGCCGCGGCGTCGGCGGGTCGGGCTGGTGCGTCGGCTGCGGTTCTATCTGATGATGCTGGAGCTGCTGGAGCGTCACGGGCACCGTCGGCCGCACTGGCAGTCGCCGTTCGAGTTTGCCGAGGAGCTGGCGGAGTCGGACCCGATGCGGTTCGACCCGGTGCTCGCGTTGACCGAGCAGTTCTACGCGGTGCGGTTCGGGCACCGGGAGATGGACGAGCCACGCCGTCGGCTGGTGAAGACGCACCTGCGTCAGCTGCAGGCGAACCTCGGCGAGAGTGGGTGAAGCCGAACGGGGCAAGGACGGTTCGGTGCCGGGATAGGATGTGGTGATGGATCAGGACGGACTACTGCATCGGCCAAGGCCGCGTGAAGGGGCGGAGCCCTACGAGCTGTCGGAGCCGGCGGAGGGGGTAGCTGCGGGTAGGGGTGCGGGGTCGTCGATGGATGCGTCGGCGATGGAACTGGAGGTGGAGGAGGCGGTCACGGCAGTGGTGGTGAGCGCGGGTGCGGGGCCGACGCAGAGCCGAGGGTGGGTGGCTTGGGTGTGTCTGCTGGGGGTGTTGTTGGTGGCGGCGGTGCCGATGGGGGTGGCGTGGAGCGTGGTGGAAGGGGTGAGCGCGGACGAGGCACGGGCGCTGGGGATGGCGACGCAGACGCTGGAACGGGCGGAGCGTTTCGAGGCGGCGGGGGACGCGTGGAGCTTGGAGCACGTGGTGCCGACGCGGGAGGGTCGGGCGGCGTTGGACGCGTGGCCGGGTGTGCCGTGGCTGCAGGCGTGGGTGTTGTCGCTGGGGGACGGCGTGGATGCGGCGAATGAGAAGGGTGGGGCTGATCGGTTACGGCTGGTCGGGGTGATCGCGGGGCTGGTGTTGGTGGCGTCGGCGTTCTGGGCGGGGCTGTCGGTGGGCGGGTTGTTGACGGCGGGGTTGTCGGGGCTGATCGCGTCGGCGATGCCGGCGTTGGTGTGGTGGTCGGTGACGATCGATCCGGGGGTGGTGGTGGCGGGCTGGGTGGGGTTGTCGTTGGCGTCGGCGTTGTGGGCGTCTCGACCGTTGCGCCCGACGCCGGCGCTGGGGCGGCAGGCGCTGGGGTGGTTGATCTGCGGTCTGGCGTTGGGGGCGGCGGCGTTGTCGGCGGGGCCGAGGGCGGCGCTGCTGGTGGTGGTGCCGTTGTTCTTGATGATCGTGCTGGTGCCGGGCCGGGTGGGTCACACGCTGGGGCTGTTGGCGGCGTTATGTGTGGCGACGCTGTGCGTGACGCCGTGGGCGTTGGAGGTGCATCAGCAAGACCCGGCGGTGTGGGAGTCGTGGGTCGTGGGGCTTCAGCCCGAGGGTTGGGCGTGGATGCGGGAACAGGTGGCGGTGGTGACGGGGACGCAGCCGGCGGACGCGGTGTCGGGCACGGGTCTGGCGTGGCTGGAGGGTTGGGGTTGGCGTGCGGGGTGGGCGGCGATCCTGCTGGGGCTGTGGGTGGTGTGGCTGCCGGCCGGGGTGGGGCAGGCGTTCAGCACATCTTCACGGCGGGCGCTGGGTGGAGGTGGGGGTGAAGCGAAGTCGGTACGGGTGTCGCCGTTGGCGGTGGCGCGTCGGCGGATGCTGCTGGGGTGGTTGTGGACGGCGTCAACGCTGGCGTTGGTGCTGGGGTTCCCGGTAGGCGCGGGTGTGGTGGCGGCGCTGCCGTTGGTGGCGGCGGTGGCGGTCTTGTTGGGGGCGACGTTCCGGCAGTTCCACGACCTGTCGGCGGAGGGCCGACACGCACGGCTTTGGCGGTGGACGCGGTGGGCGCCGTCGGCGGGTCTGGTGGTGTTGTCGGTGGTGTTGCCCTTGGCGTGCTGGCGCCAGGCGGACTTGCTGGAGGGGGGCTGGCTGGAGCGGGCGTGGGTCACGCCGATGCACTGGGCGTATTGGGCGGGCGGTGGGGTGGCGATGCTGGGGGTGTCGGTGGGGGCGGCGCGGTTCGCGCAGGGGCATCACCCGGCGCGGGCGGTGGGCGGGTGGTGTTTGTGGGTGGTGCTGACGACGGCGTTGGCGTGGCCGGTGGTGGTGGGGTGGGGAGACGGCGGGGCGATTGTGGTGATGGGGGGTGGGTGAGGTAGAGGTTGGGGTGGATGGTAGGCGAGCCTGGGGGTGGCGACCCCTGGGCTTTATTACGGAGAGCGGGACGCTTCGCGTCACCCGCTACACGGTAGAGAGGCGTGGTCTATAACTCGGGGATGCCGGCAGTTGATCGGGTCTTGGATGTGAATGCGAACCGGGCGCGGGAGGCGCTGCGGGTGATGGAGGATGCGGCGCGGTTTCTGCTGGATCACGCCGAGCTGTCTGCGGGTTTGAAGGGGTTGCGGCATGACCTGACGACGGCGCTTCGAGCGCTGCCGGCCTTAGGGGCGGACCGCGACACGGCGGGGGATGTGGGGACGGCGATCACGACCGAAGGGGAGTCGGTGCGTCGGTGCACGACCGAGGTGGTGGAGGCGGCGTCGGGCCGGTTGTCCGAGGCGCTGCGTTCGCTGGAGGAGTACAGCAAGCTGCTGCCGCAGGGGTCGGTGCACGCCACGCGGTTCGAGGAGTTGCGGTACCGGGGGTATGACCTGGCGATGACATTGCACCGGGCGATGGGGGCGGATCGTCCGAGGCAGTGGCGGGTGTGTCTGTTGTTGACGCGGGATTACTGCAAGCCGCTCGGCTGGGAGCGTGTGCTGGATGAGGCGTTGGACGCGGGGGTGGAGGCGGTTCAGGTCCGGGAGAAGGCGCTGCCGACGGGGGAGCTTTTGCGGCAGGCGGAGGCGGTGATGGAGCGGGTGAAGGCGAAGCACGGGAAGGTGGCGGTGGTGATTAACGATCGGCCGGACGCGGCGCTGCTGGTGGGGGCGGACGGGGTGCACGTGGGGCAGGGCGATATGCCGGCCGAGGCGGTGCGTCGGCTGGTGGGTCGACAGGTGTTGGTGGGGGTGTCGACGTCGCGGGTGGAGGAGGCGGAGGCGGCGCAGCGGGCGGGGGCGGACAACGTGGGGGTGGGCCCGATGTTCCTGTCGCAGACGAAGGTGAAGGACACGCTGGCGGGCCCGGCGTACCTGCGGGATGTGGTGCGGAGCGAGCGGTTGAGCCGGCTGCCGCACCTGGCGATCGGGGGGATCACGCCGGAGAACGTCGGCGTGTTGACGGAGGTCGGGGTGCGGGGGATCGCGGTGTCGTCGTGCGTGTGTCGGAGCGAGACGCCGGGGAAGGTGGTGGAGCGGCTGGTCAGGGCGCTGCCGGCGGCGCACGCGACGCAGGCTTGAGGTTTGCCTGGCGTCGGGAGTAAGTCACATGCAAGGGGGTGCCGGTGTGGGGTTGGCCGGGGTATGCTGTTCGGCTCGATGTTGCAGAAGAACCCACCCGATTTCGATGTAGACGGGGCCAACGCGCTGTTGGCCGGGGCGTCGGCGGAGGTGGTGGTGCGCTGGGGATGGGAGCGGTTCGGCGATTCGATGGTGATGAGCTCGTCGTTCGGGGCGCAGTCGGCGGTGATGCTGCACCTGGTCACGCGGGTCGCACCGGGGGTGCCGGTCGTGCTGGTCGACACGGGGTATCTGTTCCCGGAGACGTATCAGTTTGTGGAAGAGCTGACCGAGCGATTGAAGCTGAACCTGCATGTGGTGACGCCGAGGGTCTCACCGGCCCGGCTGGAGGCGACGCGGGGCCCGCTGTGGACGCAGGGTGCGGCGGGGCACGAGGCGTACAACGAGCTGTTCAAGGTCGAGCCGATGGAGCGGGCGCTCGGTAAGCTGAAGGCCACCGCGTGGCTCGCGGGGCTGCGTGCGGAACAGACCCAGCACCGTGCGGGCTTGAAGCGGGTCGAGGTGCAGGACGGGATGGCGAAGCTGCACCCGATCTTGCCGTGGACGCGGCGTGATGTGGGGCGGTACATGGTGAAGCACGACCTGCCGTACCACCCGCTGGTGGAGAAGGGGTATGCGTCGATCGGGGACACGCACTCGACGCGGCCGTTGGCGGCGGGCGAGTCGGAGCGGGACGGGCGTTTTCACGGGCTGGCGGAGGAGTGCGGGCTGCACGTGCCCAAGAGCCTGGGTGAGGACGAGTCGATGGAGTCGGCGGGGTTGTGATCCGAGTAGGTGGCGACGCGGGCTGCGGGCAGGTGTGCCCGCAGCTGTTGAGGTGCGTTGACCGTTGGTGATTACGGCACGATCTCGACGGTGCTGTGGCCTTCGCTCAGCAGGTCATAGAGCAGGGCGATGTCGGCCTTGCGGAGTCGGACGCAACCCATGGAGGCCTGGGTGCCGATGGACTGCTGATCGATGGTGCCATGGATGCCGTAGCCGGTGATGTCGCGGGTGTTGTCGTCGAGGCCTTCGAGGGCCATCCAGTATTCGCCGATGGGGTTCTTCGGGTCGTCACGGGTGAAGAACTCGCCGGTGCGGGGGTTCTTCCAGGAGGGGTTGGTGACTTTGGAGCCGGGCTTAATGCGCCAGGTGCCGAGGGGGGTGGAGTCGGCTTCGCCGAGGCCGACCTCGAAACTGCGGACGTAGATGGGCAGGCCGTCGGGCCCGACGAGAAAGAGGTCGAGTCGGTAGGCGTGCTTGGTGATGCGGGCGTGGAAGGGCCCGTTGATGAGCTTGATGGATCGGCCGGCGGGCAGGGCGCTGGCCTTGATGCCGTTGATCAGTTCGATGGCCTGGTAGGGGATCTTGGCCTGGCGGGCGATGCCGTTGCGGCCGCCGAGGCGGTCCCCGGGCTGGACCTTGTAGCGTCGGGTCAGCGGGTCGCCGGCCAGGACACGCTTCCCAAAGACCAGGTCGTCGTTGAGGATGGTCAGCTGGTCACGGACGACGCTGGCGTCGTGGGGGGTGAGCGCGGCACCCCGGCTGAGCAGGAGCTCGGAGAGCAGGGCCCGGCCGGCGAGGAAGTTGCGGTCCGCGATAAGCTGCATGCCCTCTTTGAGCTGGCTGGCGGCGGGGCCTTCGGTATAGGTCACCGGTGGGGTGACGGCCGGGGCGGGGGGCAGCACGCGGGGGGTCGGGGTGCTCGACGCCGGCGTAGTGGAGCCGAGCGTGATGGAGGCGGGCTCGGGGGTGGAGGCTGAAATAGTGCCACGCGGCGGCGTGGACGGCTCGGGATTGATCGGGGCGGTGTAGCCCGGAATACCGGTGCTCGGTAGGGGTGGCGGGGGCGGAGGTGCGAGGGTCGAACCACCAGGGGTTCCGGTCTGAGCCAGCTCGTCCAAGGGCGTCTCGCTGGACCCCCATAAGAGGTAGACCCCCACCGCAACGACCGCCACCGCGGCCAAAATCAACGGCACCCGCAGCTTCGGCTTCCGCCGGCCGGTGGTCATATAACGGGACGACATGCCCACACGCGGGCTCTGAGACGGCATCACCATGGGATCATCCTGACGGGGGGTGGTGCGGGGTAAGCGAAGGGCGGGAAGGCGGCTCGGCGTGGGCCTCGTGCCCAACCGATAGACGGATCGCCCTCCCCAAGAGTCTACTTCGGCCACCTCCCCCGCGGTTCACCAGACTTCGACCCACACCCTAAACCCCACAGCCCTAATCACGGCCTAATCGTCCGTATCCCGCTCCTGCCGAGGCTCGGCCCGCTGCTGATCGATCCACTTCAGGTATTCACCGATCCGCTTCTCGTAGCCCCGCTCGGTCGGGGTGTAGTACGACGCGTCGACGCCGAGGTAGTCCATGTCGGCGAAGCCGGTCTCGGAGGCGTGGGCGTATTGATAGCCCTGGCCGTGGCCGAGCTGCTCGCGGTTGGCCCCGCCGCCGCTGCGCAGCGACCTCGGCACCGGCACCGTTCGGCCCTGCTTCACGTCCTGGGTCGCCGCGTTGATCGCCGCGTAACTCGCGTTGCTCTTCGGTGCGGTCGCCAGATAGATCGTCGCCTGCGCCAGCGTGATCCGGGCCTCGGGCATCCCGATCCGGTGCACGATGTCGTAGCACGCCGAGGCGACCGCGAGCCCCCGCGGGTCGGCGTTGCCAATGTCTTCGCTGGCCAGGATCGCGATCCGCCGTGCGATGAACAGCGGGTCCTCCCCGGCATCCAGCATCTTCGCCAGCCAGTAAACCGCCGCGTCCGGGTCCGACCCACGCACGGACTTGATGAAGGCCGAGATCGTGTCGTAGTGCTGGTCGCCCTTGGCGTCGTACACCACCGCCTTATGCTGGATCGAATCTTCCGCCACACCTAAATCGATCTCGACCCCACCCACACCAACCCCCTCACCCCCCTTCCCGCCGGACAACACCGCGATCTCCAACGCACTGAGCGCCTTCCGAGCATCTCCATCACTCATCACCGCCCAGTGCCGAAGCGCCTCCTCGCTCGCCCTGACCTCCATCCCACCGAACCCGCGCTCCGCATCATCCAGCGCCGCCCGCAGCACGCCCACCACCTCGTCTTCACTCAACGACTCGAATTGAAACACCTGGCTCCGGCTCGTCAACGCCGAGTTCACCGTGAAGAACGGGTTCTCCGTCGTCGCCCCGATCAGCGTCACTACCCCCCTTTCCACATCACCCAGCAACACGTCCTGCTGCGCCTTATTGAACCGGTGGATCTCATCGAGAAAAAAGATCGTCCGCCGGCCGTCCTGCTCCAGCCGACGCCGCGCACCCTCCAACACCACACGCACATCCTTCACGCCCACCGCCGCCGCGTTCCCCCGCTCGAAGTGACGATCGGTATACCCCGCGATCAACTCCGCCAGCGTCGTCTTCCCCGTGCCCGGCGGCCCGAAGAAGATCACGCTCGTCAGCCGGTCTGCCTCCAGCATCCGTCGAAGCAGCTTCCCCTCACCCAGCACGTGCCGCTGCCCCGCGAACTCCTCCAGCGTCCGCGGGCGCATCCGCACCGCCAACGGCTCCGCCGCCCGGCGTCTCGCTTCCCGCTTGGGCTCCCAGAGATCAGCCATCCCGCGAGTCTAACGCCCACCCCGCCACGGCATAAACACCCACGCCCGCACCAGGCCCTGAACGTTATGAACGGTTTAACGCTCTGCGGCATGGCTTATCGGATTGACCGACAGAAACCCTGGGGATTTGCGTGTTTTCCCTGACGCCGGCAGCCGATACCGCTCCGGACCGGTGTCTGGCCTCACCCGTTTCAGAGTATCCAAAGGCCTACGTCAAACCGCCCTATCTAATGAGCCCGCCATGATCCAAAAGTTCAAATCCCTCGGCCTCGCGACCCGCATCATCTCGCTGACCCTGCTGGTACTCGTCACCGTCGTTGCCCTGAATTACATCGTCTTCGTCGACAGCTATCAAGACGCAGCCCAGGACGCCATGACCGAGAAGGCCGCCGCCTTCACCGCCACCGCCGACGAAGCCAAGAACTTCGCCGCCAAAAACCTCGTCGAGGCCGGCGTGCTCAATGGCCAGGCCCTCCGCGACGACCTGAAAAAGACCCTCGCCGAAGGCAAGACCTACAAAGACGCCAAGATCTTCAACACGCTCCCCGTTGTCGTCGGCTGGAAGTCCGCCGAGGCCGCCGCCGAGCGTGAGGGCATCAACTTCCGCGTCAGCGCCTTCGACGCCCGCAACCCCGAGAACGCGCCACAAGACGACTTCTCCAAGCAGCTGCTCACCGACCTCAAGGCCCAGGCCAAAGCCGACCCCACCGGCGCCTCCGACACCATCGCCCGGGTCGACGAAGCCACCAACACCCTGCACTTCATGCGGGCCATCCGCCTCACCGCCGACTGCCTCTCCTGCCACGGCGACCCCAACACCTCACCCACCGGCAATGGCAAAGACATCCTCGGCTTCCCCATGGAGAACTGGACCGCCGGCCGCGTCCACGGCGCGAACCACGTCATCATGCCTCGCGACCAAGTCGATGCCCAGACCGCCTCCTTCATCACCAACGGGCTCATGTGGACCGCGCCCGTCGTCATCGGGGCTGTGATCCTCTTCGTCTTCGCCCTCCGCATGATGTTCGGCAAACCCGTCAAAACCCTCATCGAACGCATCAAGGACATCGCCCAGGGCGAGGGCGACCTCACCGCCCGAGTCCCCATCAACTCACAAGACGAGATCGGCCAGCTCGGCACGTGGTTCAACACCTTCGTCGCCAAGATTCACGACGTCATCCTTGAGGTCAGCGGGGCCACCCGCGACGTCGCCTCCGCCGCCACCGAGATCGCCGCCTCCTCCGAAGAGATGGCCGCCGGCATGTCCGAACAGTCCGGACAGATCCAGCAGGTCTCCGCCGCCGTCGAAGAGATGTCCGCCTCCGTCGTTGAGGTGGCCAAGAAGTCTGCCGACGCGTCCAACTCCGCCCAGCACTCCGGCGAGACCGCCGAGCAAGGCGGCACCGTCGTCCAGGACACCATCGCCGGCATGACCAGCATCTCCGAAGCCGTCGTTGCCTCCGCTGCCTCCGTCCAGGAGCTCGGCAAACGCGGCGACGAGATCGGGCAGGTCATCAACGTCATCAACGACATCGCCGACCAGACCAACCTCCTCGCGCTCAACGCCGCCATCGAGGCCGCCCGCGCCGGAGAGCACGGCCGCGGCTTCGCCGTCGTCGCCGATGAGGTCCGCAAGCTCGCCGACCGCACCACCCAGGCCACCGAGGAGATCGCCGACTCCATCACCGCGATCCAGTCCGAAACCACCGGGGCCGTCGACAAGATGAACGCCGGCACCGAGCAGGTCGAGGTCGGCGTCGCCAAGGCCCGCGAGGCCGGCGAATCACTGTCCCAGATCGTCTCCTCCGCCAACGAGGTCGCCGAGATGATCCGCTCCATCGCCGCCGCCGCCGAGCAGCAGTCCGCCGCCGCCGAGGAAGTCTCCGGCTCCGTCGACGCCATCGCTCAGGTCACCCGTCAGGCCACCGAAGGCACGTCGCAAGCCGCACAGGCCGCCGCTCAGCTGTCCACCAAGTCCGAGCAGCTCCTCCAGCTCGTCGGCTCCTTCAAGGTCGATGCTCACGGCCGCGCGACGAATCCCGACCAACCGACCGAACACGACAACGTTGAAACCGAGCTCGTCGGTAACGACAAGCTCAAGGCCGCCGCCGCCGAATTCCGACGTCAGCACGCGTAACCCCTCATCCAAGACTCACGCACCCACGCTCACGCCGACCGCGCACCCTTATCGCCGTGCTCGGGCACGAACCAAGGCACCGCCGCGTCCCACTCCCGCACCACCCCCGCCAACGCCTCCACCCGATCGCCGGGGGCCCTGCCGACCTCGATCAAGTTGTCCATCTGCAGCGGGTCCGCCGCCACGTCGTAATACTCGGTCGGCTCGTCCGTCAACACCCGCGGGCCCAGCTTCGAAACGTCGTGCCCGACCCACCCGAAGCACAGCAGCTCGCCCGGCGTACGCACTGCGCAGCCGCGATCGACCTCCACCATCGCGTAATCCTTCTCAAGGGTTGACGACGCCCCGCTCGCCAACGCGCCCAGGTCCTGCCCGTGCAGGCCTTCCCCGTCATCAACGCCCGCCCACCCCAGGCACGTCGGGGCTAAGTCCAACAGCGACGCCACCTGCCCCGTGTTCACCCGACCGCTTGCCAGCCCCGGCCCCGCCATCACCATCGGCACCCGCATCGACTCGTCGTTCAACGAGCCCTTGCCCATCATCCCGTGGCTCCCAAAGTTGTCCCCGTGGTCCGAAGTGAACACCACGATCGTGTCTTCCGCGATCCCCGACGACTCCAGCGCACCCATCATCCGGCCCACCACGTCATCCACCCACGTGGTCAGCCCCAGATACAACGCGTGCATGTCAACCAGATCAAAACCCTCGTGCGGCGGCTGCATCGCGTACGGCAACTCGTCCCGGTAGTACCGGTAGTCCCAGAGGTAGCTCATCATCTGCGGCAGCGGCGGCTGGTAGTCCGCTGGCACGTTCCCCCGCGTCACCACATCTTCCCGGCCGTACATCGTCAGGTACTTCTCTGGCGCATCCATCAGCGGCATGTGCGGCGGCGAGATGTTGTAGTACAGAAAAAACGGGTCCTCTTCGCCGGCTCGTTCCGTGATCAACCGCTCCACCCGCTTCGCCTCGAAGTCCACGCTATACCCCGGCGGGCTGAACACCGGGCCGCCGTCCTCGCAGAACCACTGCGCCGAGTGCGCGTGGTGGTGGGCCGGGATGCAGTAGTGATCAAAACCGATCGCGTCCGGCCACGCCTCGACATGCCACTTACCCACCGCCGAGGTGAAATACCCCGCGTCCCGCAGCCGCTCGGGCAGCGTCCGCTCCGGCAAATGCCGACGCAGCGCCGTCGGCCACTGCGGGAACCCCGAGATGAACAGCGGCTGCGTCCCCTGCTCCGGCCAACCCGCATTCGTGGTCATCCCCGCACAGCTCCGCGCATACTGCCCGCCCAGCAGCAGCGTCCGGGCCGGCATACAGATCGGCGTGTTGCTCACCGCCGTCTCGAACCGCACGCCCCGCGACGCCAACGCATCAATGTTCGGCGTCCGCACCGTCGGGTGCCCGTAACACCCCAGCCCACACCACCGCAGCTCGTCACACATGCACACAATCACGTTCGGTCGTTCGGCCATCCGCGAGATGCTAACAACCCTGCTCTGATTTTTTAGCCGCGGGGCGACGCCCCGCCGGTCGCGCCATCGCCCACCCCCCACACCCCGCCCGCTCTCACCAACCCCCTACAATCCCGCCCGTGCCCCACGTCTTACCCAGCAAGCTCACGCCCGGCGACCACCGCATCGCCATCGCCGCCGCCCGGTTCAACGAGTTCATCGTCGACCACCTCCTCGACGCCGCCGTCGACACCTGGCACCAGCTCGGCGGCCAAGACGACCACCTCACCGTGGCCCGCGTCGCCGGCGGCTTCGAGCTCCCCGTCACCGCCCGCCGCCTCGCCGAGTCCGGCGAATACGCCGCCGTCGTCTGCCTCGGCTGCGTCATCCGCGGCGAGACCGCCCACTACGACGCCGTCGTCGATCAGACCGCAAAGGGCATCAAAGACGCCGGCGTCCTCACCGGCGTCCCCGTCATCTTCGGCGTCCTCACCTGCGACACCCTCGAACAGGCCATCCATCGCGCCGGCGCCAAGCTCGGCAACGCCGGCCGATCCGCCATGATGACCGCCGTCGAAATGGCCAACCTCCTCCAGCAAATCCCCACCCCAACCACCGACTAGCAATACCCACCACATGTCCACCCCCCGCAACGCCCGCGACATCCGCCGACTCGCCATGCAGGCCCTCTACCTGCTCGATGTCACCCAGCCCATACCCGCCGCCACCCGCCGCCCCGAGCCCGCCCCCCCGCGCCTCCCCCGCCCCCCGCGCACCCCACCAGCCACACCCCCCGACCCGCCCAACCCCCCGCCCGCGGATGGCGAAGCCTTCCGCGCGGTTTCGCCAACCGCACCACTAACCCCCCCACCACCGCCCTCCACGCCAACCCCCTCCCCCGCCGACCTCGCC
>JBCCOW010000068.1:0-18614 GCA_039025195.1 Planctomycetota bacterium
CGGGCGCGGGTGGGGTGGGGGGAGCCGCGCAGAAGCCTTCGGCATCTGCGGGCTTGGGGGGTGGGGTGGGGGTGGATGTGACGGAGCCGGGCGAGTCGCCGGGGTTGGGCAGGCGTCACATCATCACGCAGGTGATCGATGAGATCGTCGAGGTGTTTGGGCGGATGGGTTTCACGCCGGTGGAGGGGCCGGAGCTGGAAGACGAGCACCACAACTTCGTGGCGTTGAACATCCCCGAGTCGCACCCGGCGCGTGACCCGCTAGATAATTTTTATTTGACCGATCCGTCGGAGCCGAACCCGAAGCTGATGCGGTCGCAGACGAGCACGGTGCAGGTGCGGGTGATGGAGGAGACGGAGCCGCCGGTGCGGGTCGTGTCGGTCGGCCGCGTCTATCGGCCGGACGAGCACGACGCGACGCACTACTCGATGTTTCACCAGATCGAGGGGCTGTACGTCGACAAGGGTGTGAGCATGGTGGACCTCAAGACCACGCTGGTGCAGTTCGCCCGGGCGATGTTTGGGCCGGACGCGGAGATCGACCTGGTGCCGAGCTACTTCCCGTTCACCGAGCCCTCGGCCGAGCTGTACGTGAAGATGGACTTGGGCAAGGGCCCGGAGTGGATGGAGGTCGGCGGCTGCGGCATGGTCGATCCGGCCGTGTTCGAGGCGGTCGGCTACGACCCCGAAGAATGGACCGGCTTCGCGTTCGGCCTGGGCATCGAACGGCTCGTGATGCGGAAGTACAACATCCCCGACATCCGCTGGCTGTTTGAGAACGACGTGCGGTTCTTGAAGCGGTTTTGAGATGGAAGACGGGACTTCCACACGCCGGTCACTGACTTCGCACTTCGCAGATGTCTTGAACGCACCTCTTGCGAATCAGCGGTGGTCGTGGGGCGCGATTGATGAGCTTAATGATCGTGTGTTTTTGCGTGTGTGGGAAGAGGAAGTGCGGACTGAGGACGGCCTTCTCGCAGTGAAAATCTTCGCGGACCAACGACCCGATTCGGACCAAAGAGTTCGGCCCGGCTACACAGAGCGTGCTCGTCATCTTGAGCGGATTAATTCCGGGTCGAGAGGCTACGTAGTCTTTTGTCGAGCGGTCGATCACGTCACCAAAACTCAAATTGCTGACTACCGCCAGGAAACGGTTTCTCCGATCATCGGCATCAAAACCATAGAGCAAAACGGTTATGTAATGGCTTTACTCGGTGAGCCCGTAGGCATCGACGCCATGAGGCAGTGCGATACCGGTTTATCAACGCTCGCACTCGATTACAGCAAAGCGGGTGGGCTGGATAATCGGTCAACCGAAGCTCAGGCTATGGTCCGTGCTCGCTTAGGGCAGGGTACATTCCGTTCGCGTCTGATGGATGAGTGGGGCGGTTGTTGTGCGGTGACGGGCTGTCAGACGCCCGCGTTGCTTCGTGCTTCGCATATCAAGCCATGGCGTGCAAGCACGTCGGAAGAGCGGTTAGATAGCAAGAATGGACTTCTGCTAGTCGCTCAGCTGGATGCGTTGTTTGACGTGGGATTAATCACATTTTGCCGGTCTGGTCGGATGGAGATCAGCATGTCGCTTCGGCGCCATGACCATTGGGTTTTTGGCGGCTTTGATTCGTTAAGGCGGCCGCCGAGGGGTAAGCGGGCGGACTATCTTGAGTGGCACCGGCAGAGGGTGTTTCGGGGTGGGTGATGTGGCGCGGCAGTGAAACAGCAGTTATGCCAAGTACCCCCGTGCAGAACCCAGGGCTAAAGCGTGTCGGTGGTCACCACCGCTCGGCGAGTTGTTGGTGCACATCATCGTTATCCCAGTACGCGCCGTGGGCGTTCTTCACGGAGTTGCTGACGTTGATGTAGAGATCGGTGACGGTCTCGGGGGCGTCGAAGAGCTGGGCGATGGGGTAGGCGATGGGGTCGTCGCGGTCCCAGATATTGATCCATCGCGGGCCGGTGAGGGGGCTGGCTTCGAACGGTGAGCTGGCTTGGTCGGCTTTGCTTTGGGCAAGGCCGTAGTGGGCGGGGTCGAGCGGTTGTTTGCTGGCCAGACGTTCGACGAGCTTGCGGTTGCGGGGCAGGACCAAAGAGAACGGCGAGCCGAGCGTGATGAGTCGGCGGACGCGTAGCCGGCCCTGCTCAGCCATGTCGCGGAGCGTCTGGAGTTTGTTCTTGAAGTCGTCGTACTCGGCGGGACTGAGGTCTTCGTGATCGCCGAGGAACTTGTCGATGCGGTTGTGGTCGTAGAACAGCAGGAACAGGAAGTCGGCGCAGATGACGGAGCCGGCGGAGTGGCCGACGAACGTGATCGACCAGGCCTCGTCGTCGGGGATGCCGTCGCGTTGGATCAGGCTGTCGATGACCTGGTGGACCAGCTCGGTGCGGAGCGAGGCTTTACCGTCCTGGCTGACGTAATAGAACATGTCGCCGAAGCCGAGCATGACGAGTTCGCGGAGGCCGTCGATGACGTACCGGGCGGGGTTGATGGAGAAGCGGTCGGTGTCGCGGAGCGTGTCGAGGGTGGCCTGGCCGTAGTAGCGTTGGGCGGCGGAGAGGCGGTGGTGGTTGCGTT
The DNA here is from genome assembly GCA_039025195.1 of Planctomycetota bacterium. Taxonomy (GTDB): domain Bacteria; phylum Planctomycetota; class Phycisphaerae; order Phycisphaerales; family Phycisphaeraceae; genus JBCCOW01. Next base: position 2,572 of record JBCCOW010000068.1, read on the forward strand.
CGGGGCCGTCGTGGCCGGGGTGTTTCTCACCCCATTCGACACGGATGATGGGGGCGGTCTTCCAGGGCGAGTCGGCGGGCAGATGTTTGGAGATGCCGTTGTAGAGGTCGTTGTAATCGTCGGTGTGGGGTTGCGGGTCGGGGCTGGGCTGGACGCCGTGGACCATGATGAGTGCTTCGCGGATAGGCATGAGGGGGCTCCCGGGTAGAGGGGTTGGGGGGACGAAGAACAGGCTACGCGTTGGGGCGAGGCATACGGCAACGAGAGGGACGGATGGGTGTCACAGACGGGTTTTGTTTGACGCGGGTGGTGTGGGGCTTATAGTCGCGGCCCGGCGGGGCAAGGCTGAACATGTGAAACCATTCAAGGAGGCGTCGGGAGCCTGCGGGGCGGGGCGGACAGGTTGCCCGGACGCGAGGTGTGATGATCGACTTTTTTCGCAAGCGGAAGCGGACCATCAAGAACGATGTGCTGTCGGGGCTGACCGTCGCGCTCGCGTTGGTGCCCGAGGCGGTGGCGTTCGCGTTCGTCGCGGGGGTGGACCCGATCATTGGGCTGTACTCGGCGTTCTTCATCGGGTTCATCACGGCCGTCCTGGGCGGTCGGCCGGGGATGATCTCGGGGGCGACCGGGGCGATGGCGGTGGTGGTGGTCGCACTGGTCGCAGAGCACGGGGTGGCGTACCTGTTCCCAGCCGTCGTGCTTGCGGGGCTATTCCAGCTGGTGGTGGGCATCTGTCGGCTGGGGATGCTGATCCGGATCGTGCCGGCGAGCGTGATGCTGGGTTTCGTGAACGGGCTGGCGATCGTGATCGGGATGGCCCAGCTAGGCAGCTTCAAAGTCTTGGGTGAAGACGGGGTGTTGCAATACATGACGGGGACGCCGTTACTCGTGATGAGCGTGCTGGTGGCGGTGACGATGTTGATCATCTGGGGGCTGCCGAAGCTGACGAAGGCGGTGCCGAGCTCGCTGGCGGCGATCGTGGTGGTGACGTTTGGGGCGATCGGACTGTCGTCGTGGTTCGGGGTGGAGACGCCGACGATCCGGGACATGCTGGTGACCAACGAGCAGGCGAAGGCGGTGCGGGAGGCGGCGTCGGCGAAGGAAGAGGCGGTGATGGAAGCGCAGGCCGACGCGTTGCCGGAGGGGTTGCGGGTCGTGCCGACGGGCGATGTGAAACTGGAGCCGGCGGAGGTGGAGGCGGCGTTGGCGGGGCTGGATACGGAGGCGATCGGGCTGAGCGGGGGGGTGCCGCGGCCATTCTTTTTGAATGAGGGATGGGGTATTGAAGAGTCGGCGTTAGCGCCTTACGCGCCAGCGGAGCTGCTGAACACGCTATGGGTGATCCTGCCGTTCGCGTTGATCCTCGCGGGGGTGGGGCTGATCGAGTCGCTGATGACGTTGACGCTGGTGGACGAGATCACCGAGACGCGGGGCCGGGGGAACAAGGAGTGTGTCGGGCAGGGTGTCGCCAACGTGACGTGTGGGCTTTTCGGCGGGATGGGCGGCTGCGCGATGATTGGGCAGTCGCTAATCAACGTGAACAGCGGCGGGCGCGGCCGGCTGTCGGGGATCACCGCGTCGGTCATGCTCTTGGTGTTCGTGCTGGTGCTCGCGCCCTATATCGAGCTGATTCCGATGGCGGCGCTCGTCGGCGTCATGTTCATGGTGGTGATCGGGACGTTCGAGTGGGCGACGCTGAAGATGTGGCGGCGGTTCCCGATCGCCGACTTCTTCGTGATGCTGCTGGTCACGGGCTACACCGTGTTCATGCACGACCTGGCCACGGCCGTCATCCTCGGCGTCGCGGTCAGCGCCCTGATCTTCGCCTGGCGACACGCGTTCCACCTCGGCGTCGACATCCGCTACGACGAGCAGGGGGCCAAGCACTACCAGCTCCACGGGGCGCTCTTTTTTGGAAGCGTCACCCACTTCACCGATAGCTTCGACCCCGCCCACGACCCCGAGGACACCGTGGTCGACTTCTACTACACCCGCGTCTACGACCAGTCCGGCCTCGAAGCGATCAGCAAGCTTGCCGAACGCTACCGCGCCGCCGGCAAACGCCTGCACCTGACGCACCTCTCCCCCGAGTGCCGCGAGCTGCTCGACAAGGCCGGCGACCTCGTCGAGGTCAACGTGTCGGAAGACCCGCAGTACCACGTCGCGACGGATCGGTTGGGGTAAGGCAGGAGGTTGTAGGTGGTAGGCCGTAGGCTGTAGGTCTAGCGGATTGACGATTCGTCGGTTGGGGTTCGCGGGGCTCACCCCTCCCTACTTGCTACCCAGCGTCCCAGCACAATCCGCCGGCTTAGGTTTGATCCATGCCCAGGCCCGTACTCACGCCACCCCCCTTTACCGATATCCGCAGCCTTGCTCAGCCCCCAGGGCCAACAGCCGTCACACGTAATTGACACACAAAGGCTTGCGGATTGCATAGCAAGATGTACGCTGGACTTGACACTATCCATTGACCATCAGGAAGGTTCGGAGGAATACCCATGCCGTCGTCTGCCACAGAACGTGCCCATCGTCCTAACACTGCTAGATTTATAGTATTGTTCTTCACAGTCGCCTGTCTATTCCAAAGCCAACCGGCAGAGGGCAAGGTGGTCCGTTTCTTTACGACCACCGCAGAACGGCTGCCGCTTATCCTTGATAATGACCTTACCAGCGGCCCATTTGTCTCAACCGCTCTTCAGAACTCTCGACCTGCTTATTCCCAGCAAGTCTTCGACGGACCGACCGGACAGCTACGCCCGGACGAGCTCTTTGGCATCCAGCTCGTCTTCGACTACGACTTTGACACGGGAAGATTTACCAACTTACTTTTCGCAGGGGACGGTGTGATTGGTGCCGAACTCTACATATTCACCGAGGATGGGAGCTCCCAGTTAATCAACGGCCTGGAATTCTTCCCTACGATCAATAACGGCAACCAGTTGCTGACCTTCAGGACAGAAGCAGACGTGCAGACCTCCACGTTTGTTGAATTTGACGGCCTGCTGCCCGCAGGCGGTGGCCGGGTGGATTTCGTGCCGTTCAATGCGGACAACGCCGATCTTCTGGCCGACCCCGTGGGAAATCCGACCCTTGACTTCGGTTTCTTAACGAGCAGCCCGGGCACCGGTTACAGTTTCAATGTCCCAAGGTTTCCGAACATCGCAGAATCCTCTGACCTGTCTTATGGCGGCATCACCCAAGCAGAATTGGACGACCAGCCTATCTTTTTTGACACCGAAGCTTTCCTGTACGGCGTGGTCATCCCCGAGCCGAACTCACTCGCGTTGCTGAGCCTCGGCATACCCCTACTGCTCCATCGGCGTCGACGTCTTCAACAAGCAACCGATGCTTGATCTCGGCCTGCTGGCATGACCTGTGGCGTGGTGTGAGTCCCTGGTGAGTGAAAGCAAGCTCACGGCCTTGCAGGTTGGAGCGAGTGGTTATGCCGCTTCGCTTTGAGGCATGTTCTCAACGCTGGAGGTGATGCTCCGCTCCGCACCCATCCCCAGCAACGCCCGCTGGGCTTCCAGCACCGCGACGGTGACGTGTACTCCGCTACCTGCTCCGCTTCCGTCCACCTCGCCGAGCGTCGCTTGATCGGACACCAGCCCTGCGGCCTGGATGGCGTCGCGCTTCTTCTCTAATTCCGCCACGGCGACGTGCTGGACGCGGGGGTCTTCGGCACCGGTGCCGGTGCCGTCCATGTGGCGCACCGACACGCCCATCAGGTGGTGCGTCCCGCCCTCGACCCACGCCACCGCCGGGCCGCTCATCGGGCCCACCGCCCCCGACGCGTCCGCCCAACGCCCCCAATACACCACCCGCATCGGCCGATCTGCCATCGGCGGCACCACCATCACCGGGCTCTTCACATACGACCGCAGGTAATGCACGCCTAACCCGCTCTCGCCCGGCCGCAGGTTCAACGCCTCCATCGCACCGATCTCCGGGGGCAGCAGCTCCACAAACAACTCCAACCGCGCCACCCCCGCCGGCCGACCCTTCACCCCGATTTGCCCCTTATCCCCCCGGCGTCCGCTGAATTCCAATTCGTGCTCCGGCACCTGCTGCGCCCGGTGCACCGCCCCCACAAACCGCAGGTCCGGCGACCACCGCAACGCCTCCGCCGCCTCCTTTTCCATATCCCGGCTCGCCCCACCCGCCTTCCGCCGTGGCTTAATCCCAAGCAATTGCTTGTCCGCCACACTCACCCGGTCATCGCTGCGGATCACCCCCGCTACCCGCCGGATCACCCGCTCCGCCGCCGCCCGTGCCTCGTCCTTCGCGATCGTCATCCCTCGCCCCTCCGACCGCACCCCACCCCGCCGCGCCTTCTGCAACGCCCCCCGGAACCCCTCCACCGCCTCCGCTACGGCTGACATTTCTTCCGGGGGCAAGTTGTACTTCTCGGGGAACCCACGCAGCGTGGACGCAAACCGCTGCGCCATCTCCGCAAAGGCCGGGTCCCCGTTCGGAATGAATTTCTTGTTCGTACTCGCCATGACATCGCTCCTCAAACCAAACCGTGTTTCGCACCCGGAGGCACGGGCTGACAGTGGCACCTGGAGGCACGGGTGTTTAGTGGCACGGGCGTCCCGCCCGTGGTTCTGCCGGAGGCAGAAACGTCCACCGGCATCCCAGACCACACGGCCGAGACGGCCGTGCCACTTATCCAGCCCAAACCGCTCCAAGCGGCTCGGCCGACTGACCCTCAACCTATCGACACAAACCCGCCCCTCTCCCCCCGCCCCACACGTCCTCCACCGTTATCTCCCCTTCCCACGTCCGATACCCCCTGCGGAAGTTCTCCCGAAGTCCCAATACCCCCCCGGAAGTTCCAAGCATGTGTCGGATAACCGTCCCAGCCGCCAGCCCCACTCACCCCGCCCACGGCCCCGCCCGCCGAGTGACCAGCCCCTGCCCGTCAGCCACCACGCCCATACTTCCCGCAACGCGCCGAGCTACCCCGCCATCCAGCTCGACCCAAGTCCCACGAATCTCAAAGCCCACTCACCCCGCCTCACCGCCCCGAAAGGCCCAATGAGCCGGACGTCCCTTCCGGGCGAACCAGTGAGCCGCGAGGCTTACTGGGTGGGACCAGACTCAACGCCCCAGCCGTACGACCCGCCCGCATAAACAAGGCAAACGGGCCACGGATCAAGGCAAGCGGGCGGGGAAATGGGACACACCAGCCATGAGACATCACAAGCCTTCCCCGCATCTTCTGGTTTTGCCCCGCGGTCTGAGCGAACCCGCCATGAAACAGAGCAAACACGCGCTAAAACAAAGCCCACCCGTGGTTGAACACGTCAAACCACCCCCGGAAGCATGCACCCCGGCCAGGAAATAGTGCGTACACGTCTTGAAACCATGCAACCAAGGGCTGAAACAACCCACACGTTCTTGGTTGCAGGGCAACCCTTGCAGGATTGAACCCACACCCGACGCGTTTCATGGCAAGCCCGGGAAGAATCTAACCGTTCTTACGATGAAACAAGCCACGCATGCGTTGAATGCAGGCGTCCGACTCTCGGAATCACACACGGCAACGTTGAATCAGTGCGTACCCGTAGCGAATCAGACTATGCGGCGGATGAACACCCCGTCACACCTAGCCCGTGGCGAGGCGATAGGAGACGGGTCGCTGGGGTGGAGCTTGCGACACTCCAGACCCCGGAAGTGCACCAGGTGGTTGCAACTCTCGGCCGGGGCATCGGCAAGCCTCTGCCCAGCTACCCACCGGCGACGCCCGCGGGTAAAATGCGTTGACGGTGGTATGTCCCTCCCGCGGGCGGCCGGCAACTGAGCCTTTTCGTTATCCGATTTAAATGCCGAAAAAAATCGAATCCGTTGCCGATCTCCTCACAGTAGCTGGTTCCATCCGTGATGACTGGGAAGGCGAGCTTTGGTGGAGGGGCCAATCGTCGATTGATTACAAGCTCGTTGCTGGAGTCTATCGGCAGGACCGAGGCATACGTGCTGAGCAGAATTTGTGCCTTCGTTTTCGTCAGCAGGCTAGAACCAGACATGCCAGTTGTCCAAATGATAATGACTTCGCTGCATGGTTATTTTTAGCACAACACTACGGACTGCCCACTCGACTACTCGATTGGACCGAATCTCCCCTGGTTTCGCTATATTTTTCAGTGGTTGGTAATCCAGCTAAGGATGGCGTGATTTTTGCGTTACATCCCCGCGATATGAATCGCGCCACGAATGGTGATCCCACACTCGTACCTCTTTCTTCATCTCCCGCGAAAGAATTAATTTACGCTGCCTTCGATGACAATGTCGTGATGGGAAAGCATCTAGCGATTCTTTCAAACGAGCTTGATCCTCGAATGCTTGTTCAGCAAGGGGTTTTTACAATCCATGGGACGGGTGAAGACTTGTCAAGGGTTGATAAACTAGGCGGGGTGCTTACAAGATTTATCGTGTCTTCCAATGCAAAATCGAGGATTGCCGCAGAGTTGGACTGGCTCGGAGTAAGGCGACGGACGTTGTTCCCAGATCTCGCAAGTCTAGCTGACGATCTAAGCCGCATGTCGTTTAGTGAATGCGGTATCTTAGGACCAAATTGCAACGGATAACAATGCGGTGCACCGGAACGGGTGTGCTCCGCTCCGGCGAACGGGTGGCCAGTGTGGAGCTTACGACATCCTATACCCCCGGGAGTGCATCAGGTTGCTGCAACTCTTGGATGGGGCATCGCCAAGCATCTGCTCCAGCCACCCTCCGGTGGTGCTATTAATCTCGCCGAATCACATCAACTACGCCGTCCGTAAAGCCTACATGCGTTCTTGAACTCTCGTACCAATGTCGCTCAGTAACGTGGTCCCGAAATTCTGTGGTACTCGTATCCGATGGCCTTCCAAAAACTAGGTAAACCTCATATTTGGTCATCCCGATCTTAACTTGCCGGTTTAGCACGCTCGCCTTGAACCTCGATCGCGTGGGGCGGACTCTGAAGTGGGTCTCCACACGCTTCTTCCATTCATCGTGCTCAGCCTGTGCTCGTTTTTGCCGATCGTAATCTTTTACTGCACTGTGCAGGACATTACGATGCCGCTGTAAATCAAGCTGTGGTGATGCCCAGAAATCCGAGGATTCAGCCGCATCAATCGCGTCTTCAATATCTTTACGCGATATGTACTTGAAGGAATCGGTTGAGAAAATCCCAGAACCTTTGATGCGGTACTCGCCAGAGTTCAGCGACTTAGCCATTCGATCGATCCGCTGAAGCATTGAAGTGTGCTGCTGAGCTTGGACGTCAGCAGCTTTTGCAAGAAGCCGTCGTTGTGATGCCGTAATCGATGCCAGTAACTGCGTGTCACGTAACGGAGGTCCGAACACACTGAAAGAGCCTGTTGAATGCTGCTCTCGTTTGCTTGCAGCCGCTCCGGTCCAGCCGTTGTCTGGTACATCGTCTGCGATCACCGTATTGCCCACTATCCATATTGAGCCAAGCTGTTTGCCATCATTGAGTGATCTCAGGAGTAGATGCTTCTGCTTGGTAACGCTGAAATGGAGACGGCTACCTGTAAGAACTGGTATATCAACGGGCCAAACCAGCGTGGTTGGATTGGGATACACATCAACACGCCACGCATGGGTCTGATTCCATGTGTTTGTTCTGATTGAACGTACCTTAATCCAGTCCTTTGTTGGATTTGTAGTGTGAATATGTTCTGGCCGTAGTACAGCATGGTTGAACCGAACTGACGCCCATTGAAAGGCCAATTCGTGACTATTCTTCGGCACTGGCCCGATCTGCGATTGATCGACAACCTGAAGCGATGGGATTGCAGGTTCCGTGGAGGAAGAACAGCCTTGCAAGTTCCATACAGTCACCAGCAAGAGACTTAAATAGCGAACCATTCGTAGCGCCTCCATTAGCAGGCCGGGTTGGTTTCGATTAGCTGCAAATTCGCCCTGTGTCCGTTCTGACGAAGCAAACTGTACCAGTAGCACACCCGTGGAACTTGGTGGGCTTCGCGTGGCTCACCCCACTCTACGAAAGACTGTTCTGCATGCGGGTGACGCCTTCGGCGAAGCGTTGGTAGCGTTGGTTGAGGGCCTTGTGGCGGTCCATGTTGGGTTGCCAGATGTCTGTTGATTCGGCGGTTTGGGACTTGGCGAATTCGGCGAAGGAGGGTGGGGTGGGGGTGGGGTTGGCTGTAACGGCGGCGGTGTAGGCGGCGAGGAGGGCGGCGCCTTTGGCGGAGCCTTCTTGGTCGCCGGCGTTGGCGTGGATGGGGACGCCGAGGAGGTCGGCATAGAGCTGGGGGGCGAAGCCGTCTTTGGACTTGAGGGCGCCGCCGGTCATGACGACGCGTTTGATGGGGCCGGTGTGGGGTTTGAGTTGTTCGAGGCCGTAGCGGAGGGTGAGGCAGGGGGACTCGAGGAGGAGGTAGGCGAGGAGGCCGGGGTTGGCGATGGCGTCGATGCCGAGGTGTTGGAGGGAGGCTTTGGCGTGAGGGAGGTCGGTGACGTTTTCGCCCTGGAAGAAGCCCCAGAGGAGGGGGCCGTCGGCGTCGGGGGTGGCGGCCTGGGCGAGGTCGGTGAGGGTGTCGGCGATGGTGGCGAAGGGTTGGTTGGCGAGTTTGGCGAGGCCGGTGACGTATTGGGCGAAGGCGACGGTGCCGGAGCGGCAGCAGACCATGAGCATGGTTTTGCCGTCGGGGCCGGCGAGAACGTTGACGGCTTCGCCGGTGGCTTTGAGGTCGGTGGTGCAGGGGAGGTTGCCGGTGAAGGAGGTGCCGGCGGAGAGGGCGAGCTCGAGTTCGTCGACGGCGGCGACGACGAGGACGGCTTGCTGGTCGCCTTCCGGGGGGGCGACGGGGGTGCCGACGGGGAGGCCGCCGAGGAGTTCGCTGCCGGCGGGGGTGAGGGTGCCGGCGACTTGGCCGGCGGGGATGACTTGGGGGACGAGTTGTTCGAGGGGGGTGAACTTGTTACCCGTGAGGTTGTCGATTTTGCGGAGTTTATCGCGGTCGATCTGGCCGTCGGGGGCGAGAGAGCCGAACATGCCGGAGGCGTCGCCGGGGCCGAGGACCCATTGTCCGGTGAGGTCGTGGACGATGGAGCCGGAGGTGACGGTGACGCCGGTGGCTTGGGCCCATTCGGTGGGGTCGGAGCGCATGCGGGCGAGGATGTGGCAGGCGGTCCATCGGGCGGGGATGTGTTCGCCGAGGAGTGCGGTGAGTTCTTCGGACTCGGGGACGCCGCGGGGGTCGTTCCACATGTCGCAGCCGAAGGGTTTCTGGTCGTTTGCGTCTTTGCGGACCATGCAGTGCATGTGGCCGGTGACGCCGATGGCGGCGACGGCGTCGATGGTGGAGCCGGTGTTTTGGAGGACGTCTTCGCGGAGGTCGGCCATGGCGAGTTTGATGGCGTCGGACCAGTAGTGGGCTTGTTGTTCGAGGTGGCCGTGGGGGAGGCCGGGGGTGTAGTCGTGCTGGTAGGGGCGGTCGCCGACGCCGAGGACTTGGCGGGATTGGGGGCACCAGAGGATGAGGGCGACGCCTTGGGTGCCGGCGTCGATGGCGAGGATTTCTTGGCCGGTGAGTTGGGATGGCATGGGTGAGGCTCCTGTGGAGAGGGGAGCGGATGGTAACGCGACCGGGCGGTCGTTGACCGCCGGCTATTGGGGGTGCAGGATTGCGGCGAGGAGGGCGCGCCCGGTTCCTGCGATCTCATCCAGACGTGGCGGGCAGCAGTCGATGGCCCAGCGGGTCAGATCACAGGCTTGTAGTAGCAGCATCCGATCGAGGTCGGGGGTGATCTGTTCGAGTTCGTCTCGGGCGACGCCGGTGCCGTCGAGGAAGGCCTGGTAGTCCGCGTCGTGGACGGGTTCGTCCAGGTACTGTTGTTTACGGATCACGTTGATGCCGAAGTGCGGGCTGGGGGCGACCAGGGCTTCGCCCCAATCGATCAGCCAGGGCTGGTTGTCCGCGTCGATCAGGACGTTGTTTGTGGAGAGGTCGCCGTGGTGGAGGGCGAATTCGAACGGCTTGTCCTGTAGTGCCTCGAAGGCGAGGCGCAGCCGTGGCTGATCGGGACGCGCGTAGACCCCGAGCTCGACCAGGGGGTCGTCTGGGGTGAGTTGTTCGAGGTTGTATTGGGTCTGTTCGCGAGTGTGTTGCTGTGCCCGATGCAGCGTGATCCCGAGGGTGTGGTCGGTCGGCGGGGTGATCTTGGCGATTGTGGCCGACCACTGCCCGAGGAGTCGCCAGAGTTCGGGGCGGGGCACGGCCTGGTCGGGGCTGGTGCCGTGGATGTGTTGCTGGATCGACCAGGCGCGGCCAGCGTGTTTGCCGCAGGCGAGGACCTGGGGGCTGGGGACGCGAGCCGCGCGGGCCTGGCCGATGCACCACTGTTCTTTGCGGTACTCGCTGAGCGCGCGGTCGGCGTTACGGACGCGGTTGATGCGGAGGATCAGCGTGCAGTCTGATGCTTCGATGACGAAGCACCAATTGACGGACCCCTGGTGAGGGGTAGGGTTGACGGACGCGTTGCGGTGTCCCAGGAAATGGCGTGTGATGTCTTGCGCGGCCGACCGCGCGGGGTGGTCGGGCTGTTCCATCGCGGGCAAACCTAGCGGAGCGCGGGGCTGTTGACACGGCGGCGTTTTGGTTGTGTTTTGCGTCCTACAGATGACGGCCGGGGGCGGAAGGTGTCGGACTAGCCCTGTGCTTGTTGATCGAGGTAGCCGCTGGGAAGGTTGGGGGTGTAGTCGTATTGATGGGGGCGGTCGTCGACGCCGAGGATTTCGTGTCCGTGAGCTTGATTGGCATGGGATCGCTTAGTGAGATGAGGGAGGGGATCGTAACGCGGTGGGCATCGGGTGCGCCGCGTGCCCCCCGGCAGAGCCGGGGGCTAAAGCAGGCAGGGTGGGTGGCTAAAGCAGGCAGGGTGGGTTTAGTCGGCGGGGACGGTGCGGGTCTTGGCCCAGTGGCGGAGGTTGGCGAGGCGTTCGGCCATGGTGACGGAGAGGGGCGGGGAGGTGCGGAGGGCGGTGGCGATGGCGTCGGTGTTGGGCTTGGTGCGGGATGGGAAGGCGGCGAAGAGGGCGCTAGTGATGGCGGCTTCGATCTCGGCGCCGGTGTAGCCGTCGGAGGCGGCGGCGAGCTGCTTGAGGTCGAACTGCTTGGGGTCGAGTTTGCGCTTGGCGAGGTGGATGGAGAAGATGGCCTTGCGGACGGCCGGGCTGGGGAGGTCGACGAAGAAGAGTTCGTCGAAGCGGCCCTTGCGGAGGAGCTCGGGGGGGAGGGCGTCAATGTTATTGGCGGTGGCGACGAGGAAGACGGGGGCGGTGTGGTCTTGCATCCAGGTGAGCAGGGAGCCGAACATGCGTTGGGAGGTGCCGCCGTCGTTACTACGCGAAGAGGCGGAGGCAAAGCCTTTTTCGATCTCGTCGATCCAGAGGACGACGGGGCTCATGGCCTCGGCTTGCTGGAGTGCAGTGCGGAGTCGGTGTTCGGACTCGCCGATGTAGCGGTCGAAGAGCGCGCCGGGGTCGAGGCGGAGGAGGGGACGCTCCCAGGAGGCGGCGATGGCTTTGGCGCAGAGGGACTTGCCGGAGCCGGGGACGCCGAGCATGAGGACGCCACGGGGTGGGTTGAGGCCGAAGGCTTCGGCGTCTTCGGAGAAGGCGTCGCGTCGGTCGTGGAGCCAGCGTTTGAGGTGGCGGATGCCGGCGATGTCGGAGAGGTTGAGCGGGGTCTGGACGTATTCGAGGAGGCCGTCGGCGTGTAGGAGTCGGCGCTTGGCGGCGAGCATGGTGTTGGTGTCTTCGTCGGTCAGGGCCTGGCCCTCGGCGATGGCTTCGGCGATGACGCGTTCGGCCTGGGGGAGGCTCAGGCCGCGGAGGTTGCGGACCATGACGTTCAGTGCGCGGCGGGTCACGCGGACCTTGGTGCGGCGTGTCTTCTTCGATTGGCTGGCGAGCCGTTTGACCAGGGCTTCGAGGTCTTGGTCATCGGGGAGGGGCGGCTCGTAGGAGGTAGCGATGGCACGGAGGTCGGCGGGGAGCTTGGCGGGATCGCCCACGAAGACGAGGGAGGCGTCGCGGGCTTCAGTGTCGTAGAGCGTGTCCTTGAGTAGCCGGGCGAGGACGGGGTCGGGCAAGTGCTCAGCAATGTCGAGGAGGACGAGGGTGTCGGGCTTGAGCTCGCAGTCGAGGAGGTGGGTGAGGGCGGCGGCGGGGTGTTCGGTGTCAGCGCGTTCTGGCTTGGAGCCGGGGACGCCGCGGCGGAGGCCACGGGTGGCAGACCAGGTCCAGGCGGAGCGTTTGCGGGATTTCAGGGTTTCGGCGAGATAGCGGAGGAAGCCGGGCTCGTCGTCGGGCTGGACGGTGAGCAGCGGGTGGTTGGCGTCGAGGAGGGTGGCGAGGCTGGGGGGTTTGGAAGAGGGCATGAGGATGTGATAACAGAGTTTTGGCAGTCCTTTGTTGGGGCGCGGGCAAGAAATTCTGCGGCAGAGCCTTGATCGGTTGTGTGTGCATTGCATATACAACAAGCATGGATCGCGAAACAGCGCGTATGTTGGCGTTCGGGATGGGGTCGGCCTGCCTGGGTCTGCGGGTCCGGCTGCTGATGCGGGTGGTGACGCCGATTTATGAGGAGGCGCTTCGGCCTTTGGGGGTGACGGTGACGCAGTTCCACCTGCTGGCGGCGATCGCATGGCTGGAGCCGACGACGGCGTCGAAGCTGTGCGGGGTGATCCATCTGGATCGGTCGTCGGCGAGCCGAATGCTGCCGCTGCTGCGGGAACACGGGTGGATCGCGGAGGGGTCGGTATTGAAACTGACAGCGAAGGGTCGGCGAATCCTTAAGAAGTGTGAACAGCCTTGGGCGGAGGCCCAGGCGAGGTTGCGGGGCATGCTGGGCGATGAGGACGCGGAGATGCTGTCGGGGGTTGTCGAGCGGCTCTGGGGCAAGGCGACGGGCAATCCGATCACGGCAGGAGGTTTAGAACAATGGCGGCAATGAGCGGACGAGCGAAATGGTGGTGGCTGGGTTTTGGGCTGGGCGGCGCGGTTGTGGTGGCGGTGGTGGTGTTGATGGTGAAGCCTGGGTCGGAAGCGACGGCGGGTCAGGCGGAGGCGGTGGAGCGTGTCCAGGGGGAGGTGGTGCCGGCGTTGGTGGTGGCGGTTGAGTCGGCTTTGGTGGAGCGGTCGTATCCGGTGGAGGTGCGGTATGCGGGCCGGGTGGAGGCGGCGCGGCGGAGCAGCCTGGGCTTTGAGTTGGGGGGGCGGGTGAAGGGGATCGGGGTACGGGAGGGGCAGAGCGTGGTGCTGGATCAGCCGTTGGGGGAGTTGGACACGACGCGGCTGGTGTCGGCGAAGACGGAGGCGGAGTTGGCGGTGAAGCAGGCGGCGGCGTCGGAGGCGTTGGCGCGGCTGGTCAGGGACCGGGTGTTGGCCGCGTTTGCGCGGAAGGGGGCGACGGAGCAGGAGCGGGACGAAGCGGTGCAGGGTTACGCGGTGGCGGTGGCGGCGACGGCCCGGGCACAGGCGGCGGTGGACCGGGTACAGACGGATATCGATAAGTCGCAGATCAAGGCCCCGTTTGATGGCGTGGTGGTGCGTCGGCTGGTGGACGAGGGGGCGGTGGTGTCGGCGGGGCAGGGGGTGTTGGAGCTGATGGAGTCGGTGGGGCCGGAGGCGCGGGTGGGGGTGGCGGGGGATGCGGCCGAGCGTTTGATGGTGGGTCAGCGGTATACGGTTGAGGTGGATCGTCGGCAGATGGAGGCGGCGGTGATCGCGGTGCTGCCGGTGCGGGAGGCGCGGACGCGTGCGTTGGAGGTGTTGCTCCGGGTGGAGGCGCAGCTGGGCGGAGTGGCGGGGTTGGCGTCGCGCTCGATGCCTGTTCGGGAACGCCGGGTCGGGCCGGAGCCGTTGCCGGTCGTGACGGAGGGGGACTTGGTGCTGTTGTCGTTGGGGCGGCGGGTGGAGGCGGCGAATGTGGCGCTGCCGGTGTCGGCGTTGACGGAGGGGGTGCGGGGTTTATGGGCGTGTTATGTGGCGGAGCCGCTGGAAGAAGATGCGGTCAGAGCGGATGGGGCGACGCATCGGTTGGCGCGGCGGGATGTGGCGGTATTGGATCAGCGGGTGGGGGAGGATGGGGCGGTGGTGGTGCGGGTGTGGGGGGCGGTGCGGGCGGGGGAGTTGGTGGTGATGGACGGGTTGCAGCGGGTGATGCCGGGGTTGGGGGTGCGGGTGGTGATGGGTGAGGGAGATGGCGGCGCGGACCCACGGCGAGACGCCGTGGGCTTCGGGGGTGATGGTGGGGAGGTGGAGGAATGAATCCGGCGGTGTGGATGTATCGGAATGGGTACCTGCTGTGGTTGACGATCGCGGTGGTATTGATGGCGGGGGGGTCGGCGTTTTTGAATCTGCCGAGGGAGGAGGACCCGCGGATTGTGCAGCGGGGGGCGTCGGTGTTGACGCTGTTGCCGGGGAGTTCGGCGGAGCGGGTGGAGGCGTTGGTGACGGAGGTGTTGGAGCGAGAGATCCGGGAGGTGGACGAGATCAAGACGATCGAGTCGACGTCACGCGCGGGGGTGTCGCGGATCTCGATTGAGTTGAAGGACGCGGTGACGGCGGGGCAGAACGTTCAGATTTTTTCGGAGGTGCGGGACCGGGTAAATGATGCGCGGGCGCTGCTGCCTCCGGAGGCGAGCGAGCCGGTGTTTGACGATCGGATGGGGGCGGTGGCGTTTACTTTGTTGGTGGGGGTGACGTGGGTGGGGGAGTCGTCGCCGGACGACCGGTCGCCAGCGACCGGGCTAAACGGTGGGGTGGGTGGGAGTGCGTCGCAAGCGACGGCGCTACGAAGGCAAGGTGATGACGGGGCGAGGGGGCCTGCGCTTGGGGTGATGGATCGGTTGTCGCGGGAGTTGGAGGATCGGCTTCGGAATGTGGGGGGGACGGAGTTGGTTCGGCGGTATGGGGAGCCGACGGAGCAGGTGTTGGTGTCGGTGGATGGGGAGCGGTTGGCGGAGTTGGGGTTGACAGTGGAGGACGTGGCGGCGCGGTTGCGGGGGGCGGACACGAAGGTGCCGACGGGCCGGGTGCGGGGGTCGGGGAGTGATCTGGTGGTGGAGGTGGCGGGGGATCTGGAGACGCTGGAGCGGGTGCGGTCGGTGCCGATTGTGGAGGGCAACGGCGAGGGGCCGACGAAGTTGGTGGTTCGGGTGGGGGATGTGGCGGAGGTGCGTCGGGGGTGGGAGCAGCCGGTGGTGGAGGTGGGGCTGTCGGCGGGGCGGCGGACGGTGTTTGTGGGGGCGCGGCTGGGAGAGGGGCAGCAGGTGGGGGAGTGGGCGGCGCGGGCGCGGGAGGTGGTGGCGGACTTCGCGGCGGAGGTGGGGGGAGCGGTGGAGGTGGAGACGGTGTTTGACCAGAGCAGGTATACGGAGGAACGGCTGGGGGAGCTGGGGTTGAACCTGGTGTTGGGTGCGGGGGTAATTGTGGTGGTGGTGGTGCTGACGATGGGGCTGCGGTCGGCGTTGATTGTGGGGACGGCGCTGCCGTTGGTCTCGGCGTTGACACTGTTTGGGGTGCTACTGAACGGCGGGTCGCTGCACCAGATGTCGATCTTCGGGATGATCATTGCGTTGGGGTTGTTGATTGATAACGCGATTGTGGTGGTGGATGAGGTGGGCAAGGAGCTGCGGGGGGGTAAGACGCAGGAGGCGGCGGTGGATCACGCGGTGCGGCACTTGGCGGGGCCGTTGTTTGCATCGACGCTGACGACGGTGCTGGCGTTTGCACCGATTGTGTTGTTGCCGGGGAGTGGGGGAGACTTCATTGGGTATATCGGGATCAGTGTGGCGTTTGCGATTACGGCGTCGTACGGGGTGAGCCTGACGGTGGTGGCGGCGTTGGCGGGGCGGTTTCTGAGTGCGCGGCAAGGCGCGGGAGGCGGCGGTGGATCATGCGGTACGGCATCTGGCGGGGCCGTTGTTTGCGTCGACGCTGACGACGGTGTTGGCGTTTGCGCCGATTGTGTTGCTGCCGGGGAGTGGGGGGGACTTCA
>JBCCOW010000069.1:0-18453 GCA_039025195.1 Planctomycetota bacterium
CAGATTCCGTTTCAGTGCCTTACGCGCCACCCGCTCCGGCGAAGTCCCCCGGGCGTAGTGCACCCCCTCCACGACTGCGTCCACCCCCACCAACACCAGCCGATCCCCCACCCGAATCCCCCCCAAATCATCCCCCGGCCCAATCACCACCCCACCCCCAAGACCCACCTCCGCACCCCGAAGCCCACGGATTCCATCCGCGGGGCCACCCGCTTTCCACCCCCCTGCCGCCACCGCCAACGCAATCACCTCGTCCTCATGCATCCCCGCATCCTATCCCCTACAGCACCCCCGCTACACTGCACACGAGCCCTGCTTGCCCCCCTACACAACCCACCCGGAATCCCCATGTTCCCTCCCCACGAAGCCGCCGTCCGCCACTTCGATGTCGCCACCCCCCTGCCCGACGCCCTACAACCCCTGCAGACCCTTGCCAACAACCTCTGGTGGTGCTGGTCCCCCGTCGCGATCAAACTCTTCGAGAGCATCGACGCCGACCTCTGGCAGAAGTCCCAGCACAACCCCGTACGCCTCCTCGGGCTTGTCCCCCCGGCCCGCCTCCAGGAACTCGCCACCAACGACGTCTTCCTCGGCCAGCTCCAGGACGCCCAAGACGCCCTCCAACGCCACCAATCCCGCACCCCCTGGTTCGACTCCATCAACGACGGCCGTGACCCCTTCACCGTCGCCTACTTCTGTGCCGAGTTCGGCATGACCGAGTCCTTCCAGATCTACTCCGGTGGCCTCGGCTGCCTCGCCGGCGACCACCTCAAGTCCGCCTCCGAGCTCGGCATCCCCCTCGTCGCCGTCGGGCTGCTCTACCGCCATGGCTACTTCCAGCAGTACCTCTCCCACGAAGGCTGGCAGATGGAAGTCCTCCCCGATCTCGACTTCAACCAACTCCCCGTCACCCGCGTCATCCACAACGACAAACCCGTCACCGTCACCGTCGATCTCCCCGGCCGAACCGTCCACGTCGCCCTCTGGCACTGCCGTGTCGGCCGCATCGACCTCTACCTCCTCGACACCGACCTCCCCGAAAACAGCGAAGCCGACCGCGGCATCACCGGTCAGCTCTACGGCGGCGACATGGAGACCCGCATCAAACAGGAGATCGTCCTCGGCATCGCCGGCGCCCGCGCCCTCGAAGCCATCGGCATCCGCCCCGACGTCTGCCACCTCAACGAGGGCCACGCCGCCTTCGTCGCCCTCGAACGCATCCGCCGGCTCATCGAAGACCACGACCTGTCCTTCGACGAAGCCCGCCAGCAGGCCGCCGCCTCCCACTGCTTCACCACGCACACGCCCGTCCCCGCCGGCATCGACCGCTTCCCCGCCGACATGATCAAGGCCTACTTCAAAGACTTCCACCCCAGCCTCAAGCTCGACATGGAAGGACTGCTCGCCCTCGGCCGAGACGACGTGTTCAACAAGAAAGAACCCTTCTCCATGGCCACCCTCGCCATCCGCACCGCTGACTGGTGCAACGGCGTCTCCCAACTCCACGGCGAGGTCTCCCGCGGCATGTGGCAAGGCATCTGGCCCGGCGTCCCCGAACAAGAGATCCCAATCGGGGCCGTCACCAATGGCGTCCACGCCTCCACCTGGCTCATCCCCGAAATCGCCGACGCCCTCGACGCCCACACCGCTCCCGGCCACCGCCGACAACACCCCGAAGACTTCGACGCCTTCAAAGCCATCCACCACGTCCCCGACGAAGAACTCTGGGACATCCACGAGAAGTACCGCCAACGCCTCGTCGACTTCGCCTGCAAAACCAACCCCTTCCGACCGCAGCGCCTCGGCCCCTCCTACCGCGCCCCTAAAGGCCTCGACCCCCACGCCCTGACCATCGGCTTCGCCCGACGCTTCGCCACCTACAAGCGCGGCAACCTCCTGCTCCGCGACCCGCAGCGCCTGCTCAATCTGCTGAACCACCCCAACCACCCGATCCAGTTCGTCATCGCCGGCAAGGCCCACCCCGCCGACCATCAGGGCAAGGAGCTCATCCAGCAGCTCGTCCGCTTCGCCGACGACCACGGCGTCGGGCACCGCCTCGTGTTCCTCGAGAACTACGACATGCAGGTCGCCCGCTACCTCGTCCAGGGCTCCGACGTCTGGCTCAACAACCCCCGCCGCGGCATGGAGGCCTCCGGCACCTCCGGCATGAAGGCCGCCATGAACGGCATCCCCAACTGCTCCATCCTCGACGGCTGGTGGGACGAGGCCTACACCCCACACGTCGGCTGGGCCATCGGCCACCGCGAAGACTACGACGACCCCAACACCGCCGACCACTACGAATCCCGCGCCCTCTACGACCTCCTCGAAAACCACATCGCCCCCGAGTTCTACGCCCGGGACACCACCGGCATCCCCCGCCAGTGGGTCCACCGCATGAAGCAGTCCATCGCCGAACTCGGGCCCTTCTTCAACACCAACCGCATGGTCGCCGAGTACACCCAGGACTATTACCTGCCCGCGGTCGACCGCGCCCACCGGCTCGCCGCCGACCGCTTCAAACCCGCGGTCACCCTCGCCGGCGAGAAGGCCCGCCTCCGCTACGCCTGGCCCTCGGTCCATATCGCCGACGTCGCCCTCGACAGCCACACCGTCCCCGCCGACCAGCCGCTACCCCTGACCGTCACCGTCGAGACCGGCGGCCTCCCCGCCGACGCCCTGCTCGCCCAGGCCTGCTACGGCACCGTCTCCCCCACCGGCCAGATCACCGACTTCCACGCCAAAGACCTTGAGGTTGACACGACCACCTCTTCCGATGGCACCGCCACCTTCAAGGGCGAACTCCACCCCCACACCCCCGGCCGACAAGGCCTCTGCGTCCGCGTCGTCCCCGCCGCCGACCTCCCCACCCCCATCCACGAGCCCGGCCTCATCCGTTGGTTCGGCCAAGCCAAACCCACCCCGCCCGCCAAACAAGAACCCACCCCAGAAGCCGCCGCCACCACCGCGTAGACCAAGCATCACCAACAACACCGTGTAGCGGCAGACGCGAAGCGTCCCGTCCCAACCCACGGGCACTCCCGGTGCACCCATCACACGCTCACGAATAGCTGCGGGCACACCTGCCCGCAGCCCGCCCACCAAACACTCGCGCTCCAACCGCCCGCCCTACTCCGCCCGAAAGAACCGCGTCGCCGTCCCGCCGGGCCCGATCGCCGCCTTCACCGTCTTCCCACACTTCGGGCACTTGCCTTCATACGCGGTCCCGTCCCGGTTCCGGTACACCCGGCTATACACCGAGCAGCACTCGTACGTCACCGCGATCCACGGCCGACCCGCCCCACCCGTCACCCCCGCCGCCTTGGCCGCGCCCCCACCTAGCGCGCCGCTGTGCCCCTGTATCCCGCTGATCTCAACCTGGTAGTCCGGTCCGCTACTCATACCGACCTCATCGGCCACCCCACCCGCCCCGCTTCACCCCAACACTCATCCTCACCAAGCCCCCGCCAGCCACCACGCCACGCCGTGCAGCCACCCGCGATCCCGCAACACCGCCCCTTGGGTGTCAGCGTCTTCCGCCACCTCGCGGCCAACCGGTCCCGCGTCCCCCAAACCCCCAGCAAACGCGGCCGTCATCCGGTACGCGATCTCCTCGAGCGGGCAGCCCAGATAGCCGTGCCGCAACACACCGTCGGCGTACACAAGCAGAAACCGCAGCCGGCCCAGCCGCGACCACTGCACCACATGAATCAGCTCGTGAAACAGCAACGTCTCGTCATCCACCAGCTCCGGCCGAACCACCACGTCCCACCCAAACGTGATCCCCGACGCCCCACCCGGCCCAACAGAAGTGCCCGGCCACCACCGCTCGAACAGCCACACGATTCCCGGCACCGGCGGTACCTCGGGTATCAACCGCACGCGGTCGAGCAGACCCACAGGCCAAGAAAAGGCCGCATTGAGCCGCTCCGCGATCGCTGGATCAATCCGTCTCCGCAAGTCCCGCCGTGACCAGACCTGCCACCTGATCCACAGGTCGATCCCTACCACCAGCGGTAACAGCAGAAAGCTACGCACATAAGCAGGCTACCGGGGTGAATCAGAACACGTAGCCACCGTACCTACTGATGCCTTAATGCGGTGGCCTTGATCTGCTCTGCAAAACCCCACAGCTCACCGGTCGTTTGAATCGCGTGCCGTTCAACTTTTTTGTCTTCGTCGAACAGCCCGACGTACTTCGTCGCAGAGTTGAAAAACAACCGGCATATTGGCTTACGGTTGTTGTCATCGAGTAATACACCGCAATAGCTAAGCGTATCTCGGATAAATACGCGATCCGGGTCTAGCACTTCGGAAAGGATGGCTTTGACGATGTAAAAACCCTCCATTTCTAGCGTGGTAGTCTCGATCTCGCTGCGTTTCTCCTGATCCGATTCAGATACCACTGACTCTGGATCTTCCGGCTCCGGCTCCCTCGGGTTCTCGCTCGTAGGCGGCGTCACACCCTCCATCGCCTTGGCCAATCTTGCATTGACCGTCTCGTTGATGAACTCGGCAAATGCCCGTTTAACCACGCTACGAAATTGTTCCCGGACAGCTTGCGTCACTATGCCGGAGTAGACCCGCCGAGTAAGCAGCTTCACAAAGCGATCCGATGGACTTACGCTCTCATCTCTTAATGCACGTGCGATACCCCGGACATATTTCAGGTCACTAGCAGCGGAGACGACCTGATCGACATCAAATGACTCTTTTGCCAGCTTCTTGATTTCCGAAACAATCCGGTCATTGAGCGTCAGGACAGAAAACTCTAGAAACGGCTTTTCGTCCATCCGATTCGGGGCTTCCAGATCGGAGAAGAGCCGATAGTCCACGCCATTGGTGAGGATGCCGATACGAGCTGGTGTCACCGCAAAGTAGCGAAACAACTGCGACATATGAGCTGCATCCAGATCAGTTCCCGAAGACTTACACTCGAAAAGAACGATCGGCTCACCCTTACGGATCAAGGCGTAATCGACCTTTTCACCCTTTTTCACACCCACATCTGCCGCAAACTCAGGCACCACTTCGGTCGGGTCAAATACGTTGTAGCCCAAGGCATTGATGAACGGCATCACCAATGCGTTCTTCGTTGCTTCCTCGGTCTTCAGTAAATCAAGCTGGCTAGGTATTCGAGCTGCAAGCTCACGGAGACGGTCTGACAAGTCCATTGGAAATCCCGGCTGTTAGTTAGTGATGATGATCGTGTGTCATATCACTAATGGCACTTGGCCGTCAAACGTCGCGGGGACTAACCTTCGTCTGAACTCGCATCTGAATCACCATCCGCGGGAGCGGCGATGACGCCTTTCTTCTCGAGGACGAGGCGTTTCATCTCGTCGAAGAGGTCGGGGTTGTCGCGGAGGAACTGTTTGGAGTTCTCGCGGCCTTGGCCGAGGCGGACTTCGCCGAAGCTGAACCAGGCGCCGGACTTCTGGGCGACGTCTTCTTCGACGGCGAGGTCCAGCAGGTCGCCGGAGGCGGAGATGCCCTCATCGAACATGATGTCGAACTCGGCCTGGCGGAACGGCGGGGCGATCTTGTTCTTGACCACCCGGGCGCGGGTGCGATTGCCCACGGCCTTGTCGCCTTCTTTGATCGAGGCGGTGCGGCGGATGTCGATGCGGACGGAGCTGTAGAACTTGAGCGCCCGGCCGCCGGGGGTGGTTTCGGGGTTGCCGAACATGACGCCGATCTTCTCGCGGATCTGGTTGATGAAGACGACGGTGCAGCGGGAGCGGTTGATCGCACCCGTGAGCTTGCGGAGGGCCTGGGACATGAGGCGGGCCTGGAGCCCGACGTGGCTGTCACCCATCTCGCCCTCGATCTCGGCACGGGGGATCAGGGCGGCGACGGAGTCAACGACGATCATGTCGACGGCGTTGGAGCGGACCAGGAGTTCGCAGATCTCGAGGGCTTGCTCGCCGGTATCGGGCTGGGAGACGAGGAGCTCTTCGAGGTTGACGCCGAGGCGGCGGGCCCAGGAGGGGTCGAGGGCGTGCTCGGCGTCGATGAAGGCGGCGACGCCGCCGGTTTTTTGGGTTTCGGCGATGACGTGGAGGCAGAGGGTGGTCTTGCCGGAGGACTCGGGGCCGAAGATCTCGATGACGCGTCCGCGGGGGATGCCGCGTCCGCCGAGGGCGAGGTCGAGGCTGATGGCCCCGGTGGAGACGCCGGCGGGGATGTTGCTGGGGTCGTCGTCCAGCTTCATGATCGAGCCCTTGCCGAAGTTCCGCTCGATCTGGGTGAGGGCCTGATCGAGGGCGCGGTTGCGGGCGGCGTCGTTTTCGGGGACGGGGTTGGTGGGGATGGGGGCAGCTTTGGAGGTCTTGGCCATGGATTTGGTCGGGGTTTTACTTTTGGCGGCGGAGCCGTTGAGGGCGGATTTGGGCTTGGAAGCTAACGTGCTGACCATGGTAAGGCTCCTTGAGTGGCGGTGTTTGGGACTGAGCTGGCGGGCAGTGACTCACGGGTGTTCGGATTTTGACCGGACTGGCTCACGGTAACTTCTGTTCGGTAGGTGTCAAGGTGTATCTTGATAAAAAGATTGGATTTTGTTTGGATGCCTGTTTGGGCTGAGCGGAATCCGTGGCGGCTTTACTCATAAAAAAGCGGCGGAGTGCGATGAACGCATCCGCCGCCGAGGGGAGGGTCTGAGATGGGGGTGGGTGGTTGTGGTTTAGTTCACACGCTTGATGCTGCAGCCCTTGGACTCGGTGGAGGTGAACGGGAGCGTTTCACCGGCGAGCAGGGCGTCGAGCACGGGGACGAGGTACTGCACATCCATCTCGCCGCACTTGCCGGGGCTGGTGGGGACCTCCTCGAGGCCGCCCTTGTAGACGAGCGTGCCGTCCTTGCCCTTGATGTAGATGTGCGGGGTGGTCTTGGCCCCGTAGGTGTCGGCGACGACGTTGTTCAGATCCTTCAGGATGGGGTAAGGGATGTTGTGCTTAGTGGCGTAGGCGGCGATTTCTTCGACAGACTCGGTTTTGTTGGAGTTGATGGCGAGGAAGACGATGCCCTTGTCCTGGTACTTCTCAGCGAGGGGCGAGAGCACACGCTGGTAGCCGCCATCTTCACGCATCTTGTCCCAGGGGCAGTTGATGGACTGCCAGACGAGGACGACGTTCTGGTCGGCGAACTGGTCGAGGCTGACAGGCTCGCCGGTGCGGACAGCGGTGAGGTTGAAGGTCGGAGCGGGCTGGCCAACCTGAGCACCTTTAGCGGCGTGGTCACCGGCGACGGCGTTCGAAAAGCTGAAGACGGCGACGGCGGTGCCGACGAGGGCGAGGCCTGCAATACCAAGGGTCCACTTACGCATGGGGGGGTCTCCTGACGAGGTTTCGATCGGTCCGGGGACAGACCACACCGGGCTGCCCTCCCCGGAAAGACGCTCGAGCGGTGAGCGTGATTGCATCTGCTTGACAGTAGGCATAGGAGGAGCAGGGGTTCGAGAAAATCGGCCGAAAAACCAGGAGTTTCTTAGGTCTTGGGAGACATCGGTGCGACTGAACGCGCGTCACTAGGCCTAAGGGATCAGGTCGGGCGGTCGTAGGCTGGGAAACAGATCGGGGTGGATGGGGGTTTGGCCTGGCCGGTTGAGCAAGGGACGGTGCTAGACTCGCCGCATGGCGATCGTTGAGGCCCGGGAGCTGCGGAAGACGTACCGGGTGGCGGACAAGGCGCCGGGGATGAGGGGGACGATGCGTCACCTGCTTCGGCGGAAGTACCGGGACATCGAGGCGGTGCGGGGCATTAACCTGAAGATCGAGCCGGGCGAGGTGGTGGGGTTTCTGGGGCCGAACGGTGCGGGGAAGACGACGACGCTGAAGATGCTCACAGGGTTAATGCACCCCAGCGGCGGGACGGTGGAGGTCGCCGGGCATGTGCCGTACCGGCGGGAGTCGGCGCTGCTGCGTCAGATCACGCTGGTGATGGGAAACAAGCAGCAACTGCTGTGGGACCTGCCGGCCGCGGACTCGCTGCGGGTGAACGTCGCGGTGTATGGGCTGAGCGATAGCGAGGGGCAGCGGCGGATCGACGAATTGTGTGAAAGGCTGGGCTTGAAAGAAGAGCTGCGGCAACCGGTACGGAAGCTGTCTCTGGGTCAGCGGATGAAGTGCGAGCTGGTCGCGGCGCTGCTGCATCGGCCGAGGGTGTTGTTCCTGGATGAGCCGACGCTGGGGCTGGACATCGATGCGCAGTCGGCGGTGCGCAGCTTCCTGCGGGAGTACAACCGGGAGCAAGGGTCGGCGATCCTGTTGACGTCGCACTACATGGCGGACATCACGGCGTTGTGTGAACGCGTCGTCGTCATCGATAAAGGACTGATCCTGTATGACGGGACGCTGGCGGGGGTGGTCGAGCGGTTCGCGCCGCTGCGTGAGGTGAAGGTGCAGACCGCCGAGCCGATCCCCCCGGAAGTTCTGACGAGCTATGGCACGGTCGAAGAACATACCGGTCGCACGGCTCGTTTGCTGATCGATCGCGAAGCACTGACGCCGACGCTGGACCGGCTTCTGGCGGAGCATGTGGTCGAGGATTTGAGCGTGCAGGAGCCGCCGATCGAAGAGGTGATTCGGCAGCTGTTCGGCTCGGGTATAGAGCGTGCTGCAGCAAGCGGCAACGCGTCACCAGATGAAGTCCCCGAACCGGTCGAGGCGGCCTGATGCTGAGTCGCCCGGTCCGTTTGAGCAAGGCCTACATGGCGCAGGCTTACACGTTCATGACCGTGTACCGCGGGGAGCTGTTCCTGTGGATGATCGCGACGTCGCTGCCCATCATCATGATGGGCATCTGGGTCGAGGCGGGCGAGTCGGGGGCGTTCCCGGGGTTCGGGCCGGTCGAGGCAGCGCGGTACTTCATTGCGGTATTCATCGTCCGGCAGTTCACGGTGTGCTGGGTGATCTACGACTTCGAGTACCAGGTCGTGACGGGCAAGCTCTCGTCCCGCCTGATGCACCCGGCCGACCCGGCGTGGTACTTCGTCACGAATCATCTCGCGGATCAGGCGATCCGTGCCCCGTTCTGCATTGGGCTGTTGGCGTTGTGCTTCGTGATTCAGCCGCAGGCGCTGTGGGGGGATTCCTCGATCGGTGGGGAGCACGGGTGGTGGACGCCGAGCCTGCAGCAGGTCGGGGCGGCGGTCGTCGCGACGTACACCGCCTTCGCGTTGCGCTTTCTCATGCAGTACACGCTGGCGATGCTGTCGTTCTGGCACGAGCGGGTCGCGGCGTCGGACGCGGTGTTGATGGTGCCGTACACGTTCCTGTCGGGCCTGGTGATCCCGTTACAACTGCTACCCGAACCTTTAGATCTGTGGGTGTTCTACACGCCGTTCCCTTACATGGTTTGGTGGCCCGCGACGCTGTTGGCCGGCGGGGACGCAGGCTTCATGCAGCCGCTGCTGGTCGTGACCGGCTGGCTCGGGGGGCTTTACGCGTTGAACCGCTTCGTCTGGTGGCGCGGGCTCAAGCACTACTCGGCGATGGGGGCGTAACCGTGAAGCGATACACGACGACGCTTGCTCGCTTCTGGTCCGCCGCGTTCGCCGCCGAGGCCGAGTACCGCGTCAACTTCACGCTGGCTGCGCTCACCTCCGTCATGGGCACCGCCGGGGCCCTGCTCACCCTCCAGACGCTCTTCTCCACCGGCTACCAGATCGGCGGCTGGTCCTGGCCCGAAGCCCTGCTCGTGATGGGGCCCTACCTCGTCCTCGACGGCACGCAACAAACCATCATGTCCCCCAACCGCTCCGCCCTCTCCGAGCACGTCCGCGAGGGCACGCTCGACTTCATCCTCATCAAGCCCATCGACGCCCAGTTCTACCTCTCCGCCCACCGCCTCTCGCTCTGGGGCATCCCCGGCCTCGTACTAGGCGTCGGGCTCACCGGCTACGCCCTGGTCCAACTCGCTCAGCCCGACAGCCCCGCCCCCCTCACCGCTTCCGCCCTCTGGCTCTTCCCCCTCATGGCCCTCGGCCTCGTCACCCTCTACAGCCTCGGCTACATCCTTGCGACGGTCTCCATCTGGGCCACCAAGCTCGACAACCTGACCTACGCCATGCAGGCCCTGCTCGAGGCCGGCCGGTTCCCTGTCTCCGGCTACCCGTTCGCCTACCGCGTGTTCTTCACCGCCGTCCTCCCAGTCGCCTTCATGACCACCATCCCCGCCGAGGTCGCCCTCGGCCGCGCCGGCTCAGGCATGCTCCTGCTCTGCGTCGCCGTCGCCTTTGTCATGTTCACCGCCGCCCGGCTGTTCTGGAGCTTCGCGCTGAGGTCGTACACCTCCGCCAGTTCGTAATGAGAAGAACATGGCTTAGACTGAATAGATGCTCGGGTCGCAAACGAGCAAACCAAACCGGAGCTCATCCCATGGCCTACTGGACCGTTTCTGATCAACTCGATGCACGCCTCCGGCAACGACTGGATGACAAAGAGCTCTCCGACTACATAGAAAGCTTCTTTGTCGATCAACTCGACTACGAAGAAGACCAGGCTTATCGCTCGCAGGTCAACGAGCAGATCGCAGACAGCGAGTCAGATATCGCGGCAGGACGGGTAACCGATGCCCGAGCGGCAATGCGCCAGATCGCCACCGATCAAGACCTCAAGCTCGACCGATGAAGTACCGCGTTGTATACACCGAACGTGTCATCTCTGAGATCAATCGGCAAGTCATTTATCTACGGGAATAACACGCAGGAGAAGCCATCATTGAGGACTGGTTTTCTGGCTTATTCGACCGCATTGAAAGCCTCTACGAGATACCACGCCTGTATGGGATCGACCACCCTGCCAGCCAACACCACGGACACACGATCCACAAGCTGACTTACAAGAACTACATCGTCCGTTACCGCATCGACGACAAAACTCGGAGCGTCTACGTCCTTGCTTTTCAACACGGTTCGCGCAAACGGCCTGATTGATCCAACCCGATCGGTGCTCGGTGCGCGAGATGCCAGGTGATCTTGCTCTACCCCGAGATCACCCGGTACATCATCGCCGGCCGCGGGTCGCTCGCCGGCGCGGGCAGCCCCGAGACATCCCGGTTGAGCAGGCCCAGGACGCCGCGCCCCGCGAGGTCGCCGCTGCGTGCCGCACCCTCCATCGTCGCCGGCCAGCCGGTCGACACCCAGTCCCCCGCCAGGAACAGGTTGCTGATGCACAGCCGACCCACCGGCGCCACCGCCGGCCGAAGCCGGTCCACCCCCGGCACCGGCTTGAACGTCGCCTTCTTCTCCTTCACCACCCGGGCATGCACCAGCTCCGCGCCCGCCGCACGCCCCACTTCACCCACCAACACCTCACGCACCTCACGCTCGACCAGCTCCTCGATCTCGCTGGCCGACATCGGCATCAGCTGCTCCGCCGCCGAGATCACCGCGTGCAGGTGCTGCGTCCCCGCCCCACCCACCGTCTCACTGCTGCCCTCAGGCTCCATCCCCTTGTTGAAGATCCACTGCACGGTCTTCTCCCGGATCACCAGGTGCGGCAGCTCCATCACCGCGTGCCCGTTCGGCCCCGGCTTAAAGTACAGGTGCACCCCCACAATCGGGCTTGCCTCCAGCTGATCCAGCCGGCTGAGCCGGGCGTCCGTCTCCTTCGCCGCCTCGTCCGTCATCGCCGCCAAACGATCCCACGGCACCGCCGACACAAACGCCGACCCCTCCAGCCGAGTCCCGTCGTTCAACACCGCGGCCGTCACCCGCTTGCCCCCGTGGTCGATCTCCAGCGACTTGCACACCTTCGGCCGAAGCACCTCGCCGCCCGCCGCCTCGATCACCGGGATCGCCGCGTCATACAGCTCCACCAACGGCAGCAGCGACAGCCCCATCTCGTAGCTCTGGTCCGTGTACAGCAGCCCGTCCTGCATGGTCTTCAGCCCGTACGACGCCGAAGTCTCGTCGGGGTACGCGTTGCACGCGCTGACCACGATCGGCTCCCAGAACCGCTTGATCACGTGCTCGGGCTGACCCACCGACCGCAGCCACCCGCCGAACGACTCGTCCTCCAAAAGCCACCGCCCCCGCCGGCTCACCTGCATCACCGACAGCACGCCCCGCATCACGTGCCACTTCTCGCCCCACGTCATCCCCTTAAAGCTCAGCAGAGACCGCACCAGGTGCAGCGGGGCCGGCAGGTCGTCCCCCCGCAGCACATCGACCCCGCCCTGGCCGTCCGCGAAGTAAAGCTCGTGGAACCACTGCATCTGCTTCACGACTTTCAGCCGGCGGTACAGGTCCACCAACGCCGTGCACGCCCGGAGCACGACGTGCTGGCAGTTATCGATCATCTCGCCGGTCGCCGGGTCTTCGAACGAGCCCGCCCTGCCACCGAGCCGGGGCCGAGACTCGACCAGCGTGACCGCCACCCCTTCTTCCGCCAGCCTTACCGCTGCGGCGATGCCCGCCACGCCACCGCCGATGACCACCACACGATCGCTGCTTGCCTGATCCTTCATGCCCGCATCCTACAACGGACCCCCGCGTAACGACCGTTGAACCGATGGCACTAACCGCGTCCCAGCAGCGCTCGCACCCCGACCGAGACCTTCCCCCACCGGCCCACGCTCACCCGGCCCCGCAGCACCGCCAACGGGTCCTTCGCGATCCGATCCAGCAGCCGACGGTACCGCCCCGACATCGCCAGGCACGTCGCCCGGCTGTCCGCCTCCAACCGCTGCTCCAACCCCGCCGACATCTCGAACACCGACCGCGCCCGGCCGACCTGGAACTGCAGCAGCCGGAGCACCCGGTCTCGCTTCGCCGCGTCCAACACCGCACCGGCCCGCAAGTCCATCGGCTCCACCCCGAACCGTTCCAGCTCATCCATCGGCAGATAACACCGGCCCCGCTCCGCGTCCTCCGCCACGTCCCGCAAAATGTTCGTCAGCTGGAACGCCACCCCCCGGTCCTCCGCCAGCTTCCGCGTCGTCGCCCCGTCCCGGTACCCCCAGATCGCCAAGCACACCAGCCCCACTGTCGACGCCACCCGATAACAATACTTCCGCAGGTCATCGAAGTCGCGGTAGACCTGCCCCCGCAGGTCGTCCCGCTGCCCGTCCAGCATCGCCTCCAATAAACCCACATCGATCGCGTACCGCTCCACCGCCCACCGAAGCGCCGGCCACCCTTCACTAAACGCACCCACCCCCTCCGCTAAACGACCCGACAACACCCCCTCCATCTGCTGCCGAAAGTCCGCCAACGCTCCGAACCGCGCCGCGAGCGTCTTACCCCCACCCTCGCAATCGTCGTCCGCCAGATCATCACACGCCCGCATGAACGCATACACCGTCATCATCGCCGACCGCTTCGGCTCCGGCACGATCCGCATCCCCCAATAAAAACTCGTCCCCGACCGCTTCGTCAACGCGCGGCAATACGCCACAGACGCCGACGTCACGCTATCCATCTCAGCCAACACGTCACGTCCCGAACCCATCAGCCAAAAACCCCCGCACACAACCCCCGCAACCCCAACCCCAGCCGCGCCGCCTTCCCAAACCTCGGCCTCCGCTCCAACGTCTTGCCGTCCATTGTTTCCACCCGACGCAAAACCGCCTCACCCCCTAGCGTGAACAACGCCAAATCCACCCGCAGCCTCCGCCCCACCATCCCCCACAACCCCCGCCCCTCGGCAAACATCGGCCATGTCCGTTCCACCGCCTCCCTGATCGCCCCCACACACCGCTCACCCGTCCGCTCATCCACATCTTCACCCCGCACCAGCCTCGCCAAATCCTCCACCTCCAGCCCGTGCCGCTCCGCCAACTCCCGCGGCAGATATACCCGGTCCCGCTCCACCAGATCCCGTCGGACGTCCTGCCAGAAGTTCGTCAGCTGCAGGGCCGTGCACGTCGCGTCACTCAGCCGCACTCGCTCCGCGTCGTCGTACCCAAACAGCTTCAACACCAGCCGACCCACCGGGTTCGCCGAACGAGAGCAGTAGTCCAGCAACTGCTCCCACGTGTCGTACCGGCTCACCCGCTGGTCCTGCTCGAACGCGTCGATCAGGTCCTCGAACGCCTCCCTTGGCAACCCATACCGCTCCACCTCCGGCCAGAGCGCGACCAACACCGGGTGCTTCGCCTCCCCCTCAAACATCGCATCCAACTCACCCCGCCACCACCGAAGCAGCCGCGACGCCTCCGCCACCGACTCCGCCTCGTCCCCCAGATCGTCCGCCCAACGACAGAACGCGTACACCGCCGCAAACGCAGGCCTCAGTTCGCCGGGCAACAACCACGACGCCACCGTGAAGTTCTCCGTGCTCCCCTTCAAAAACCGCTGCACATACCCCCGCGCTTCCGCCAACGGCACCGCCGCCCCGCTAGCCCCACCCCGCGCCGCGGGCCCGTAAACCCCAAGATCCTGCATCACCAGAGACGCCATCAGCGAATCCTATCCCACACCTCCCCATAAACTGCAACCCTCATGGCCGTCCTCCTCCTCGCCCTCGGCGTCGCCGCCGCCTTCCTCCTCGCCTACCACACCTACGGCCGATGGCTCGGCTCACGCATCTTCCAGCTCTCCGCCTCCGCCGTCTGCCCGTCCTACTCCCAGCAAGACAACCAGGACTTCGTCCCCACCCCCAAGTCCGTCGTCTTCGGCCACCACTTCACCTCCATCGCCGGCACCGGGCCCATCGTCGGCCCCGCCATCGCCGTCATCTGGGGCTGGCTCCCCGCCCTGCTCTGGGTCGTCTTCGGCTCCATCTTCATGGGCGCGGTCCACGACTTCGGCGCCCTCGTCGTCTCCCTCCGGCACAAGGGCCGAACCGTCGGCGACGTCGCCGGCGACCTGCTCAACAAACGCGTCCGCCTCCTGTTCCTCTTCGTCCTCTTCCTCGCCCTGACCATCGTCCTGGCCATCTTCGGCCTCGTCATCGCCGCCGTCTTCAAGCTCTACCCCGCCGCCATCTTCCCCTGCGTCGTTCAAATCCCCCTCGCCCTCGCGATCGGGCTTTACCTCCACCGTAAGGGCGTCGGCCTGCTCCTCCCGTCACTCGTCGCCCTCGCCGTGATGTACGGCACCGTCTTCTTCGGGAACGCCGGCCCCATCGCCGACTTCAATCAGTGGGCCGCCGACCTCCCCCGCATCACCTGGGTCATCCTCCTCCTCGCCTACTCTGCCGTCGCCTCGGTCCTCCCCGTCTGGTCCCTCCTCCAGCCCCGCGACTACATCAACTCGCTCCAACTCCTCACCGCCCTCGCCCTCATCGTCCTCGGCCTCATAGCCGCTGCCCTCTTCGGCGGCGCTCCACCCAGCCCCGGGATCGAACGCCAGCCCCTCGAACTCGTCGCCCCGATGGTCCGCTTCGACGCCGCCGACGCCCCCCTCATCTTCCCCTTCCTCTTCATCACCATCGCCTGCGGCGCGATCTCCGGCTTCCACTGCCTCGTCTCCTCCGGCACCTCCAGCAAACAACTCCAACACGAACCCCAGGCCCGCTTCGTCGGCTTCGGCGCGATGCTCACCGAAGGCTTCCTCGCCACCCTCGTCATCCTCGCCTGCACCGCCGGCCTCGGCCTCGGCACCACCTTCTCGAACACTTGGGTACCCGGTGCTTACGACTCTGAACCGGAAGGTTCTAATAATCACGGCTACAGCACCGGATTCCTTGCCCCGGATGGCTCATCCCGTTTGGTCTACATTTTTTCGCCCACATCCAAAACACCTGATGAATTGATTTACCCCATCGGATCCAAAACCTTCGGAGAGGATTTCGATTACGGGACACGCGCTTTACAACCCAATGATGAGATAGTTGTAAATCGAGATTCGGGCACCTACGGCTCAAGTGTGATTCATCCGCCAGATGCCGCTCTCATTGGTACGACGGCGTATATCAATCGTTACAGCGCGTGGTCTTCCTCAGAGGGCCTGAAAGAAAAAGTCTCAGCATTTATCGATGGCGGAGGCAACTTTCTCAAAGCGTTCGGCATGCCAACGACATGGGCAATCCCATTGCTCGCCGTGCTCGTCGCCTCCTTCGCCGGCACCACCCTCGACACTGCCACCCGCCTCCAACGCTACGTCGTCCAAGAACTCCTCGGCACCTTCACCACAAAACGCCACACCCCCACCGCGCCCAGCGAGCCGGGGCGTGTCGCCCCGGCCGACCCGCCGCAACCCCTCCTCACCAACAAATACCTCGCCACGCTCCTCGCCGTCACCACCGCCTTCGCCCTCGCCCTCCTCCCCGCCCCCGGCGCATCCTTCTCCTGGTCCGCAGCCGGTGGGGGCGGCCTCATCCTCTGGCCTATGTTCGGTGCCACGAACCAACTCCTCGGCGGCCTCGCCTTCCTCGTCATCGCCTTCTACCTCCTCCGCCGCCGCAAACCGATCTGGTTCATCGTCCCCCCGCTCCTGTTCATGCTCGTCATGCCCGCCTGGGCCCTCATCATTCAGCTCAACCAGTGGCTCGCCAGCGACGAACCGAACCACGTCCTGATTGCCATCGCGATCGCCACCCTGATCCTGGAAGCGTGGATGATCGCCGAGGCCTTCCGCCTCTACGACAAACACCTCCGACAATCGCAGACAAACCCCGCGGGATCCTGACCGTTCTCCGCTAATCTATCCGGTCATGCGCTCCGCACCGCTCCTGCTCCTGCTGCTCACCACCGCCGTCCTCCCCGCCTGCCGCTCCGGCACCGACGGGGTCCCCTCCTCCGTCGCCGACGATGTCCTCCGCAGGCCCTCCGCCGAGGTCGTCGGCGCGTACGTCACCGCGACCGGCCCCAACGCCGCCTCGCTCGACATCATCCTTGCCCTCGAAAACCCCCAGGGCGTCGAGCTCCCCGTCCGCTTCGGCGACCTCCGCCTCCGCACCGACGCCGGCCGAACCCCCACCATCGAGACCCGCCCCTTCGTCACCATGCCCCCCGCCGGCGTTGCCACCGTCACCCTCCAGGGCGTCGCCAAGCACAACGGCCAGGGCCTCGTCGGTCAGCCCGTCACCGTCAGCGGCTCGCTCACCTACGAGCCCCCCGGCGAGCTTCGGCAGATGCTCACCGACACCAACTTCCCCCTCCCCGCGATCGGCTTCAGCAAAACCGTCACCGCCGAACCCGCACCGAGCGTGACGCCCTGACCGACTCCCTATCCCCCTCTTCACCTGCACTCATGCTCTCCCTCGAAGACCGCCGCTACCTCATCCCCTTCCGTGCCACGCTGCTCCCGCAGATCTTCTGCGATGTCCTCGTCGTCGGCGAAGGCGCCGCCGGCTGCTCCGCCGCCCTCGCCGCCGCCGAGCAAGGCGGCGACAGCCTCGACGTCATCGTCACCGGCAAGGGCAAGGCCCCCGATACGAACACCTACTGGGCACAGGGCGGGATCGCTGCGGTCCTCGACGAGGCCGACTCGCTCGAGGAACACATCGCCGACACCCTCACCGCCGGGGCCGGGCTGTGTGACGAGCCCGCCGTCCGCAAGGCCGTCGCCGAGGGCCCCGACTTGATGCGTCGCCTGATCGACAACGGGCTCCGCCTCGACCGCGACGCCGACGGTGACCTGAAGTTCGGTAAGGAGGGCGGACACTCCCAGCCCCGCATCGTCCACACCGACGGCGACGCCACCGGCAAGTCCCTCTCCCGCTCCCTCATCTCCCAGGTCGACGCCGCCCCCAACATCCGCCGCTTCGAGAACTGCTTCGTCCTTGACCTCATCACTGTCGAGTCCTCGCCCCCCCGCGTCGTCGGCGCCATCACCCACCACCCCAAGTACGGCCTCCAGGTCATCTGGGCCCACGCCACCGTCCTCGCCGCCGGCGGCTGCGGCCAGGTCTACCGCGAGTCCACCAACCCCAAGCTCGCCACCGGCGACGGCCTCGCCATGGCCTACCGCGCCGGGGCCCAGCTCATGGACATGGCCTTCGTCCAGTTCCACCCCACCACCCTCTACGTCGCCGGCGCGTCACGCTCACTCATCACCGAAGCCGTCCGCGGCGAGGGCGCCCACCTCGTCGACCGCGACGGTTACCGGTTCATGCCCGACTACGACGACCGGGCCGAGCTCGCGCCCCGCGACATCGTCTCCCGCTCCATCCTCGCCCAGATGGCCAAGACCGGGCACTCCCACGTCTTCCTCGACGTCCGGCCCCTCGGCATCAACACCTTCAACGCCCGCTTCCCCGGCATCGCCAAGCTCCTCCACAACTTCGACATCGACCCCCGGAAGACACCCATCCCGGTGCATCCTTCCGCTCACTACATGGTCGGCGGCATCGCCACCGACCTCGACGGCCGCACCAATCTCCCCGGCCTCTACGCCGCCGGCGAGGCCGCCGCCACCGGGCTCCACGGCGCGAACCGCCTCGCCTCCAACTCCCTCCTCGAAGGCCTGGTCTTCGGCGACGCCGCCGGCCGCGCCGCCCTCGAAGCCGTCGAGTCCAACGGCAACGGCGGCGGCCGACGCGCCCTCAAAATCATCTCCGACATCCG
>JBCCOW010000070.1:0-17997 GCA_039025195.1 Planctomycetota bacterium
CATTCATGCGCGTCGGAACTTACCCGACAAGGAATTTCGCTACCTTAGGACCGTCATAGTTACGGCCGCCATTGACCGGTGCTTGGGTCGTGAGCTTCGCCGAAGCTAACCCACTTCCGTGACATTCCGGCATCGAGCAGGTGTCAGACTGTATACGTCCTCTTGCGAGTTTGCACAGTCCTGTGTTTTTGATAAACAGTCGCCAGCACGTCTTCTCTGCGCCCTTCGCCGAAGCGGGAGGGCCCTCTTATCGCGAACTTACGAGGTTATTTTGCCTAATTCCTTCACTACCGTTCTCTCGAGCACCTGAGGTTATTCACCACGACTACCTGTGTCAGTTTTAGTACGGATACGTGTGGGATTCACAGACGCTATTTCGCGGGACTTCTATCGCCGGCTTCCAGCTTTTGCCGTCGGCCTTGCGGCACGCATCAGCTCTGACCATGCGCCCGACCAAAGAAATCCGTCACGCTGCTTCTAACCACACGCAGTGCAGGAATATTAACCTGCTGTCCATCGACTACGCCTTTCGGCCTCGCCTTAGGGTCCGACTAACCCTGGGCGGATTTACCTTGCCCAGGAAACCTTAGTCTTTCGGCGGGCAGGATTTTCACCTGCCTGATCGTTACTCAAACCGGCATAATCACTTCCTGCCGCTCCACGCCTCGTTGCCCGAGACGCTTCAATGCTGACAGGAACGCTCCTCTACCATTCCAAATGGAATCCGCAGCTTCGGCTTCATGTTTATTCCCGATCATTATCGGCGCCAGACTCCTCGACCGGTGATCTATTACGAACTCTTTAAATGGTGGCTGCTTCTAAGCCAACATCCCGGCTGTCACTGCAATCTGACTTCCTTTTAAACTGAACATGAATTAGGGGCCTTAGCTGGCGATCTGGGTTGTTTCCCTCTTGTCCACGAAGAT
Organism: Planctomycetota bacterium; assembly: GCA_039025195.1. Taxonomy (GTDB): domain Bacteria; phylum Planctomycetota; class Phycisphaerae; order Phycisphaerales; family Phycisphaeraceae; genus JBCCOW01. Next base: position 927 of record JBCCOW010000070.1, read on the forward strand.
TATCCCCCGCAGACTGACTCCCGTGATAGGGCTTGATGGTATTCGGAGTTTGGCTGGGGTGGGTAGGCGGGTGGCCCCCCATCCCCAATCAGTAGCTCTACCCCCATCAAGTATGACACGAGGCTAGCCCGAAAACTATTTCGAGGAGAACGAGATATCTCTGGGTTTGATTAGACTTTGACTCCTCCCCACAGCTCATCCCAAGTCTTTTCAACGACTACGGGTTCGGTCCTCCAGGTCGTGTTACCGACCCTTCAACCTGGCCATGGGTAGATCACCTAGTTTCGCGTCTGATCCCTGCGACTACTCGCGCGTTTAACGCTCGCTTTCACTTCGCCTACGCGGGGATACCGCTTAAGCTTGCCACAGAGATCAACTCGCCGGCTCATTATGCAAAAGGCACGCCGTCACGCTTCCGAAGAAACGCTCCGACCGCTTGTAAGCACACGGTTTCAGGTACTTTTGACTTCCCTTTCGGGGAACTTTTCACCTTTCAGTCGCCCTACTGGTAGACTATCGGTCATCAAGGAGTATTTAGCCTTGGAGGGTGGACCCCCCATGTTCATGCCGAGTTCCACGGGCTCGACACTACTCTAGGGCTACCTCACTACGCTGCTACAGGACTATCACCTTCTACGGTGCGCCATTCAAACGCTTCACAACGCTATGAGTTTGTCCGCTTTCGCTCGCCGCTACTTACGGAATCTCGGTTGATTTCTTTTCCTCTGGTTACTTAGATGTTTCACTTCACCAGGTTCGCTTCCATACCCTATGCATTCAGGTATGGATGACCCGTAACGGGCCGGGTTTCCCCATTCGGACATCCCAGGATCTCAGCTTGTTTGCCAGCTCCCCTGGGCTTATCGCAGGCTACAACGTCCTTCATCGCCTCTTGATGCCAAGGCATCCACCGCGTGCTCTTAGTAACTTGATCACCCCGACCTCATGCCGAGTCCTCAGCCGGATCTCAACTCACCCTTGCGGGCTTGCTTCCATCTAGCATCGTGCTCGACACTGTCGGGGCACTCAGATGCACTGCTAGTGCTCGGTGTTACTTCAATCAGCAACACCAAAACCTGTCCACTTGTCAAAGAACCGGTCCGTCGGTTCGCCGTGAGGCGGGTTGACGGTCCCGCTTGCTGCGGGCCGGGGGAGCGTGTCGGGAACACGATCTCTCGGCTCGGAGCAAGCCGTGTGTGTGCTTCTCAGGATTGTCCTGTTGGAAGCCGACCCTGGAGTTGGGCCGGTAGGAAGGGCCCAGGGGTCAAATCTGCTGGAACGTCGCGTCGGGGATGCGTGCCTTCCTTTGGCCGAGCCACCATTGGCTGGAAGAGAGATAGTAACCAGTGCAGCCGATGTGTCAACCCGGTAATTTTCGTTAGGCCGGGGGTGTGGATAACCGGGCTCTAACCGTCCGTTTGGGGCAGCTGCAGCGGGTTCTATGGGACGATCGGGAAACCCGCGCCGCCAGCGTTAGAATACCGCTCCACCTATGGTGGGGTGGCTGAGTGGTTGAAGGCAGCGGTTTTGAAAACCGCCGTAGCCTCCGGGCTACCGTGGGTTCGAATCCCACCCCCACCGTTACCGGCTATACACGGTCTTTTACACGCTGGCCCGATCACCGCCGGACGTTACACTCCGCCCGCCTGCGGGACCCCTCATCGAACCGATTTTGTCTTTTCTCAGCCCCGACGACCGCCTGGACACCAAGCGGATCCGGCCTGGCCTACGCCTGCTCGCGATCGACCATGTGTTCAGTCAGTCCATGGCCGTGCTCGCCAGCGGGGCCTTCATGGTCGGGCTGGTCCTGGCCCTGGGCGGTGATAACAAGACCATCGGGCTGATCGCCGCGATCGGCCCGATCGCCCAGGTCATTCAGGTCCCCGCGATCTTCCTCGTCCAGTCCGCCCGACGCCGGCGGGCGATCACAGTCCTCGGCGCATGGACCGGCCGGTCGGTCTTCTTCTTCATCGCCCTGATCCCATGGATCTTGCCGCCATCGGCCCACATCCCCGCTCTGCTGCTCGCCGTTGCGACGCACTGTGTCTGCGGTTCCATCAGCGGCTGTGCCTACGGCAGCTGGGTCCGCGACGTCATCCCCGATCGGGTGATGGGGCGATACATGGGGCGACGCCTGGCGTGGGCGGTCGGCGTCGGGGCCATCGTGAGCCTCGTGGCGGGGACCCTTCTCGGGATGGACTGGACACAGCAAACGCTGGGCCCGACGCTGCCCTACTCGCTCGTGTTCGCTGCGGCTGGCCTCTTCGGCGTCATCGGCACCGCCCAGCTCACCCGCGTGCCCGAACCCCCGCTGAAATCCAGTGAACGCGTCAACCCGTTCGCCCTGATCGCCGGCCCGTTCCGACACCGACGCTTCCGGAAAGTGCTCGGCTTCCTGGGCAGCTGGGCGTTCGCCCAGAACCTCGCCGCACCGTTCTTCGTGGTCTACATGCTCAGCCGGATGGGCCTGTCGCTCGGCGTCGTCGTCGCGCTCACCGTGCTGACCCAGCTTGTTAACGTCGCGCTTTTTCCCGTCTGGGGCGCACTCGCCGACCGCTTCAGCAACAAGGCCGTGATGGGTGCAGCCGGCCTGGTCTTCGTGACCAGCTTCCCGCTCTGGCCGTTGATGATGCTCAACGACCAGTTCTACTGGGCCACCTGGCCGCTGCTCATCGGGGTGCACGTGATCATGGGTGTCGCCACCGCCGGCGTCGCGCTGGCCATGGGCAATCTCGCCCTCAAGGCCGCCCCTAAAGGCGAGGCCACCGCCTACCTCGCCACCAACGCCCTGGTCACCGGCATCGCCGCCTCCATCTCGCCCATCCTCGCCGGCGTCATCGGCGACTTCTTCCAGGGCCGATCCCTCACCGTCGATATGACCTGGACCCAGCCCACCCTGCCCGAGGGCTTCAACATCCCCGCCTTCGACATCGCCGGCCTCGACTTCCTCTTCATCATCGCCTTCGTCGTCGGCCTCATCGCCCTCCAGGCCCTCGGACCCATCGAAGAACGCGGCGAGGTCGACGAAAAAGTCGTGCTCACCGAACTCCGTCATGCCCTCCGCAAGAGCGTCTTCTCGCTCGCCGGCCCCGCCGGTGTGTCACGCCTCGTGGCTATCCCCACCGGCAAAGCCCTGTCCACCGCCCGCCGGCTCAACAAGATGGCCAAGGCCGACGCCGAGTAACCCACCGACAAGCAATAAAATGCTGCAGCAATAAAGCGCGGATCTCCCCCTGCGCGAACCGCAATGATTCAGGAGTCTCCACCTATGAAAATCACCGATGTCAAAGTCTGGCTCGTCGAAGGCGTCAAATACAACTGGACCATGCTCAAGGTCTACACCGACACCGGGCACACCGGCGTCGGCGAAGCCACCAACTGGCCCGGCTCGCCCATCATCGAAGCCGCCGCGAAACACGTCGGGGAGCGTGTCATCGGGCTCGACCCCATGCGCACCGACTTCATCTGGACCAAGCTCTACCGCGACCTCAACTGGATCGGGCCCTACGGCGCTAGCCTCTGCGCTATCTCCGGCCTCGACATGGCCCTGCTCGACCTCAAGGGCAAAGTCCTCGGCACCCCCTGCTACCAGCTCCTCGGCGGGGCCTACCGCACCGAGCTCCTGCTCTACGCCAACTACTGGTTCGACAGCGGCGAACACACCCCCGAGGACTACGCCAAGCAGGCCCAGGCTGTTGTCGACGCCGGCTTCACCGGGCTCAAGTTCGACCCCTTCGCCCACACCAACTACCTCTACGGCGACCACCTCTCCGACAACCTCACCCTCACTCCATCCCAACAAGACCTCGCCTACAACCTCACCGTCGCGGTGCGTGAAACCGTTGGACCCGACTTCGAGATGATGATCGAGACCCACGCGATGCTCAACGGCGACATCGCGGTCAAGATGGCTGAACGCCTCGGCCCTCTCGGCGTCACGTGGTACGAAGAACCCGCCGGCCCCGAGAGCGCCGAGACCCTCGCCGCCCTCCGCCGACGCCTGCCCAGCAACATCCCCATCACTGTCGGCGAACGCCACTACACGCGTCACGCCTTCCGGCCCATCTTCGAGAAGCATGTCTGCGATGTGGTCATGCCCGACGTGACACGATGCGGCGGACCGTCTGAACTGAAACGCATCGCGACCATGGCCGAGGCCTACAACGTCCTGATCGCCCCGCACAACCCTAACGGCCCGCTCTGCACCCTCGCCAGCGCACACGTCTGCGCGTCGATCCCCAACTTCTTCCGCTGCGAGTTCATGTTCATGGACGCCCCCTGGCGGGACACCGTCATCGACCACCCCCTCGACGTCCGCGACGGCAAGCTCCACCTCTCCGACCGCCCCGGCCTCGGCGTCGACCTCGTCGAAAAAGAACTCGAGAAACACCCCGGTATCCGGGACATGAGCCAGGCCCAGAACTTCTACGTCTGACCTACCAACACACCACGCTTGAGTCCTCCGGCAAACCGCGACTAAACCCCGTCGCTCGATAGCACACTCACACAGCAGACTCCCCGGAGCCCGCTGTGCACCCCCTCACGCGATACGCCCTGCTCGTCCTCGCCTGCCTGGCCACCGGCTACGCGGCGGCCGACCCTTTGGAAATCCGGGCCTCGGCATTCGTTGGCACCGCCCCGCTCACGGTCCAACTCAACACCAACGAGCCTCAAACACAAACCATCCGCTGGACGTCGAACGGCAAGCTCATCGGCATCGGCCATTCACTCTCGCACACGTTCCGCACCCACGGCACATACCGCATCCATGCTCAACTCTCACCGGCTGACAAACCCCAAGACGCCGCCTCAACGAGCTCACCCATCACCATCACGGTCGCCGCCGAGCCTTGGCAGCCCGGCGGCCTAATCACCGAAACCGACGCCCGACGCTTCCTCTGGCAGGCCGCCTTCGGCCCCACCGATGCCGACGTCCAGTTCGTCATGCTCAAGGGCTACGAAGCCTGGATCGACCACCAGATCGAGCTCCCCGCCACACTCCTGACCGAACGCCTCGCACGCAGCCGTGGCCGAGACGATGATGGCTACTTCTTCACGCCGGGGCTCATCGACGACGTCTTCGTCGGTGCCCCCGACCAGCTCCGGCAACGCGTCGCGTGGGCGCTCTGTCAGATCATCCCGATCAACGCCGAGATCGCGATCGACAATGATGAGCTCTACAACCGCGGCAGCCGACAGCTCTTCAACACCTACCTGCGTCACGCCCTGCCCAGCCCTGGCCATCGCACTATCGGCAACTACGAAAGCCTCCTGGTTGACCCGACCTTCAACAGCGCCATGGCCAGCTGGCTCACCTACAAGAACAGCACCAAAGCCAGCCGGGAGTTCAACACCAAGCCCGACGAAAACTACGCCCGTGAGGTCATGCAGCTCTTCATGATCGGTATGGTCCAACTCCAACCCGACGGCACCCCCCTGCTCGATGCCGACAGCCAAACCATCCCCACCTACACCAACCGCGACGTCAAGCACTTTGCCCGGGTCTTCACCGGCATGATCGACGGCCACGCCTCCCGCGAAGAACCCTTCGAGATGTCTGCCGAGCCCGTGAACTGGCTGCTCGAAGACCACGACTTCGGGGCCAAGCAGCTCCTGGTCTACCCCGGTGTTTATCCCAAGCGTGGCGTCATCCCCGCCGCGCCGCGCAGCAAGCAATCGATCCGCCGGGCCGAGGCCGAGGTCCAGGCCGCGATCCGTAACCTCTTCCTCCACCCCAGCCACCCGCCGTTCCTCGCCCGCCGCATGATCCAGCGGTTCACCACCAGCAACCCGTCCCCCGCGTATGTCCGCCGCGTTGCCGAGGCCTACTCCGGCGAAGGCTCGTTCGGCAGCGGCACACGCGGTGACCTCGCCGCCATGCTTAAGGCCATCCTCCTCGACGACGAGGCCCGCAATCCCGCCTACCGCACCAACCCGCACCACGGCATCGTCCTCGAACCCATGCGCGTCCTCGTCGGCGTCGCCCGCGCCCACCAGCTCCACGAGCCCGCCCCCCTGCTCCCGACCACCGACATGGAACTCGTCTGGGAGATGAGCGAACGCCTCGGCCAGGGCTTCCTCGAAACCCCGTCCGTTTTCAACTTCTACCGCCCCGACTACAGCCCCCCCGGCACCCGCCTCCGCGCTGCGGGTATGGCCGCCCCCGAGCTGCAGATCCTCGACGAATACCGCGCCATCGCCGGCCTCAGCTACATGTGCGACACCACCGTCCACCTCCTCCACGAATTCAACGAACCGCTCACCGAACAGGCCTACACCCAGGCCAACCACCCCAAACAACTCATCGAGACCCTCGCCCGTCCGCTCGACCACGGCTGGCTCACACCCCAACAAGCCAACGCCCTCGCCCGCGCGCTCCGCCGCATCCGCAACCCCGAGATGCGCGTCTACACCTTGGTCTACCTCACCCTCGGCAGCCCCGAGTTCCGCGTCCTCCGCTGACCCCCTCACCAAACCAACCGAGACGACCCATGGACGACAACCTCGACCGCCTCATCTCCCGCCGATCCCTGCTTCGACGTGGCTCCTGCGCCGCCCTCGGCCTCGCCGGCCTCGGCTCCCAACTCCTCACCAGCCGCACCCTCGCCGCCGTCCTCGATCAGCAGTCCTTCACCGACTACAAAGCACTCGTCTGCGTCTTCCTCTTCGGCGGCAACGACAACGGCAATACGCTGATCCCCGTCTCCGGCAAACAGTCTTACAACGATTATAAACGCGGCCGAGGCAACCTCGCCATCCCGCCCCGCTACCTCAAGCCCACCGTCGTCACCCCCTCGAACACACCCGGGCAGCGCTTCGCCCTCCACCCCGCACTCAAGGGCGTCCACAAACTCTTCCAACAGGGCAACGCCGCCGTCGTCGCCAACGTCGGCACGCTCCTCGAACCGACCACCCTCAAGGCCTACCGCAACGGCTCCGTCCAACTCCCCGGCAGGCTCTTCGCCCACGACGCCCAGGCCGAGCAGTGGCAGCTCTCCCGACCCGATGACCGCGAAGGCCTTGGCTGGGGCGGCAGACTCGCCGACGTCCTCCACACCGCCGCCACCTCGCGCGAACCCACTGTCTCGATGAACATCTCCATCGCCGGCGTCAGCCAGTTCCTCTCCGGCCGCGAGGTCAACCCCTATGTCCTCAGCTCCGAAGGCGCCGCCACCGTCGGCGAAGACCACCTCAGCCGACGCGACCGCGCCGACCTCCAACGCGCCTACATGGACATGCTCGCCGCCGGCCAGGACCCCCATCAGCCCAACAGGCACGCCATGGTCGAAGCCGTCCGCGACGTCACCCAACGTGCCATCGTCAACGGCGAAAAGATCAACGCCATGCTCGGCAGCCGCTCACGCATCAAACCCCCCGCCGACCCAGGCGAGAACCCCCTCGCCGACCAGCTCCACGCCGTCGCCCGCCTCATCGAACACGCCGAGTCCAAGCTCAACCACAAACGCCAGGTCTTCTTCGTCGCCCTCGGCGGCTTCGACAACCACGACGGTCTCACCGCCGACGAAAACTTTACCGAATACATGGGGCCCCACGGCGAACTGCTCCAACAGGTCGACGCCGCACTCACCTACTTCTGGAACACCCTCGGCACACTCAACAAACAAGACGCCGTCACCACCTTCACCGCCTCCGACTTCGGCCGAACCTTTGCCACCAACGGCCGCGGCTCGGACCACGGCTGGGGCGGGCACCACCTCGTCCTCGGCGGCTCACAACTCCAAGGCAACCACCTCTACGGCTCACTCCCCAACCTCCGACTCAACGGGCCGGACGACACCGGCGAAGGCCGATTCATCCCCACCACCTCCGTCGACGCCTACAGCTTCGAGTTCGCCCGCTGGATGGGCGTCCCCCTCTCCGAAATGCCCACCGTCTTCCCCAACCTCACCCGCTTCCTCGACCCCCACAACCCCGCCACCCACCTCGGGATGCTCGGCTAACCAAACGCCCAGGCCCTGCAAAGTCAACGCAGCCGGTAACGCGAGCGAAACCCCGTCGGCGTCAGCTTGACGTGCTTCCGGAACACAGTGGCGAAATACGCGGCATCGGCAAAGCCACTGCGTCGAGCGACCTCGGGGATCGGGTAGTCGTTCTCGGAGAGCAGCTGCTTCGCTCGCTCCAGACGCGCGGCCGTGATGTAAGCCTGAAGGGTCTGCCCGGTCGCACGCTTGAAACGCAGCTCCAGAGCACGCCGGGACAGCGGCACATCGTCAAGCAAATCCTCGATCGTGAACGGCTCCGACAAGCACCGACGGATGTAGCCCACAGCCGCCGCCACGTCGTCGTCCTCCACCGCGAGCCCATCGGTCGTCTGTCGCGTCACCACACCGGTGGGCGCCACCAGCATCGGGCGTTCCGGGATCGGCTCGCCCTGCATGATCCGATCCAGCAGTGCCGCGGCCTCGAAGCCCAGCTTCGGCCAAGGCACGGCGATGCTCGAAATCCCTGGGGCCATCATCTGCGTTGTCAACTCGTCGTTGTCCACCCCCAGCACCGCCACCTGCTCCGGCATCACCAGCCCCAGGGCCAAACACTGCCGCACCACAAACACCGCCAGCATGTCCGACCCCGCAAACACCCCCATCGGCGTCGGGCCACGCTCGAGCAAAGCCCGCACCGCCGCCTCCGCCCGCTTCCAACTCGGCAGCCGATACACGCTCGCCGCCGCACCCAACTCTTCCGCTCGCTGGACGAACGCGGTGTTACGCACCCGGCTGAAGTGCCAGATCGGGAGCCACAACGCCACCAGGTGCCGGTGCCCGCGTCCGACCAGGTCCTCCGCCGCCAGCCGGCCAATCGCCTCGTCGTCTGGCAGCACCGCGGGTATCCCAGGGTCCTCCGCGATCGCGGAGGTATTGACGACCGGCACCCCGGATGCCTGTAAATCCGCCACCAAACCCGACCGAAACGCGTAGGCAATCAGCCCGTCCACCTCGCGCCCGATCTTCGGCATCCGCTGCCGTGACTGCAGTTCGTGGTTCAGCCAAAGCGTCCAGCCCCCTTGGGCGTTGCCGTATCGAGCCACGCCCTCCAACACGCCCCGCCCATAGCTCTGCACACAATCGATCAACGTCTGAATCAACACGACGACGACTCCATCTTCACGACTCTAATCGGCCCAAACCTGCTGGCAGCTTTTGCGCTGAATCAAAAATACTGTGCGTGATATTCCATGGCCAGATGGATTTTTGGATTTACTATCAATCAACATTCGTTCACCTGTGTTTCCCGCTCTGTATCCAGACTTCACCCCGCTCAATGGAGGCTCTCATGTACCGCTCGATCCGCCCTGCTCTAACCTGTCTTACCGCTCTGGCCCCCGCCACCCTGTTCGCCAGCCACGCCTCGGCAGCCCAGATCAACGTCGATGCCGCCAACTCCGAAATGGTGATCGACGCCGCGTTCGTCAACGGCATCAATGGCCAGGGCGACTTCATTGACCAGCCCATCAACGCCGCCGGCAACCCCGGCCTCAGCTCGCTCCGTGCCGGCCGCTTCAGTGGCCGTGAGTCCCGGCCTGTCGTGACGTTCATCCTCCCCGATATCCCGGATGGCGACTTCCTCGCCGCCGCCGACCTCCGCTTCAGCACCGTCTTCGACGAGGGCAACCCCCAGTTCAACGTCGACATCGAAGCCATCGGTGTCCGCAGCAACGGCGTCATCCAGGTCAGCGACTACCAGGCCCCCGGCACCCTTATCCAAGACAACGCCCTCACCCCCGGCATCAGCGACTTCACCGCCTTCACCCTTGATACCACCGGCGAAGACGCCCTGCTCAACTACCTGCTCGCCAACTACGAGGCCGGCGACACCCTCTTCCTCCGATTTACGTTTGACTCGGCCCCACCCGAGAACGACTACTTCGCTATCTTCTCCGACCTCAATGGGGGGGCCACTCCCCAACTCCGGCTCACCACCGAACCCATCCCCGAACCCACGTCTCTCGCACTGCTCGGCGTGGGCGGCCTCCTTCTGATGCGGCACCGCCGGACGCGCTCGGCCCGGTAAACAAGCTGGGCTTCCGCCAGGGCTAGTTCTAGGCGATGGGAAGCCGACTCCAGATAACGTTGGCTTTAAGACCAGCCGTCCCATCGCCACAAAACACCGCTAGATAACGCACACCCTCCGGTAGACACCTACCGGAGGGTGAGTTTTTTATGCCCGCTTCAACCGCGCGGGCCTCGCCTGGCTGAGGCTCGTTGGACTTGGCACCCCTCGCCGAACCGCCACCAACTCCGCCGCAATACTCACCGCGATTTCCTCCGGCGACACCGCCCCGATCGCCAACCCGATCGGCGCATGCACCCGCGCCAACTCATCCTCCGTCACCCCCTCCTCTCGAAGCCCCTTCAATATCTGATGGATCTTCCGTCGCGACCCGATCAGCCCCACATACTTCGCCGACGACCCCACCACCGCACCCAGCGCGTCTGCGTCGTGCTGATGCCCCCGCGTCACGATCACCACGTAACTGTTCGCCCCCCACGCCATCCGTGACAGCTCCCCCGCGATATCGCCAATCACCACCTCCGCCCCCGGGAACCGCTCCGCCGAGGCATAGTCCGCCCGGTCGTCCACCACCACCACCTCAAACCCCATCGGCCCCGCCACGTTCGCCAACGCCAACCCCACATGCCCACCGCCCGCGATCACCAGCGTCGGCGACGCCTCCACCACGTGCTCAAACCCCACCCTCTCCCCCACCTCATCCTCGACCTCGATCGCAATACGCCCGTCCCGCCCCGTTTCCAATTCCTCCAAAGCCTCCCGCCACACCCTCACATCGGTCGGCGTCCTCAACGTCTTCACCGCGATGTCCATCACCCCCCCACACACCAGACCGTCGTCCCACCCATAGTCGCGGTCCAGCGAAAACCGGAGCAGCCGGCTCTCCCCGTCCATCATCAGCCTCATTGCACGCGTCCGTACCTCCGCCTCGACACACCCCCCGCCCAGCGTCCCCAGCGTCTTCCCTGTCCCCAACACCAGCATCAACGCCCCCGCCTTCTGCGGCGTACTCCCCTTCGTCGACACCACCATACACGCCGACAGTTTCGCTCCGCCCTCCACCCGTGTCACAACCTCACGCAGCAACTCAATCATTGATCGCAGCCTCAAATCGCCCAGCTCAGGCATGCCGGGCCATTAAAACCGAACAGAGCAGTATACTCAGGCAGCCTGTCAGAACCGCAGAAAACCAAGCTCGATGCATCCCCTTAGCCCGCTGCTCGCCACTGCCCGTGGCGACACCCCCGCCACCCTCGTCCTCCGCAACGCCCGGCTCGTCAACGTCTTCACCGGCCAGGTCCAGCCCCCCGCCGACCTCGCCCTCCACCACGACCGCGTCGCAGGCCTCGGCTCAGACTATCAATCCGACCAAGTGATCGACCTCGCCGGCGCCTACATATGCCCCGGCTACATCGACGCCCACGTCCACATCGAGTCGTCGCTCTGCACGCCGGCCCAGTTCGCCGCAGCCGTGCTGCCTCGCGGCGTCACCACCGTCATCGCCGACCCGCACGAGCTCGCCAACGTCGTCGGCCTCGACGCCGTGACCTGGATGGCCGCCGCCTCCCGCGACCTCCCGCTCAACGTCGTCCTCATGGGCCCCAGCTGCGTCCCCGCCACCCCCATGGCCACCGCCGGCGCATCCCTCGACGCCAACCACCTCCAATCCCTCTACGCCAACAACACCATCCACGGCCTCGCCGAGGTCATGAACTACCCCGGCGTCATCCAAGGCCAACCCGACGTCCTCGCCAAGCTCGACGCCCTCCAAGGCCAGCCCATCGACGGCCACTCCCCCGGCGCCACCGGCAAAGACCTCGACGCCTACGCCGCCGCCGGCGTCGGCTCCGACCACGAATGCGTCACCCCTGAAGAAGCCCGCGACCGCCTCGAACGCGGCCTCTATCTCCTTATCCGCGAAGCCACCAACGCCCGCAACCTCGACGCCCTGCTCCCCGTCGTCACCCCGCAAAACGCCCGCCGCGTCTGCTTCTGCACCGACGACCGCACCCCCGGCGACCTCCTCGAAGTCGGCTCCATCGACCACATGGTCCGACATGCCATCAACCAACATGGCATCGACCCCATCGAGGCCCTCCGCATGGCCACCCTCAACCCCGCCGAGTGGTTCGGCCTCTGCGACGTCGGCGCCATCGCCCCCGGCCGCACCGCCGACCTCCTCGTCTTCGACGATCTGCAAGCCCCGACCCCCTGCATGGTCTTCGCTAAGGGCCAACTCGTCGCCGAGAACGGCAAGCTGCTCGACCACGCCATCCCCGATCCCGACGCCAACCTGACCATCCCCCGTGGCCGCTGTACCGTCGATGCGCACAACGCCGACCTCACCGTCCCCGCCACCGGCCACACAATCCGCGTCATCGGCCACCTCCCCGACCAACTCCTCACCGAACCGCTCACCCTCCCCGCCACCGTCCAAGACGGTCACGCCGTCGCCGACCCCAACCGCGACCTCCTCAAGATCGCCGTCTTCGAGCGCCACCACAACACCGGCAACGTCGGCCTCGGCTTCATCCAAGGCTTCGGCCTCCAACGCGGCGCAATCGCCGGCACCGTCGCCCACGACCACCACAACCTCGTCGCCATCGGTGCCGACGACACCTCCATCCGCACCGCCGCCGCCGCCATCGCCCAAGACGGCGGCGGCCTCGCCGTCGCCGACGGCGAACAACTCCTCGCCCGCCTCCCACTCCCCATCGGCGGCCTCATGTCCGACCAGCCCGTTCACCAAGTCGCCGACGCCTACGCCCAGGCCGTTGCCCAGGCCAAAGCCCTCGGCTCCCCCCTCGCCGATCCCTTCATGGCCATGTCTTTCATGGCCCTCGAAGTCATCCCGTCCCTGAAGCTCACCGACCTCGGCCTCGTCGACGTCGAACGCTTCGAACTCGTCGACCTCTTCGTTTAAACTCGCCCGATGCGCCCGATTACCGACCTCGTTCACTCCCGTACCCGCGTCACCTCTCAGTACGCGGTCATGCCCCTCGAAGGCTTCCCCCCTTCCCGCCTCCCCGGCTTTCCCGACGCCGAGACCTATGTCCTCGCTTCCCCCGCCATTGGTGCCGACTTCGTCCAGTTCCTCATCGACCTCCCCGCCGGCTCCGCCGGCTCCTTCCCCGCCGACAGCGAACTCCAAACCTTCCACTACGTCCTCGACGGCACCGGCCAATACAACGCTACCCAGTCACTAAACCCCGGTGCCTTCGGCCTCACCACACCAGGCAACACCTGCAAGCTGGAAGCCGAAACCCCCCTCCGCGTCCTGCTCCTCCGCAAGCGCTACGAGCCCACCGCCGACCACCCCGACGCCACCCCCCTCCTCGGCCACGCCGACGACGTCGAGCAAACCGTCTGGGCCGATAACCCCGACTCCCTCCTCCAAACCCTCATCCCCGACGACCCCGCCTTCGACCTGGCGATGAACATCTTCACCTTCTCCCCCGGCCACGGCCTGCCCATCGTCGAGACCCACGTCATGGAGCACGGCCTCTGGTTCCTCCAGGGCAAAGGCCTCTACCACCTCGCCGGCGAATGGATGGAAGTCGAACAAAACGACTTCATCTGGATGGCCCCCTTCTGCCCCCAAAGCTACTACGCCACCGGCCCCACCCCCACCAAATACCTCTATTACAAAAACGTCAACCGCGACTTCCTCCTCTAATCAAACCACCCCAATCTATAGAAGCCCACGGTCTGTGACCGTGGGTCGCGCCGCCACAAACTTAAATTTCAACTCAAACGAACACCACCCCATGAACGAAAAAATCTACCGCGACCCCGACGTCGACCAATCCATCCTCAACGGCAAAACCCTCGCCGTCCTCGGCTACGGCATCCAGGGCAAAGCCCAGGCCGCCAACGCCCGAGACTCCGGCTGCGCCGTCATCATCGGCTGCCGCGGCCAGGACCAAGGCAGCCCCTCCCGCGACGAAGCTACCGCCGACGGCTTCACCGCCATGTCCGTCGCCGACGCCACCGCCCAAGCCGACGTCATCCTCATCGAGCTCGCCGACCCCGTCCAACCCGCCGTCTACGAAGCCGAGATCGAACCCAACCTCAAGCCCGACCAGACCCTCGTCTTCTGCCACGGCTTCTCCGTCCTCTACGGCCAGATCACCCCCCCCAAAACCGTCAACACCACCCTCTTCGTCCCCAACGCCCCCGGCGCCTTCGTCCGCGAAAAATACCTCAAAAACGAGGGCATCTACGGCTGCGTCGCCGTCGACCACGACGCCACCGGCGACGCCCTCGACATCGTCCTCGCCGTCAGCAAAGCCGTCGGCAGCACCCGCGCCGGCGTCGTCGCCATGACCTTCCAACAGGAAACCGAAGGCGACAACTTCGAAGAGCAGATCCTCTACGGCGGCACCATCGCCCTCATGCGCGCGTGCTTCGAAACCATGGTCGCCGGCGGCTACCCCCCCAGCTTCGCCTACGCCAAGGCCATCCGCTCCCTCCGCTCCGTCATCGACGTCATGGACGAGGTCGGCATCGAGGAGTACATCTCCAACCGCAGCTCCCGCACCTGCGAGTTCGCCGTCCGCACCCGCGGCCCCCGCGTCATCAACCGCGACGAAATCCAGAAGATCTTCGATGAAACCGAGGCCGGCGTCTTCGCCCGTGACTGGATGCAGGAGTGGGCCCTCGGCATGCCCCAACTCCACCGCCTCCGCCGCACCGGCCAAGCCAGCGAGATGGAACAAACCAGCAAAGCCTGGCGCGAACAATTCGGCAAGTGACCTATCAAACCGGAGGCCCGTATGAGCGATTCCTGGAAACCCAAAGACTATCCAACCGTCGCGCCCTACCTCGTGGTTGACGATGTCCTAGGCGAACTGCAGTTCCTCGAAGGTGTTTTCGACGCCAAGCGCACCCTGACCCTCGACACCCCCGACGGCACCATCGTCCACGCCGAGGTCATGATCGAAGGCTCACCCATCATGCTCGGCGGCTCCGGCGGCCCCTGGCCCGCACTCACCTCGATGCTCTGTATCTACGTCCCCGACGCCGACGCCACCATCACCAAAGCCCTCAACGCCGGTGCCGAAACCACCATGCCCATCCAAGACCAGTTCTACGGCGACCGCTCCGGCATCGTCAAAAGCCCCAACGGCATCTCCTACTCCATCCACACCCACCAGCACGACCTCACCGAAGACCAGATCAAGCAGGCCATGATGAAGCAGTACGGCGACGAACTCGCCTGACCCAACCTGCAGTACCCCATGCTCAACCTCGACCGCCTCACCGCCGACTTCCAAACCATCGCCGGCTTCACCGAAACCCCCGGCCAAGGCGCCACCCGCCCCACCTTCTCCCCCGCCTGGGCCCAAGCCGTCGACTACGTCCTCCAACAAGCCGAGGCCGCCGGCTGCACCACCCGCCGCGACCCCGCCGGTAACGCCTTCGCTCGCCCCGCCGCCCTCGACCCCGACGAACCCGTCTGGCTCATCGGCTCACACCTCGACTCCGTCCCCCACGGCGGCGACTACGACGGCGTCGCCGGCGTCCTCACCGCCCTCGAACTCCTCCGCTCCGCCCACGACGACGGCATTACCCTCCCCGTCGAACTCGTCAACTTCGCCGAAGAGGAAGGCCCCACCTTCGGCCTCGGCATGCTCGGCTCCCGCGCCATGGCCGGCACCCTCACCGCCCCACAACTCCAAGCCCTCACCAACGCCCAAGGCCAAACCTTCTTCGAAGCCGGCCAACCCCACGGCACCGACCCCGACCGCCTCCACGAAGCCCGCCTCAACCCCAACCACTACCTCGGCCTCATCGAGCTCCACGCCGAGCAAGGCCCCGGCCTATGGAAACGCGACCAACGCCTCGCCGTCGTCCGCTCCATCGCCGGCCGCCGCCAGTACACCGTCACCCTCACCGGCGAAGCCAACCACGCCGGCGCCACCGCCATGACCGACCGCCGCGACGCCCTCGCCGCCGCCGCCCACTGCCTCACCCAACTCGAAGCCCTAGCCCCATCCTTCAGCCCCGACACCGTCCTCACCGTCGGCCGCCTCACCGTCCAACCCAACGCCATCAACGTCATCCCCGACCGCGTCACCTTCACCCTCGACCTCCGCGCCCCGGAAGACGCAACCCTGGACACCGGCGACACCCAACTCCGCCACCTCATCACCACTACCTGCAACGATCGCCAAGTCGAAGCCCACATCGACCAAACCGAGTCTTTACCTGCCCAACCCCTCGACCCCACCCTCGTCGAAAAACTCACCAACCTGATCACCACCCCCCATCACAAGCCCGCGGATGGCGAAGCCTTCCGCGCGGCCCCACCCACCGGAACCCACCCCCCCACCACCATCTCCGGCGCCCTCCACGACGCCGCCATCCTCGCCCCCCTGCTCCCTACCGTCATGCTCTTCGTCCCCAGCCGCGACGGCATCAGCCACAACCCCGCCGAGTTCTCCCGCATCGAAGACATCCACGCCGCCCTCACCCCCATCGAACAACTCGTCCGCCAATCCATCCACTCCGCTCCCAACACCCCTCATCACAAGCCCGCGGATGGCGAAGCCTTCCGCGCGGTTTCCCCCACCTCACCAAACCCCCCCACCCCACCCACCCCCCTCCAAACCCTCAACACCACCCCCGGCCCCACCTTCATCACCACCCTCGCCGGCATCTACGAGCACTCCCCCTGGGTCGCCGAAGCCGTCGCCGACCAGCGTCCCTTCCCCACGCTCGACGCCCTCCACGCCGCCATGCAGCAAGCCGTCACCGACGCCGGCGAAGCCCAACAATTACGGCTCATCCGCGCCCACCCCGACCTCGTCGGCACCCTCGCCAAACAGGGCCGCCTCACCGCCGAGTCCACCGCCGAACAACGCGCCGCCGGCCTCGACCGCCTCACCCCGGAAGAAGCCAACCAGTTCGACCAATACAACCGCGCCTACCACGCCCGCTTCGGCTTCCCCTTCATCATCTGCGCCCGCCAACACCGCAAAGCCGCCATCCTCGCCGCCTTCCCGGAGCGCCTCCAACACGACCGCCCCACCGAAATCCA